>NZ_PJCD01000015.1:0-1481 GCF_002836315.1 Shewanella sp. ALD9
AATCATGTTTGGCAAATCATATAATCGAGGTAATAATAATGAGTACTGACACACTTTAGCGTTATCAATTCAACATAAACCCTAGAGAGTTGCGTCATGACATCAATTAACGGCAAGTGGCACCTAAGGACCAAATAACCGCATCTGCCGATATTGATGGATGAAAGTTAGACAGTATTATCGATGTGAATATTCACGTTTATTGTTATTTAGGAAGGGAGCTCGATAATCATTAAAAGGTAACCAACTAATCAATAGAGAAAACATCACTACAAGATAGCCAATGATGAACCTACAGTTACGCCTAGTTTGTTACAACAAGAGTGTAATGTTGGCGCGATAAACCAGGTCTGATTTTATAACGTATATCTGGCCTAGAACAAAATGGACCTATTTAGCTGTGGTAATAAATTTATATGTGAGACATTGGTGAGTTGCCTGTTATGAAAGACAAAATCCCCCATTTGATTTGAGCAAATATGAAAGCCATGAAAGTATCAAATAGGACAGAATATCGGCCAAAGACATAACTGCTAGCAAAATGCAGTAATGGCACTCTTCTTTGGAAACGTTAAAAAAATCGATACCTAAGTATGATTTCTATTGTAGCTTAATGAATCTGTAGACGACGTATATGCACAAAACCCAAAGGCCTGCAGTGTTGATGTTTTAAGGAGTGAACTAGATTGATGAATTAATACCATTTACATTAATTAATTGGTCAATTTTGTCCACCGTCTAGAACATAGTTGAATCACCCTTTCCGGCTCTGCAATAAATCGATTCCATGCAATGGAACACTGCTCAACAATATCGTCATATCCACTAAAGCAACGATTTGCGAGTTCATTCTGGCGAAGCCATTGCCACACTTGTTCTATAGGGTTGAGTTCTGGCGAATAGGGCGGAAGCTTAAAGATACTAAGGTTATCAAAGTCCTCAGTCAGATCTTGTTGATGCCAACCTGCACCATCCATGATGACCAAAGCATGGCGACCCGATTCGGTAGCCTCTGAAATTAATGTTAAATGCTCCCACATATATTCACTGTTGGCATGCGGGGCAATAATAGCCTCTGTCGTGCCCGTTGCAGGACACACCGCACCATATAAATACGCTGATTCGAACTGCTGTTGCCTTACCGCTCGTGGTCGGGTTCCTTTCGTTGCCCAAATGCGGGTCGTGGTATTTTGCTGACCAAATCTTGCTTCATCTTGAAACCAAACATCAATGCGATCTAACGCCACATGACCTGGGGTGTTGGCTATAGCAGTACGAGAATGACCTTCGGTAAAATGAAGTAAGGCGAGATAACGCATACGTTTACGTGCGTTTTCTCAGATTTAACTAATGCTGCAAGATTGAGATTATTCATCGATACTGAAGTAAGGAAATGACCAGCAATTAGATCACATATTTAATGTAAATGGTATAACTCGCGGCACGATACAAATTTTGGACACAAAAAAGCCCGCTATATC
>NZ_PJCD01000016.1:0-1421 GCF_002836315.1 Shewanella sp. ALD9
TGCTAATGGTTGATTGGTTAACATTCAGTTACTTGGCCATTTTATTTTGGCTAATATCTGTTTTACTTAAAGCATAAATCTGGCATCGTTGTTCATAGGTCAGTTGTTTATATGTTTTCATTGTTGCATCTCTTGCCGGAGAAAAAGCGATTAGCATATATTCAGCTGACCGTTTTTTCTACCTGTTCAAGTTATGCACTTACTATTTGAATCCAAGCCTTTAATATTAGTCACACGTTCAAGATATCTGAACTGGGAAAACAACGTAACATCATAGCGTTGAGTTCACTGCGCCACAGGAGCGGCTTACAAAGGATCGTGGTAGTAGCTTTGCGACGCTTCAATCCAGGCTACCGGCTCAACATCTTGTCGATAAACTTGCCAGTCATCGCCACCAAAGGTGCGCCGTACTTCGCTCAGCCAGGCCAACACTATGCCTTCAAAGTCACTCCAATCCGATGGGTCATGGGATAGCGGATACTTGATATAGCCGGAAAATTCACCCTCGAACAAATCATAACTTAAGGATTCCCCGCAGCACTCTTGCAGTTGAAATTGAAAGCTAGTGGCTTGCTCATGCCTTAATGTCATGGCTTCAAGCTCAGTTTCTTGTGCTTCATTTAACTCCAGCTTGGCGCTGAAACTCATGCCTACACCCATAATGGCTCTCCGATTTTCAGTTATTAATTACGCTTGCTGTCATTCACGGCGCTTCTCTATCACGATTAAACTTAACTTTTTTGGCCAACAAAAAAATGCGCTAAATTTAAGCTAACGCCCTAAATGTTCAGTAGGTTGCGCACAGCGGGGTTAATCAGGGCCCCAACCTTCGCTGATGCCCGCCGGCAATTCGGCCACTAAATCGTTAAACAGTGCCGCGCATTCGGTTAGCACTATGCTAAAGTCAGCCTCGCTGTAACACCAAGGCGAATTGGGTTTCAGCCAATCTTCACGAAAGTCTAACACCTCACCGGCGTGCATTCGCTGGGCAATATATATGTTTTTATAAAAACCACCACGGTAATCCAAGCCCTCGGGCTTGATGGAGAAAGAGAACTTTACCCACTGCATCATCTCCACTTGTAGGCTGATGTCTTCACGGGGGTATTTTTTTTCATTCAAGCGCCAGTAGCCACCGTCTGATTTGTAATAGCGAAGCGGCAATCCTAGCCCATCGACTAGGGCCTTTTTACGCTCAAGCGGCAGCCTATCTTGATCACTGAAACGGTCAGCCTGCTCGGGAAAACGGGCCAGCAGGCTGGCATACCTGCCGGCAAAGTTGATACCTATCGCGGCCTGAACCACAGGCATGCCGACACTGCGATAAATAGATTGTTGCTGTTCTGTTGTTAACATAAAACACCTTGAGTTGAATTCAGCCTTAGCAGGTTATTTAGGTGCCCAATTTTAGTAAAAACGAT
>NZ_PJCD01000017.1:0-1420 GCF_002836315.1 Shewanella sp. ALD9
TAATGCTATTCGGATAAGCATTACTGTTTATATTTAAGTGGATAACGGCTAGGTATATAGAGCACTGAGCGTGGATACGTTCGGTGCTTTCTTTTATCTGGAAGGATAAAGTGTTTTATATCGGCTCGCATTTGCTTAAGTTTCGCTGGCAGCTTTCCATCTGGTGATAAAGCAAGCCACCTTAATTGTGTATCTATCAAGCTTATTGCCGCGGTAAAACTGATACGGGTTGGCGCAACTTTAGCTTCCTTTGCTATCGCTGTCATTTCTAAACGAACCAGATTATAAGCGATAAGCACTCCCCACAATTCTTGCTTAACACCTTCAACAAATTTGCTTCGTAACGTCACCTTGCTTTGTAGCTGGGTTTGCTTAAGTTCACCGTATCCTTCTTCTATTTCCCAGCGTTGCCAGTAGATATTAAGTAGCTTGTCCAGCGGATACTTAACGGGATCAACCAATGAGGTGACGAAGCCTTTTATTTCACCTTTTGGCTCTTGATAAGCAATAAAACGGGCACGCCATGTTTCGGGAAGCTCGGGGTTTTTCTTTCTCGCTTGGGGAGAGACTGGCATATCAATGAGCAAATCATTATTCGCAAACTCTTCGACCACCTCGTAACGCATTTTTGACTTTACGGGTGTCAGCCAATGTCGCTGTACTCCAGAGCTTTGCCAATTGACTAATAAGTCAGCAGAGAAATAACAACGGTCAAATAGGGTTAAGGAGTTATCAGGTGTATCTTGAACTAAACGCTGTGCGAGTGTGATCTCTCCTACGTGACAACCATCAAAGGCAGCACCTAATACCATTCTGGTTTCAGTAGATATAAGGCTGACTAATCGAAGTTGAGGATAGGGTTTGTGTGTTTTTGAAATAAAACCAAACTCATTGGCATTTTCTTCAGAGTCTTGGCAACGAAACACCGTTCCATCAACGGCAAGAGTGGTAAGCCCTAGTGTATTTTGGTCCCCTAACGCTTGCTCAAGCCAGGCTGATATAGTGGATTTAAATAAGTAAGACATTGGGGCTTCACCTAAGCGTCGTCGGCAATCCGTCAATACACTCGGTGCTACACGAGACCAGGTGGAGTCTCCAGATTGAAGTGCTATATCCATCGAGCTACAGACTTCTTTGATGGACTGGTTACGTATTAATCCCATCCAAAGCACTAGCCAGACTGCCTGCTGCGCAGGCAGACGGCGATTACGGATACTCGCCTTGTTAGCTGAAAGGAGTGATTGTTCGATCCACTCAGAATCAATAGCCTCCATTACAGAACCATAAGACCCACTTTCTTCAACAGACTCATGAACTAATTCAAGCTCTTGCTCAAACATAAAAAATCCCCACCAGAATACTGGTAGGGATTATCTTTCATCTGCAAGATCGGTCAAGTGCCCTTAAACGATCGGCATTG
>NZ_PJCD01000018.1:0-1136 GCF_002836315.1 Shewanella sp. ALD9
AGTATCGCCGATGGTAGTTTGGGGTCTCCCCATGCGAGAGTAGGTCATTTCCAGGCGCTAAATTTACTCGAAAGAGTAGTGATAAGCCCGTTACTAACGTAACGGGCTTTTTTACGTCTATAATTTATAGTGTAGAGTTTGTTTTTGGCCAAAACATGACAGCAGTTTGTCGAATATGCCCATGCGTCCCCTTCGGGGATAAAAGAGTAGGTCATTTCCAGGCGCCTAATTGACTTTAGAGAGTCGCGAAACAGCCCGCGATCATATAGCGGGTTTTTTTAGTTCAAAATTTGAGAGTATGGTGGTTGATAGCATCCATCATAGTGCAGACGATATTGATCTGGTCAATTAAATTTGCACTCCAAACAGGGGCACGTGTTTAGGCTGCCATTTCGGCTATTGATATAGTCATATAGTCGTTATAACTATGACCACGTTTTGTATTGTAGTGCTTTAGTATGTAATTCAACGCATCCTGCTTCGCTTCATCAAAATTGTTGTAACCATACTTCGGCATCCATTCTGTTTTAAAACGTCTAAAAAAGCGTTCCATTACCTTGTTATCCCAGCAGTTTCCTCGTCGACTCATACTCTGCATTATTTGATACTTCCACAGCATTTGTCGATATTGAAGACTACTGTAATGGCAACCCTGGTCAGAATGAAACATCAGGTTTTGGGGCCGTCCACGACTTTCACATGCCATTCTTAATGCTGCACAAGTCAAATCGGTATTCGGGCTGTCAGAGCAAGCCCAACCCACCACTTTTCTCGCATACAAATCCATTACCACGGCTAAATAGAACCATTTGGTTCCTGACCAAACATACGTCACATGACCACACCAAACCTGGTTTATGACGTCAACGTTAAACTGTCGCTTTAACAAGTTAGGCGCGATTGTAGGCTCATCATTCACTATCTTGTAGCGATGTTTCTGGGTTGGCTACTGATAAGTCCTGCATCTCTCATTAAACTAACGGCCAACATTTTCACCTAATTGATTGAGCTGGCATGCTATCGTTCTCGCGCCAGCAGAGCCTCGGCTATCACGGTGGATTGCAATTGCTTGCTGGCGCAATTTCTCACGTTCAGGCTTCACTAATCCACGATGTTTGAGATGATAATGGTAGCTA
>NZ_PJCD01000020.1:0-888 GCF_002836315.1 Shewanella sp. ALD9
TATCACGTTTGGCCAATCATATAATCGAGCTAATAATAATGAGTACCAACACACTTTAGTGTTATCAATCCTACATAAACCCTAGAGAGTTGCGTCATGACATCAATTAACAGCAAGTGGCACCTAAGGACCTAATAACCGCATCTGCCGATATTGGTGGATGAAAGTTAGACAGTATTATCAATGAGAATATTCACGTTTATTGTTATTTAGGAAGGGAGCTCGATAATCATTAAATGTAACCAACTAATCAATAGAGAAAACATCACTACAAGATAGCCAATGATGAACCTACAGTTACGCCTAGTTTGTTACAACAATAGTGTAATGTTGGCGCGATAAACCAGGTCTGATTTTATAACGTATATCTGGCCTAGAACAAAATGGCCTATTTAACTGTGGTAATACATTTATATGTGAGACATTGGTAAGTTGCCTGTTGTGAAAGACAAAATCCCCCATTTGATTTGAGCCAATATGAAAGCCATGAAAGTATAAAATAGGACAGAATATCAGTCAAAGACATAACTGCTGGCACAATGCAGTAATGGAACCCTTCTTAGGAAACCTCAAAAAAATCGATACCTAAGTATGATTTTTATTGTAGCTTAATGAATCTGTAAACGACGTATATGCACAAACTCAAAGGCCTGCAGTGTTGATGTTTTAAGGAGTGAACTAGATTGATGAATTAACTCCCAGCACGATACAAATTTTGGATACAAAAAAGCCCGCTATATAATAGCGGGCTGTTTCGCGACTCTCTCAAGTCAATTAGGCGCCTGGAAATGACCTACTCACACATGGGCATATTCGACAAACTGCTGTCATGTTTTGGCCAAAAACAAACTCTATACTATAAATTGCAGACACAAAAAAGCCCGCTAT
>NZ_PJCD01000022.1:0-662 GCF_002836315.1 Shewanella sp. ALD9
GATATCGAAAGGTATTTTTGAGGATTTTGATTCTTAATCAAGGCACTTGATGAGTCTCGCAGGGAGTGTGCTTTTAGCACATGACTGAGAAACGAAGAAAGTAACGCCGAGTAAGGGTTAAAAGACCAAAAAGAATGGGTCTGTAGCTCAGCTGGTTAGAGCGCACCCCTGATAAGGGTGAGGTCGGTGGTTCAAGTCCACTCTGACCCACCAAATCTTCATTTTATCTGCGTTAATTAAATACTCGTTTAGTCAACTAAACGTCGCATTGAATTAACTTGTTAAAATTCGATTTGGCTTCGCCAATCTTATGATTGGATACTTGATATTTATCTCAACTGCATGTAAATGGGGCTATAGCTCAGCTGGGAGAGCGCCTGCCTTGCACGCAGGAGGTCTGCGGTTCGATCCCGCATAGCTCCACCATTTACTTGTTGGTTCAATTAGTTTGATCAACACGCTATAAAAGCGGTTCGATCCCACTCATATTGCTCCACCATTTAGATTTATCATAATGATAAATATATGCATAGGTTAGAGATGCCAAAGATAAACGAAATTTTATCTTTGGCTTTTTTAAGCCCGCTCTTTAACAATTTGGAAAGCTGATAGTACTAACTAAAGGCGCATGGATGATGATTCGTTGTCGTTTGTGTGATGAT
>NZ_PJCD01000001.1:0-750780 GCF_002836315.1 Shewanella sp. ALD9
TGATAAGCCCGTTACTAACGTAACGGGCTTTTTTACGTCTGCAATTTATAGTATAGAGTTTGTTATTGGCCAAAACATGACAGTAGTTTGTCGAATATGCCCATGTGTGAGTAGGTCATTTCTAGGCGCCTAATTACTCGAAAGAGTCGCGAAACAGCTCGTTATTATCTAGCGGGCTTTTTTACGTCTGCAATTTATAGTGTAGAGTTTGTTATTGGCCAAAACATGACAGCAGTTTGTCGAATATGCCCATGCGTCCCCTTCGGGGATAAAAGAGTAGGTCATTTCCAGGGGCCTGATGGACTTGCAATAGTCGCGAAACAGCCGGTTATCATATAGCGGTTTTTTTTGTTCAAAATTTGAGGGTATGGTGATTGATAGCATCCATCATAATGCAAACGATATACCCATGCGTCACCTTCGGGGATAATCAAGAGTAGGTCATTTCCAGACGCCTAATTGACTCGAAAGAATAGTGATAAGCCCGTTACTAACGTAACGGTTTTTTTTACGTCTATAATTTGTGGCCAAATTGGTAGAATCAGTCGAGCGAGGCTTGATAAAATAAGCTGGATTTTTACGTAAGCAATTAGCACTGTATCAGTTAATTTCGACTGATGTATCTCAGAGTATGTAGCGGCATTAATCGATACAACGTTTTAGATTGTGATCTTTTTTAGCGGTAATCATGCTAATTTGTTAGCTATTCCCTGCTACAATAACAATATATTTCTGAATACGATGCCTTTCTATCTATGCCTATTTTGCTTACTTCATTAAACACATTTGGCCTTAATCAGTATTGCGACTCTTTAGTTGAAGTGACTAGCAAAGAGGAGTTAATAAAGATAAGTTTTGAGTTGTATCAACAACAAAAGAACATGCTTATTCTCGGAGGAGGCAGTAACGTCGTATTTACTGACAATTTTCAGGGAACTGTGGTTAAAGTGAGTACCAAGGGCATTACGATTATTGAAGATGATGATTTTTATTATCTCACGGTTCAAGCCGGTGAAAATTGGCATCAATTAGTTAAATATTGCTTAACTAAACATATTTATGGTTTAGAAAATATGGCTCTGATCCCTGGAACTGTAGGCGCAGCGCCAATACAAAATATCGGTGCTTATGGTGTTGAGTTTAATCGTTATTGTCACAAGATTGAATTTTTACAACTCGATACTGGTAACTTGGTACATTATAATAACGAACAATGTCACTTTGGTTATCGTGAATCCATTTTTAAACAACAACTTATGAACTTAGTCGTTATTACTGAGGTGACCCTAAAATTGGCTAAAAAGTGGGTGCCGGTGATAAGTTATGGACCTCTTCAACACTTAGACGCTATAGATGTATCGGCGCAACAAATATTTGATTGTGTTTGTATGGTTCGTCAATCTAAGCTGCCTGATCCTAAAATATTGGGTAATGTAGGAAGTTTCTTTAAGAACCCAGTTGTATCAATAGATGACTATGACTCACTTAAAAGTCGTTATGGATCCTTAGTGGGTTATCGACAGGTTGATAACCATTACAAACTTGCTGCAGGTTGGCTAATTGAACATGCTGGCTTGAAGGGCGTTAATATCGGTGGTGCAGCAGTCCATCAAGATCAAGCTTTGGTTTTAGTTAACCTAGGTTATGCAACTGGTAATGAAGTATGCCAATTAGCGAAACATATTATTCAGATGGTTTTTGATAAATTTGCGGTTACATTACAACCTGAGCCTAGGATTATTGGCTCTGTTGGGGAGATTGAAATAAAATGAATGAGCATTGGTCACGTAAACGCCAAATTTTAGCGTGTTTACATCATGAACGTTTTGTTTCTGGTGAGGTAATTGCGCAAT
This sequence comes from Shewanella sp. ALD9, assembly GCF_002836315.1. NCBI lineage: Bacteria > Pseudomonadati > Pseudomonadota > Gammaproteobacteria > Alteromonadales > Shewanellaceae > Shewanella > Shewanella sp. ALD9. Next base: position 1,854 of record NZ_PJCD01000001.1, read on the forward strand.
CTTTATCGCTTACTCGCGCGGCAATTAATCAGCATATAGATGCATTAAAAGATTATGGTATCGAAATTTATAGTGTGAAAGGAAGAGGCTACAAATTAGCAAATCCAGTGTCGTTGGTAAATGAGTCTCATCTTGTTAATGGAATTGATGGCCGTTGTTTTTATTTTGATGAAACGACCAGTACTAATGCTTTTATGCTTGGACATGCCTCTGAATTAAAATCAGGAGATATTTGCATTGCTGAATATCAATCCGCTGGTCGAGGTCGAAGAGGGCGTCAGTGGTTGTCTCCTTATGCTCATCATATTTATGCTTCAATGTTTTGGCGTTTAAATAATGATATTAGTCATGCCAGTGGTTTAAGTTTAGTTGTTGGTTGTTCCATTGTTAAATCTCTAGCTGACTTTGGGGTTGAGGGGTTAGGGCTGAAATGGCCAAATGATATCTACCTTGATCATAAAAAATTGGCTGGAATTTTAGTTGAGGTTTGTAATTCATCCGCTAATAAAACAGAATTAGTCATTGGTTTTGGTATCAATATGAGTATGTCTGTAGAGCAGGGGGAGCTAATAGACCAGCCATGGAACGATCTATCTAGTTTGGTGAATATGCCAGATAAAACGGAGCTATTAATTAAATTACATCAAACCCTTAAGAGTGATTTACAGCTGTTTGAGCTGAAAGGGTTGGGTGCATTCTTAGAACGTTGGAATGAATTTGATTTATTTATTGGCCGTGAAGTATCACTGCTAATGGCACCTAATTCAGTTAACGGTACTTGTCGAGGTATTGATGAGCAAGGGGCTTTATTGCTTGAAAACGAGCAAGGGCTTACACGTTATCTTGGCGGTGAAATTAGCCTTAGAGCAGTAATGTAGATGCCAGAAATGAGCCTAGGAATAGGCTCATATGTTATTATTTTCTAAGTAAAACTCGGTCCATTAAATGGTTGGGACCTTTTTGCAAAATGAGGTGGGCCCGCTCTCGTGTTGGTTGAATGTTTAATGATAAATTTGGGCCATTAATGGTATCCCAAATATTAGCAGCAATCACATTCGCCTCATCATCGGTTAAAGATGAATAGTGATGAAAAAATGAGTTTGGATCACTAAATGCACCAGTTCTAAATTGCAAAAACCGCTGTTTATACCAATCTTTTAACAACGACTCATCAGCATCGACGTAAATTGAAAAATCAACAAAATCTGATACAAATGGCCTTCTTGTGTCTATTGGGGTATCTAAACCCGTTTGCAGCACATTTAGCCCTTCTAAAATTAAAATATCAGGCTGACGGATGGCTTGATGCTCGTCGTGACATCTATCGTATGTAACATGTGAATAAAGCGGTGCAAGAATCTCTTTCTGTCCCGCTTTAACTGCCGAAATGAATTCTACCAACATTTTCATGTCGTAACTTTCAGGAAAACCTTTACGTTGGAGTAACCCTTTACGTTTAAGGTCTGCCAAGGGATATAAAAAACCATCTGTGGTGACTAAATCAACTTTAGGATGCTCAGGCCAACGTTGCAATAACGTTTGTAATATACGCGCTGTGGTACTCTTACCAACGGCGACACTTCCTGCGATACTAATGATATAAGGACCAGGGGAAGCTTTTTGCTCCAGAAACTTATCAAGAACAAGTCCACGCTGTTGTTTTGAGCCGACAAATAAATTCAGTAAACGGCTGAGAGGAAGGTAAATGTCAGTGACTTCGTCTAAAGACAGCTTTTCATTCATACCACGCAGGTTTTCTAATTCAGCCTGACTCAATGTGAGCGGCACTGATTTACGTAATTCAGCCCAATGCTCGCGCTGAAAAGCAAAGTAGAGTGCATCTTGTATTGAGTTAATTGGATTCATAACCATTCCTCTAGGTTGGTCAGGCACATTACACTATCGAATAAATGGCGACAATAGTTTGCTCCTCATTTGTCTTCATCGCCCATTACATTTGCCTATAAATCACACTTTCTAAGTGAAACGAGTGTAAAAAAACGTCATTTGAAACTTTTTTTTGGTTTTTTATCATTTTCCTATTGCACTCCGAGGCACATTTACCTAATATCCGAACCCGAAATGACACGCCGGCATAGCTCAGTTGGTAGAGCAACTGACTTGTAATCAGTAGGTCCCGAGTTCGACTCTTGGTGCCGGCACCATTTTTCTGGAGGGGTTCCCGAGTGGCCAAAGGGATCAGACTGTAAATCTGACGGCTCAGCCTTCGAAGGTTCGAATCCTTCTCCCTCCACCACTTTCTAGGTAGTTAGGTAGCCTAAAATAGGTTGCGCGGATGTCGTATAATGGTATTACTCCAGCCTTCCAAGCTGATAACGCGGGTTCGATTCCCGCCATCCGCTCCAAATTTGTTCGCTGATATGGCTCAGTTGGTAGAGCGCACCCTTGATGAGGGTGAGGTCGGCAGTACGAATCTGCCTATCAACATCCCATGTCATGAATAAACTTCCTAACCCTAAACAATCGATTCGATGTCATTTTTATGCATCGGATTTTTACTATATGTGTTTTCATCACCAAGATAATTGGACTGAGGCAATACCATGGCAAAAGCTAAATTTGAACGTAAAAAGCCCCATGTAAACGTGGGCACCATCGGTCACGTTGACCATGGTAAAACAACTTTAACAGCAGCAATCTCTGCCGTTTTGTCTAAAACTTATGGTGGTGAAGTTAAAAACTTCGCTCAAATCGATAACGCTCCAGAAGAGCGTGAGCGCGGTATTACAATTAATACTTCTCACATCGAATATGACACACCAATTCGTCACTACGCACACGTAGATTGTCCAGGTCACGCGGATTATGTTAAAAACATGATTACCGGTGCTGCACAGATGGACGGCGCAATCTTAGTAGTTGCTGCTACAGACGGCCCAATGCCACAGACACGTGAGCACATCTTGCTTTCACGTCAAGTAGGCGTACCTTTCATCATCGTATTCATGAACAAATGTGACATGGTAGATGACGAAGAATTACTAGAATTAGTAGAAATGGAAGTGCGTGAGCTTCTTTCAGAATACGACTTCCCAGGTGATGATTTACCAGTAATTCAAGGTTCAGCTCTTAAGGCACTAGAAGGCCAGCCAGAGTGGGAAGCAAAAATTCTTGAGCTTGCAGAAGCCCTAGATACTTATATTCCAGAACCAGCTCGTGACATCGATAAGCCATTCCTACTACCAATCGAAGACGTATTCTCGATTTCAGGTCGTGGTACAGTGGTAACAGGTCGTGTTGAACGTGGTATCGTTCGCGTATCAGACGAAGTTGAAATTGTTGGTGTTCGTCCAACAACTAAAACAACGTGTACTGGTGTAGAAATGTTCCGCAAGCTACTTGACGAAGGTCGTGCTGGCGAAAACTGTGGTGTGTTATTACGTGGTACTAAGCGTGATGACGTAGAACGTGGTCAAGTACTAGCTAAGCCTGGTTCAATTAACCCACACACAACTTTCGAATCAGAAGTTTACGTGTTGTCAAAAGAAGAAGGCGGACGTCATACTCCATTCTTCAAAGGCTACCGTCCACAGTTCTTCTTCCGTACAACAGACGTAACAGGCACAATTGAGTTACCAGAAGGCGTAGAAATGGTTATGCCTGGTGATAACATCAAGATGGTCGTTACTCTGATTTACCCAATCGCGATGGACGACGGTTTACGTTTCGCTATCCGTGAAGGTGGCCGTACAGTTGGTGCAGGTGTTGTAGCTAAAATTATCGCGTAATAGCGAGTTTAGTGAACACTAAAAAAGGAAGCTTAGGCTTCCTTTTTTATTTTTAGGGTGAGGTTAGTAACAAAAATCGATTTTTGATTGATTTATTGCTCTTACTTTACCTGTATTGTTGCGAATAAAGCTGAATAAGAATACAATCTATGGCCGATTTTTGACCCTGTGCTTATGCATTTTCTGGGAAAGTTCGGAAATGCGGATTTGGTAAATATGTTGTTTACCAAGCTAAGCCCAGGTCGTAGTGAGTAACGGAATTAACCGATGACAACAAATACTGAAAACCAGAGTAATTCTTTGGATATCGTTAAGTGGGGCATAGCTGCATTGCTAATTGCTACTGCTGTTATAGGCAATCAATTTTATGCAGACGCTAATGTTGTAGCTCGTGTTGCTGGGGTAATTATTGCCTTCGCTATTGCAGGCATCATTGCACTGCAGACAAGCAAGGGTAAGCAGGCACAATCTTTTGCTAGAGAAGCCCATATTGAAGTGCGTAAAGTCGTTTGGCCAACTCGCCAAGAGGCGCTAAACACTACCTTTATAGTACTTGCAGCTACTGCAGTAATGGCATTAATCCTTTGGGGATTAGATGCTATATTGTTACGAGTAGTCAATTTAATTACTGGCGTATAGGCATCTGAAAATGACTGAAGTTACAGAAGCGAAAAAAAGATGGTATGTGATCCAAGCCTTTTCGGGCTATGAAGGCCGTGTACTTAAAACACTGCTTGAACATATCAAAATGCACAATATGGAAGAATACTTCGGTGAGATTTTAGTTCCTACCGAAGAAGTTGTTGAAATGCGTGCAGGTCAACGTCGTAAGAGTGAGCGTAAGTTTTTCCCTGGTTATGTATTAGTCCAGATGGAAATGAACGACGATAGCTGGCACTTAGTCAAAAGTATTCCACGTGTAATGGGCTTTATTGGTGGTACATCAGATCGCCCTGCACCGATTTCTGACAAGGAAGCTGACGCTATTCTTCAACGTCTTCAAGACACTGTTGAATCACCAACTCATCGTATTATGTACGAGCCAGGTGAAGTTGTCCGTGTTTGTGACGGTCCATTTGCTGACTTTAACGGTACTATTGAAGAAGTCGATTATGAAAAGAACCGTATTAAAGTTTCGGTGATGATTTTCGGTCGTTCAACACCAGTAGAATTAGATTTTAATCAAGTTGAAAAAAGCTGATTAAAATAACTACAAAATAAACATTGTTTGCGGGTGCGTATTTTTATATAATTCGCACCCGTTGTTTTCAGGGGAGCGTATTGGCATGTCGCCAACATGCGTTTGAACCCAAATTGAGGAAATGTCGACATGGCAAAGAAAATTGAAGCTTATATTAAGCTACAAGTAGCAGCTGGCGCTGCAAACCCGTCTCCACCAGTTGGACCTGCTTTAGGTCAAAAAGGTGTGAACATCATGGAATTCTGTAAAGCATTCAACGCTCGTACTGAAAAGTTCGAAAAAGGTATGCCAATTCCTGTTGTTATCACTGTATATAATGACCGTTCTTTCACTTTTGAAACTAAGACTCCACCTGCATCTTTCTTACTGCTTAAAGCAGTTGGTCTGAAATCAGGTTCTGGCCGTCCTAATACTCAAAAAGTAGGTACTATCAAGCGTAGCGCAGTTCAGGAAATTGCTGAAACTAAAGCTGCTGATATGACTGGTGCTGATATTGAAGCGATGACTCGCTCAATTGAAGGTACTGCACGTTCAATGGGTTTGGTAGTAGAGGATTAATATAATGGCAAAGCTAACTAAGCGTGCTCGCGTTATCCGCGAAAAAGTTGATGCAACAAAATTGTATGACATCAACGAAGCCGTAGTACTTTTACAAGAATTAGCGACTGCTAAATTTGTTGAGAGTGTTGACGTAGCTGTTAATCTAGGTATCGATCCTCGTAAATCAGATCAAAACGTGCGTGGTGCTACTGTACTTCCACATGGTACTGGTCGTGATGTTCGTGTTGCTGTATTCACACAAGGTGCAAACGCTGAAGCTGCTATCGCTGCTGGCGCTGAACTAGTGGGTATGGAAGATTTAGCTGAAAAAGTTAAAGCTGGCGAAATGAACTTTGACGTTGTTATCGCATCTCCAGATGCAATGCGCGTTGTTGGTATGTTAGGTCAAATCTTAGGCCCACGTGGTTTAATGCCTAACCCTAAAACTGGTACAGTAACGCCAAACGTTGCTGAAGCAGTTAAGAATGCCAAAGCGGGTCAAGTTCGTTACAGAAACGACAAAAACGGTATTATTCATACAACTATCGGTAAAGTAACTTTTACAACTGAGCAGTTGAGAGAAAACTTAGAATCGTTAGTGTCAGCACTGAAAAAGGCTAAGCCTGCAGTTGCTAAAGGCATTTACGTGAAAAAGATTAGCATCTCTACCACTATGGGTGCAGGTGTTGCTATCGACCAGAGTTCTCTGGAAGAAGCGAAGTAATATACAAAGCGCGCGTATTAGTCTATAATGCGCGCACTTTGTGGGTTGAAGCCGCTTTTATGCATTAGTTTTTAAATTTTTGCATATTAGAGTCGGTTTCCGTCCAAGACCGCAGGTGTTAATCGTAAGATTAACTTAATTTCCAGCGTAGACGGTGTCAGGCCCCAGCTAAATTTTTTTACTGGAAAATCTGCACCGTAAGTAATTAAACACATAAGTGTTTAATTTGGTAAATACTAGGGAAAATTCCCTAGGTAGAATCCAGGAGTAAAGCCAATGGCATTAAGACTCGAAGACAAACAGGCAATTGTTGCTGAAGTCAACGAAGCTGCCAAAGGTGCACTTTCTGCAGTTGTTGCCGATTCACGTGGCGTAACTGTAGGTGCTATGACCGGTCTGCGTAAAGCTGCTCGCGAAAATGGTGTGTTTGTACGTGTAGTACGTAACACCCTTGCTCGTCGTGCAGTTCAAGGTACAGCTTTTGAGTGCCTAGCAGAAACGTTCACTGGCCCAACTTTAATAGCTTTCTCTAACGAGCATCCAGGTGCTGCAGCGCGTCTTTTAAAAGACTTCGCTAAGGGTCAAGCAAAATTTGAAGTTAAAGGTGCAGCTTTCGAAGGGATGTTTATCCCTGCAGCTGATATTGATCGTTTAGCGAAACTACCAACATACGAAGAAGCACTAGCTCAGTTGATGATGACTATGAAAGAAGCATCTGCTGGCAAGTTCGTTCGTACATTGGCCGCCCTTCGCGATCAAAAACAAGACGCCGCTTAATTTTAGGCTGGCAGCTTAATAAAATTGAATTCAGAACAATAGGAAATATTTCTAATGTCTATCACTAAAGACCAAATGTTAGAAGCTTTTGCAGCAATGTCTGTAATGGAAGTAGTTGAACTAATCGAAGCTATGGAAGAGAAATTCGGCGTTTCTGCTGCTGCTGCAGTAGTTTCAGGCGGCGGCGATGCTGTTGTTGCTGAAGAGCAAACAGAATTTGACGTAGTACTTACTTCATTCGGCGAAAACAAAGTAGCTGTTATTAAAGCTCTTCGTAGCGCTACAGGTTTAGGCCTGAAAGAAGCTAAGACTATGGCTGAATCTTCTCCAATCGCAGTTAAAGAAGCTGTGTCTAAAGAAGAAGCTGCAACTCTTAAAGCTGATCTAGAAGCCGCTGGTGCTTCTGTTGAAGTTAAGTAAGCTATAATTTAGCTTGCATCACCCAAGTGATTGGGTGAAGGCTGACGGTTTTTTAACCGTTGGCCTTTTTTGCGCTTTATGCGCAGGCGATTTTTTTCACCTTTTGTCGCCAGTTTTAACAGTCCCTAGCAGAGATTACTGGTTAGGTTCTTGTCAACAAGGGTGATAGGCAAACGTGCTGATTTAATTAATATTAATTTCAGTCTTGGTCACATCTCGTAAGCAGAGGAAACCCATGGTTTACTCCTATTCTGAAAAGAAGCGTATTCGCAAAGACTTTGGTAAGCGTCCAAAAGTTTTGGACATCCCTTATTTATTGTCTATCCAGTTAGACTCTTTTAAGAAGTTCACCGATCATGACCCTACGGGTGAGCGTGGCTTAGAAGCCGCATTCCGTAGCGTTTTTCCTATCAAGAGCTTTTCTGGCTATTCTGAGCTGCAATATGTCAGCTACAAGCTAGGTGAGCCAGTTTTTGATGTGAAAGAATGTCAGATCCGCGGTGTAACTTATTCGGCACCACTACGCGTTAAATTACGCATGGTGTTGTTTGACCGTGAAGCTGCTGCTGGCACTGTTAAAGACATTAAAGAGCAAGAAGTCTACATGGGTGATATTCCTATGATGACGAATAACGGTACTTTCGTTATTAACGGTACTGAGCGTGTAATCGTGTCTCAGTTACACCGTTCTCCAGGTGTGTTCTTTGATCATGACCGTGGTAAAACCCACTCTTCTGGTAAGGTGCTGTATAACGCACGTATTATTCCTTACCGTGGTTCATGGCTTGACTTTGAATTTGATCCTAAAGATGCTCTATTCGTTCGTATCGACCGTCGTCGTAAATTACCGGCAACGATCATTTTACGTGCGCTTGAATATTCTACTCAAGATATCCTCGATTTATTCTTCGAGCGTATTGAGTTTAAGATTAAAAAAGAATCATTAGTCATGGCACTTGTGCCTGACCGCCTACGTGGTGAAACTGCTGGCTATGACATTAAAGATGCTGAAGGCGCTTTATTGGTTGAAGCTGGTCGTCGCATTACTGCACGTCACATTAAGCAACTTGAAAAAACCAACACTACTGAACTAGAAGTGCCAGTAGATTATATTGTTGGTAAGTATGCTGCTCAAGACTACATCGATGAAGATACCGGTGAAGTGTTAGTGACTGCAAACAGCGAGATTACCTTAGAAGATTTAGCTAAGCTATCACTTGCTGGTATTAAGAATATTGATACATTATTTATCAATGATCTTGATCACGGTGCTTACATTGCTGACACATTACGAATTGATTCAACAACTAACCGCTTAGAAGCGCTAGTTGAAATCTATCGTATGATGCGTCCTGGTGAGCCACCAACCAAAGATGCAGCTGAAGGTTTATTTCAAAACCTATTCTTTAGTGAAGAACGTTATGACTTATCTAAAGTAGGTCGTATGAAGTTCAACCGTCGTCTTGAGATTGCTGAAGACGAAGGTAACGGTGTGTTGTCTAAAGAAGACATCGTATCTGTTATGAAGAAAATCATCGAAATCCGTAACGGTTATGATGAAGTCGACGATATTGACCACTTAGGTAACCGTCGTATTCGTAGCGTTGGTGAAATGGCTGAAAACCAGTTCCGTGTTGGTTTAGTCCGTGTTGAGCGTGCTGTTCGTGAACGTCTATCTTTAGGCGATTTAAACGAGCTTATGCCACAAGACTTAATTAACGCTAAGCCAATTTCTGCGGCAGTGAAAGAATTCTTTGGTTCTTCACAGTTGTCACAGTTTATGGATCAAAACAACCCGCTATCAGAAGTAACGCATAAGCGTCGTATTTCTGCGCTTGGCCCAGGTGGTTTGACTCGTGAGCGTGCTGGTTTCGAAGTTCGTGACGTACATCCAACTCACTACGGTCGTTTATGTCCAATTGAGACCCCTGAAGGTCCAAACATTGGTCTAATCAACTCGTTAGCAAGTTTTGCGCGTACTAACTCTTACGGCTTCTTAGAAACACCTTACCGCAAAGTGGTTGATGGTGTGATTACTGATGATGTTGAATACTTATCAGCAATCGAAGAAGGTCGTTACGTTATTGCTCAGGCTAACATTGAAGTTGATGCTGATGGCCGTATGGCAGAAGAACAAATTGCTTGTCGTCACAAAGGTGAATCTACCTTTATGCGCGCAGCTGATGTTCAGTATATGGACGTATCTCCACAACAGATTATTTCTGTTGCAGCATCATTAATTCCGTTCTTAGAACACGATGATGCTAACCGCGCATTGATGGGTGCAAACATGCAACGTCAAGCAGTACCAACTTTACGTGCTGATAAGCCGTTAGTCGGAACGGGTATTGAACGTACTCTTGCTGTTGACTCTGGTGTGGTTGTAGCTGCTAAACGTGGCGGTGTGGTTGATTATGTTGATGCTAGCCGTATCGTAGTTAAAGTAAATGAAGATGAGCTACACGCAGGTGAAGCCGGTATCGACATTTATAACCTAACTAAATATACCCGTTCAAACCAAAACACTTGTATTAACCAACGTCCTTGTTGTTCTGTTGGTGAGCCTGTGGTTCGTGGTGACGTATTGGCTGATGGTCCATCTACCGATTTAGGTGATTTGGCTCTTGGTCAGAACATGCGTATCGCGTTCATGCCTTGGAACGGTTATAACTTCGAAGATTCGATCTTAATTTCTGAGCGCGTAGCGCAAGAAGACCGTTTCACTACTATCCATATCCAAGAGCTTTCTTGTATTGCTCGTGATACTAAATTGGGTAGCGAAGAAATCACTGCTGATATTCCAAACGTAGGTGAGTCTGCTTTATCTAAACTAGATGAATCAGGTATCGTTTATATTGGTGCAGAAGTGAAGGGTGGCGACATTCTAGTGGGTAAAGTGACACCTAAGGGTGAAACACAGTTAACCCCTGAAGAGAAACTACTCCGAGCTATTTTTGGTGAAAAAGCTTCTGACGTTAAGGACAGCTCATTACGTGTTCCTAACTCAGTTAAAGGCACCATCATCGACGTACAGGTATTTACCCGTGACGGCGTTGAGAAAGACAAACGTGCGCTTGAAATTGAAGACATGCATGTTCGCCAAGCTCGTAAAGACTTAGGCGAAGAGTTCAAGATCCTTGAAGAAGGCGTATTGGGCCGTGCACGTAACTTGTTACTGTCTGTGGGTTATTCTGAAGCTAAGTTAGCTGAGATACCACGTAAAGACGTATTGATTCAAGTTATCGACGATGAAACCAAACAAACTGAATTAGAGCAGTTAGCTGAACAGCACGAAGAGCTAAAAGCTGACTTTGATAAGACATTTGAAATCAAGCGTCGTAAGATCACCCAAGGTGATGACTTGGCTCCTGGTGTATTGAAGATTGTTAAGGTTTACCTTGCAGTTAAACGTACTATCCAGCCTGGTGACAAGATGGCAGGTCGTCATGGTAACAAAGGTGTTATCTCGAAGATTTGTCCTGTTGAAGACATGCCATACGATGAAGAAGGTAACCCTGTAGACATCGTACTTAACCCATTGGGCGTACCATCGCGTATGAACATCGGTCAGGTACTTGAAGTCCACATGGGCGCAGCAGCTAAGGGTATCGGTAATAAGATTACTGCTATGCTTGAAGAGCAGCGTGAAATTGCCGAACTTCGTGGTTACATCAAGCAAGTGTACGAATTAGGTGATGACGTGCTTCAGCGCGTTGATATCGATTCGTTTACTGATGATGAAGTTGTGCGCTTGGCTACCAACCTTAAAGGTGGTATTCCAATTGCTACACCAGCATTCGACGGTGCTAAAGAGAAAGAGATCAAGCAAATGCTTGCTCTTGCAGGCTTACCTGAGTCTGGTCAGTTGACATTATGTGACGGCCGTACCGGTAACGAATTTGAGCGTAAAGTAACCGTTGGTTACATGTATATGCTTAAATTGAACCACTTAGTTGATGACAAGATGCATGCTCGTTCTACGGGTTCATACAGCTTAGTGACTCAACAACCATTGGGCGGTAAAGCTCAATTCGGTGGTCAGCGTTTCGGTGAGATGGAAGTGTGGGCACTTGAAGCATATGGTGCTGCTTATACTCTACAAGAAATGCTAACAGTTAAGTCAGATGACGTTAACGGTCGTACTCAGATGTATAAAAACATCGTCGACGGTAACCATCAGATGCAACCAGGCATGCCTGAGTCTTTCAACGTATTGTTGAAGGAAATTCGTTCACTTGGTATTAATATCGAGTTGGACCAAGAGTAAGCATCGCACTTAAGCAATGTTTGGTAACCAAGGGTGCTTTGCAGCAGCAAAGCACCTGGTTTAACTCCTTCAGGAGAGAAACGTGAAAGACTTATTAAAGTTTCTTAAACAGCAAAGTAAGACTGAAGAATTTAACGGTATAAAAATTGGTTTGGCCTCGCCAGACCTAATCCGTTCTTGGTCTTTTGGTGAAGTAAAGAAGCCAGAAACCATTAACTACCGTACATTCAAGCCTGAACGTGAAGGTTTGTTCTGTGCGCGTATCTTTGGTCCAGTTAAAGATTACGAATGTTTGTGTGGTAAATACAAGCGTTTGAAGCATCGTGGTGTTATTTGTGAAAAGTGTGGCGTAGAAGTTACCCAGACTAAAGTGCGTCGTGAGCGCATGGGTCACATTGATCTGGCTAGCCCAGTTGCCCACATTTGGTTCTTAAAATCACTTCCGTCACGTATCGGCTTAATGCTAGATATGACGTTACGTGATATTGAACGCGTACTGTATTTCGAATCATTTGTTGTGATCGAGCCTGGCATGACCACGCTTGAACGCGGCCAAATGCTAACCGAAGAAACGTATCTTGATGCGTTAGAAGAATACGGTGACGAGTTTGAAGCTAAGATGGGTGCTGAAGCAGTTCTTGAATTGCTACGTGCTATCAACTTAGCTGAACAGATCGAGCAAATGCGTGAAGAATTGCCTTCAATTAACTCTGAAACCCGTCGCAAGAAGGTCACTAAGCGCCTTAAGCTGATGGAAGCATTCTTCACATCTGGCAACAAGCCAGAGTGGATGATCTTAAAAGTATTACCGGTTCTTCCACCTGATCTACGTCCATTAGTGCCGTTAGATGGTGGTCGTTTCGCGACATCTGATCTTAACGATCTTTATCGTCGTGTGATTAACCGTAACAACCGCTTAAAGCGTCTGTTAGATTTAGCTGCGCCTGACATTATCGTACGTAACGAAAAACGTATGTTACAAGAGTCAGTTGATGCGCTATTAGACAACGGTCGTCGCGGTCGTGCTATTACCGGTTCTAACAAGCGTCCGCTTAAATCTCTTGCTGATATGATCAAGGGTAAGCAAGGTCGTTTCCGTCAGAACTTACTTGGTAAGCGTGTTGACTATTCAGGCCGTTCGGTAATTACCGTAGGTCCTACTTTACGTCTGCATCAGTGTGGTCTTCCTAAGAAGATGGCGCTTGAGCTATTCAAACCATTCATTTACGGTAAATTAGAAGCGCGTGGTTTAGCGACTACGATTAAAGCTGCTAAGAAAATGGTTGAACGCGAACAGGCTGAAGTATGGGATGTGTTAGACGAAGTAATTCGTGAACATCCAGTAATGCTTAACCGTGCACCAACACTTCACAGACTGGGTATTCAAGCATTTGAACCTGTACTGATTGAAGGTAAAGCAATTCAATTGCATCCGTTAGTTTGTGCGGCATACAACGCCGACTTCGACGGTGACCAAATGGCGGTTCACGTACCATTAACGCTTGAAGCTCAGTTAGAAGCTCGTGCGCTAATGATGTCTACCAACAACATTTTGTCACCAGCTAACGGTGAGCCAGTAATTACTCCGTCTCAGGACGTTGTATTAGGCTTGTACTACACCAGCCGTGAATGTATTAACGGTCGCGGTGAAGGTATGGCATTCGCTGATGTGTCAGAAGTAGAAAAAGCTTACGCTACTGGTGTTGCTGAACTACATGCTCGCGTTAAAGTGCGTATTACTGAAACGAACATCGCAGAAGATGGCGAAAGAACGAAAGCAACTCGTATCATTGATACGACTGTGGGTCGTGCTCTTTTATCATTAATTTTGCCTGAAGGCTTATCGTATGATTTGGTTAACCAAAACATGGGTAAGAAACAGATTTCTAAGCTGTTGAACACTTGTTATCGTCAACTAGGTCTTAAAGATACCGTTATCTTTGCTGACCAATTGATGTATACAGGTTTCCGTTTTGCAACCATTTCTGGTGCCTCTGTTGGTATCGATGACATGGTTATTCCAGACGAGAAATACACCTTAGTAGCAGACGCTGAAGCTGAAGTACTTGAAATTCAAGAGCAGTTCCAGTCAGGTCTTGTTACTGCCGGTGAGCGTTACAACAAAGTTATCGATATCTGGGCAAGCGCGAACGAAAAAGTTTCAAAAGCGATGATGGAAAACCTGTCAACTGAGACAGTGATTAACCGTGATGGCGTACCTGAGCAACAAGCTTCGTTTAACAGCATCTATATGATGGCTGACTCGGGCGCTCGTGGTAGTGCTGCACAGATCCGTCAGTTAGCGGGTATGCGTGGTTTGATGGCTAAGCCAGATGGCTCAATCATCGAAACCCCAATTACGGCTAACTTCCGTGAAGGTCTAAACGTACTTCAGTACTTTATTTCTACTCACGGTGCGCGTAAAGGTCTTGCCGATACAGCATTGAAGACAGCTAACTCGGGTTATCTAACTCGTCGTTTAGTAGACGTTGCACAAGACTTAGTGGTTATCGAAGATGACTGTGGTGTTGAGCATGGTCTTACAATGAAACCGCTTATTGAAGGTGGTGATGTTGTTGAGCCATTACGTGAACGTGTTCTAGGTCGTGTGGTTGCTCTTGACGTAATGAAGCCTGGTACTGATGAAGTGCTTGCTCCACGCAACACACTTCTTGATGAAGCATGGTGTAATACGTTAGAAGAACACAGTATTGATGAAGTGATTGTACGTTCTGTAATTACCTGTGACACAGACTTCGGTGTGTGTGCAGCGTGTTATGGTCGTGACTTGGCGCGTGGTCATATTATTAACCACGGTGAAGCTATTGGTGTTGTTGCAGCACAGTCTATCGGTGAGCCTGGTACACAGTTAACCATGCGTACCTTCCACATTGGTGGTGCGGCATCTCGAGCTTCTGCAGAAAACAACGTTCAAGTTAAGAACGCCGGTTCTCTGAAGTTACACAATGCTAAGCATGTCTCTAACATCGACGGTAAGCTCGTTATCGTATCGCGTTCTTCTGAGTTAGCCATCATCGATGAGCTAGGTCGTGAGAAAGAGCGTTATAAAGTGCCTTACGGTACAGTTTTAGAGAAGTTGGAAGAGAGTGAAGTTGCAGCTGGCGAAATCATCGCTAACTGGGATCCACATACTCACCCAATTATTTCTGAAGTTGCAGGTAGTGTGAAGTTCGTTGACATGATTGACGGTGTCACTATGACGCGTCAAACAGATGAGTTAACGGGTCTATCTTCTGTCGTTGTGCTCGATGTTGGTGCGCGTACTTCAGCCGGTAAAGAATTGCGTCCAGCAATTCGCTTAGTTGATGCAGATGGTAATGACTTAATGATCCCTGGTACTGAAGTACCAGCTCAATACTTCTTACCGGGTAACGCGATTGTATCGAAAGATGATAACGCAAAAATCAACGTTGGTGACCCATTAGCACGTATTCCACAAGAATCGTCTAAAACTCGCGACATCACCGGTGGTCTACCACGTGTTGCTGACTTATTCGAAGCGCGTAAACCAAAAGAGCCTGCAATTCTTGCAGAAATCTCTGGTACTATCTCGTTCGGTAAGGAAACTAAGGGTAAACGTCGTCTAGTGATCACTCCTGCAGATGGTAGTGAACATTATGAAGAGATGATCCCTAAGTGGCGTAACTTGAACGTGTTCGAAGGTGAAAAAGTCGAACGTGGTGAAGTTATTGCAGACGGTCCAGAAGCGGCTCATGACATCTTGCGTCTTCGTGGTATCCACAACGTAGCAAACTACATTGTGAACGAAGTACAGGACGTTTACCGTCTACAGGGCGTTAAGATCAACGATAAGCACATCGAAGTTATCATTCGTCAAATGTTACGTAAGTGTCTAATCACTTCAACAGGCGACACTGAGTTCTTAGAAGGTGAGCAAGCAGAAGTATCACGCGTGAAGATTGCTAACCGTGAGCTAATCGCTCAAGGTAAAACACCTGCAACGTTTGAACGTGAATTACTCGGTATTACCAAAGCTTCTTTGGCAACTGAATCATTCATCTCTGCTGCATCGTTCCAGGAAACCACTCGTGTGTTAACTGAAGCGGCCGTTGGCGGTAAGAGCGATCCATTACGTGGTTTGAAAGAAAACGTAATCGTAGGTCGTTTGATCCCAGCAGGTACAGGTTATGCTTATCACAAAACCCGTAACGAAGAACGTGCTAAAGTATTAAGCTCTCGTGGCAAAGTGGAAACTACTACAGTAACCGCAAGCGAAGCTGAAAAGAACCTAGCAGATCTACTAAATCTGGCCGGTAGCCAAGATTAAGTTAGTATTTTGTTAAAAAAAGGCGCCAATGGCGCCTTTTTTATTGGAATTTGCACGAAAAGTTGTCTATTTCTTGACAGGCAGCCATTACCTTTCTAAAATTCCGCGTCCCACCATTGTGGGATATAGATTTTTCACACCTAATTGTTGAGCTTAAATCAACTTTCGGAGCTATACATGGCAACTGTTAACCAGTTGGTACGTAAGCCACGCTCGCCAAAAGTCGAAAAGACTAATGTGCCTGCGTTGAATGCGTGTCCACAAAAACGTGGTGTTTGTACTCGTGTGTACACTACAACACCTAAAAAACCTAACTCTGCACTACGTAAAGTAGCTCGTGTGCGTCTAACTAACGGTTTCGAAGTAACTTCGTATATCGGTGGTGAAGGCCATAACTTGCAAGAGCACAGTGTAATCCTAATCCGTGGTGGTCGTGTTAAAGACTTACCCGGTGTGCGTTACCACACTGTTCGTGGCGCATTAGACTGTGCTGGCGTGACTTCACGTCGCCAAGGCCGTTCTAAGTACGGTGCTAAGCGTCCTAAGTCTTAACGTATCCCGTTTAAGTAAGGCCAAGCTAGTATTTATTTGACATTCCAGTTTTGGAAATACCTGAAGCATACGGAGAATTAATATGCCAAGACGTCGCGTTGTAGGACAACGTAAAATCCTACCAGATCCAAAGTTTCACAGTGAGTTGTTGGCTAAGTTCATCAACGTCATTATGCAGGACGGCAAAAAGTCGACTGCAGAAAAAATTATCTACAAGGCACTAGATGTTGTCGCTGAAAAGAAAAGCGAAAATCATTTAAGTATCCTTGAAGCAGCCCTTGATAACGTTCGCCCATCAGTCGAAGTTAAATCTCGTCGTGTTGGTGGTTCTACTTATCAAGTACCATGTGAAGTTCGTCCAGTGCGTCGTAACGCACTAGCGATGCGCTGGTTAGTTGAAGCTGCTCGCAAGCGTGGTGAAAAATCTATGGCTCTACGTCTAGCAGGTGAAATGCTAGATGCGTCTGAAAACAAAGGTACTGCGGTTAAGAAGCGTGAAGACGTGCATCGCATGGCTGAAGCTAACAAAGCCTTTGCCCATTACCGTTGGTAATATGATGGAGCGGACTTCGGTCCGCTCCATATTGTTGATATTGCTAAAGCCAAAAGCTTTAGTTGAGAGGGTATAAATAGTGGCTCGTACAACCCCAATTGAGCGTTATCGTAATATCGGTATTGTAGCTCATGTGGATGCAGGTAAAACTACCACAACAGAACGTGTTCTGTTCTATACCGGTATGTCTCATAAAATCGGTGAGGTGCATGACGGCGCCGCCACGACAGATTGGATGGTACAAGAGCAAGAGCGTGGTATTACTATCACCTCAGCTGCTGTAACCACATTTTGGCGCGGAATGGAGGCTCAATTCGCTGAACACCGAATTAATATCATCGATACCCCAGGTCACGTAGACTTCACTATTGAAGTCGAGCGTTCATTACGCGTACTCGATGGCGCTGTAGTAGTATTTTGCGGCTCGTCAGGCGTTGAACCACAATCTGAAACAGTATGGCGTCAAGCTGACAAATACCACGTTCCGCGTTTGGTGTTTGTTAATAAGATGGACCGTGCAGGTGCAGATTTTGACCGTGTAATAAATCAAATTCGTAACCGCCTTGGCGCGACTTGTGTGCCGATTCAATTGAACATTGGTACAGAAGAAAACTTCAAGGGTGTTATTGATTTAATTAAGATGAAAGCCATTAACTGGTCTGAAACAGATCAGGGTATGACCTTCACTTATGAAGACATTCCTGCAAATCTAGCGGCAAAAGCTGCAGAAATGCATGAGTATCTCGTGGAAGCAGCAGCTGAAGCCTCAGATGAACTGATGAACAAATACCTTGAAGAAGGTGAGTTGTCAGAAGTCGAGATCAAAACAGCGTTGCGTCAGCGCACAATTAACAATGAGATCGTGTTAGCCACTTGCGGTTCTGCATTTAAGAACAAAGGTGTGCAAGCGGTACTCGATGCGGTAGTTGACTTCTTACCCGCGCCTATTGATGTTCCTGCAATTACAGGTATCGATGAAAGCGAAAATGAAGTAAAACGCCCACCAGATGACAATGCCCCTTTTGCGGCTTTAGCATTTAAAATTGCGACTGATCCATTTGTTGGTACACTGACCTTTATCCGCGTGTATTCAGGTGTACTTGAATCAGGTGCTGGTGTTTATAATTCTGTTAAGCAGAAACGTGAACGAGTAGGTCGAATTGTGCAAATGCACGCAAATGACCGAACAGAACTGAAAGAAGTACGTGCTGGCGATATTGCAGCTGCTATCGGTCTTAAAGATGTAACAACCGGTGATACTCTTTGCGATAATAATCACAGAGTGATTCTTGAGCGCATGGATTTCCCTGAACCCGTAATTACCATAGCCGTTGAGCCACGTTCAAAAGCAGACCAAGATAAAATGGGAATTGCGCTGCAAAAATTAGCAGCAGAAGATCCATCATTCAAAGTTGAGACTGATGAAGAGTCGGCACAAACACTAATATCTGGTATGGGCGAATTGCATCTAGACATTATCGTTGACCGTATGCGTCGCGAATTTGGTGTAGAGTGTAACGTAGGTAAACCTCAGGTTGCTTACCGTGAAACAATTCGTTCTAAAGTAGAAGTGGAAGGTAAATTCGTACGTCAATCTGGCGGACGTGGCCAATTTGGTCATGTTTGGTTAAGAATTGAACCACTCGAAGAGGGTGCGGGCTACGAATTTGTTAACGAGATTGTAGGTGGTGTAGTTCCTCGTGAATTCATTCCTGCCGTTGACAAAGGTATTCAAGAACAGATGAAGAATGGCGTATTAGCCGGCTATCCTGTACTTGATGTGAGAGTCAGTTTGTTTGATGGTTCATATCATGATGTGGACTCGAACGAAATGGCGTTCAAAATTGCAGGTTCTATGGGCTTCAAAAAGGGTGCGCTAGAAGCGACCCCTGTGTTGCTCGAACCTTGTATGAAAGTAGAAGTAACTACACCTGAAGATTATATGGGCGATGTTGTGGGTGATTTAAACCGCCGTCGTGGCATAATTGAAGGTATGGACGATGGCATCGCAGGTGTTAAACTTGTCCATGCAGTAGTGCCTCTATCTGAAATGTTTGGTTATGCGACTGATTTGCGCTCTGCATCTCAGGGTCGTGCCTCATACTCTATGGAGTTTTTGAAGTACGCAGATGCACCGCAAAACATTGCAAAAGCGATTATAGAATCTCGTAACTAATATTGGTTACGGCATCAATGTTATATTGCTCGAATTAATCGAGCACTTCTGAAAAGAAAGGAATATATCGTGGCAAAAGCTAAATTTGAACGTATTAAGCCTCACGTAAACGTGGGCACCATTGGTCACGTTGACCATGGTAAAACAACTTTAACAGCAGCAATCTCTGCCGTTTTGTCTAAAACTTATGGTGGTGAAGTTAAAAACTTCGCTCAAATCGATAACGCTCCAGAAGAGCGTGAGCGCGGTATTACAATTAATACTTCTCACATCGAATATGACACACCAATTCGTCACTACGCACACGTAGATTGTCCAGGTCACGCGGATTATGTTAAAAACATGATTACCGGTGCTGCACAGATGGACGGCGCAATCTTAGTAGTTGCTGCTACAGACGGCCCAATGCCACAGACACGTGAGCACATCTTGCTTTCACGTCAAGTAGGCGTACCTTTCATCATCGTATTCATGAACAAATGTGACATGGTAGATGACGAAGAATTACTAGAATTAGTAGAAATGGAAGTGCGTGAGCTTCTTTCAGAATACGACTTCCCAGGTGATGATTTACCAGTAATTCAAGGTTCAGCTCTTAAGGCACTAGAAGGCCAGCCAGAGTGGGAAGCAAAAATTCTTGAGCTTGCAGAAGCCCTAGATACTTATATTCCAGAACCAGCTCGTGACATCGATAAGCCATTCCTACTACCAATCGAAGACGTATTCTCGATTTCAGGTCGTGGTACAGTGGTAACAGGTCGTGTTGAACGTGGTATCGTTCGCGTATCAGACGAAGTTGAAATTGTTGGTGTTCGTCCAACAACTAAAACAACGTGTACTGGTGTAGAAATGTTCCGCAAGCTACTTGACGAAGGTCGTGCTGGCGAAAACTGTGGTGTGTTATTACGTGGTACTAAGCGTGATGACGTAGAACGTGGTCAAGTACTAGCTAAGCCTGGTTCAATTAACCCACACACAACTTTCGAATCAGAAGTTTACGTGTTGTCAAAAGAAGAAGGCGGACGTCATACTCCATTCTTCAAAGGCTACCGTCCACAGTTCTTCTTCCGTACAACAGACGTAACAGGCACAATTGAGTTACCAGAAGGCGTAGAAATGGTTATGCCTGGTGATAACATCAAGATGGTCGTTACTCTGATTTACCCAATCGCGATGGACGACGGTTTACGTTTCGCTATCCGTGAAGGTGGCCGTACAGTTGGTGCAGGTGTTGTAGCTAAAATTATCGCGTAATAGCGAGTTTAGTGGACACTAAAAAAGGAAGCTTAGGCTTCCTTTTTTATTTCCAAAAAGTAGCAATCATTAGTAGCATTAACACATAAAATGTGTAGAATGCGCGGCAGTTGATTGTAAGAAGACTTTTAGAAGACTATTTACACAATGGGCTTGATCTTAGAAAGAAGATCTGTATAATTGCCCACTCGCTGACTAGTGCAGCGTAAATTATAATGTTTAACCAAGTAGGTTACTCATTTTCACAGCGACTCCGATTGGGAGTCGAACGGTTAAATCATCTCGCTCTGCTTTTCCATTAGGAAGAAGCTAGAGGGTGATTTTTTATATGTCCATTTTAGGAGCTCTGGTCAATGCAGAACCAAAGAATCCGTATCCGCTTGAAAGGCTTTGATCATCGTTTAATTGATCAGTCTACAGCGGAAATCGTTGAAACTGCTAAGCGT
Source organism: Shewanella sp. ALD9 (assembly GCF_002836315.1). NCBI lineage: Bacteria > Pseudomonadati > Pseudomonadota > Gammaproteobacteria > Alteromonadales > Shewanellaceae > Shewanella > Shewanella sp. ALD9. The sequence continues at coordinate 22,822 of NZ_PJCD01000001.1, forward strand.
ACAGGCGCGCAGGTTCGTGGTCCAATTCCACTACCTACTCGCAAAGAGCGTTATACCGTTTTGATCTCTCCGCACGTTAATAAAGATGCTCGTGATCAGTACGAAATTCGTACCCACAAGCGTTTAGTTGACATCGTAGAGCCAACAGAAAAGACTGTAGACGCATTAATGCGTTTAGATCTTGCGGCTGGTGTCGACGTTCAGATTAGCTTAGGTTAATTGAGATCCTTAGAAGAGGTTTGAGAGATGGCTATCGGTCTTATTGGTCGTAAAGTGGGTATGACTCGCATCTTCACTGAAGATGGTACGTCAATCCCTGTAACAGTAATCGAGATTGCAGGCAACCGCGTTACTCAAGTGAAAACTTTAGAAACAGACGGTTATCGTGCACTTCAAGTGACTACTGGTACCAAAAAAGCCAATCGCATCACTAAAGCAGAAGCAGGTCACTTTGCCAAGGGCGGCGTAGAAGCTGGTCGTGGTTTGTGGGAAATGCGTTTAGCAGATGGTGAAGGCGAAGGCATTGAAGTTGGTGCTGAAATTAATGTTGATATTTTCGCTGAGACAGTGAAAGTAGATGTTACTGGTCAATCAAAAGGTAAAGGTTTCCAAGGCGGCGTTAAGCGTTGGAACTTCCGTACTCAAGATATGACACATGGTAACTCTTTGGCACACCGTTCGAATGGTTCTATCGGTCAGAACCAAACGCCTGGTCGTGTATTCAAAGGCAAGAAAATGTCAGGCCATATGGGTGCTGAGCAAGTAACAACTCAAAATCTACACGTAGTACGTGTTGATGCAGAGCGTAACTTGTTGTTAGTACGCGGCGCAGTTCCAGGCGCTACCAATGGTGACTTGATTATCAAGCCAGCAGTTAAAGCTTAAGGTCTGAGGAGATAGTAATGGAATTGGTATTGAAAGACGCCCAGAGCGCTCTTGAAGTTTCCGAAACTACCTTCGGCCGTGACTTTAACGAGGCATTGGTTCATCAGGTAGTTGTAGCATATGCTGCAAACGCGCGTCAGGGCACTCGTGCTCAAAAGACTCGTGCGGAAGTAACTGGCTCAGGCAAAAAGCCTTGGCGCCAGAAAGGCACAGGCCGCGCTCGTGCCGGTAGTGTTAAAGGCCCAATCTGGCGTGGCGGTGGCGTAACATTCGCTGCTAAAACACAAGATCACAGCCAAAAAGTTAACAAGAAGATGTACCGTGGTGCTCTAAAGAGCATATTCTCTGAATTGGTACGTCAAGAGCGTCTAGTTGTTGTTGAATCGTTTGGTGTTGAAGCTCCTAAAACTAAAGAGCTGAAAGCTAAATTAAAAGCAATGAACTTAGAAGATGTTCTAATTGTTACAGCTGAAGTTGATGAGAATTTATTCTTAGCAGCTCGCAACTTATACAAAGTTGACGTGCGTGACGTAGCGGGTCTTGACCCAGTTAGTCTAATTGCGTTCAACACTGTTCTTGTTACTGCTGATGCAGTGAAGCAAATCGAGGAGATGCTAGCATGATCCGCGAAGAACGTTTGCTAAAAGTTATTCTTGGTCCACATATCTCTGAAAAGAGTACTGTGCTTGCTGAGAAAAACAACACTGTAGTTTTCCGCGTAGCCATCGATGCAACTAAAGCAGAGATTAAAGCTGCAGTAGCGAAGCTATTTGAAGTTGAAGTTGATTCTGTTCGCACTTTAGTTAATAAAGGCAAAACCAAGCGTACCGGTGGCCGTGTAGGTCGTCGTATCGATTGGAAAAAAGCTTATGTTACTTTAGCTGCTGGTGCTGAAATCGATTTCGTCGGCGGCGCTGAATAAGCAAAGGAGAATTATCATGGCAGTTATTAAGTGTAAGCCAACCTCTCCAGGTCGTCGCCACGTAGTTAAAGTGGTGAATACGGACCTGCATAAGGGTAAACCTTTTGCTGGCCTGTTGGCGAAAAAAACTAAAAGTGGTGGCCGTAATAATACTGGCCGTATCACTGTACGCCACGTAGGTGGTGGACATAAGCAGCACTATCGTATTGTTGACTTCAAACGCAACAAAGATGGTATCCCTGCGAAAGTTGAACGTCTTGAATACGATCCAAACCGTACAGCGCACATCGCGCTAGTACTGTATGCAGATGGTGAGCGTCGTTATATTCTTGCTGCAAAAGGCATGAAAGCTGGCGACCCAATCCAATCTGGCTTGGATGCAGAAATCAAGACTGGTAACGCTAGACCGTTACGCAACATTCCAGTAGGTAGTGTTGTACACGCTGTCGAAATGAAGCCTGGTAAAGGCGCTCAAATCGCACGTTCAGCTGGTGCTTATGTACAAGTTGTTGCTCGTGATGGTGCTTATGCAACTCTACGTCTTCGCTCTGGCGAAATGCGTAAAGTTCCAGTAGATTGCCGCGCGACATTTGGTGAAGTTGGTAATGCCGAGCACATGCTACGCCAGTTAGGCAAAGCAGGTGCTAAGCGCTGGAGAGGCGTACGCCCTACAGTTCGAGGTGTTGCAATGAACCCAGTAGACCATCCACATGGTGGTGGTGAAGGCCGTACTTCTGGTGGACGTCATCCAGTGAGTCCATGGGGTGTGCCGACTAAGGGTTATAAAACTCGTAGCAACAAGCGCACTGATAAGTACATCGTACGTCGTCGTAATAAATAGTAAGAGGATTCGCCATGCCACGTTCTCTCAAGAAAGGTCCCTTCATTGACCTGCACTTGCTGAAGAAGGTAGAGAAAGCGATGGAAGCGGGAGACAAAAAGCCAATTAAGACTTGGTCTCGTCGCTCAATGATCATCCCTAATATGATTGGGTTGACCATCGCTGTCCATAATGGTCGTCAGCACGTACCTGTGTTCGTAACTGACGAAATGATCGGCCACAAGCTTGGTGAATTTTCACCAACTCGCACTTATCGCGGCCATGCTGCAGATAAGAAAGCGAAGAAGCGTTAATACGGGAGGAATAAGATGGAAGTTTTAGCTAAACATCGTTTTGCTCGTACGTCTGCGCAGAAGGCCCGTCTAGTTGCTGATCAAATTCGCGGATTGCCTGTTTCTAAGGCACTCGAGATTTTGACATTCAGCCCCAAGAAAGCCGCCGTACTAGTAAAAAAAGTACTTGACTCAGCTATCGCAAACGCCGAACACAACGAAGGTGCTGACATTGATGAGCTTAAAGTTGGAGCCGTCTTCGTAGATGAAGGCCCAACAATGAAGCGTATCATGCCACGTGCTAAAGGCCGCGCTGATCGTATCATGAAGCGTACCAGTCACATCACTGTGGTTGTAGCAGATCGCTAGGAGAAGAGAGCAATGGGACAGAAAGTACATCCTAATGGTATCCGTCTGGGTATCACTAAGCCTTGGATCTCTACCTGGTACGCAGATAAGTCAGACTATGCAAATAATCTGAACAGCGACTGGGAAGTGCGTCAATATTTAACTGAAAAGTTAAAGGCCGCATCAGTATCTAAGATTGTTATTGAACGCCCAGCGAAAAGCATCCGCGTTACTATTCACACTGCCCGTCCAGGTATTGTGATTGGTAAGAAAGGTGAAGACGTTGAAGTATTACGTGCCTATGTGTCTAAAATCACTGGTACTACTGCTCAAATCAACATCGCTGAGATCCGTAAGCCTGAATTAGACGCTAAGCTCGTTGCTGACTCTATTGCTCAGCAGTTAGAGCGTCGTGTTATGTTCCGTCGTGCTATGAAGCGCGCTGTACAAAACGCAATGCGCATTGGTGCTCAAGGTATCAAAGTTCAAGTGAGCGGCCGTTTAGGCGGCGCTGAAATTGCGCGTGCAGAATGGTATCGTGAAGGTCGTGTACCTTTGCATACTTTGCGTGCTGATATCGACTATTCAACCGCAGAAAGTCACACTCAATACGGTGTGATTGGTATTAAAGTTTGGATCTTCAAAGGCGAAGTTCTAGACGGTTTAGTACCTGCTATTGAAGAGCCTAAGCAGCAACCTAAGCGTAAGCCTCGTGGTAAATAGGAGAAACTTTTATGCTGCAACCTAAACGTATGAAGTTTCGCAAGATGTTCAAGGGCCGCAACCGTGGTCTAGCGAACGGTACTGAAGTTAGCTTTGGTACTTTCGGTTTGAAAGCAGTCGGCCGTGGCCGTTTAACTGCACGTCAAATTGAATCTGCACGTCGTGCCATGACACGTCATGTTAAACGTCAAGGACAAATTTGGATTCGAGTTTTCCCTGACAAGCCAATTACCTCTAAGCCTCTTGAAGTGCGTATGGGTAAAGGTAAAGGTAACGTTGAATACTGGGTATGTCAGATTCAACCTGGTAAGGTTCTTTACGAGATGGATGGTGTTCCTGAGTCGTTGGCTCGTGAAGCCTTCGCTTTGGCTTCTGCCAAACTTCCTCTGAAGACTACCTTCGTAACTAAGACGGTGATGTAATGAAAGCGAGCGAACTAAGAGAAAAGAGCGTTGAAGAACTTAACGCTGAATTACTTGGTCTGCTGCGTGAGCAGTTTAACCTGCGTATGCAACACGCTACTGGTCAGTTGACTCAAACGAATCAGTTGAAACTAGTGCGTCGTAACATTGCACGTGTTAAGACCATTATTACTTCTAAGGCAGGTGTGTAATGTCTGATAAAGCCCGTACTTTGCAAGGTAAAGTAATTAGCAACAAAATGGATAAGTCTATTACTGTTGCTATTGAGCGCCAAGTGAAACATCCTATTTATGGGAAGTACATTAAGCGTACAACTAAGATCCATGCACATGACGAAACTAATCAGTGTAATGAAGGGGATTTCGTGGCTATTAGCCAGTGTCGTCCTCTATCTAAGACTAAGTCTTGGACACTAGCTGAAGTAGTAACAAAAGCCTAATCTCGATTAGGTTAACGTAAACGGCCCCAGTATTTGGGGCCGTTTGTTTTTTTTGCTATGCATTCCAAAAATGTGTGTTATACTTGCGCGCCAATTTTGAGTAAATTATTACTTGAATTTGGTTCAAATATACTCCCATAGTGGGATTGTGTAGTAACGATAGCGGAGCACTTGAAATGATCCAAATGCAATCGACTCTAGACGTCGCATGTAACAGCGGCGCACGCAGAGTTCAGTGTATTAAGGTCTTGGGTGGCTCTCATCGTCGTTATGCCGGTATCGGCGACATTATCAAAGTTTCTGTTAAAGAAGCGATTCCTCGCGCTAAAGCGAAGAAAGGTGATGTATATAACGCGGTGGTAGTCCGTACTAAGAAAGGCGTACGTCGTCCAGACGGTTCTGTCATTCGCTTCGATCGGAATGCAGCGGTATTGCTTAACGCAAACCTTGCACCGATTGGTACTCGTATCTTTGGCCCAGTGACACGTGAATTGCGTAATGATAAATTCATGAAAATTGTCTCGCTGGCACCAGAAGTACTGTAAGGAGCTTCAAATGGCAGCTAAAATCCGTCGTGAAGACGAAGTAATTATATTAGCAGGTAAAGACAAGGGTAGCCGCGGTAAGGTTTCTCAAGTTCTACCTACTGGTAAGTTAATTGTTGAAGGCTTTAATCTTGTTAAAAAGCACCAGAAACCTAACCCTCAATTGGGTGTGACTGGCGGCGTTATCGAGAAAGAAGCACCGATGCAAGCATCAAACGTTGCGATCTTTAACCAAGCCACAGGCAAGGCAGATCGTGTTGGTTTCCGATTTGAAGACGGCAAAAAAGTCCGTTTCTTTAAATCGAACAGCGAACTCGTTAAGTAATTTGGAGTAAACGATGGCGAAACTGCATGATAAATATCAAGAGACTGTAGTTGCTGAACTAGCTAAAAAGTTCGGCTACAGCAGTGTCATGCAAGTCCCTCGGATTGAAAAAATCACCCTAAACATGGGTGTGGGCGAAGCTGTTGCAGATAAGAAAGTTATGGAGCATGCGCTCCGTGACATGACTGCAATCGCTGGCCAGAAGCCAATTGTAACTGTTGCTCGTAAATCAGTTGCTGGTTTTAAAATCCGTGAAGGCTACCCTATTGGCTGTAAAGTTACCCTACGCGGTGAGCGTATGTGGGAATTTTTAGAGCGTTTAGTTGACATTGCAATACCACGTATTCGTGATTTCCGAGGCTTAAGCGCTAAAGCGTTTGACGGCCGTGGTAATTACGCAATGGGCGTGCGTGAGCAGATCATCTTCCCAGAAATCGATTATGATAAAATCGATAAAATTCGTGGTATGGATATTGTTATCACTACTACTGCGAAGAATGATGAAGAAGGTCGTGCTTTGTTAGACGCTTTTAACTTCCCATTCAAGAAATAAGGGTAGCATAATGGCAAAAACATCTATGAAAGCACGTGAAGCAAAACGTGCGCAGCTCGTAGCTAAATATGCTGAAAAGCGTTTAGCACTTAAGGCTATAATCAGCAGCCCTGCAACTTCTGAAGAAGATCGCTGGGATGCCGTACTTAAGTTACAAGCTCTACCACGTGATTCTAGCGCTGCGCGTCAACGCAACCGCTGTAATCAAACTGGTCGCCCACATGGTTTTCTACGTAAATTCGGCTTAAGCCGTATTAAATTACGTGAAGCAACCATGCGTGGTGAAGTTCCTGGTCTGCGTAAGGCCAGCTGGTAAGCACTTGTCACGGAGTAAGCTAATATGAGCATGCAAGATCCTATTGCGGATATGTTAACCCGTATTCGTAACGGCCAAGCTGCTAACCACGTATCTGTTAAGATGCCTTCAGCTAAGTTAAAAGTAGCAATTGCGAAATTACTTAAAGATGAAGGTTTCATTACTGAATACGCCGTAGCAGATGAAGCTAAGCCTGAATTAGAAATTACGTTAAAGTACTTTCAAGGCAAACCAGTCGTTGAGACTATCCAGCGTGTAAGTCGCCCTGGTCTTCGTATTTACAAAGGTAAAGACGAGTTACCAAAGGTGATGGGCGGTCTGGGTATCGCAATTGTGTCCACTTCTCAAGGCTTGATGACTGATCGCGCCGCCCGCCAAAATGGCACGGGTGGCGAGGTTATCTGCTACGTAGCGTAAGGAGCTAGAAATGTCTCGTGTTGCAAAAGCACCAGTCACTGTTCCTGCTGGCGTAGAGGTGACTTTAAACGAACAGACCTTAACTGTTAAAGGCAGTAAAGGAAGTCTGACTCGAGTAATCAACAATGCGGTAAATGTTGTTATCGAAGATGCACAAGTAAAGTTTCTTCCTGTCGATGGCGTTTCTAACGCTTGGGCTCAGGCTGGTACTGCACGTGCACTAGTAAACAACATGGTTGTTGGTGTATCTCAAGGTTTTGTGAAAAAACTTAAATTAGTTGGTGTAGGTTACCGTGCAAAGATTGCTGGTAGTGACTTAGATTTAACATTAGGTTTCTCACATCCATTAGTACACAAACTGCCCGCAGGCGTTACTGCAGAGTGTCCTAGCCAAACTGAAATCGTGCTTTCGGGCGTTGATAAACAAGTTGTTGGTCAGGTTGCTGCTGAAATTCGCGGATATCGTCCACCAGAGCCTTATAAAGGCAAAGGTGTTCGTTATGATGACGAAATAGTACGCCGTAAAGAGGCTAAGAAGAAGTAGGTAACGCGATATGGATAAGAAAACATCTCGCTTACGTCGCGCGTTACGTGCACGTAAGAAGATCCAAGAGCTGGGCGTGAATCGTCTGGTTGTACATCGTACACCGCGTCACATTTATGCTCAGGTGATCAATCCTGAAGCTCAGGTGTTGGCAGTTGCTTCAACCGTTGAAAAAGCGGTTAAAGAGCTACTAAAGAGTACCGGTAACGTTGATGCGGCTAAAGCAGTAGGTAAAATTGTTGCTGAGCGTGCGATCGAGAAGGGCGTAGCAACAGTTGCGTTCGACCGTTCTGGTTTCAAGTATCATGGTCGTGTAGCTGCACTAGCAGATGCCGCTCGTGAAGCTGGCCTGAAGTTCTAAGGGGTTATAAAAATGGCTAAATTAGAAGCTCAGCAAAAAGACGATCTGCAAGAGAAATTGATTGCAGTTAATCGTGTTTCTAAAGTAGTTAAGGGCGGTCGTATCTTTAGCTTCACAGCACTAACAGTAGTGGGTGACGGTAACGGTAAGATTGGCTATGGCTATGGTAAAGCGCGTGAAGTTCCAGCTGCTATTCAAAAAGCAATGGAAAAAGCCCGTCGTAATATGGTAACAGTGGAGTTGAATGCAGGTACTTTGCATCACCCAGTTAAAGGTCGCCATACTGGTTCAAAAGTTTATATGCAACCAGCATCACAGGGTACCGGTATTATTGCCGGTGGCGCAATGCGTGCCGTATTGGAAGTAGCAGGCGTTCATAACGTTCTGTCAAAAGCATACGGTTCTACTAACCCGATCAACATCGTTCGCGCAACTGTCGATGCGTTGGTGCACATGAAGTCACCAGCTCAAATCGCAGCAAAACGTGGCCTGAATGTTGATGAGATTCGGGGGTAATGCACCATGGCTACTAAAACTTTAAAAGTCACACAGACTAAAAGCAGCATTGGTCGTTTACCAAAACACCGTGCAACCTTAACCGGTTTAGGCCTACGCCGCATTAATCACACTGTTGAAGTTGAAGATACACCTTCAGTTCGCGGTATGATTAACAAGGTGTACTACATGGTTTCGGTGGAGGAATTAGGATAATGCGTCTAAATACTCTATCTCCAGCAGCAGGTTCTAAATCTGCTCCTAAGCGTGTAGGCCGTGGTATCGGTTCAGGTTTAGGTAAAACAGCGGGACGTGGCCATAAAGGTCAGAAGTCTCGTTCAGGCGGCGGTGTTCGCGTCGGTTTCGAAGGTGGTCAAATGCCACTTAAGATTCGTTTACCTAAGTTTGGCTTTACTTCGCGTCGCGCTTTGGTAACAGCTGAAGTTCGTTTACTCGAACTAGCAAAAGTTAACGGTGATGTTGTCGATTTGAATGCACTGAAAGATGCGAACGTTATTACTCGCAACATCCAGTTTGCGAAAATCGTTCTTTCAGGTACCATTGACCGCCCAGTGACTGTAAAAGGTCTCAAGGTAACCAAAGGTGCTCGTGCAGCTATTGAAGCTGCCGGTGGCAAGATCGAGGAATAATACGTCGATGGCAAAACCAGGACTTGATTTAAAAAGCGCGAAAGGCGGTTTATCTGAACTGAAAACTCGTCTTCTGTTCGTGATTGGTGCGATTATCGTCTTTAGAGCCGGTTCGTTCGTGCCAATTCCTGGTATTGACGCAGCTGTATTGGCAGAGCTATTTGCTCAGCAAAAAGATACCATCCTTGGCATGTTTAACATGTTCTCGGGTGGTGCCTTAGAGCGTGCTTCTATCTTCGCATTGGGTATTATGCCGTATATTTCGGCATCTATCATTATGCAGTTATTGACTGTTGTGCATCCTGCACTCGCTGAATTGAAAAAGGAAGGCGAATCAGGACGTAAGAAAATCAGTCAATATACTAGATATGGCACACTCGTGTTGGGTACGCTGCAATCTGTCGGTATTGCAACGGGTTTACCAAATCTGATGCCTGGTCTTGTGGCCAATCCTGGATTTGGTTTCTACTTTGTTGCAGTTGTGAGCTTAGTAACAGGAACAATGTTCCTTATGTGGCTAGGTGAGCAAATTACCGAACGTGGTATTGGTAATGGTATCTCGATTTTAATTTTCGCAGGTATTGTTGCTGGTCTACCATCGGCCATCGGCTCAACGGCTGAGCAGGCGCGTCAAGGTGACATGAATGTATTAGTACTACTGTTGCTCGCAGTGATTGTATTTGCTGTAACTTATTTAGTGGTATTTGTGGAACGTGGTCAACGTCGTATCGTCGTTAACTACGCTAAACGTCAACAAGGCCGTAAGGTCTTTGCAGCGCAAAGCACACATTTACCATTAAAAATAAATATGGCAGGTGTGATTCCACCAATCTTTGCTTCCAGCATTATTTTGTTTCCAGGTACACTGGCTCAGTGGTTTGGACAAAATGAGTCTATGTCATGGTTAAGCGATTTCGCTTTAGCTGTGTCACCAGGACAACCGCTGTATTCATTATTGTATGCGACAGCAATCATCTTTTTCTGTTTCTTCTATACTGCGTTGGTTTTTAACCCTCGTGAAACAGCAGATAACTTGAAAAAGAGTGGTGCATTCATTCCTGGGATCCGTCCCGGAGAACAGACTTCGCGTTACATTGATAAAGTAATGACACGTTTAACCTTAGCGGGTGCGTTGTATATTACCTTTATCTGCTTAATTCCGGAGTTCATGTTAATTGCGTGGAAAGTACAGTTCTATTTTGGCGGTACTTCGCTACTAATTATAGTAGTCGTAATCATGGACTTCATGGCTCAGGTTCAGACCCATATGATGTCCCATCAATATGAGTCTGTGATGAAGAAAGCTAATCTTGTTAACAAAGCCAATTTAGACCGCTTTGGAAAATAAGATTGCTTTTACGGAGTGATGAAATGAAAGTTCGAGCTTCCGTGAAGAAGATCTGCCGTAATTGCAAGATCGTCAAGCGTAGTGGTGTTGTACGCGTTATATGTGTTGAACCAAAACACAAACAGCGTCAAGGCTAAGAAAGAAGTTTGGTCAGCTCAATAATGGGCTGACCAAAATATTGTTTGCAAATCTGTCGTCTGTCGAGTATCCTTTCGGGCTTTTCGCAGATGGCCTTTAACTTTAAGGAGTGCATAGTGGCCCGTATCGCTGGCATTAACATTCCTGATCAAAAGCATACAGTCATTGCGTTGACTGCTATTTTTGGTATTGGACGTACACGCGCTAGAGCAATCTGCGCATCTACTTCAATTGCTGAAGATGCTAAGATCAAGGAATTGAGCGAAGCTCAAATAGATATCCTACGCGAAGAAGTCGCCAAATACACTGTAGAAGGTGACTTGCGTCGTGAGATTTCAATGAACATCAAGCGTCTTATGGATCTTGGTTGTTATCGTGGTCTCCGCCATCGTCGTAGCCTGCCCCTTCGTGGGCAACGTACTAAGACCAATGCGCGTACGCGTAAAGGTCCACGTAAGCCAATAAGAAAGTAACGGGAAGGTAAACCAAAATGGCTAAAGTTCCGTCACGTTCTCCGCGTAAGCGCGTACGTAAACAGGTTGCAGATGGCATGGCTCATATCCATGCGTCTTTCAACAACACAATTGTCACCATTACGGATCGTCAAGGTAATGCGTTGTCATGGGCTACCTCAGGTGGTTCTGGTTTCCGTGGTTCACGTAAATCAACACCATTCGCTGCGCAGGTTGCTGCTGAGCGTGCAGGTATTGCTGCTCAAGACTACGGTGTTAAAAACCTTGAAGTTTTCGTGAAGGGTCCTGGTCCAGGTCGTGAATCAGCCATTCGTGCGCTGAACGCTGTTGGTTATAAAATTACCAACATTACCGATGTGACGCCTATCCCTCATAATGGCTGTCGTCCACCTAAAAAGCGTCGTGTATAACACTGCGTATATAGGATAGTTGGAGAAAGATCATGGCAAGATACTTGGGTCCCAAGCTCAAGCTCAGCCGCAGAGAAGGTACAGACCTTTTCCTAAAAAGCGGTGTGAGAGCAATCGATTCGAAGTGTAAGCTAGAAACTGCACCTGGACAACATGGCGCACGTAAGCCACGTTTGTCTGAGTATGGTATTCAGTTACGCGAGAAACAAAAAGTTCGTCGTATTTATGGTGTGCTAGAAAAGCAATTCCGTAACTACTACAAAGAAGCTGCACGTCTAAAAGGCAATACTGGTGAAAACCTTTTGCAACTTTTAGAAGTCCGCCTAGATAACGTCGTTTATCGTATGGGTTTCGGTTCTACTCGTGCAGAATCACGTCAGCTAGTAAGCCATAAATCTGTTATGGTTAACGGTCGTGTTGTTAACATTCCGTCATTCAAAGTGTCTGCGAATGATGTTGTAAGCATCCGTGAAAAGTCACGTACTCAAGCTCGTATTAAAGCGGCTTTAGAAGTGGCTGGTCAACGCGAAAAGCCTACATGGGTAGAAGTCGACAATGCGAAAATGGAAGGTGCTTTCAAGCGCGTTCCAGAACGTAGCGATTTGTCTGCGGATATTAACGAACAGCTGATCGTCGAGCTTTACTCTAAGTAAAGCTAACAAACAAGAGAGGACACAATGCAGGGTTCTGTTACAGAATTTCTTAAACCGCGTCTCGTTGATATTGAGCAGGTTAATTCAACTCGCGCCAAAGTTACACTAGAGCCACTAGAACGTGGTTTTGGCCATACCTTAGGTAACGCGTTGCGTCGCATCCTATTGTCGTCTATGCCTGGCTGTGCAGTTACTGAAGTCGAAATTGACGGCGTACTGCATGAATACAGCAGTAAGGAAGGCGTACAAGAAGATATCCTTGAGATATTGCTTAATCTTAAGGGATTAGCAGTGACCATCGAGGGTAAAGACGAGGCTTTGCTTACATTAAGCAAGTCCGGCACAGGCCCTGTTACAGCAGCAGATATCACACATGATGGTGATGTTACCATCGTGAATCCTGATCATGTTATCTGTCACTTGACTGGTAACAATGATATCAGCATGCGTATCCGCGTTGAGCGTGGTCGTGGTTATGTGCCAGCTTCGGCTCGTGCACAGACTGAAGACGATGATCGCCCAATCGGTCGTTTGCTGGTTGATGCTTCTTTTTCACCTGTTGCTCGCATTGCTTATAATGTTGAAGCCGCTCGTGTTGAACAGCGTACTGACTTAGACAAACTTGTGATAGATATGACCACAAACGGTACTATCGATCCTGAGGAAGCAATTCGTCGTTCTGCAACAATTTTAGCTGAACAGCTAGATGCGTTTGTTGAACTACGTGATGTTACTGAGCAAGCTGTTGTAGAAGAGAAACCGGAGTTTGATCCGATTTTGCTGCGTCCTGTCGACGATTTAGAGCTAACTGTACGTTCGGCTAACTGTTTAAAAGCCGAAGCGATTCATTACATCGGAGATCTGGTACAACGCACTGAAGTTGAGTTGCTTAAGACCCCTAACTTAGGTAAGAAATCTCTTACTGAAATTAAGGATGTTTTAGCGTCTCGCGGACTGTCGTTAGGTATGCGTCTAGAAAACTGGCCTCCGGCTAGTTTAGCTGACGACCTATAAGTCTCAGGTTAGTACAGATTTAGGTTATAAGGATTAGGTCATGCGCCATCGTAAGAGTGGTCGTCAACTAAACCGCAACAGCAGTCATCGCCAAGCTATGTTCCGTAACATGGCTTGTTCAATAGTTCGTCATGAGATTATCAAGACAACTGTAGCTAAAGCGAAAGAACTGCGTCGCGTTGTTGAACCTCTAATAACACTTGCTAAAGTTGACAGCGTTGCAAATCGCCGTTTAGCTTTCGCTCGTACCCGCGACGCTGAAGTTGTAGGTAAGTTATTTACTGAATTGGGTCCACGCTTCCAGGAACGTCCTGGTGGTTACACTCGTATTCTTAAGTGCGGTCTACGTACCGGTGATAAAGCCCCAATGGCTTACATCGAGTTAGTAGGTCGTCCTGAAGCTGCTGAAGCTGTTGAAGTTGAAGCTGCTGAGTAATTAATTACTCACCGAAAAACCGAGCCTAGGCTCGGTTTTTTTTTATCTTTTTTTAACTTCGACTTTGTTTCAAACATCATATCTTTTTAGCTGCAATCCATATCCATTTATTGTACAACTTGGTAAATGTCTACTATTTATGCGTAATCTTCTATCTGATTATTTTCACAATCGCTCTCAGCTCGGTCAACGAGATGAACCCAATACTCATTTTCTTGATTCTCTGATCCGATATGTGTCGTACAACTCTGTTTAGTAAAATCGTATTATTGTGTTTGTATTAAGGACATATTAGCAACGTTAACCATGTCTAAGCTTAAGTCGATAATACCAAGTACAAGACGCTAAAGTTGTTCTTATGTTTGCAACAATGGCTATTCCGTTTAAGCCAATGTTCACAGGTTTTGAGCTGCAAACGAACCTTCAACAGAGTTGGTCGAAACCACTTACTGTATGTGTAATATTTTACTGATGTAGGAATATGGCTGACGGCGGGAATGCAATACTGGATCTGTTACTTAACATCACGTTAAGGCTGCGTATTCGACTTGATTAACGTACTTTGAAGTTATACTCAATGACTAGGTTATATGATGCCATTATTGTTAACCGTGGCGTGTAGACATGCTACATAGGTCTTACCATAACTAACTATTATCTATTTGGCCTCAGCTTGGAATCATAAATGGTCATCAAATTCTCTTTTGTATTGCCAACTGTATTGCATTACTTGCAATAGGCTAGTAATGACGCACCGCTGCGCTTAGTTAAAAAAAATGACAAGTTTGATATGAAATAGGCCGAATATTGTCATTTTGCCTTACCTATCTCACTTATTAACCTGAATTGAGGTTATTTAGCATTATTGAGCTGATGCCAAAAATAGAAAATATGGATTAGTCTATAGGTTAAAGCCGTTGTGCTGTGGTTCAAAATCATTGAATCAAAACTGGAATCACAATAAATAGAAGGGTTTTATTGAAACCAGAGTTGTTCATAATTCGATAGGCTTTCATTATAGGTATGACTTACTGTGACTGGCATTGTTCAGTACGCGGAAAATAAGCAGACTTTTAATAGAGACACAACATTTTCAGTTAAGCAGTATTTTACCTTAAATGGATATAATGGTTTTTGCACCGTCACACCATTGTTTCTTATCCTTGCTGAAAATCTTAATGTAAAACTGACAATAGGTTACAAACCTATGTTCAAACTATCCTCTCCGTAATGAGTAGCTAAAATAATAGCAACTATTTGTCGATAACAATTGAAATTTCATTCATAAAAAAAGCCTCCGAAGAGGCTTTTTATTACAAATAGACTTTATTTTTCTTCAAGAGCTTTTTGATTATAGGTCGGTTTTTCATGCGTTTGACCCATAGCTTCAGCAACTTCAGGTGGCATGTAATTTTCATCATGCTTAGCGAGTACTTCAGTGGCCTCTAGTTTTCCTGACTCAACCAGTACACCCTGGGCAACGATACCTTGACCTTCTCTAAATAAGTCTGGTAATAAATCGTCGTATGTAACGGATACAGTCCCACCCGCTGAATCATGTACAGCAAATTCAACGTGTAAGCTGTCTGGATCGCGTTTCATCGATCCCATTGTTACCATGCCACCGATTCGGATACGTTGTCCAAGCTCTGGCTTTACACCCGTATCGTTTTTACCGTGGGTAATTTCATACGGTGTATAGAATAAATTCAAATTTGAATTTAGTGCGTACAATAGTAATGATGCAACAGCAGCAACGCCCGCAATCAATGCAACGGCAAGGGTTAATCTCTTTTTACGTCTTGGATTCACGGTTATTACCTCTTGTTTCTTTCAGGCGTTGTTCACGCGTTATCTTTTTAGCAATTTCGATCAGGACTTTACGTTTTTGTCTGATACTCAGGGTTATTAATGTGGCTAGACAGCCGAACGTTACACCATAGGATAGCCAAACATAAAATGCGTAACCGCCCATATCAAGAAAATCTTTAAATGAATCAAATTGCATTATTTTGCCTCCTCTGCTGTTGCTAAGTCTCTCACCCAAGGGCGCATGCCATTGCGAGCAAGGATCTCTGTTCTATAGCGGATCAAGGTTATCGCTCCAATCATCATCCCAAACCCGAAAATATTAATTAACAGTGGGTATAACATATCGGTCGACATCGTCGATTTTTCTGTGATTCTAATGGTTGATGGCTGATGTAAACTACTCCACCAATCAACGGAATATTTAATAATGGGTATATTAATTACGCCGACAATCGCCAGAATTCCAGAAGCTCTAGCCGCGAGGACTTTATCTTCAAATGATGCATACAGTGATATAACCCCAAGGTAGAGAAACAGTAATACCAGTTCAGAGGTTAAGCGTGCATCCCATACCCACCAAGTTCCCCACATAGGTTTACCCCATGCAGCACCTGTTAGTAAGGCAATAAAGGTAATGACTGCACCAATAGGTGCGATAGCTGCCGCGGCCCAGTCTGCCGATTTTATTTGCCAAACTAAGCCAATAAATGAAGCCACTGCCATACCCATATATGCAGCCATTGACATCGATGCAGCAGGTACATGGATAAAGATGATTCGGTAACTGTCACCTTGTTGGTAATCTGTCGGGGCAAATAATAAACCCCAAATACTGCCTGTTCCAACGAGTAATATTGCTAGAATACTAAACCAAGGCAACAAAGTGCCTGACAGTTTATATGCCCGTTCAGGGTCTGCGTAAGAATGTAACCATTTCCACATTAGTTTGTGCTCACACGTAAAGAGGCGCCAATTGCGAAAGGTGCCAAGATTAAAGAACCGACCAACATTGCGGCAAGAATCGCAAGTTGACCATCATAAGCCATATTCAGTCCTGCAGCATCAATCGCACTAGTGGCAAAAATAAGTACAGGTATATATAAAGGTAGAATAAGTAAACTTAGCAGGACTCCTCCTTTTCGAAGTCCTACAGTCAGTGCAACACCTATCGCACCAAGTAACGACAATATCGGTGTACCTAATGCTAAAGTCGACATCAATGCACCGTAACTATTGTCTTCTAAATGCAACAGTACAGCGAGTAATGGTGCGACTAGAATTAATGGCACACCAGTAAGTATCCAATGTGCTAGAACTTTGGCCAGAACCATTAATGCTAACGGTTGTGGGCTCAGTAGCATTTGTTCTAAGCTGCCATCGTTGTAATCTGCTTTAAATAAACGTTCTAATGACAGCATAGATGCAAGTAAGGCTGCTACCCAGATAATACCAGGTGCTACTCTAGTCAACACTTGAGGTTCTGGTCCAATTCCTAAAGGAAAAAGAGTGACCACTAAAATAAAGAATAACAGCGGGTTAAAAATATCACCTCGATGTCTAATGGCAATTCTTAAATCACGTTGCAAAAGCGTCATGAATGCTGTGGTGTAACTGATTCCTCGTTTCATTCAAATACCTTATACAAAGCGATAGTCGAGAGTGATTTTACGTAGTATGGCATCACTAATAATGCTCATATCCTGATGTGTGGTTAATATTACACATCCACCCGATTCAGCATGTTGAATAAAAAGTTGTTCTAATTCTTCTACACCTTTTTTATCAATTGCGGTAAAAGGTTCGTCGAGGATCCATATTTTACAATTACTGTGTTGTAATCTTGCTAATGCAGTACGTCGATGTTGTCCCGCAGATAAATGACCTGCTAGTGCTTCTTCAAAACCGGTTAAATTGACTTTCGCCAAAATTTCAGTGGTATCGAAATTATCATAGCCACTAATTCTTAAATTGAAGTTAAGATTTTCTTCTGCTGTTAGCTCGCTTTTCACACCCGCTAAATGCCCGAGATAGAGTAAGTCGTGATTAAATTCGTCTCTACAGCGATTGATGTTTTCACCATTATATTCAACTTCACCGGCATAGGGACGTGACAAACCAGCAATAATACGTAAAAGACTGGTTTTACCGGCACCATTAGGACCTTCAACCTGGACAATATCCCCTGCATTGATATTAAAACTCAGTCCATCAAATAGAATGCGCTCTTCCCTAATACAGGTTAATTCGTTGGCACTTAATAGCACTTGTGATTGGTTTGATATGGTCACTTATCCCTCTTATTTTACTTGAGGATGAATTCGAAAAGATATTAACACAAACACTTTTATCGGTTTAGCTTTGTCACTGATTAAGTGCTAGCAATTTGATATGGTTCCAAAATTATGAATTTAGTTTGAACTTTTTCATCGATTACTAATATATTACCTGAACTACACAGATTGTCTCGATTTAGAGGCTAAGCTGAGATTGTTATCACAAAAAGATGAGTTTTTTTGCTAATTGTAGTAATCTATCGTTGCTAAAAATGAGTCTGCCTTCTAAATCAAAGGGCAGCGTTAAGCTTTGTATATTTGCAATTAGGAACGATGAATATGAAAAAATTGTTAGCAATGACTGCAGTAGCTGCCTTAACTTTGTCTGCAAATGTATTTGCTCAAGAAGGTGAAGCTATTTACAATAAAGCGTGTCAAGTATGTCACAGCATGGGTGTGGCCGGAGCGCCTAAAGTTCATGACGCTGCGGCATGGGAACCACGTCTAGCAAAAGGTTTAGATGCCTTAGTTGGTTCGGTTAAGTCTGGTTTAAACGCAATGCCACCAGGTGGTATGTGTACTGACTGTACCGATGAAGATTACAAAAACGCAATTCAGTTTATGTCTAAGTAGTTTTCAACTAAATCAAAAAACCGGCTTTTATAGCCGGTTTTTTTATGGGTTAATTTCAGTGATGCTAACTGAGAACATCACTAATATTACACAATGCTATTGCACTAAGGTATCCAGAGTTAGTGCAGCATTATCACCCACTTTAATGGCTTTAATGGTACCCTTTAGGTCTCCAGGTTGCGGTTTCACGCTGCCATTTTTTGACAGTACCGCAATTATTTCGACTTCTTGTACTGAGCTCAGTGTGACATCGCCACCCATTGAAGTACTATCATCTAATGTGATTGTTGCAGGTAAACTGCTAGCACTGATTTTAGTTGCCGCTAACGGTACTTTTGGACCTTGCGTTGCTCGTGCGAAAATAAACACAGTATCGCTATCGGCCACTTTGTCTGCTAATTCTGGAGCAATAGAAACTTCAATTGCGACTGTCTTCGCATTGCTCGTAACTACTGGCTTTTGAGTTGAATCACCATTAGGCATTGCCGAACCTTCATTAAGGCGCATGTTTGCAGATTCAATTGCATTCATTAATGCTGTTCTATCAACATCATCTCGATCGCTGTCTAAGATCATCTGCCAAGCATTGATAGCTTTGTTGTAGTCAGCGGTAAAGAATGCATCCATGCCAACAAGAAGTAGTGTAGAGGGGTCTTGTGGGTCTAACGCTAAAGATTGATCAATCACAGCTTGAATCGCCGGCGACATCTGCTGATTTGCTTTATAGTATAGCGCAGTCGCTTTAGGCCCAAGGAGTTCAGCTTGCGTGCCGACGAGTTCCATTACCTTATCAAATGCGCCAATGGCTTTATCATATTGGTTGGCAGATATATAAGCATGACCAAGGCTAAACCAAGCTTGGCTATCGTCTGGCTGTGCCTGCACTTTTGCTTCCATCATTTGTACCCGTTGCGACATTATTTGCGCCGGATCCATGCCTTGATGAGGATTGCTTGCTTGAGGAGGATTGGCTAATTCGTTATAAGCACCTAAGTGTTGATATAGGTAACCGGAAACAGCCAATAAGCACAAGGTCATAAAAGCAGGCCATAATGCGTTTTTTGATTTAATTTCTACATCAAGGGAGTCATCACCTTTTTGTTGCATGTCCTGAAGTAGATTTATCTCTAATTCTTTCTTTAATGCTTCGAATTCGACTTGATCCAAAAGCTCGTCATGTAATTCTTTTTCAAGAATTGTTAACCGCTCAGCAAAAAGTTCAAGGTTAGTTTGTCTACGAACGCCAGACTCTTCGGCTTGTAACAGTTTTGTTTGGCGAAAGTGTGGAACCCAAATCATGATTAGGCCGATGAGTACGACAAGCGCAATAAAAATCCAAAATGTGGTCATTATGTCAATATTCACTTTTAGGTTAACAGAGAAAGCGGCATTTACCGCAGTGCTTGGAACTTCGATTATACGTAAAGATTATTAATTGAATAGTAATATAAGGAAGATATGAATCCAAATCCTGATAGTTGCGTACTGGTTCACAGATTGAATGGTTTGACTAACTAATAGCGAAACTTTATATCAGTAATACTGTCAGACAAGTTGCCAAAAAAATTCGTTTTGGTTGAATCGGTGTTCATAATGAGACTGGTGACCCAATTTTGTACGAAAATGGCAGACATATGTCATAGCAAGTTCTAAAATGCGTTAAAATTCGTTTAAGCTAATGTGCGTATATTAGTTTCATCGCATTAATTAGTACTGTCGTGATTTGTTTGTTTCAGATCCGCTAATTTTTTTAGACTAAGGAATACCCATGATTCCAGAACTTGGACATTTCTCGCTAATTCTCGGTTTGGCTTTTGCCTTACTGCTAGCTAGCGTGCCGTTATATGGTTCCGCACGTAAAGACCAGTATCTTGTTCGATATGCCTGGCCACTGACATACGGAATGTTTTTTTTCATCAGTCTCTCCGTTATAGCACTAGGGTACAGCTTTGCTGTTGATGATTTCTCTGTGGCTTATGTCGCCCATCACTCTAATTCTCAACTACCAATATTCTTTAAAATTGCGGCGGTATGGGGTGGTCATGAAGGTTCATTATTATTCTGGGTATTCGCGTTGTCTGTATGGACTGCATCAGTAGCACTATTTAGTAAGGGCTTAGAAGAAGTCTTTACCGCAAGGGTGTTATCTGTTTTAGCGATGATTGTTGTTGGCTTCAGTTTATTTATGATCCTTACATCAAGTCCATTTGAACGGATATTTCCTATTCCTCTAGAAGGGCGAGATTTAAATCCAATGTTGCAAGATGTTGGCTTAATCTTCCACCCACCAATGTTGTATCTAGGGTATGTGGGTTTTTCAGTCTGTTTTGCCTTTGCTATTGCAGCCCTCATGAGTGGCAGACTTGATTCTGCTTGGGCACGCTGGAGTCGTCCATGGACATTAGCGGCATGGATATTTCTAACTGGCGGTATTTCACTTGGTTCTTGGTGGGCTTACTACGAATTAGGTTGGGGCGGCTGGTGGTTCTGGGACCCAGTTGAAAATGCATCATTTATGCCTTGGTTAGTCGGTACTGCTTTAGTGCACTCATTAATTGTGACGGAAAAGCGTGGGGCATTCCGTAACTGGACTGTATTGCTGTCTATCTTTGCCTTCTCATTAAGTTTACTCGGCACCTTTATTGTACGTTCTGGTGTGCTTACGTCAGTGCATTCATTTGCAGCAGATCCAAGTCGTGGTTTGTTTATCTTGCTGTTGTTAGGTATTGCCATTGGTGGTTCGTTAACTCTGTTTGCTTTCCGAGCCAGTGAAATGAGCAGTCCAGCACGATTTGAGCTTAAATCGAAAGAAACCATGTTGCTAATCTGTAATGTGTTACTCACTGTTGCTGCAGGTACTGTGTTGCTGGGTACGCTTTATCCTTTATTGATAGATGCATTAGGCATGGGCAAGATTTCCGTCGGACCTCCATATTTTAATGCTGTATTTGTACCTATCGTATTAGTGCTATTTGGCTTTATGGGTATTGGTCCAATTATTCGCTGGAAGAAATCTAAAGCAGGCGAAATTAAAAAACAGTTACTTATTCCAGCTATTATTGCATTAGTTACCGGTGTCGCTGCTCCATTTATTGCTGGTGGCCAATTTAATGCTTGGGTGATGTGTGGTGTGGCTGCTACAGCATGGATCATGCTATCCACTTTTCGCGCTGCTTATAATATGGTGAGCGATAAAGAAGGTGGTATTAGTCTTAATCGAATTGGACGTAGTCAATTAGGAATGCTTTTCGCTCACTTTGGTATTGCTGTGTCGGTAATGGGGGCTACTATTGTCTCTAACTATTCGATTGAAAAAAGCGTCCGTATGGGTCCTGGTATCAGCCAAGAACTAGCAGGTTACACATTTAAGTATTTAGAAACTAAAAATGTTGTCGGTCCTAACTATACCGCTCAACAAGGTCAGATTGAGATTTACAAAGATGATGAATTTATCACTTTACTCAAACCTGACCGTCGTCAATACAATGTACGGACTATGGATATGACTGAAGCGGGTATTGATTGGGGATTATTCCGCGATTTATATGTCACTATGGGTGATCCCATTAGTTTAACCGAGTTTGCGGTGCGTCTTAATTACAAACCGTTTGTACGTTGGTTGTGGTTTGGATCAATCTTTATGATGATTGGTGGCTTCCTGGCAGCATCCGATAAGCGTTATCGTGTAAAGCAAGCTGCGACAGATGAAGCAGTAAAAGCAAAATTAGCGACTGCTTAATATACTCGGAGACATTATGAAGAAGTTTGTACTGTTTATACCTTTGGTTATATTTTTGGGTATGGGCGTGTTTTTATACAAAGGATTATTTCTCAATCCTAAGGTGCTTGATTCTGCATTAGAAGGAAAGCCAGTTCCGGCTTTCCAACTTGAGCGCTTAGAAGTGCCTAGTGAAGTGTTAACTGAGAAAGATCTTCCAGCAAAAGTGTCTATGTTGAACTTTTGGGCAACTTGGTGTCCAGCATGTAAGTATGAGCATCCTTATTTGATGATGCTGTCTAAACGTAACTTGTTACCTATATATGGTATCAACTATCGTGACGAGCGAGCATTAGCTGTTAAGGAGTTAACTACTCAAGGTGATCCATACACAGTGAACATCTTTGACAAAGATGGCCGCTTAGGTCTTGATCTTGGAGTATATGGAGCACCGGAAACTTTTATAGTCGACCACAACGGTATTATTCGTTATCGCTATGCCGGTCCTATAGATCAAACGGTATGGACACAAACCTTGTATCCAATGATCCAGCAATTACAAGCTGAAGCTAAAGTCGATGGAGCATCGTAATGAAATTCATATTTAAAATGATGGTGGCTTGTACGAGTTTACTTTTTACTCTGACGGTAATGGCGACACCTGTTGATACTTATGAATTTCAATCGGTAGATAATCAACAAAGAGCATTGTCACTAGCACACCAATTGCGTTGCCCACAGTGTCAGAATCAAAACTTAGTCGATTCAAACTCTCCGGTTGCGCAAGATTTACGTCTTGAAGTGTATACGATGGTCGATAGTGGTAAGTCAGATTCAGAGATTATTGAATTTATGACCAGCCGCTATGGCGATTTTGTCTTATACAATCCAAAGTTAGACTCGAAAACTTATATTCTATGGCTTGGTCCATTTGGGTTACTTGTTTTAGGTCTCTTTATTGGTTTTATCTTTGTGCGTAAGCAACGTATACAGGCATCTGAATCGACAACCTTGTCAACAGAGCAACAAGCTGAGTTAGATGCGTTATTAAATCGTAGTAAGACAACTAAGTAACCGATTGGAGTATTAACTTTGAAACAGTGGTTTGCGTTTATTTTCACTTGTCTCATTCTTATGGGGACAGCAGGTCCGGTAAATGCATACCCAGGCATGCAAGCAGCGGCCAAGCAAACCACTGAATCAACACTCGATCGCATAAACATATTGCCGCAACCATTCCCAATTGCGCTAGTCGATTTTACTGATCTTGTTGGTCAGTCGGTTAACTTTGAACAATATAAGGGTAAAGTGGTTGTTGTGAATCTTTGGGCTACTTGGTGTCCACCTTGTGTTAGAGAACTTCCAGCACTCGATCGATTAAATCAAACTCTAAATGCACAAAATTTTGCTCTACTGCCTATTTCTATTGATGCTGAAGCTGTGACTATTGTGCA
This sequence comes from Shewanella sp. ALD9, assembly GCF_002836315.1. Taxonomy (NCBI): domain Bacteria; kingdom Pseudomonadati; phylum Pseudomonadota; class Gammaproteobacteria; order Alteromonadales; family Shewanellaceae; genus Shewanella; species Shewanella sp. ALD9. The sequence continues at coordinate 46,242 of NZ_PJCD01000001.1, forward strand.
ACCATTTTTAGAGTCTCTTGGATTAGGCCGGTTTAATTCGTATTTCGATCCGCAACAACAACTACGTGATGTCTTCCCGCTTGATACGATACCTGCAACATTTATCTTAAATGAACAAGGTGAGCTGGTGGCTTATGTTCGTTCGTATGTCGATTGGGACGATTCAAATGTGGTGACTTTCCTTGAACAGTTCCGCCAGAACGCTAAAGAAGTACAATAAACCGTCATAAAGTCGCTTAAAATACGAAAAAGGATCGCTTTTGGTGAAAAGATCGCCAAGCGATCCTTTTTTATTAAAAAAGGCCTTGCGCAAAACCGTGTGGTGCCTATAATGCGCATCCACTGACACGGCAGACAGCGCAAGCGGTTACTGAGTCAGGTTGAATTAAGTGCTTCAAAACACAGAGTTCAAGGCGAAAAGAAAGTTTGAAAAAACACTTGACGCCAACCCGGGAAAGCGTAGAATACGCACCCCAAGCCAACGACCTAGCGTCAACGGCCGCTGAATGAAAAATCGAAAGATGTTCATGTTAGCAACGTTCTTTAACAATCTAAACAAGAAATCTGTGTGGACATTCACAGGTATTGAGTTATTCGAAATTGTCTTCTGTTCTTCGGAATGTTGGCAATCAAAAAATTACAACTCAATGCAACGATGAGTGTTCATAGTAATATGTACAAACATTATTTAGATTCTTCCGAGTCTAATGAATGAAATCAGAATTCATTGAGCCGAAAGCTTTGTTCTTATTTATAAGAGTGGGGTTTTCAAAAGAACTTTAATTGAAGAGTTTGATCATGGCTCAGATTGAACGCTGGCGGCAGGCCTAACACATGCAAGTCGAGCGGTAACACAAGGGAGCTTGCTTCTGAGGTGACGAGCGGCGGACGGGTGAGTAATGCCTAGGGATCTGCCCAGTCGAGGGGGATAACAGTTGGAAACGACTGCTAATACCGCATACGCCCTACGGGGGAAAGGAGGGGACCTTCGGGCCTTCCGCGATTGGATGAACCTAGGTGGGATTAGCTAGTTGGTGAGGTAATGGCTCACCAAGGCGACGATCCCTAGCTGTTCTGAGAGGATGATCAGCCACACTGGGACTGAGACACGGCCCAGACTCCTACGGGAGGCAGCAGTGGGGAATATTGCACAATGGGGGAAACCCTGATGCAGCCATGCCGCGTGTGTGAAGAAGGCCTTCGGGTTGTAAAGCACTTTCAGTAGGGAGGAAAGGTAATAGTTTAATAAACTATTACTGTGACGTTACCTACAGAAGAAGGACCGGCTAACTCCGTGCCAGCAGCCGCGGTAATACGGAGGGTCCGAGCGTTAATCGGAATTACTGGGCGTAAAGCGTGCGCAGGCGGTTTGTTAAGCCAGATGTGAAATCCCCGGGCTCAACCTGGGAATTGCATTTGGAACTGGCGAACTAGAGTCTTGTAGAGGGGGGTAGAATTCCAGGTGTAGCGGTGAAATGCGTAGATATCTGGAGGAATACCGGTGGCGAAGGCGGCCCCCTGGACAAAGACTGACGCTCATGCACGAAAGCGTGGGGAGCAAACAGGATTAGATACCCTGGTAGTCCACGCCGTAAACGATGTCTACTCGGAGTTTGGTGACTTAGTCACTGGGCTCCCAAGCTAACGCATTAAGTAGACCGCCTGGGGAGTACGGCCGCAAGGTTAAAACTCAAATGAATTGACGGGGGCCCGCACAAGCGGTGGAGCATGTGGTTTAATTCGATGCAACGCGAAGAACCTTACCTACTCTTGACATCCACAGAAGAGACCAGAGATGGACTTGTGCCTTCGGGAACTGTGAGACAGGTGCTGCATGGCTGTCGTCAGCTCGTGTTGTGAAATGTTGGGTTAAGTCCCGCAACGAGCGCAACCCCTATCCTTATTTGCCAGCACGTAATGGTGGGAACTCTAGGGAGACTGCCGGTGATAAACCGGAGGAAGGTGGGGACGACGTCAAGTCATCATGGCCCTTACGAGTAGGGCTACACACGTGCTACAATGGCGTATACAGAGGGTTGCAAAGCCGCGAGGTGGAGCTAATCTCACAAAGTACGTCGTAGTCCGGATCGGAGTCTGCAACTCGACTCCGTGAAGTCGGAATCGCTAGTAATCGTGGATCAGAATGCCACGGTGAATACGTTCCCGGGCCTTGTACACACCGCCCGTCACACCATGGGAGTGGGCTGCAAAAGAAGTGGGTAGTTTAACCTTCGGGAGAACGCTCACCACTTTGTGGTTCATGACTGGGGTGAAGTCGTAACAAGGTAGCCCTAGGGGAACCTGGGGCTGGATCACCTCCTTACCTATACGACTAACTCAATACCTAAAGTGCAGAGATGCATGTGAGTGTTCACACAGATTACTTGTTAACTTCTTCGGAAGTAGAGTGAAACACACCGCTTGCCGGTTAAGTGTTGTTCTTTAACAATTTGGAAAGCTGATAGTACTAACTAAAGGCGCATGAATGACGATTCGTTGTTATTGATGTGATGATGTTAGTGCGAAAAACGTTAATGCGAAAGCATTAACACTTGAGTTCTCAAAACACTGTTTAAGTGTCTTGAATATTCTAAAAAACTAAGGCGAGTCCACTTCCTGGTCGGAGGTGAGACAAGTAAAAACCAGCTGGTCATGATATGACCCAGATGTTCACGCAAGTGAAACTCATTTGGGTTGTATGGTTAAGTGACCAAGCGTATACGGTGGATGCCTTGGCAGTCAGAGGCGATGAAGGACGTAATAACTTGCGAAAAGCGTTGGCGAGCTAGTAATAAGCATTTGAGCTAACGATATCCGAATGGGGAAACCCAGCAGCATAAGCTGTTATCACTACATGAATACATAGTGTAGTGAGGCAAACCCGGGGAACTGAAACATCTAAGTACCCGGAGGAAAAGAAATCAACCGAGATTCCCCTAGTAGCGGCGAGCGAACGGGGATTAGCCCTTAAGTCTATGGGGTGTTAGTGGAATGTGTTGGAAAGCACAGCGGCACAGGGTGATAGCCCCGTACATGAAAACTAACCATAGATGAAAACGAGTAAGGCGGGACACGTGACATCCTGTTTGAATATGGGGGGACCATCCTCCAAGGCTAAATACTCCTGACTGACCGATAGTGAACCAGTACCGTGAGGGAAAGGCGAAAAGAACCCCTGTGAGGGGAGTGAAATAGAACCTGAAACCGTATACGTACAAGCAGTGGGAGCGGTTCTTGAGACCGTGACTGCGTACCTTTTGTATAATGGGTCAGCGACTTACATTTTGTAGCGAGGTTAAGCGAATAGCGGAGCCGTAGGGAAACCGAGTGTTAACTGCGCGTTTAGTTGCAAGGTGTAGACCCGAAACCGAGTGATCTAGCCATGGGCAGGTTGAAGGTTGAGTAACATCAACTGGAGGACCGAACCGACTTATGTTGAAAAATGAGCGGATGACTTGTGGCTGGGGGTGAAAGGCCAATCAAACTCGGAGATATCTGGTTCTCCTCGAAAGCTATTTAGGTAGCGCCTCGAGCGAATACCATTGGGGGTAGAGCACTGTTAAGGCTAGGGGGTCATCCCGACTTACCAACCCTTTGCAAACTCCGAATACCAATGAGTACTACTCGGGAGACAGACAGCGGGTGCTAACGTCCGTTGTCAAAAGGGAAACAACCCAGACCGTCAGCTAAGGTCCCAAAGTGTATGTTAAGTGGGAAACGATGTGGGAAGGCTTAGACAGCTAGGATGTTGGCTTAGAAGCAGCCATCATTTAAAGAAAGCGTAATAGCTCACTAGTCGAGTCGGCCTGCGCGGAAGATTTAACGGGGCTAAACATACCACCGAAGCTACGGGTGCATTTCTTAGGAAGTGCGCGGTAGAGGAGCGTTCTGTAAGCGGTTGAAGGTGAAGGGGTAACCCACACTGGACGTATCAGAAGTGCGAATGCTGACATGAGTAACGATAAAGGGAGTGAAAAACTCCCTCGCCGGAAGACCAAGGGTTCCTGTCCAACGTTAATCGGGGCAGGGTGAGTCGACCCCTAAGGTGAGGCCGAAAGGCGTAATCGATGGGAAACAGATTAATATTTCTGTACTTCCGCTAACTGCGATGGAGAGACGGAGAAGGCTAGGCTAGCGCGGCGTTGGTAGTCCGCGTTTAAGGTGGTAGGTTGATTTCTTAGGCAAATCCGGGAAATCGTACTTTAATGTACAGGCTGAGAGCTGATGACGAGTCACTAAGGTGATGAAGTAGTTGATGCCATGCTTCCAGGAAAATCTTCTAAGCTTCAGGTTAGTGGGAATCGTACCCCAAACCGACACAGGTGGTCGGGTAGAGAATACCAAGGCGCTTGAGAGAACTCGGCTGAAGGAACTAGGCAAAATGGTACCGTAACTTCGGGAGAAGGTACGCTCTTGTTGGTGATGAGACTTGCTCTCTAAGCTGACGGGAGTCGCAGATACCAGGTGGCTGCAACTGTTTATCAAAAACACAGCACTGTGCAAAATCGCAAGATGACGTATACGGTGTGACGCCTGCCCGGTGCCGGAAGGTTAATTGATTGGGTTATCTTCGGAGAAGCTCATGATCGAAGCCCCGGTAAACGGCGGCCGTAACTATAACGGTCCTAAGGTAGCGAAATTCCTTGTCGGGTAAGTTCCGACCTGCACGAATGGCGTAATGATGGCCACGCTGTCTCCAGCCGAGACTCAGTGAAGTTGAAATTGCGGTGAAGATGCCGTATACCCGCGGCTAGACGGAAAGACCCCGTGAACCTTTACTATAGCTTGGCACTGAACATTGAACCTACATGTGTAGGATAGGTGGGAGACTTTGAAGCTTGGACGCTAGTCTGAGTGGAGTCAATCTTGAAATACCACCCTTGTAGTTTTGATGTTCTAACTCTGGCCCCTTATCGGGGTTGAGGACAGTGCCTGGTGGGTAGTTTGACTGGGGCGGTCTCCTCCCAAAGAGTAACGGAGGAGCACGAAGGTTGGCTAAGTACGGTCGGACATCGTACGGTTAGTGCAATGGCATAAGCCAGCTTAACTGCGAGACATACACGTCGAGCAGGTACGAAAGTAGGTCATAGTGATCCGGTGGTTCTGAATGGAAGGGCCATCGCTCAACGGATAAAAGGTACTCCGGGGATAACAGGCTGATACCGCCCAAGAGTTCATATCGACGGCGGTGTTTGGCACCTCGATGTCGGCTCATCACATCCTGGGGCTGAAGTCGGTCCCAAGGGTATGGCTGTTCGCCATTTAAAGTGGTACGCGAGCTGGGTTCAGAACGTCGTGAGACAGTTCGGTCCCTATCTGCCGTGGGCGTTGGATGATTGAAGGGAGCTGCTCCTAGTACGAGAGGACCGGAGTGGACGAACCGCTGGTGTTCGGGTTGTCATGCCAATGGCATTGCCCGGTAGCTACGTTCGGAATCGATAACCGCTGAAAGCATCTAAGCGGGAAGCGAGCCCTAAGATGAGTCATCCCTAGAGCTTTAAGCTCTCTAAAGGGCCGTAGGAGACTACTACGTTGATAGGCAAGGTGTGTAAGCGTTGTGAGGCGTTGAGCTAACTTGTACTAATGACCCGTGAGGCTTAACCATACAACCCAGATGGGTTTTACTGATACGACTTAGTATTAGAATGAGGCGCTTAAACAGTGGTCATAAAATGCTCCATGCGTTTATGACATCAAGTACATCCGTGTACTTGTCGAACTCAAGACTCTTAATAAGAGTAAAAGCAATCAGCTTTCCGAATTATTATTTAATGCATCAAGAATAGTGCGTTAGATAAACAAAATTTGTCTGGAAACCATAGAGCTGTGGCACCACCTGATCCCATTCCGAACTCAGAAGTGAAACACAGTATCGCCGATGGTAGTTTGGGGTCTCCCCATGCGAGAGTAGGTCATTTCCAGGCGCCTAATTACTCGAAAGAGTAGCTTCATTATGAAGCAAGTCTCCTAACCATGACACGTTAGCGACTTAAAAAGCATTTAGCATCGTGCGTAAGCAATTTGCTAAAGGAGCGGTAGTTCAGTTGGTTAGAATACCGGCCTGTCACGCCGGGGGTCGCGGGTTCGAGTCCCGTCCGCTCCGCCAATTACATAGAAGCCTCGTCTAACGACGAGGCTTTTTTGTATCTGAAGCTTACCCATTTTTCCCGAACAGATATCAACAGCCACAAGCGCTGCATTAATTTAATTGGTCCAATAACGTTCCCGGTATTGCTTTGCATTCATCCAATCTATTTGGACGGTTGACTCTCAATCAATAGAAAGTGACCAGTCACGCCAGATGACTAGTTCATTCTTTATTATAAGCAGCGTCCGCACTGCCACCTTAAGATGAAGGCCTTTGCTGCAATGCAAAGGCCTTTTTCGTATGTGAAAATCAACCGCGACATTTCTGTTTCATTAAGCGGCAATAGGCTTTGTAATTTGTCCGACATTATTTTGTATTGTCTTTCATTTTTGATAATACTTTAATACATTGAATCAATATCAAAATAATCAATTTAGCTATTTTTGAGATATTACTGTTGAGTTGTTGTAATTCATTAAGTCTTTTATTGGCTAATTTTGGATAAATGCGATCTATTGTCTTGCCATTCACATATTGCTCCCCTAACTTAAGTGCCAATAGCATGGGATTAGGAATAATGATGAAGTTAGAAATGATTTGTACTGGTGAAGAGGTACTCTCTGGCCAAATAGTCGATACCAATGCTGCTTGGGTTGCGAATACTTTGATGGAGTTAGGTATCGAGATGCAACATCGAGTGACGGTTGGCGATCGAATGGATGACCTTGTTGCTGCATTCCAAGAACGCAGTAAGCATGCAGATATCATTATTGTTAATGGTGGATTGGGGCCTACCAGTGATGATATGTCTGCGTTAGCCATGGCGAAAGCTAAAGGTGAAGACCTTGTCGAAAATGTGCAATGGCGTGAACATTTGGAAGATTGGTTTACGCGTAATAATCGTGTAATGGCCAAGAGTAATTTAAAGCAGGCTTGGTTACCAGCTTCTGCTGTGATGGTAGATAATCCTGTTGGGACAGCATGTGGCTTTAGAGTGAAGCTGAATAACGCATGGTTATTCTTTACTCCAGGCGTGCCGTTTGAATTAAAGCACATGATCACTGAACAGTTTATTCCGTTTATTACTCAAGAGTTCGGTGTACAACAAAAATCGGCTTTAGAAAAATTACTTACAATTGGTCACGGTGAGTCATCATTAGCAGATACATTGTCAGACATCACTTTGCCACAAGGCATTGAGCTAGGTTATCGCTCATCTATGCCACACATTGAAATTAAGATTTTTGCTCGTGGTGAAAAAGCTATCCGTCAGCTACCTGATGTAACAAAGCAGGTTAAAGCTTTATTAGGTTGTGCGGTTGTTGCTGAAAATCGGCCAACATTAGCAGCAGAGATCCATCATCGATTATACCAATCTGGTTTTAGTCTTAGTGTGGCAGAGTCTTGCACAGGTGGCATGATCACCAGTCAATTGATCGACTTTGCAGGGAGTTCATCGTACTTGCATCATGGTTTAGTGACCTACAGTAATGAATCTAAAGTGAAAGTGCTGGGCGTTAATCCACAGATCTTAGATGATCATGGTGCAGTGTCTATTGCTACTGTTGAGGCGATGGCGCAAGGCGTACGAGGTATTCTTGATAGTGATTATGCTTTAGCTACTAGTGGTATTGCTGGCCCTGACGGAGGCTCAGATGATAAGCCCGTTGGAACAGTCGCTATAGCATTAGCAACTAAACATGGCGTATACAGTCAAATGGTCAAGTTACCAAAGCGCTCACGTCAGCTTGTGAGAAGTATGAGTACGGCAATTGCTTACGATATGCTTCGTCGTGCACTACTTGAAGAAGCCGTTATTGTTGATTACCCGTCGATACCTAGATTCGCCAAGTAAGTGTATTTCTAGCTTGCTTACCATTGGTGTAAGCAAGCTAGATTTAATGACTAGGCTGTAAGGTCATCAGCCAATTGACTGTTTTTCGCTTTTTGATAAAAGTAAGCAACCGTTAATAAAATAACGCCAATCAAAATAAAGGCGACGATTTTTTGAATTAATTCAAATGACGCCATATCAACAACAATCACTTTGATACATGCCAAAGCAAATAGTAATGCTGCTAGCCTGACTAGGCTTGCTTGTTGAGGCCGTAAGCTTATAAACATCACCACACTAGCATGCACAACTAACAGCACTGCACTCATTGGTGCAGCAATAATTAGGTCGAATTGATAGCTCCACAGTAAATAACTTATCACCAATAAAGCATGCCAAGCCCACTTAAGCGTGACATAAGAGATAATTTTTCTGTGTGCTCTAATACCTAATCTTGCTGTTAACAAATAACGACCTAATAAAATCAGCACTCCAAGCTCTGCTAAATTGGTCAGAACATTATCAATATTAAGGGTGAGTTGTGTTTCGCTGTGAAATAGGATGGGTAAAATGGCACAAGCAAAAATAGCAAAATACGCCAAGCTATAACTTGGTGCTAAGGCCTGCTTAAAATGTTGACCTATGCGTGTGTTTCTTTCGGTAATAACACTAAAATATCCACAGATGATTAACGCTGTTATTGCCCATGATGGATGGATTAAGTTAGTGAGAGTTTGACTTAGTACGGCTATGACTAAGGCAATATAATATGGAGCAATGTGCCATTGTAGCGTAGTAATTTGCTGCCACTTTTTTGGTAATTGTACATAGCGTACACTAATTAATCCGAGTAATAGCAATCCTATTGTCAATGCAGCAAGTCCTTGCCACAATTCTGCTAGGCACATTGCTGCTGTAACCATGGTTGCTAATACCGTGAGTATTTGCGACTCATAGCGAAGACTCTTGTGATTAATAAAGTAAGCCAAACCTAGACTCATCATACTGCTTAACCATAATGAGATAGCAATGTAGTCAGGATAGCTGCGTATGACTTTGGGCAATAATAGTAATGGTAGCGCGAGATAACATGCTAACTGAACATAGTAAGCAACGTGGATTAACTTGGCATTGGCATAATATTTTTTGTACCAATAATACGCCAATAGTAATCCGATAAAGAGTTCAAAACGGGCTAATTTAGCGTTCATTGCTTGGTCGGCAAAGCTAAGACTATCAGCGTCTATCATGCCAAAAATAACTAACCCTAATAACGGTAGTTGCAATAACCAGGCTAATACTTCGCTAAAACGTAGGGTGTATTTAGCACTCATGTACAGTAGTAAAAAGCTGATTAATGGTAATGTATTAAGCCAATATTGCTCGGTGATAAAGAAGCTAATGAGTAACAAGGTTACTGTATAGAGCACTCCAAGTAACTCGCGGATAAACCGTACTACTAGGTGTTCAAATTGCATTAAATCAGCTTGATGGCGGCTCAGAAGCTTTTGCGCTACAAAAGTCATCGCACAGGTTAGTGTCATCGATATAATTAATAATGCTTGATATCCTAATAGGCCATCATTGTCATAGCGTGACAGAGCTAGCACATCAAAGACGTTAGCAAAGCTGCCGATTATGCCTAGTACGAGTAAGACATAGGCTTCTGCTCTAATAGGGCTAAACAACTGTTTACAGCCGATCCACAGTAACAATAATCCCTCTAATAACAGCACTAAACCCATCAGTTCGACGCTGAGTAAAAACAGTGCGGCAAAACCAGCAAAGCTTCCGGCAAAAGCCAAGGCTAGGGCACTAATATCTTTATCGCGTTTAATTACCCAATATAGCAACCCACACAGCAATGCATTAAGTGCAAATAGCTCACCAGCAAAAATGCTCCACTCCGTTAGGGTGTAGAGAGTAAAAACCATAAGTGCGATTGGAACCGCTAGCAGCCTTGGTGTTAATGCAGACTTGATGACAAATAATAAGCTGGCAATACTGTAGAGGTAGAACAGCCCATTGATCATTAATACTGCTAGGCCGGTTTGCCAATCAATGACAGACAGCGGCAATTGAATAAATAAGCTGAGTATTTGTATGCAAGCTATATGGAGTAAGGCGGTAATTTCGATGAGTATTGGCCAAGCTAATTTGTGGCTTTGTACCATCGAGCAAATACCGATAAGCATTAAATAAGGCAGGTACAATAGCGGCGTTTGTCCACCATCAAGTAGCATCAATGGCGCGAGTGATCCGCCAAGTAAAGCGACAATCGCGACAACTTTGGTGTCGAGTTTAAACGATAAGCTATAACCCAATATCGTATTAAGCAATAACAAGCCAAAGCAGGCAATATCAGGAATAAGATTAAAGTACGGTCCAAGGAAATATAGGCACAAATAATTAAGAATAAGCCCAAGGCCAACTAGGCCTGAGCCGAAGTCTTGCATTCCTGGGCGTTTTTGCCGAATAAATACTCCACCAACAATAATACTATTTGCTACGCCTAAACCTAATAACGCTTTACCCAGTTCTGAAAACCAGTTGTTAATTGAAAACTGCAGTAAATAACCAAAACCTAATGTCAGGGTAATAATGCCTGCAACCGTCATCAAAAATACAGGCCCTAACCCTTTACTTTGATAATGCTGATAGAATTCTTTTGCTTGTTCGGTTAACCCAGAAATGGGAGCAAATGCTGACGCACTGAACTCACCGATAGCGTCAGCTAATTGAGTAACCATCGCACTTAGGGCACTTTGTCTAGCGGGTGACTTTGCGACTACCGAAGTTTGTTGTTCTGATAGAGATGATGTTAACGCTGAATGACTTATATCTAACGGTTGGCGCTCCCAAGCAGAAGACGAGTATTGAGGTTTATCGGCTACGATACTGCCGCTCGAATCGTTTTCTCGACTCTCATGCACTGGGGCATGTAAGTTTTCAGCAGGCAAGGCTATCGGTTGTTCATTATTATTTTGCGCTTGTACCTGTTGGGCCAAAGCATCAAGTTGTTGACTGAACTGAGCCAATTGTCGATTTACATCGGCTTGCTGAGCGCCTTGCTGTGAAGTAAACTCCGCCAGTTGTGCTTTTAGTTTTGCTACGTCATCCATTAACGGCATCATTTATCCCATGATTATTATGCACTCCAATATTGCCAAGTTATTGTACGTGGTTCTGATTGATTAGGAAATGCTCAGTTTTCTGATACTTGAGATGTTCAGCCTTTATTTTCGATGTGCATGTAGATGAGTTTGAAGCAATAAAAAAGCACCCTAAGGTGCTTTCTGCTACTACGATTATAACGTTAAAACTTAACCACCAGTTTGCCTTGTTGTACGGCAATTTCTTTGGTCATTTTAGCCATTAACGCTTGATTACTGTCGCGAGTGTCTAAGGTATACACTGGCTGGTTTTCAAGGTAATTACGTAAAAACCCCATCAATTGTGGTGTTGCCTGGCTGATGTAACGCTCAATATCGGCGGGTTCGGACTCAACCTTGACTAAGTTTAACTGTCGAAGATAGACACTCTTGGTATTACTGTCATACCAAGGCACAGCTTCGAACGTAGTTTTAAGCTTAGCGTGAATAGGTAGTAACGGGTTATTCACGGTAATCACAGTCGCAGCTGTGACAGCCATGGTATTTGGCTTAGCGCCTAACACGACCTGCATATCATTTAGCTTAAGTGATACACCAATTAACTTGTTGCCCTGTTTTACCTCAAAATGCATGTCTTTATTAAGGTACTGTTCAATTTCAGACTCGGTGATGCTGTACTGACTGGCACAGCCAGTCAGTACCAATAACAATCCCAGTCCAAGGGTTTTAACCAAGGTTATCATCCAGTGTTTCTCATTCCTGCTGCAACGCCGGCAATGGTCAGCATAAGTGCTAGCTGAACATCTGCAGACGGCTCAACTTCTCTACGTGTACGGGCTAATAGCTCGGTTTGTAAGAAGTTAAGTGGATCTATGTAAGGGTTGCGCAGTTTAACAGACTCACGGCTCCAAGGCGTATGTGACATTAACTCTGTCGCTTGGGTTAATGATAATACTGCTTCAATACCCAATTGCAGACGTTGACGTAACTTCTCACCTAAATGATGTAACTCTGGCTTCACTAAACATAGCTCGTAGTACTTGGCTAAGTTAGGCTCTGCTTTGGTGTAGACCATTTCGAGCATTGAAATACGGGTTTCAAAGAAAGGCCATTGCTCTTCCATTTCACGCAATAATGCTAACTCGCCACGATCTGCCGCATCTTGTAGTGCTTCACCCGCACCAAGCCAAGCGGGTAGCATTAAGCGGTTTTGTGACCAAGCAAAAATCCACGGAATCGCGCGTAAGCTTTCAATACCACCATCAACTTTACGTTTAGCTGGGCGACTGCCTAGTGGCAACTTACCGAGCTCAACTTCTGGTGTGGCAGATCTAAAATACTCAACAAAGTCCGGTTCTTCACGGACGATTCCGCGATAATGCAGTACTGATTCTTCAGCAATACGCTGCATGCAATCACGCCACGATTTTTTAGGCTCCGGTGGTGGTAACAATGTCGCTTCTAATACCGCTGAGGTATATAGCGCTAAACTTTGTACCGCTAATTTTGGTAAGCCAAACTTAAAGCGGATCATTTCGCCTTGTTCTGTCACACGGATGCGACCATCTACCGAACCTGGTGGTTGCGATAAAATGGCTTTATGAGCTGGTCCGCCCCCACGGCCGATAGAACCGCCACGACCATGGAACAACATCAATTTAACGTCAGCTTTTTTACACACAGCAACTAACTGCTCTTGTGCACGATACTGCGCCCAGGCAGCTGCCATTACGCCAGCATCTTTGGCTGAGTCAGAATAACCAATCATCACTTCTTGCATGCCTTTGGTGTAACCACGATACCAATCAATATTCAGTAGCGAAGTCATACAGTCCGCGGCACCCTCTAAGTCAGCGAGGGTTTCGAATAATGGCACTACGCGCATTGGATTAGTGCAACCGGCTTCTTTTAGCAGTAATAATACGGTTAATACGTCAGATGGCTTGCTGGCCATTGATATCACATAAGAGCCCAGTGCATTAACAGGCTGCTGGGCGACTAAGTTGCAGGTTCTGACAACTTCAGCGACATCATCCGTCGGTTTCCAATTTGTTGGGATCAGTGGACGTTTGCTGGTTAACTCGCGCAGTAAAAACGCTTGTTTTTCATTTTCGTCCCAATGGTTGTAATCACCCATGCCCAAATAACGAGTCAGTTCAGCAATCACGTCACTATGGCGGGTAGCATCTTGACGAATATCTAGGCGTAACATGTGAATACCAAAACACGCTAAACGACGTAATATATCGAGTAACAGGCCATTAGCAATCAGCTTCATACCGCAATCGGTCAAACTCTTATAAAGTAGTTCAAGCGGTTCAAGCAAATCTGATTTATGCCAAATTAGCTCGCTGGTATCAACATCAGGTTTTTTACCTTCAAGACGTGCATTAAGGTAATCGATGGTGTCACGTAATTGGCAGCGTAATTTGCGTAACACATCGCGGTACGGTTCTTTACTGTTATCTGTTAACGCTGACAATTCAGCATTCGCTTGTTCCATCGACAATTCGCCAAGCAAGCTCACAATATCTTTTAAGTACAATCTTGCTGCGGCATGACGATTGCGATCGAGTACTTCTTGGGTGACGAGAGACGTTACAAACGGATTTCCGTCGCGGTCTCCGCCCATCCAGCTTGAAAATCTCACCGGAGAGACATCAATAGGTAATTGCTGGCCGGTCTTTTGCTCAACTTGATCATTGAGTTGACGCAGAAAGTCAGGAATAGCTTGCCACAAAGACGTTTCGATAGTGCTTAACCCCCAACGTGCTTCATCTACAGGAGTTGGGCGTTCGTTACGAATTTCGTTGGTGTGCCAAATTTGGGCAATAAGCTGACGCAGACGCAGAGTGCTTTGTTGGCGTTCGCGATCAGTCAGTTGGCTGTTTTCTTGTTCCGTTAAGCAATCAACTACAGCCGCATATTTTTGAATTAGCGTGCGGCGTGAAATCTCGGTTGGATGCGCTGTTAATACTAAATCGATGTCTAAGTTTTTTAAGCTCTTAATGACATCTTTTTTATCTAAATCAGTATCAAGCATGCGTCCAAGTAGTTGCTCTACTGGATCGGGCACACACACGAGTTCGTCGCAATTACGGCTAATGGTGTGAAATTGTTCTGCGATATTGGCTAAGTTTAAAAATTGGTTGAAGGCTTTGGCGAAAGGGACCAGTTCTTCGTCTGGTAAAGCGGTTAATAATGCCAACATTTGCTCACGAGAGGCTTCGTCACCCTGGCGAGATTTTTTTGCTAAAATTCGAATTTGTTCTACTTTTTCTAAAAATGCATCGCCTAAATGGTTTTGCATTGTTTCGCCTAATATCTGGCCTAAATGCCCCACATTTGATCGAAGTGACGCATACATATCTGCCGTTTGCTCTGTCATACTTACTCCCGAAAAAAAGAACGATTTTGCCAATAACTCTTACATCACAATACCCAGCGTATCAAAATCGGTCAATACGCAGGCACTGTATTTTGTAATTTTATTTCGTAAAAAAGTTACATTTTGATTTAACTTTCACCGATTATTGATGTTTACTTAATGCAGGCATGAAAAATCATTTTTTTGATCAATTCTACCGTTGGCGTTAAGTATTCTAAGCCAATAAATTCATCTGGTTGGTGGGCCTGGTTAATACTGCCCGGCCCAAGTACTAAAGTTTGGCAACCTAGTTTGTTGATATAAGGTGCTTCAGTTGAATAGTTGACCACTTCTGCTTCGTTGCCAGACAATTCTGCAACGAGTTTGGTCCATGGATTATCTGCTTTTCCTGCAAACGATTCTGCGCCTGGGTACAAAGTACTGACACTTATGCTGCCAGGATACTCTTTACTGATGTCAGATAAGTAGTTCAACACCATTAATTCCAGATCCGCTAACTCCATTCCCGGTAAAGGGCGAATATCTAAGTGTAAATCACAACAACCACAAATACGGTTAGCGGCATCACCGCCATGAATATGGCCAAAGTTCATGGTTGGGTAGGGAACAGTAAACGCATCTTCGCGATAGTTTTCGCTTAAGTGCTGCTTTAGCTTCATTAGCTGGCTAATGACTTTATGCATGACTTCAATAGCATTTAAGCCGCGAGCAGGATCAGATGAATGACCACTTCGACCAATTACGCGGATCCCTTGGGCTAAATGCCCCTTATGCATATAGACAGGTTTTAAGCTGGTGGGTTCACCAATAACCGCATAATCAGGTGCGATAACTTTTGAGTCGGCAAATGCTTTAGCGCCGCTCATGGTGGTTTCTTCATCTGCACTAGCAAAAATAGTCAGCGGACGTTTGAATTGATCAAGTGGCATGTCTTTTAATGCTTCGAGTACTAATGCAAAAAAGCCTTTCATGTCGCAAGTGCCTAAGCCGTACCAACGATTGTCTTTTTCAACCATCTCAAATGGACTTTGGCTCCAACGGCCTTCGTCAAAGGGCACAGTATCTGTATGGCCCGCAAGTAAAAGCCCACCACTGCCGCTGCCGATTCTGGCAATCAAGTTCTGTTTATTACGCGAGTCTTCTACCGTGGGGGTTTCGCATTCAAAACCCAGCTCACTGAACCAATTTTGCAACAAGTTGATAACTGCATGATTACTCATATCGTGTTCTGCTTCGAGTGCACTGACTGATGGCGCTGCAATCAGCTGTGTAAAACAACTTTTTAGATCTGGTAGTGTGCTCATGGGTTATCCTAAAAAATAATATGCAAAATACTTATTCACATATATTGCATAATTAATATTGTGTGATAGTCTAGCAAACAGCATTAACCGACACCATAAATAGAACGATAGAAATGAAAATAAACATGTGCTTTCTTACTGCTAAAACCACTATATCAATAATCAACGCGAACTTCCTGCGACGATAGTTCAAAATTAGGCGGCCCCCGTCTAAATAGGCTATGCTGACACTTTCCCTCATTATTTAACAAGAAAACAAACTTATGAAAAGCATCGCAATTATTGGCGCCAGTGGTTATACCGGTGCACAAATTACTTCGTTAATTAACGCAGACAGCAACTTCAGCGTTCAAGGGTTGTATGTGTCGGAAAACAGTTTAGATAAAGGCCGTAAATTAGCCGACCTTTACCCTACATATAGTCACATGGCTTATACGCTTTCGCCGTTATCAGATGACGCTAAAAAGAAAATTGTTGCCGAAGCCGATGCCGTGGTTTTAGCGACTGAGCATTCAGTTAGCCTAGAGCTTGCCGCATGGTTTTACCAGCAAGGTTTAGCGGTATTTGACTTAAGCGGTGCATATCGTTTTGCCGATGTGGCGCAATATCCAAAATGGTACGGTTTTGAACATACTCACCCTGATGTATTAGCTCAGGCGGTGTATGGCTTAGCAGAGTGGAACAGCGAACAAATTAAACAAACAAGAATGATTGCTGTACCAGGTTGTTATCCTACGGCATCACTTACTGCACTAAAACCGCTTAAACCATTCTTAACTGAAATGTATCCAGTCATTAATGCCGTGAGTGGTGTAACAGGTGCAGGTCGTAAAGCACAGTTACATACCAGTTTCTGCGAAGTTAGCCTTACGCCATACGGTGTATTGGGTCACAGACATCAGCCTGAGATTGCGACACATTTAGGTCAGGAAGTTATTTTTACGCCGCATTTAGGCAACTTTAAGCGTGGTATTTTGGCAACGATTACCGTGCAACTCAAACCAGGCACTACAGAAGCCGATGTCGCTAAAGCGTATAGCGTGTACGACAACGCGCCAATAGTGACAGTAAAGCACAATCAATTCCCTAAAGTTGATGATGTGGTTAACACCCCCAATTGTCATTTAGGTTGGAAGTATGATGCCAACAGCGGTTATTTGGTGGTCGCCAGTGCGATAGACAATTTAATGAAAGGTGCTGCTAGCCAAGGTCTACAGTGCATTAAAATCCATTTCGGTGTGTAATTAACTCGCATTAGTTAAGGAATAAAAATAATGGCTACAAAATCAGTATTAGTCTTAAAAGTCGGTGGTGCGTTGCTTCAATGCGAAATGGGCATGGCGCGTTTAATGGCAGCAGCAGCCGAAATGCTTGCTGCGGGTCAACAAGTCATATTAGTCCATGGCGGTGGTTGTTTGGTTGATGAGCAATTAACCGCTAATGGCAAAGAAACGGTTAAATTAGACGGTTTACGTGTTACGCCAGAAGATCAAATTCCTATTATTGTTGGCGCGCTAGCAGGTACCTCAAACAAAATTTTACAAGCAGCTGCAGCTAAAGCTGGCATTGTTAGCGTAGGCATGAGCTTAGGCGACGGCAATGTTGTTACTGCAAAAATCAAAGATGAGCGTTTAGGACTTGTGGGCGAAGTTGAGCCAAAAGACGCGACCTACTTAAACTTTATTTTAAGCCAGGGCTGGATGCCAATTTGTAGCTCGATTGCCATTTCTAGCCAAGGCGACATGTTAAACGTCAACGCAGATCAAGCCGCAACAGCCTTAGCAAAATTAGTTAACGGTACGTTGGTGTTATTGTCAGACGTATCGGGTGTGTTAGATGGTAAAGGTCAGTTAATACAGAGTTTAAACAAAAGTGAAATTGAACATCTTGTTGCCCAAGGGGTGATTGAGAAAGGCATGAAAGTCAAAGTAGAAGCCGCATTGGAAGTTGCTCAATGGATGGGTAAACCCGTGCAAGTTGCTTCATGGCGCGATGCCGAACAGTTAAAAACCTTAGTCAAAGGTGGGTCCGTCGGGACTCAAATACAACCTTAATGGAGTAGTAGTATATGCAGCACCTATTGTCGATAAAAGAGTTAACTCAATCTCAGCTTTTAGCCATCATTGATCTGGCTAAAAAAATTAAGAATAATCCCGCTGAGTACCGTCGCGCCTTAGATGGTAAAAGCGTTGTGATGCTGTTTGAAAAGCCATCACTGCGCACCCGAGTCAGCTTTGACATTGGCATTAATAAATTAGGTGGTCACTGCTTATACTTAGACCAACAAAATGGTGCGTTGGGACAACGCGAAACGGTAGCTGATTTTGCGACAAACATTTCATGCTGGGCCGATGCTATTGTGGCAAGAACTTACTCGCACACCACCATAGAACAATTAGCTAAACATGGCAGCGTGCCGGTGATTAATGCTTTGTCTGACTTGTACCATCCATGCCAAGCGCTAGCTGACTTTTTAACACTATCAGAGCAATTTGATGACGTCAGCCAAGCAAAACTGGCTTATGTTGGCGATGGTAATAACGTCACCCACTCACTGATTTATGGTGCAGCGATTTTAGGCATGACCATGACAGTGATTTGCCCTGAAGGGGCATTCCCTGATGCACTAATCGTGACAGAAGCTCAGGCGTTAGCAAAGCAAAATGGTGGCAAGTTAACTCTAAGTGCAGACATTAATGCCATTGAAGGCCATGATGCTATTTATACAGATACATGGATTTCTATGGGTGATGAAACACCGCTTGCTGACATTAAAGCCCGTTTTGCACCATACCAAGTTAATAGTGAGCTAATGGCTCAAGCTGGTGCTAAATTCTTTATGCATTGCTTGCCAGCACATCGTGGTGTGGAAGTGACAGATGAAGTGATGGATGGCGAAGGTTCATTGATTTTACATCAAGCAGAAAACCGCATGCATGCGCAAAATGCAGTATTAGTGACCTTATTAAGTTAGTCACCTTATTTAAGTTATTCAAAAGATTAAGTCAATAGTGCCTCTGGCGTTATTTAAATTGAAAATATACGTAATCGATTTTAGGAAATAAACATGTCTAATGCAGTGAAAAAAAACGGTGTTAAAAAAGTGGTATTGGCATATTCAGGTGGTTTAGACACCTCGGCTATTATCCCGTGGTTAAAAGAAACTTATGACGACTGTGAAATCATCGCATTTTGTGCCGACGTCGGCCAAGGTGAAGAAGAGCTCGTTGGCTTAACAGAAAAAGCCTTAGCGTCAGGTGCTTCTGAGTGCCATATCGTCGATCTAAAAGAAGAGTTTGTTGCTGATTATATTTACCCAACTATTGCAACGGGTGCTATTTACGAAGGTACATACTTGTTAGGTACGTCAATGGCGCGTCCTATTATTGCTAAAGCGCAAGTAGAAGTCGCCCGTAAAGTCGGCGCTGATGCGGTATGTCATGGTTGTACCGGTAAAGGTAACGACCAAGTTCGTTTTGAAGGTTGTTTTGCTGCATTAGCACCAGACTTAAAAGTGATTGCGCCTTGGCGTGAGTGGGAAATGCGTAGCCGTGAAGACTTATTGGCTTACCTTGCAGAGCGTGATATCAAAACCAGTGCTTCAGCGACCAAAATTTATAGCCGTGATGCCAACGCATGGCACATTTCGCACGAAGGTGGTGAGTTAGAAGATCCATGGAACGAGCCATCAAAAGGCGTGTGGACATTAACAGTAGCACCAGAAGATGCACCAAATGAGCCTGAATATGTCTCGTTAGCGGTTAAGCATGGTCGTGTGACTCATGTAAATGACGAAGCATTATCGCCATATGCTGCACTCATGAAGCTAAACGACATTGCTGGCAAACACGGTGTAGGTCGTATCGATATTACCGAAAACCGTTTAGTGGGCATGAAGTCTCGTGGTTGTTATGAAACACCAGGCGGCACCGTAATGTTTGCTGGTCTGCGTGCCATTGAAGAATTAGTTTTAGACAAAACTAGCCGTACGTGGCGCGAGCAAATTGCTGGGCAAATGTCGCACCTAGTGTACGACGGTCGTTGGTTTACCCCTTTATGTAAATCACTTATCGCAGCGTCAGAATCATTAGCAGAATCGGTTAATGGTGATGTAGTGATTAAGCTGTATAAAGGCCAAGCGACAGCCGTTAAAAAACGTTCGCCAAACAGCTTGTATTCAGAAGCTTTCGCAACGTTTGGCGAAGATGACGTATACGATCAAAAACACGCTGAAGGCTTTATCCGTTTATATTCTTTAGCGAGCCGTATTCGCGCGCTAAACACTAAATAGAGTAAACGGCAACGATAAAAGGCGCTGCAAAGCGCCTTTCTTATAATGACTTTTGGCAAACAGAGAGTCATTACAAGAAAGAGAATAAGACTTACAGCTATATTATTAAATACCCAGTTCTTAAAACAGTTTTCAACACAGAGGATACCGACATGGCGTTATGGGGCGGAAGATTTCAGGGCGAAACCAGTGCACTTTTCAAGTTGTTTAATGACTCACTGCCAGTGGATTACCGCTTATTTGAACAAGACGTTGTCGGCTCTATTGCATGGGCAGATGCCATTGCTAGCGTCGGTATTATTACTGCAAAAGAATGTATCGATTTAAAAGCAGCGTTAAATGAGCTGCTGGTGGAAGTGGGTAACGATCCGCAAGCGATTATCAGCAACGGCGCCGAAGATATACACAGCTTTGTTGAACAAAAGCTGATTGCCAAAGTGGGCGATTTAGGCAAAAAACTCCACACGGGCCGTTCGCGTAACGACCAAGTCGCCACAGATTTAAAGCTGTGGTGCAAAAAAGAAGGTACAGCATTACTCGCACGTTTAGGTACATTGCATGCAGAGTTAATTGCATTAGCTGAGCGTGAAGTTGACGCAGTGATGCCGGGTTACACCCATTTACAGCGTGCTCAGCCGGTTACATTTGGTCACTGGGCGCTGGCTTATGTTGAAATGTATGAGCGTGATATTAGCCGCCTACAAGATGCATTAAGCCGTGCCGATTCATGTCCATTAGGTTCTGGCGCACTAGCCGGTACCGCTTATCCGATTGATCGCCACGCGTTAGCGTCAGCGTTAAACTTTGCTCGCCCAACCTTAAACAGCTTAGACAGTGTGTCGGATCGCGATCACGTGGTTGAATTATGCAGCGCTGCGTCAATCAGCATGATGCATTTAAGCCGTATGGCCGAAGATTTAATATTCTTCAACTCTGGTGAAGCTAATTTTATCTCATTAGCCGATGAAGTCACTTCTGGCTCATCACTGATGCCACAAAAGAAAAACCCAGATGCGTTAGAGCTTATTCGTGGTAAAACCGGCCGTGTTTACGGCAGCTTAATGGGGATTTTAACGACCATGAAAGCCTTGCCATTGGCTTACAACAAAGACATGCAAGAAGATAAAGAAGGCTTATTTGACGTGGTCGACAGCTGGGCTATTTGTTTAGATATGGCAGCATTAGTATTGTCGGGCTTAAAAGTAAATCGTCCACAAGCCTTGGTCGCGGCGCAACAAGGTTATGCTAATGCAACCGAACTTGCGGATTATCTTGTGGCTAAAGGTATGCCGTTCCGTGAAGCACACCATGTAGTGGGTGAGGTGGTGGTATTTGCCATTGGTGAACAAAAGCCGATCGAAGACTTAAGCGTGGCTGAGCTACAGAAATTTGCCAACGTGATTAGCGATGATGTGTATCCAAACCTTACGATTGAAGCGTGTTTAGAAAAACGTGATGTATTAGGTGGCACCGCTATCAATCAAGTGCAAGCAGCCATAGCAGCTAAAAAAGCATAACGATAAGTACTTATTTCGATAGCATCGAGGTAGATATTAGTAACCAAGCCCTGTTGATATTCATCGGCGGGGCTTGTTTGTTTTCGCTACCATAAACCATAAACCATAAACCATAAACCATAAACCATAAACCATAAACCATAAACCATAATCCATAGCTAGAACACACTATAGAGCAGTCATTTATTTAACCATGCTGCGTATGCAGAGGTTGTGGTCGTTTGTATCGCTCTTATGTATTCAATTTAGGATCAATGCACATCAGTCTGTCACCACTCTAGTTATCGATTTTACTCATCGATATCACTCATAAGATAGCCATGCCAATACACGATTAATTTTTTTTACAAGTTTGAGTAATTACTTAAAACATCTGTGTCAAATACCATAACGTCCCATTTGAGTTGTTATTGCCTACCGTTAAATACCGGAATGCTAGTCGGTTTAAATTGTTATCTGTTAATTCAAACACTCGGTCTATTTTGACAATAAATAGGCCGAATTTTTGTGGTTGCATTGTTTTGATTCTGCTCTATGTTGATGTTTGAGTTGTAATAAAAATCCAATATGAGTAACAAAATAATAAAGTTCTGTTAACAGTGCTGTTGGCGCTGCAGCAGATAAAATAAGAGGACAACCCAATGACAAAATCGATACTTTTACTGTTGGCAGGCTTATTAACTGGCGCAGCTCAAGCAGCCGTTGGTAGCTACCCAGTAGTGTTAGTGCATGGCTTTCAACCGGATAATTTACAAAGTAAGCCGACAGGTACACAGGTAACTGACAATGGTTCAGAGTACTGGGCGCAATATTGGCGTGATCGCGCTGATGCACGCATTGATTGGCCATCGCAAGAGCGTATTGCCAATAAAATAACCAGTCTATATGTGTGGCCTAAATTGCAACAGTTGTCGCGTGAGGGGACATGTGCCAGCGGTTGTGTATTTGTGACCCATTCTACTGGCGATTTAGTGATGCGCTATATTATTGATAACCAAGCGCTATGGTTGCAAAACGCAGGTTTAAAGCCGCTTAATATTGTCGCTACATTTGACTTTTCTGGCGCGGGTGGTGGGGTTGAATTGGCTGATTTGGCGGTTAATGTCGCCAGTGGTTCAGGTTTGATAGATGCAACATTAAAACTAGCTGTCTCGTTATGGTTAGGAGAACTGCCATCGTCATCCAATATTGGGGTATTGAATGATTTACGCGTAAATACTGCACGCCAATTGGCAGCGTTTCCCGAAAGCCGAGTGCCACGTTTACGTTTTGCTGGGGCAGGCTCTGACTTTCTCGGTGTGACAGGGGCATTTTTACCCGGCGAAGATGATGGCGTTGTTGCCAGCCATTCTAGTTGTGGTGCCGCGGCCGTTGGCAGTTACAACAGTTGTTCGCGCAGTGTAGCATTTGATGGCAAGCTCACCTCGACTAATGGCCCGAGCGGATTTATGCCTTATCACTATCCAATGTTGATGAGTGAAGGTTATAGCCATGGTGACACTATTTTAAATAGCGCTAAAGATGAAGTAACTTCTGCTAACAGTCGCGCCAGTTATCTCAATGGCGATAACTTACAATTCAGCACCTATGATGAAAAACGTGGCTGGTGGATATTTAGTTCACGTTATAGAGTGGTTAATCATTCGAACAAAACCAGTATGTCAGCACTTGTGTATCAGGCAGCTAACTAAGCGTATATGAAATATAAAAAAATCATTATAACAATATCCCTACTCGCTACGGCAGTAGGGTTTTGGGTTTACACTTCTGAGTCGGCACTTGAGCCACCTCAGAGTGCTGCCGTTATCGAGCAAGATGATACAGCGCCAACCAAACTGAAAGTAGTAAAACACATGCAAACTAAAACGATGACCGTGGTTGAAAAGCTTCCACAGCCGATCAGTGATAGTTTTCAGCTTATGGCAGAGGCTTATGCTAGCGAACTTGAGTTGCCATCTTACTCAATGCCTTTATCGGTTGATGATACGCACTTACTTAACCCCAATGCTTACATTCCTCAGCCGGTGCAGCTCCAAGATGGAGCCAGTGCCAGCATAGTGTTGCCTAAGTATCGTTTTAGTTTTCCTGAACCAGTGGTTATTAATCTCGACGTTAATGGCTTGCTTGTTGCTGGGGCAAGTGCAGCATTACGTAGTGAGCTTACAAGTGGATCGGAGCCATTCATTAGCGGAACCATGCTAGGTGCCGATGGAAAATGGGCGATACAACTGAATGCTGAAGACGATTGGAATGGTCCAATGGAGGTCAGTGTTACCTTTAGCGCTAAGGGCAAAAAACAAACGTTAAAAACAGGCATAGAATATAGTCATCCTACGGCAACCATAACCGGAGTGGAGGATATCCGCGCTGAAGGCAGTGATATGTTGATACCAGTTAAATTGGATGTTGATCAAGCGGGTTATTATCGTTTACGGGCCAATCTATATACAGCAGATAAGCAGCCGATTGCCTTGCTAACGGGTTCAGACAAGCTGACTGAAGGCTCTGTGGTGCTGGATCTTAAAGCCTATAAAGGGGTGTTAGCGCAATATAAAGGCCCTTATGTTCTGAGTACATTTGTACTGGAGCGCCGCCCTGCAGTTCCCGGTGAGTTAACTCAGTACGGCCACAGTGAGGAACCTGCCTACCAGTTAGGTGATTTTGCGGTTGAGTCGTTGTCTGATGAGCCATGGCAACCCGATGAGCAAGAAATGCAGCGACTTGAGTTTTTGCAAAAAATGGCAACAGACTAGGGGGTAATCATTGTTGCTTACATTATCTAAAGCCCGCGTTAGCCAATAACGTGGGCTTTTTTATGCACAAATAACGTCAAAGTTGCCATGATTACTGCATTAATTCGTGCAAATAAGTAATGGAGGCAATGACTATAAAATAGATAATCTGCTTAGTTTCTTCGTTGTTGCAACAGTTTCAATGTATTTTTTGTAATCAGTTCTATACTAAAAATAGGTTCATTGTTTATTTAAGTAAAGACACTTTGATGATAATAAATTGAAATTGGGAGCAGATATGTTTTTAGATTATTTTGCGCTAGGGATTATATTTTTTGTCGTGATATTTATTTTTTACGGCATTATTGCGATTCATGATATTCCTTACGAGATTGCGAAAAAACGTAATCATCCACAGCAAGATGCATTGCATATTGCTGGTTGGGTAAGCTTATTTACATTGCATGCCATTTGGCCATTTTTATGGATTTGGGCCACGTTATATCGAGAAGATAGAGGCTGGGGATTTAGTGATTCGAGAAAGCGAGAATTGATACTCGAGGGTGAAGTTAAAGAGCTAATGAATCATGTCACAGCGTTAACGGATCGTTTGTCGCTATTAGAGCAACGTTCTGCTGTCACGACTCCTCCCGTTTCTGATGAACACTCAAAAGAGGCCTAAGCATGGACTTACTACTGATACTGACTTATACCGCATTTTGTATCGCAGTTTTTAAAGTATTTAAAATTCCGTTAACTAAATGGACTGTGCCGACAGCTATTCTTGGCGGAATTGTATTAATTGGTACTTTATTAATTTTAATGAATTATAACCATCCCTATTCGAGGTTTGCTCGCGAGTATTTTGTCACTATTCCGATTGTGCCCGCAGTTAAAGGATTGGTTATCGAAGTTAATGTTAAGCCAAATACACCAGTAAAAGAAGGTGAGGTGTTATTTAAAATTGACCCTACACCTTACCTTTCAATGGTTAAGCAAAAACAAGCGGCGCTAAAAGAAGCAGAACTGCAAGTACCACAACTTGAAGCCGCTTTTCAAATAGCGGCAGCTAAAGTTGAACAAGCAACAGCAGATAAAGATCGTACAGAATCAGTCTATCGACGCTATGAAGACGGTCGCAAAAAAGCGGGGCGTAATTCACCGTTTACTGAGCTTGAGCTCGACAATCGTCGCCAATTATACATAGCTTCATCTGCGCAACTAGATGCCGCTTTAGCTGAGGGGCTGCGGACTCGTTTGGCATATGAGTCGAATATTGATGGCGTCAATACCAAAGTAGCAGGCCTACAAGCTGAACTCGCTAAGGCTGAATATGACTTACAGCAAACAGTCGTCAGAGCGCCTGCGGATGGTGTAGTGACTCAATTAGCGCTACGAAAAGGCGCTATGGCTGTGCCTTTACCTTTGCGCCCAGCACTGACGTTTATTCCAGATGAGACGAGATATTTTGCTGGCGCTTTTTGGCAAAACTCATTATTACGTCTTAAAGAAGGTGATGAAGCCGAAGTGATAATTGATGCCATGCCTGGACAAGTGTTTAAAGGCAAAGTTGCCAAAATACTCCCTGCTATGGCAGAAGGTGAAATTCAATTTAGCGGAAATTTACAGTCATCGAATAAGTTGTTTCAACGCGGTCGAGTATTGGTGTTGATTGAGCTAGAAGATGACGCAATAAGACAATCATTGCCAGCAGGTGTCGCAGGGCAAGTGGCTATTTATACCGATCATTTTAGCCATGTTGCGGTAATGAGAAAGGTATTATTAAGAATGCAGGGCTGGTTAAATTACTTGTTTACAGAAGGACATTAACCTCGATTTTATGAGCGCCAGGGTTTAAACGTTTTTCTCAATAATGGTGGCTATATGAAACCAAGTTATACAGTCTGTGCTTGCTGTACTTGGTTTCTGCCGCCGCGTTTGGCGCAATACATAGCCATATCTGCTCGGCTAAAAAGGTCTTGTATTACCTTGTCTCCGGTGGTTAATGAACTTACGCCAATAGATACGGTAACCTTAATGTTGCTATTTGCTTGAGTGGTATGAAATGAGTGTTTGGCAATATGTTCTCGAATACGCTCAGCAATGATCATTGCACCTTCACCGTCGGTCATCGGTAAGATGATGGTAAACTCCTCACCACCGATTCTGGACAATGAATCTGATTGGCGCAGTAAATCACTGCATATTTGGGCAAACTGTTTAAGTATGCTATCTCCGCCCTCATGACCAAAATTGTCATTAATCACTTTAAAGTAATCGATATCGATAACCAACAAGGATAACTGTTGGTTAAATCTGATCGCTCTGGCACATTCTTGTTTTGCTAATTGGTTATATGAGCGACGATTATGCACCCCAGTTAGTTGATCTGTATTCACTAAACTTTCGATTTGTTGATGTGCTTGTTCTAGTGATGTTTGTGCCTGTTTTAGGTTGGTGATATCTGCGCCCATAATAATGGTGTAACCACTGTCTAAGTTAATCCTGGTCATTTTAAACCAACGCCCATCAGACAGATCTGTTTCATACTGGTTTAGAGCCTTTTCTGAATGCAGTTTATGCAGATTTTCCAGCCATTGTTCAAAATCATCAGTATTGATAATAACGCCTTGCTTAGTTTCCCAAGCGTGGCGTAATAAATCGCCTGATTTTTTGCCAATAGCATCTTCTGTGGTAGTGCCAAAGATGCTGGCGAAGTGCTGATTACAGTAGATAACTTCTTTATCTTGGTTGAGTACACCGAAACAATTTGGAGTGAGTTTTAATGCATCCAAGAGGATGGGCTCTAAATTGACAGGTGTACTTTGCGGCATAGGATACTCAACAATGTGACGATACTTGGGCGTAATTATAAAGGAAAAACGTTACTTTTTGGTAACAAGCTAACCGGTGCTATGACTCTGCTGCTGGATGGACAAAGCTTGTCCACTGTTTTTATTGACGTTTTTTAAATCGAGTCGGGGGAAATAAAATTATTTATCCCTCAGTCTAAAGAATGATAACGATGAGGTGCAGCAAGCATAAAAAAGCCCAGTCATTATCGCTAAGACTGGGCTGTTAAAGCAGATAAATTACGCGTTAGTTAACGCGTTTTTCACGTCGCTAGGCTTCATCGGAATTTTACGTAAACGTACACCGACTGCATTGTAGATTGCATTGGCAATCGCTGGAGCAACAGGTGTTACTGCCGGTTCACCTAATCCAGATGGTGGCATTTTGCTCGGGATAAACTCGATTTTAACTTCTGGAGTTTGGCCTAAGCGCAGCGGGGTATAGGTATCGAAGTTTGAGTCTTTATACTGACCATTAAGCAGTTCAGTACCTTCATACAAGGCCATCGATAATCCCCACAATGCCGCGCCCTGACACTGAGCTTCAGCACCATTAGGGTCAACAATAATACCGGCATCGATGGCAATATAAAGCTTTTGCACATTGACAATACCGTTGCTTTTGTCGACATGAACTTGTACTGCACACGATACCCATGTTGGCATGTCACGTTCTTGACCAAAGGTTGATGCAATGCCAAGCGCTGTGTCTTTGGCTTGCGGAGTGCCCCAGCCAATCATCTCAGCAGCTTTTTTCAATACTGCGGCTTGGCGAGCCGCGCCACCTTCAGCAACGGGTGTGCTACCAGCATTTCGGCCTTCGGCAATGAGCATGTCTAGGCGGAACTGCAATGGATCTTTACCCGCGTGATGGGCAGCTTCATCCATAAAGCTTTCAACTGCCCAGCTTGTCCAACCCGGTCCAACAGAACGTAACCAACCTGGTCTGAAGGTCGCAATGGCCAGATCATTCGATACCGCGCGTACTTTTTGAGCACCAACAGTGTACCAATGGTCTGCTCCGGCAATCGAGAACGGATCATACGGTTCGCCATTGGTGCCTTTAGGCATAAAGCCTGGCGCTAATACTTGAGTTGGCCAACCTGCTGTGGCGTGATGTTCCATTGCGGTAACCGCTTTTTTATCATCAAATGCCATTTTGAGTTGTTGAACTGATGCAGAACGCGCGCTATCAAATAACATGTCTTGTGGACGTATCATCACCATTTTAACCGGTTTACCGCCTAATGCTTTAGAGGTCAACGCCGCAGGAATGGTGTAATCGCCGTTAAGTCTGCGGCCAAAGCCACCGCCTAACATGTAGCTACGAATAACAATGTTAGCTTCTTCTTCGCCTAATGCCGTGGCTAATACGGGTAGAGTAAGTGATTGCCACTGACAACCTGAATGCACTTCCCATATACCGTCTTGGTTTTTAAATACCAAGGCATTAAGCGGTTCCATTTGCGCATGGAGTACTGTGCTGGTGATATATTCTTCTGCAATGGTACTTTTCGCGCTCGCAAATACAGGCCCAGTGTCAGAATTGCCTGTGTCTAAAATACTGCCTTTGGTTTGGTCGCCAAGTAATTGCTTACCATGAGCAATAATGTCCGCTTCAGACACGTTGGCCGTTTTACCTGCATCCCATGTCACCTTTACCAGCTTCGAGGCTTTTTGGGCCGCATTAAAGCTGCTGGCGATAACCATTAACCAACCTGGTACACTGCCACTGGCATCTTCTAGTACGATAGTTTGCTGATAACCCTTTACTGCTTTTGCTGCAGAGTCATCAAACTTAACTACTTTAGAGCCATAACGAGTAGGGGGTAAAATAGGGTTGGCGTACACCATGCCATCAACTTTCGCATCGATACCAAATATGGTTTTACCGTTGGTCTTGTTGGCGATATCAAGAGAGGTCACCTGTTGGCCAACCAGTTTAAGATCGGCATTAGGCTTCAGCGGCAAGGTTTTCAGTTCTTCTTCAGTAAACTGACGCGTTAGGCCCATGGTGACTAATTCACCGTAAGACAGCTCGCCTTTACTTGAGATAACTTTACCGTTACTGGCTTTACAGTCTTTAGCTGCAATACCCCATTTTTTAGCTGCAGCTTCAATTAACGCTGTACGACCCGCAGCACCGGCTTGACGGTAAACCGGCCAACTTTGTGATATAGACCAACTGCCGCCGGTAACCATGTAACCCCAGCGTGGATCACTGTCGACATGGATAATTTCAATATCATCCCATGAGGCTTCCAGTTCATCAGCAAGAATACGAGCAATAGCGGTACCGACATGTTGGCCCATTTCTGAGCGCATAATGTTGACTTTAATTTTGCCGGCAGTATCGATTGAGTACCATAAAGACGGTTCGTAAATGTCACCTTCGCTTGGGAGTACTTTACCGTCAGGGCTAGCAGGATCCATTGCCGCCATCAAATGGCGAGGAAAACCAAAGCTGACACCTACCGCTGTCATGGCAATTAAAAAACCGCGGCGGGTTATACCCACCGATCCACGTTTAGGCAGTCTGCTCATCGTTGCTCTCCTTGATTGCGTTTGCTGCTTCATGAATGGCGCTGCGAATACGAACGTAGGTCATACAACGACATAAATTTCCGCCCATCACAGCGTCAATGTCTTTGTCTGAAGGCTCAGGAATGTCTTTTAGTAGTGCTGCAGCTTGCATAATTTGGCCCGACTGGCAGTAACCACACTGTGGTACCTGCAGTTTTTGCCAAGAAATTTGCAATGGATGATCACCCTTTTCAGAAAGCCCCTCAATCGTAGTGATTTCGGCTCCTTCAACTGACGATATAGGGGTTATACATGAACGTGTAGCTCGGCCGCCAACATGGACGGTACAGGCACCGCAGGTACCAATACCACAACCAAATTTGGTGCCAGTCATGTCCAGTTCATCACGAATAACCCACAGTAGAGGAGTATCACTCTCTACATCGGCAGTCATCGGTTTGCCGTTTAAAATAAATTTTGCCATTGTCACTTCTCCAGTGAAGTTAGTGCTCAAATCGGGGTTGATTACGGATCTCGCCCACTTGTTGTTGTAATTTAGGCCAGGTGTTTTCCCCAGCTGTTTGGCGCAAATAAGCTGCAATTGCGCTAATGTCTTCATCGCTAAGTGCATCACGGAAGCCAGGCATTACAACGCCGCTAATCCCTTGATCGCTGCGCACACCATCCAGTATTACGTTAATCAGGTTAGTTGGATCATTAAGATGTGTTGCCGAACCGATAGTAATTAATGGGCGGCCTTTAACTAATTGGTCGCTGTTGTAGTGGCATGCTTGGCAAGCTGCCGCATATAAACGTGCACCTTCATCAATCCGCAGATCCGGTTGTTGATGTTGTGCCGCTATTGCTGCTTGTAACGTGCTACTTGAGTCTGGATCGTCGGGGTTATTGGTACGGGCAATTTCAGCAAAGTAGCCACTAATGGCTTCTATGTCGCTGTCTGGAAGAGCTGATAAGCCTTTGTGCATAACCGGCGCCATTGGACCTACCGCGCTACCATGGTAAGGCGAGTTACCGGTTGTAAGGTATTCGTAAAAGTCTTGTGCACGCCATGGGATAGGCGAAGTGCTAGTAGAGGTTAACGATGGTGCTATCCAACCATCAATGGCGGCACCTTGGTACATTTGTGCGTACTTTTCGCCGCCCAATGCATTACGTGGAGTATGACATGCACCACAGTGAGCAATACCTTCCGCTAAGTAAGCACCGCGATTCCATTCGGCAGATTGCTGGCTGTTGACCTCAAAAGATTGGGTATCAGCAAACAGCAGTTTCCAACCCGCTTGAAACCAGCGGATGTTGAGTGGAAACGGAATGCCGTTGTCTTTTTTTGCTTGGTTAACCGCCGGAACTGACGTCATGATGTAAGCATAAATCGCGTTAATGTCATCGTCGGTCATTTTATTAAAGTGTTCATAAGGGAACGCAGGCAATAAATGATGTCCATCGCGGCTCACACCCGTGCGCATGGCGCGAGCAAAAGCAGCTTGAGACCAGCTACCAATACCGGTTTCGACATCTGGAGTGATGTTACTTGAATAAATGGTGCCAAAGTCAGTATGCATTTCATAGTTACCAGCATAAGGAGTGCCACCTGGCGGTGTATGACAAGTACTGCAATAGCCTGCAGAAGCAAGCATTTTACCTTGTTCGATAACGTGTGGAGAATAATCTGTTTGAGTTGATTCGACGGGATCAATTGCAGGGTGCCAAGCATATATACTGAATATAGCTAGTCCAACAATAGCTGCGCCACATACGCTGTAAACGATGCGCTTTAGCATATTACATTGCCTTATTTTAAATAAAAAATGAGATAGAGAAGGGAATATTTCATCTGACATTCCCTGTTCGACTTTGTATTATTATTGTGATTGGTCAAATATTAATCCTAAGCAAGGGATGGCCCTTTGTCCAGCATTGATATTGACGGATCTTTTACTGTATTAGAATAAAATAATACAGCACTGTGCAGACGAGTAACATGAGGATTGTTAAATAAATAGCTTTAGTTAATCCACTGTTAATCCAGAGTTTTCAAGGTTGCTACTATGTTGCGTTAATCTTAGTGATCTATGATTAAAATGAGCGCCAATGCCAGATTCATAAAGTGTTGGATACATTAATGAAAAAGTGGTTATTAGCCATTAAGGCTTATGTCGATGTTTATCGACTATTTGCTCATCGGTGATCAGCTTATTTCATCGGCAAACAGCTATTTAATATTGTGGTTGTTTGCCTCGACGATTGTTTTCCCTCGATATGATTGTTGACCATGATAATTTCCATAACCATGATTAAGCCACAATATATCGTTACAGCGCTGTTAGAGCACATTCAAACTGCTATTTCTAAAGGCTTGAGCACAATCAACTTGTATTTGGCAAAGATATTCTGGATAATTAATGCAAATCATTATCATTTGCGTTAAATGGCCGGAGATCGAAATAGATGGAACTTGTCAGTGTAGCTTCTTTATGGCTTGGTTGCTTGTTTGCCTATTTGGCATCTGACAAACAGCAGCTTGTTAGTTTACCTTTTCCCAAATTACTGGCTTGGTGCTTATGCGGTTTAGCGGTGTTATTTGCAGTGTGGGGGTTTAGCCATACTTACAGTGTATTCGTCGCCAGTTTAGTGGTGCTGATTTGCATGATGACCATGTGGATACTACTGGTGCTGGTGGCCTCGCACTATAAAGGTCGTAGCATCTGGGTCAGTTCGCTAGGCTTTGCGTTGTTTGTCAGTATCCTCCTTGTTGGGGTTAAATAACCATGTGGCCTAAATCTATTGCTGCATTTTTATGGGGGTTATTACTGGCAATCAGTTTAATGCTCATTGTTTTTCGAATATTACCGGCTGCTGTAGATGTAAAACTATTCGTTGGGCTAATGCTGGGTTTTTGTGTGTGGGTTGGGGTGATGACATTTTGTTATAGCCGCAACAGCGCAAAAGCGGCGAGTGTCGTGTGCGCCAAATGGCTTGTGGCCAGTAGTCTTATCAATACGTTGTTATTTTATTCGCAAAACTAACTATTTTTTTTCAAACCTAAGTCATGAATAACTCAATGAAATCTGATTCTCCGGTACAGCACAAAGTCATTAAAAATCTCATCGAAGCCCACAGTTGGCTTGGGTTAATTATTTCACCTTTACTGTTTTTGGTATTTTGGGCTGGCGCGGTGACCTTGTTTCACGATGAAATCGCCCAGTGGGCCATTACGCCTCATCATCCAGTCGATAATACCCAAGCAGATATTTCTTTAGCGAAACTGGTACAGCAAAAGTTTGCTGAATACCCAGTAGATCAAGCTGGCCGTTTTCGAATAAATATGCCGACTGAGCTAGTACCTTATTATATTTTTTACTTCGATGTGTTTGGAGATGCTCCGCAATCGGACCGCCAGTCGATGGCGATATTGGTCGATCCTAAAAGCGGCGAAACCGTAGCGGGCAAAGATGACTTTTACTTATCGCAATTTATGTACCGTCTGCATTACAACCTCGATCTACCCGGTGGCAGTTATCTTATTGGTGTCGTGACGCTGATTTTTCTATTTGCACTCGTGTCTGGCATTTTTATCCATGCGCGTAAATTACTGAAACATTTCTTTTTGTATCGCGTTGATAAACAGCGCCGGGATAAATTACTCGATCTCCATACCGTAGTAGGGGTGATGACACTGCCTTTTACCTTGATGTATGCCCTAAGCGGCTTGATCCTTAACTTGGCCATAGTGTTTCAGCTGGCTTTTGTGGTGTTTATTTATCAGGGCGATCGACAAGCATTGTTTAACGATGCCGGTCTTAACCGTAGCAGCGAACCGCGAAGTGAAACGTCACTGGATATGAGCAATGCGTTTACTTTAATTGAACACACTACACAGCAATCGAATTTTGAGTTACGTAATATTATTTTCCACCATTACGGTGCTGAAAATGCCTTAGTACAAGTGCGTGGTACCGATACGGTTAATTTTGCTCAACGAGATGAAGTGACCTATCGGGTGCAGGATGGCACTGTGATGGATAAGGTTAATGCCGATAACTACAATGTGTTCCGCCAGGGTAGAGATGTACTAGTGACATTGCATTTTAGTAACTTTGCCGGCTTAGACATCCGTATTTTGTACTTTATTTTGGCGATGGCTATTAGTGCGATGATTGTTACCGGCAATATGTTATGGATAAATAAGCGCAGCGCTCAGCGCCAGTCTTCACCGCGCAGTATTGCTATCGTAACCGCAATGACGATTGGTGGCTGTGGTGGCATTATTGTGGCGACAGCAGTTGGATTTTTGTGTGAACGACTATTACCTGCAACCTTATCTGGACGAGGTGAATGGTTAGTGGGGTGTTTTGTAACGTCACTATTGCTCGTTATGTTGTGTAGTATAAAAGTGACCGATATTAAGCGTCATATCAGCCAGCTACTTTTGCTCACCAGTAGTATATTAGCCATTACAATTTTGGCAGATTGGTTGTTGTTTTCTGAGCAAATAATAGCGTTATGGCAAAGCGGTTATCATGGTGTCATCGGGATCCAAGTTGGCATGATGCTGGTAACGGCAGTGTGTTTATGGACTGTCAGTAAGTTAGGCGTATTACCTCGGTCGCAACCAGCCATGGCAAAAAACGTTACTCCTGCTAATGGATAATGGAATGGGTATAAAGTTGAAGCTATTAAGCCTGTGAAGGAACACTATCACAGGCTTAATCATCAACTAACCTCATCTAGGGTAAATCAAAAATCAGTGCAGTTGCTTGAGTGTCCGATGGATTAACTAAGGTCACCGTGGTCATGTCGGTGAGTTTAGCGCCATCACCTATTTTTAGCTGTTGATCTTCAATATTGAGCTCGCCAGCGACTTGATGAACATACACTTTACGGTCAGTCGCAATCTGATAGGTTATTTCAGATTTAGGCGCCAAAATCAGTTGTGACAATGTCGCATTTTGCTTGATTTGCAAGGTTCCGTTTTCACCCGTTGGCGTAGCAATCGTGGTTAGTCCTACTGCTTGACCAAAGTTTTTTTGTTGATATCCTGGTGTATTACCTAAAGCATTTGGCTGGATCCAAATTTGTAAAAACTTCAGTGGCTCTGTGGCGGATGCGTTGTACTCACTGTGAGTAATACCACTGCCAGCAGACATTAATTGGAACTCACCTGCAGGCAACACTTCAACATTGCCTTCACTGTCTTTATGGGCGATAGAGCCTTCAAGTACGTAGCTGATAATTTCCATGTCACGGTGGCCGTGAGTGGCAAATCCGGCACCAGGAGTGACACTGTCGTCATTGATCACTCGCAGTGCTGAAAAGCCCATGTGTTGTGGATCATAGTAGCTGCCAAATGAAAAACTGTGTTTGCTGTTTAACCAACCAAAGTTGGCTATTCCGCGCTCGCTTGCATGACGTAAGGTAATCATAATGTTGTTCCTATCGTTTAATGAATAAGTGATCAGTACGGAAAATTAAGACAGTTTGCTTACAATGGCTTTATCTAGCGCGACTTTGCCTGAACCTGATAGTGCAAGTGACACACTGGCAGCCAATAGTGCTAACGCAAATTCATAACCGTTGTTTGCCATAAATAAACCGTTGCTAATATGTACGCTAGCAATGGCGATAATCATGGTGAATGCTAATACAACCGCTGCTGGACGAGTCAATAAACCCAATAAGATGAACAGTCCGCCAACCAATTCAGCGCTACCGGCTAAGAAAGCCATTAACACGCCGGGCTCAATCCCAATCGATGCCATCCAC
Organism: Shewanella sp. ALD9; assembly: GCF_002836315.1. Lineage (NCBI taxonomy): Bacteria > Pseudomonadati > Pseudomonadota > Gammaproteobacteria > Alteromonadales > Shewanellaceae > Shewanella > Shewanella sp. ALD9. Next base: position 81,668 of record NZ_PJCD01000001.1, read on the forward strand.
TGTCCTGTACCTTCAAGGCCATAACCGCCAAACCAACCAAACAGTTTTTGCCCGCCATGAGCCATAAAAATAATCCCAACAGGTAAGCGTAATGCCAAAGTGCTAAAACCTGCAGTAGAGTTCGTGATGCGTTTAACGAGTGCTTTCATGGTATATATCCTCAATAAATTTAAACATTAATTGTTTCTAGTGAGCCTGTCTCACTGGTTGATAAGAAGTATATTGAGACTTGATTGAATAAAAAATCGGAATAAACTGACGTAAAGGTTCAAATTATTTGAATATGGAGAGTTGATGCAAAATCCGATTACTATTGACGCATTACGTGCCCTAGATGCGATTGAACGTAAGGGCAGCTTTGCTGCTGCAGCGACATCGTTATATCGAGTACCGTCAGCGCTGACTTACACCATCAAAAAACTTGAAGATGATATGGGTACGGCGTTATTTGACCGCACAAAGCAAAAAGCACAACTGACGCCAGCAGGTAAAATTGTGTTAGAGCAAGGGCGGCAGATTTTGTTAGCCACCAATCGGTTGGTTGATTCTGTGCAGCAATTAGAATCTGGCTGGGAAACCGAAATACGGTTATCACGCGACACGGTCATCCCCCAGGGGACGTTGTTTCAATTAATTGAACAATTTAATCAGCTAGAACACTCGGTCGACATTAGTGTCGATGTTGAAGCCGTCGGTGGTGGTTGGGATGCATTGCACAGCCGACGCGCCGATATTGTGATTGGTGCGTCTGGTGAGTTACCAAGAGGTGTATTTCAAACCCATAAAATAGGCGAAATTGAATTTGTATTTGCCGTAGCGCCATATCATCCATTGGCGTTTGTTGATGGCGTATTAGAAGCCGACAAACTAACTGACTATGCTTCGGTGGTGGTCGCCGATACATCACAACTTTTACCTACTCGCAGTAGTGGCCTTTTTAAAAGCAAACAAGTGATTAAAGTTAACACCATGGAAACCAAGATAGCAGCACAGTTACAAGGACTAGGTATTGGTTTTGTACCCAGACACATGGTGCAATGCTACTTTGATAGTGGTGAGTTGATTGAAAAAATGTGTTCAATTCCAAGACCAAATCAAAGTTTGTACATTGCTTGGCATAAAGATCATCAAGGCCGTGCATTTGACTGGTTTGTGGAGCATTTACCTAAAGCCGATTGGGGTTTATAACATCTGAATGTGAGCACAATGATAGCGACCAATGTGAGATCGCAGATACGAGCTCACATTGGTGCTTATCGATCCCATCGTGATGTTGAATATCAGCGTTGATGTCGTTGCTTAACTATTTTTTTTACTATTCGGTTAACTACTCGCTTGAATACTCACTTGAGCATTCTTGCTAGCGTTAGTTTTCTTGTCTAGTGAGCCACTGAAACGTGTTAATGCTAGGGCAATAACCACAATCACTGCACCAACCCAAGGTGTATGCATTAGGCCAGCGTTAGCCACAATCAGCCCGCCACCCCAAGACCCAAGTGCAATACCGACATTGAAAGCGGCAATATTTAATCCTGAAGCCACATCAACGGCGTCGGGTGTGTACTTCTGTGCAAGTGAAACTACGTAAACTTGTAGCCCCGGTACATTACCAAATGCAAACGCGCCCCAGACCAAAATGGTGATCACAGCGGCAATAGGGTTAACCGCAGTAAAGTTAAATATTACTAATATGGTCGCAAGACCGCTGAAAATAATACTTAACGCTTTAATTGGGCCCATTTTATCGGCCATTTTTCCGCCCCAAATATTACCAATAGCGACCGATACCCCGTACACCAACATGATTAAGCCAATAGATTGAGATTCAAAACCAGACACTTGCTCTAAAATGGGAGCTAAAAAAGTAAAGGCCGTGAATGTGCCGCCATAACCTAATGCGGTAATGGCATAGACCAGTAATAACCGTGGTTGAGTGAGTACTTTTAATTGCGATGATAATTTTGCCGCGGGTGGCTGAGGTAAATTATTGGAAACCAACAAGCTACTGCCAATCAAGGCTACAAACCCAAGAATTGCGACAGTTAAAAAAGTGGCTTGCCAGCCAAAGGTCTGGCCAATATAGGTGCCCAAAGGGACGCCTGTCACTAAGGCGACGGTTAACCCCGTAAACATAATGGCAATCGCACTGGCGGCTTTTTCTTTGGGTACTAACCCAGTGGCAATGGTTGAGCCAATAGAGAAAAACACTCCGTGGGCTAACCCAGTGATAATGCGTGCAGCGATTAAGGTTTCGTAACCGGGCGCTTGCCAAGCCAATAGATTACCCGCAACAAATAAACTCATTACCGCCAGTAATACGTGTTTGCGATTCCATTTACCGGTTAATGCGGTGAGTACTGGTGCGCCAATGGCGACACCTAATGCGTAAAGACTGACCAATAAGCCAGCTGAGGGTAATGATACGTTAAGGTCTTGTGCCATTGTGGGGATTAACCCCACAATGACAAATTCGGTGGTTCCAATAGCAAAGGCGCTAAGCGTCAATGCGAGTAAAGCTAACGGCATAATGTGTTCCTCTTAGGTTGTCGCTAGGATTTACCGTCGCGATAAATGTGTCAGTCAGTTGATGGGCGTCATTATTGATTAGATATATGTTGTTAAAAACAGTATGTTTAGCAAATGACTTTTGCTATAAATGCAATAAACAATGATGTTAGAACGACTCTTTAGATCGACACAGCACAAGATGAGGTATGCATGCTTACGCGTTCAGATGATTTAGATATATTGCTGATGGTGGTCGACAGTGGCGGGTTTTCTGCAGCGGCCGATGCACTCAATATTCAGGTTGCACGAGTGTCACGGGCGGTAAGTAAAATAGAGCAACAGCTCGGGGTCACCATTCTCAATCGCACCACTCGGCGTGTTGAGTTAACCGATGAAGGTCGCCAATTTGTCGAATCTGTTCGGGGTGGATTACAACAATTACAACGCGCAGAAGATGAACTCGTACGTCGTGGTGAACTACCACAAGGACGTTTGCGTGTGGACGCGGCAAGTCCGTTTGTGTTTCATCAATTAGTGCCTTTGATGAAAGACTTTCGCGCCGCTTATCCAGACATTGAACTAGCATTGACCTCGAACGAGGGCTATGTCGATTTACTTGAAAAGCGTACCGATGTGGCCATTAGAATCGGTAAGCTGGCAGACTCAACCTTGCATGCTCGACCATTAGGTAAAAGTGCCTTACATATTGTTGCCTCCGCTGAGTATTTAGCGCGTAGAGGTGTGCCACAAAAAGTGTCTGATTTGGCTTGCCACGAGTTACTTGGGTTTACCGAACCTAAAATATTGAATCACTGGCCGCTAAAAGGTTGCGATGTTATTACCCCTACCATCAGCACCAGCAATGGAGAAACCTTGCGCCAACTCGCACTGGCAGGTAATGGCATTGCGTGTCTTTCAGGGTTTATGATTAATGATGATCTCGCGGCGGGTCGGTTAGTACCCATACTTCAGTCGGAGAAGTTTACTCACATAGAACGTGAACAAGTGAACGCGGTGTATTACAAATCATCTACTGTGGCGCGACGTATTTCTGCATTTATTGAGTTTATTCAACCAAGATTAACCTTATAACTAAGGGCTCAATTTAACCGTGTGTAGATATTTGCAGTTTGAGCAAAACAGATTTGCTTGGTTGACGGTTTATTTCTGTTGTTAGTTGGCGCACAGTGTTGGTTCAGATACCGTTTTTAGGAAGACAATATGACCACTATTCCATTGTTAGGCACAGGTACCTTCAGACTTAAAGATCAACTGGCATTTGATTCAGTGTTAATGGCGCTAAAGCAGGGTTCTCGCCACATTGATACCGCTCAGATTTACGCCAATGAGAAACAAGTTGGTGATGCAATTAAAGCATCGGGTATCGCAAGAGCTGATATTTTTCTCACCACTAAGGTGTGGACGGATCGTTTTGCCCACGACAAACTTATTCAAAGCGTGCATGACAGCTTGGCTTTATTGCAAACCGATTATGTGGATTTGTTACTGATACATTGGCCGTTACGCGATGATTCAGTACCTATGCGAGAGTATTTACTGGCATTAAAAGAGGTGCAAGATGCTGGTTTAGCGAAACACATTGGCGTGTCTAATTTCACTATGGCCTAGGTTACACAAGCGATTGAGATTTTAGGTACCGACGCAATATTCACTAATCAGGTTGAAGTACATCCATATTTGCAAAATAACCGACTGGTCGAATTTTGTCAGCAGCACAATATTATGGTGACTGGTTATATGCCATTTGCCTATGGTGCGGTATTAACCGACGACACTATTGTCGCGATTGCGAAGAAACACCAAATGACACCCGCCCAAGCGGTATTAGTGTGGATGCGCCAAAAAGGTTATGTCACTATTCCATCGTCAACTAAGCTGGTAAATGTTCAAGCTAATATTGCCTCATTAGCGTTATCGCTCCCGTCTGTAGACATGGCCGCAATTGATAATTTAGACCGAAATCATCGTGTGGCGGCGCCTGACTTTAGCCCCGATTGGGATCAATAATTTATCAGCGAATGTGCCAATAGCTTAAGTGCCCACGCAGTTTGCACTCACCATTAGATTATTTATATATCAAGTATCCACGCCGACATGAGTGTTCATATTGGCGTTTTTTATTTTCAGGGTTATTGGCCACTTGACATAGGTGTAAGACATAGGTTTACAGTCGTTGCATATACTCAATAGATTTATTTATGTAGATCTTATTATTTAATACAGTCGTTACCCCAAGGAGTGATTATGCAAGTCAGTGAACTCGCAACGTTATTGGGTGTTACCACAGACACAATTCGTTTTTACACCCGAATCGGCCTGCTCGCACCAACAAAATCGCCTAGCAATGGTTATAAATACTATCGTGACAAAGAAGTGTCGCGGATGCGATTTATTATGAGTGCCAGAAACTTAGGTTTTTCGGTGGATGAAATTAAAGTGATTTTTTCCAAAACTGATCACGGTGAAAGCGCTTGTACCATGGTGAAGCAGCTTATTAGCCAAAAGTTGGCCGAAACTGAAATACTGTTTAATGAAACGTTAAAGCTACGTAATAAGCTGACTCAAGCCGTAAGTGAGTGGGAAAATCTGCCAGCATTGGCGCCTACAGGTGCCATGATTTGTCACTTGATTGAGGGATTTGATCCAAACCATGAAACCCCTTGTCAGGTTAGTGATAAGGAGTCTTTGTGATGAATACCCAAACAACAACACAATTATTGATAGAGGGTGCAGGTTGTGCCAGCTGTGTTGGCAAAATTGAGAAAGCCCTTAAAACAGTCGCGCAAGTAGAGCAGGCTGAAATGAACTTTGCTGATCGCAGTGTGATGGTCACCGGAGAGGTTGAAGTCGCTAGTTTGCTTGAGGCCGTTGAAAAAGCCGGTTATCACGCTATTTTGATTAACGATCAAGGTGGTGCAGATGCTATTGATGAGAAAGAACAGGCAGATGCAATATATTATAAAAGCCTAATAAAACACACTATTGTCGCATTGGCAGTGGGTATCCCACTGATGATTTATGGTTTGTTTATTGGTGACATGACCGTTACTAACCCAATACAACAGCTGGTTTGGGGAGCAATTGGTATACTGACCTTAGGGATAATGTTCTTCTCCGGCAAGCATTTTTATACTGGCGCATGGAAATCATTTACTCATCATAGTGCCAATATGGACACCTTAATTGCGCTCGGAACAGGCACTGCGTGGGTTTACTCTATGGTGGTGGTATTTGCACCAGATTTATTGCCAGAAATGGCGCGCCATGTCTATTTTGAAGCAACCGCGATGATCATTGGTTTAATCAATCTTGGACTCGCGTTAGAGGTCAAGGCGCGCGGTAAAACCTCGGCAGCGATTAAGCGCTTAATTGGTTTACAAGCTAAAACGGCTAGAGTGATCCGCAATGGTAAAGCGGTCGATATCGATATTGCCTTGGTGCAATTAAACGATAAAGTCAGTGTTCGACCAGGTGAAAAAATTCCCGTAGATGGTGTGGTCGTTGAGGGGAGTAGTTTTATTGATGAATCGATGTTGACGGGTGAACCTATTCCGGTTGAAAAAAGTGTTAATGATGATGTGGTCGCAGGTACATTAAACAAACTGGGATCACTTACTTTTACCGCCACACGAGTCGGTAAAGATACCGCTTTGGCGCACATTATTACTATGGTTAAACGGGCGCAGAACTCCAAACCGCCAATTGGTCGAATGGCAGATGTTATTTCGAGCTATTTTGTTCCTGCAATGATGATTATTGCCATTATCAGCGCCATGGTATGGCTTAATTTTGGGCCTGAACCCTCTGTGGGATACGCCATAGTGTCGGCGATGACAATTTTAATCATCGCTTGTCCGTGTGCGTTAGGGTTAGCAACACCCATGTCGGTGATGGTGGGTGTAGGTAAAGCCGCTGAATCTGGCGTGCTTATTCGTAATGGTGAAGCTCTGCAAACGGCATCGACTATTACCACCATGATTTTAGATAAAACCGGCACGATTACCGAAGGCGCGCCAAAAATCACCGATATCATCGTGGTCAATGGTCGCGAACAAGAACAAGTATTGCAACTGGCGGCAAGTATTGAGCAACATTCCGAGCATCCACTTGCACAGGCCGTTGTTCAAGCCGCAGCGGATAAGGGATTAACCTTATTCAATGTTGAAAATTTTACTGCTATTGCAGGATTTGGTGTCCAAGCTCAGTATCAATCGACTCAGTTATTATTTGGTAATGAAAAATTAATGCGCGAAAAAGGCATAGTCTTAAGCGATTATCAACAGCAAGCACAAGCGTTGGCAGCAGACGCCAAAACGCCAATGTATTTTGCTATCGACGGTGAACTCGCAGCAGTGATTGCCGTGGCTGACCCGATTAAAGCAGACTCTGTTGCCGCCATCGCAAGGCTTAAAAGCAGTGGCATTAAGGTCATTATGCTTACCGGAGATAACCACGCGACAGCCGCAGCTGTGGCTGCCAAAGTGGGTGTCGATGACTTTTTTGCCGACGTATTACCGCAAGATAAAGCCAATAAAGTGGCCGAATTACAAGCATTAGGTGAGGTGGTTGGCATGACTGGTGATGGCATTAATGATGCACCTGCGTTGGCGCTAGCCAATGTCGGCTTTGCTATTGGCACCGGAACCGACGTCGCGATTGAAAGTGCCGACATAACGCTAATGCGAGGATCGCTACACGGTTTGGCAGATGCCATCGCGGTGAGTAAGGCGACTTTAGGCAATATTAGACAAAACCTAGTCGGCGCGTTTATTTACAATATGGCGGGTATACCGCTTGCTGCTGGGGTGTTATTTCCGGTGTTTGGCGTATTACTTAACCCTGTGGTTGCTGGTGCTGCGATGGCATTTTCATCATTAACAGTGGTGAGCAACGCCAATCGTTTGCGCTTTTTTAGCCCTCAACAACACTAGGAGTGAATGATGCTATTAATTAATTTATTTTGTGTGGCATTAATTGCCATTATCGTTTGGTGGTTTTGGTTGTATAAACCCAAAGCGACCACTCATCAAGCAAGTAACGCTATTGTGGTTAAAGACGGGGTTTACTCCCCAGCAAGGATAACTGTGCCGGCCAATACCGCGACGCAATTAACCTTTTTACGCCAAGACAAAGCAGGGTGTTCGGCCAGTTTGTTATTTCCAGACTTAGACATTAGCGAAGAGCTACCACTGGATAACTCTGTGGTAATTTCGCTGCCAGCATTAGCCAAAGGTGAGTATCCGTTTCATTGCCAAATGCAGATGTATAAAGGGGTATTACTGGTTGAGTAAACCTAGATAGTAGCCATGCTAAGCAGGTATCACTCTCACCTTGATGCTTGTCGCTGGGCACATAAACTTTCAAAAAAGCCACACAATTACGTAAGTTAACATCTGTTTATTCAAGATGCTTACTTGCGTAATTGGTGATATTCTGAGGATTCATTTACAACTGATTTTTCGATGACATCATGATACGACGTTTAATGGATTACTTTCGCTTAGTGTTGTTTATTTGTGGTGTCTTGATTGGTATTCAAGTCCCTGCTTTTGTCGAACAATACGGCCAACGACTCGAAGCTCATCAGCTTGAAGCTAAACTCAGTTTGGCAGAATTTCAACGTGATGCAGACCGTTTTTTTGCTGGAGACATCAGTAAACTTATCCTTCACTATCAACAAAATAACGATCCGGTGTTTAGTGCCGGTGGTGAAAGTATTGAGTCAATATACCAACGTTATACATCACTCACCGAAGCGTTGAGTCGTTTTCATCAACACAGTTATAGTCCTTATCAGCAAATAGCATTAGCCCCACAAAAAGACATTCAAGCTGAGGTCTGGCAGGCTTATAGCCATGTGATTTTATTGAAACCAGAGGCGATTGCCATTGGGTTGCTGCTAGGGTTATTGATCTCGATATTGTGTGAATCAGTATTATCTATTTTGTATTTGGGTTGTCGTAGGGTATTTTCCCCAAGGTAACCTTTCTGTTTAACAAGGGTTAATAGCCTCTAATAATCAAGGAAATATTATGATCGCTACAGGACAATCTTTACCAAAAGCTACCTTAAGCCAACTGACAAAAGACGGCATGGTTAATCACGATGTTACTGAGCTTTTCGCCGGTAAAAAAGTGGTATTGTTTGCTGTACCAGGTGCATTTACACCAACCTGTTCAGAAGCTCATTTGCCAGGTTTTGTTGTACTTGCAGACGAGTTTAAAGCTAAAGGTGTTGACCTTATTGCTTGTGTTGCAGTTAATGATGCATTCGTAATGAAAGCATGGGGCGAAGCCCAAAATGCTTCTGAATTAATGATGCTAGCCGACGGTGATGCAAGCTTCGCAAAAGCGTTAGGCTTAGAAATGGATACCGCCGGTTTTGGTGGCGTTCGTTCACAGCGTTATGCGATGGTGATCGACAATGGCGTGGTGACTTTACTGAATGTTGAGGAAGGTAAGTCATTTGAAGTCAGCACTGCTGAAGCAGTAATGGCTGCACTGTAATCTATATTATGTCTCAGTAATAGAGACTTAACAGTACAGTAAAATGGGCGCCAATATGGCGCCCATTTTTATGATTAAAACAGCGATACCGCAAATTTGTCAGTATTGATTATCCGCGGATGCCTAAGTGTTGTTCAATATTATCGACACTGTTACTGACCTCAAGCGCTATCGTTTCACTTTGTTCAAACGCATCTTTAGCATGCAGCATTAGGCTATCCATCGCGATGACAAATTCATCAAGATGCCCCACCTGTTGCTTAGCATGTTCACTCCCTTGGCTCGCACTGCTCGCCATCTCTTGAGCTTGCTGTTGTACTTGCAACGCAACATCTAACAAACTCTGGGCTCGACCTTTCTGCTGTGCAGATGCTTCGCTGATGTCGTTTACGCTGTGGCTAAGTGCTGTGTTAGAGCGGGTTAGTTGCTCGAAAATAGCCATTATGTCTTTTAATGATTGTTGAGTCCGTTGCGATAAACTGCGCACTTCATCGGCTACCACCGCAAAACCACGACCTTGCTCACCTGCACGAGCGGCTTCAATGGCGGCATTTAAGGCCAATAAGTTGGTTTGGTCGGCGATATTACTAATAACATCTACAATTTTAGCCGCGTCGTTAACTGATGTACTGAGTTGGGTTAGTGAGTGGTTACATTGATTGACCTTGGTTAACGTATGATCGGTCGCATCTAACACCGCTTGGGCTTCTTTTTGGCTTGCTTGCATATCATGCATGGTTTGTTCTGCACTGGCAGTTACTAAACTAGACGACCGGTTTACTTCATTTGCAAGAGTAATTAAATCAGCGGTTTGTGATTGCGTTTGTTGTACCACATGTTGCGTTTGTTGCGTGCTAGTTGATAAGAAACCAATTTTGGCGACTAGCTCACTCAATGAGTTAGACACCTGTGCCATATTACTTTTTTGTTGTTCGTCATCTTGTTCAAATCGCTGTAAAAGGCGATTAAAGTGTGCCGCAATTTGGCCTGTTTCACATTGGCTGGTCACGGGTAATGGTTCACGTTGATTCGATTCGCTTAACATTGAAAAAGCATGATTTAAACGTTTAAGTGGGCTAACGACTCGACGTTGTTGTAATACTAAATAACCAATAGAAAACAATGCTATCAATGTCACCATGGTGTATAGCAGCCACTGTAAACGGATTTTAAGTTGTTCATCGGTTACGGCTTGCGTATCGGCTAGTGTCACCAGTTGTTGTTCCACTTGGCTGGTGGCGTTTATTAGCGCTGCTTGTACCTGTTGATTATCGCTGAGCATTTGCTTGGTATTACTCACTTCTTTGCTATAGCGTTGGGTCAAACTGAGTAATTCTGCCCGTGGGGTTTCACCGGTTTCAATACGTTCCGGTTCGTCATCACCTAAGGCGAATTCATCCACTTCTTCGGTGCGATAAATACCCAGCAAAGATAGCTTCTCCAAATCGTCATGCCATGTGTTGAGGGCATTAATTGAAAAATTAAGACTATTACTGACTCCGGTATCTTGATCAATCAATAAGGCCTGAGTCTGCTGTGATAATTGATAAACTAAGCTGGGTAACTTAAGGCTAAGCGCAAGATATTGCTGCGCGGTATTTGAGTCATTTGGAGCTGATTTGGCATAGCGATGTAAACTACCGCTGTAATCGAGCATTTCTGATTCAGCAAAAGCCAGTAGTTGGCGTGGGTTACCGGCCAGTTTTCCTGCTGCACGGTATTTAGTGTCTAAGTCGCCAATTAATTGAGTCATTAAGGTGGTCAGTGAAGCACTATCAAGCTGTGGGTGAGCAGAATGTAACTGGGTAATATTGACGGTTATGCGGGTTATATCACTACGGGCTTGTTCGAGATAATTGCTTTGCCCTGTTTGTAAGTAGCTATCAATATTCCGGCGAACATCATATTGAAAGGTATGTTGAATATGTTGTAAATCGAGGTTTAATTTTTCACTCGTTTGTCGTTGTTGGTTACTCCATAACACAGTGGCAGCGAGTAATGCCGCAAGCACTAATAATAAGGCGGATGCACTAAGGGATAGGGTTGATATCTTCATAGGTAAATGAGTTCACATAAATGCCAATATGTGTATTTTATGGCACTAATGTTACAGTCTTTCGTGACTTCACTTTATCTATGAGTTGAGTCATGTGGGTGGTGAAATATGGCCGTTGTTAGTTGTAGAGGTTTTTGTCGATTAACGGCAGCCACACTTGCGCTTTTAAGCCACCTTGAGGGCGATTAGACAGTTTAACTTTGCCGTGATGACGGTCGATAATGCGTTTAATAATCGCCAGTCCTAGGCCTGAACCAACACTGCCACGTGCGGTATCGCCTTGAGTAAAGGGTTGAAAGAGCTGTTCAACTTGGTCTTCATTAATACCAGGGCCATTGTCTTCTACACTAAAGCACAAGTATTGACCTTGATTATATGAGCTGATTTTTATCCACCCGTTACCATAGCGGAATGCGTTTTCGACTAAGTTACTTAATACGCGTTTTATCGCCACACTATTGATGGCTATTTCGGGACAGTCAGCCAGAGATAACTCAATGGTGCCTTCGCGGTGTGACTCTTGTTGGCTGATTTCTTGGATCAAACGATTAATTTGGTCGGGTTCACGTATGCCTTCTTGGTCGTTACGAATATAAGCAATAAATTGATTAATAATCGCATCCATGTCTTCAATATCAGTGACAATGCCTTCTTTCAAATATTGGTCGTCTTCTACCATCATTTCTGACGCTAAGCGTATGCGAGTCAATGGCGTGCGTAGATCATGTGAAATCCCTGCCATTAGCAAGGCGCGGTCTTGCTCAAGCTGCTTCATGCTATTGGCCATTTGGTTAAAGGCATGAGTAACTTCAACAATTTCGGTTGAACCAATCAATGGTAACGTCGGAGGGAAATCGCCTTTAGACACGGTTACTGCCGCTTTTTGTAAGCGTTTAAGCGGACGATTTTGTCTGCGGGCAAACAGCCAGCCACCGGCGACACTGAGCCCGCCAATCACCAGTAAATATAATGTTAGTGGAGACAGGTCTGATTCATTAATACCTGTGAGCGGCACTTTAATCCATAAAGAAGGGGCTTGTGGCGGTTTAATCCACACATCGAGCTTTTCACCTTGCGAAAAACGCACTTCAGCTTCGCCGCCAAGATAAACCGACATTTGTTCTGACAAGAAACTGTAATAAGTGGCTTGGCCGAGTCCGGCTTCTTGCGCTTGTTTTTGGTTATAAACGGTCATGCCATCGTCACGCACTTTGGCGTTTAAGGCATCCACCATGGTGAGATGTTCACGACCAACATCAACCCCATCAACAAATAGTATATTGATTTGGCGGGCAATCAGTTGGTTAATTTGCTCATAACTGGGCTTGATAAAGTAAACGGCGACAGACCAATATGACACTAATTGATTGATCAACAGTAAGCTGCCAATCAACAATACGGTTTGACTAAAAGCGCTTCTGGGCAAGAAGCGTTGCCACCATTTTAACTTGAGTTTCATGGATTACTTACGCGTGGTGCCGTCGGGTACAAATACATAACCTAAACCCCAAACCGTTTGAATATAACGTGGGTTAGCGGCATCTTTTTCAATTAAACGGCGTAGACGTGACACCTGAACATCGATTGAACGCTCAAGGGCAGAGTAGTCACGGCCACGGGCCAGGTTCATTAATTTGTCACGTGATAGTGGCTCTCGAGGATGGTTTACCAGCACTTTAAGTACGGCAAATTCACCACTGGTCAGGGCAATACTTTCATCGCCATGAAACATTTCACGAGTGGCTAAATTTAGCGAAAACTCGCCAAACTCAATCATTTCTTCTTGCTGAGCTGGTGCGCCTGGTACTTCAACAATTTGACGACGCATAACCGCTTTAATACGTGCTAATAACTCACGTGGATTAAACGGTTTAGGTAAATAGTCATCAGCGCCAAGTTCTAGGCCAATAATACGATCAACTTCATCGCCTTTAGCGGTTAGCATCACAATCGGGATAGGGTTCTCTTGCTGACGTAAACGGCGACAAATCGACAAACCATCTTCACCGGGTAGCATCAGATCGAGCACCAGTAGATGAAAGTTTTCGCGCTCTAGTAATCTATCCATTTGTTCAGCATTGGCAGCGCTGCGAACTTGGAAGCCTTGCTCAATTAAGTAACGTTCTAATAACGAACGTAATCTCATGTCGTCATCGACAACGAGAATCTTAGAGGTTTCTTGGCCCATGACATATCCTTTTAACGCTAAATTGATACCAGCAATGACTCAGTATGAAGTGTAATCGCTTGAATTTGAATAGCTGATTGTGGCAGAAATTGTAACTAAATAGCTGTAAATGTTTGTTTATCGCTTAAATAGCAACAAATGGTCAGTTAAATTACCAGTATCTACGCTAAACGATAATGCCAATTGCTGTTTGCTAGGCTGATAAACCATGCTGGGACTAGTACTGGGTAAGTTAGATGTGTGTTGGAGATGGCTATTAAAAACGGGCTCAAAGGTTAGCTGATTTTGGTGTAATTCAAACCGTCCCCATTGTAAGTGAGTGACGTGCTCATTGGCTTGTGGGTCTTGGTGTAGGTTAATGTTCACCATGGCGTAATAGCCATTGTCGAGCAGTACCAAGCTACTCAGCGCTGGGGTAGACAATTGATGCCATACACCATAGACCGATTGGTTTGGGGTGAAGTCATACTGATGTTGCTCATCCGCAATGCTATCGGCATTGGTATCTATGGTTAAGGCGAGTTGTAACGACTGTGATGTCAGCGTCATGTTTAATTGCGGATACTCGAATTGATATGCGGCTAATCCTTGTTGGGCATTATTGCTGTAGCTAGGGATAAAGTTAGCAGTTGTTGATTGCAGATCCAAGCGTCCCCATTCTGCAACGCTATTTTGTGGCGCGCTTAAGTTAAGTTCTAGGTGTAAGTAGCTGCGATTATGATTTAACTGCAACAAGGTAATACGTTCAGGTGTGTTGATTACCCAATCACCAAATACGTTGTTTTTTGCTTCTTGGATCGTCGGTTTCTCGCTAGCTTGCAGTGGGTTTGCCAACAGTAAACAGCCGGTCAGCAGGAAGGGAATGAGGCTTATTGAGCTAAGCGACGGGATGTCGGGTTTGTTGCCTGTTAACACGGTAAACATAAGATCCCTTTATGTTTGATGATGCGGTTAAAAACGAAAAATAGAATTGCATGCGGTAATTTTAATCAGTCTTAAACCTTAGTCTTTAATGCGGATTTATCAAATAAAAAAGCCCGCAGCATAATGCCACGGGCTTGAAGCCTTGATTGAGTTTAGCCTTTTATTGAACTTAGCCTTTTACTGAGCTTAGTCACTTATGGCACCAATGTAAGTAAAGGCGCTTAGGTTACTACTTGAAAGTCCAATGCCATGGTCACGCTTAATGCGGTAATGGTAATAATGGAAAATCCAAATACTTGTCTAGCCCAAGACTGCAAATTGATGCCGCGACGATAACCTTTTAACGCCATCGCTAGCCACCATAAACTGGTGGCAAAGGTCACGGCCATAAAGGCAATACCTGTGTAACCCGCCAGCGGTAATAGTGCGCTAACCAATGCAAAAACAGCAATGTACAACACGATATGCAACTTAGCTTTAGCCATGCCTTGGGCAACCGGTAATACCGGAATATTAGCAGCGGCGTAGTCGTCAAAGCGAAAAATCGCAATCGCATAAGAGTGGGGCATTTGCCATAGGCTAAACATCAGCAGCAAAATAATTGCGCCCATGTCCATTTGCCCGGTGACCGCACAATAGCCAACGACCGGTGGCACGGCACCCGAAAAACTGCCTACTAGGGTGCCGTAAACCGAGTTGCGTTTCATGTACAGGCTGTACACCCCGACATAAACCACATAGCCAATGGCGGCAAATAACACCGCTAAGCTATTAGTGAATATCGCCAGCATGGTAAAGCCTACAACACCCAAACCAATACCAAAGCTCAATACCGCTTGTACTGATATTTCACCGGTAACGGTAACTCGGTTTCGAGTACGCTTCATCTTGGCGTCGATGTCGCGATCAATGCAGTTATTGATTGCGCAACCCGACGCTACCACCAAAGATAAACCTATCATGGTGGCAAACATCAAGGTCATATCAACATTGCCTTGAGCCGCGAGTAAAAAGCCGCCTGCGACAGAAATTAAATTGCCCATGATGATGCCTGGTTTGGTTACCTGAACATATCCTCGTAAGCGTGAGGTTAATTGTGCTGACATAGATTGACCTTGATTATTCATGATAGCTGTCGGTTACATCATCAATTCATTGGCTGCGTAGATAATCCACACAGACAAACCCACAACCATGACAATAATCAAGGCCGTGAATAAGAACGAGAATGTATTGATTCTGCCTTCTTTAGAAAAATCTAAATGGAGGAAGTATTTCAAGTGCACCACGATTTGCACGATAGCCGCAGCGACGACAATCCATAAGGTGGTGTCATGATCAAAGCTGTGAGTCATTACCGACCAAAATGGAATACCGGTTAAGATCACTGATAATACAAAGCCGACTAAATATGACTTAACGCTAGCGCCAAAGTCGCCCTCGGCATGACTTGAATGTGCATTGCTCATCACAAGACTCCTAACAAATAAACAACGGTAAACACACACACCCACACGATGTCTAAGAAATGCCAAAACAAACTTAAGCAACTCAAGCGGGTGATGCTGCGATTATTTAAACCGCACTTGACGACTTCGACCATCATGATCAGCATCCAAATTAAGCCCGCGGTAACATGCAAGCCATGCATGCCGACTAAGGCGAAAAATGCTGATAAAAAGGCGCTGCGATCTGGACCATTGCCATGTTCAATAAGGTGATGGAACTCGTAAACTTCCATGGCGATAAACACACAACCCAAAGCGAAGGTGATTAATAACCACCCTAAAGTCGCCGCTTTCTTTTGGTGTCTCGCACAAATCATGGCAAAGCCATAAGTAATACTACTGACAAGTAATGCGGCGGTTTCGATAAGGACGAAGTCTAATTCGAAAATATCTTTACCCGACACTCCACCATCGGTGTTCATGAATAACACGGCATAAGTGGCAAAAACGGATGCGAACAAAATACAGTCGGTCATTAGATAAATCCAAAAACCGAACAAGGTGTTACCACTGGTATCGTGGTGTTCTTCGTGGTGTTGATCACCGTGCTCAGCAGAATGAGCGTCGTGTAAATCTGCTTTAATAGCAATACTCATTATCGGCCCCTAGCTACGTTATCTATATGTGCATTTTCAATACGCGCGACTTCATCAGGTTGCACGTAGTAGTCAACATCATTGTTATAAGCACGCATCAAGAACAGTACAAACGTACCCGCAAACCCAACAATAGCTAACCACCAAATATGCCAAATTGCAGCAAATCCCATCGCCGTAATACACGCCGCCATAGCAATACCGCTGGCAGTATTTTTAGGCATATGAATAGGCTGGTATGTTTCACGACGTCTGTAGGCAGTGCCTTTTTCTTTCATGTCGGTGAACGCATCAATGTCTGTTACTGGATCTAACTGGGCAAAGTTATAGAACTGTGGTGGTGAAGATGTTGACCACTCAAGCGTGTGGCCGTTCCATGGATCGCCTGTGGTATCTAAGTTTTGCTCACGGTCACGGAAGCTGACATACAATTGTACAAACTGTAAAATAATGCCCACAAGGATGATAAATGCGCCGACTACAGCAAAGTAAAGCCAGAAGTTCCACGCTGGGTTATCTGTGTGGTTAATACGACGTGTCATGCCCATAAAACCAAGCACGTACAACGGCATAAAGGCCACATAGAAGCCAATTTGCCAGCACCAAAATGATGCCTTACCTAAGCGTTCATTGAGTGTGAAACCCATCGCTTTAGGGAACCAGTAAGCAAACCCCGCCATGTAGCCAAATACCGCACCACCAATAATGGTGTTATGGAAATGGGCGATTAAAAACAAGCTGTTATGCAGTACATAGTCTGCGCCAGGTAATGCTAACAATACCCCGGTCATGCCGCCGATGGTGAAGGTCACCATAAAGCCTAAAGACCACAAAACTGGCACGGTAAAACGTAAACGGCCGCGATAAATGGTAAATAACCAGTTAAACAGTTTTACCCCCGTCGGCACCGCAATCACCATGGTCATTACGCCGAAGAAGGCGTTAACGTTGGCGCTTGAACCCATGGTAAAGAAATGGTGTAACCACACAATAAAACCAAGCACCGAAATTGCACCGGTTGCCCACACCATTGAGGTATAACCAAATAAGCGCTTAGAGGTAAAGGTTGAAAACACTTCAGAGAAAATACCGAAAGCTGGTAATACCAAAATGTATACTTCAGGATGACCCCAAGCCCAAAACAGGTTGATGTACATCATGGCGTTACCGCCACCATCATTGGTAAAGAAGTGGAAATCTAAATAACGGTCTAAGGTCAACATGCCTAAAACAGCGGTTAAAATGGGGAACGATGCAACGATTAACACGTTAGCCCAAGTACAGGCCCAAGTGAAAATAGGCATTTGCATTAGCTTCATGCCAGGTGCACGCATTTTTAACACGGTGGCGATAAAGTTCACCCCAGTTAAGGTTGTCCCGATACCGGATATCTGCAAGGCCCAGATATAATAATCAACCCCCACCCCCGGACTGTATGCCAGCTCAGACAATGGCGGATAAGCTACCCAACCTGTTTTAGCAAACTCACCTAATCCAAGCGAAATATTGATTAATATTGCCCCAGATGTGGTTAGCCAAAAACTTAAGTTGTTTAAGAATGGGAATGCGACATCGCGAGCACCAATTTGCAATGGTACGACCAAGTTCATAAGACCAATCATAAATGGCATTGCCATAAAGATAATCATTATCACGCCGTGGGCTGTGAAGATTTGGTCGTAATGTTCTGGTGGTAAATAGCCCGCAGCGCCGTTAGTGGCAAGTGCTTGCTGAGTTCGCATCATAATCGCGTCAGAAAAACCACGGACCAGCATTACCATCGCTAATACGATATACATAATACCGAGTTTTTTGTGGTCAACCGAGGTTAACCAGTCGTGCCAAAGCACGCCCCATTTTTGATGTTTAGTAATTAAGGCCGCAATGATGAACCCAATAATGGCGACAGCCGCTAGGGTCACCATAATAATCGGTTCATGATACGGAATAGACTCGAGTGTTAATTTTCCAAGAAATGACATGATTACTCCGCCTCCCCAGAAGCAGTCGAAGAATGCTCTGTGGTTGAGTGTGTAGAGGATGAAAGTCCAGAATGTTGTTCAGCGTCCATGTCTTTCATATGCTGCATATCTTTCATATGTTCGGTATGTTCCATACCAGACATTGATTTCATGTTGCCCATGTCATGCATACCTTCCATGCCTTCCATACTGTCCATTGGTTTCATATTCGAGTCAGGGTGCATGTATTGCATAACAATGTGGTTAAACATGCCTTTTTGCACTGACCCATAATATTGAACAGGATTATTTTCGCTCTTTTGAGCTAGTTGCTCATATTGCTCAACATCCAAGGTATTCCCTTGTTGTTTTATCTTGGCAACCCACGCATCAAAATCGCCGGCTGTTGCAGTCGCAATGGCATTAAACTTCATGCCCGCAAAACCAGCGCCACTGTAGTTAGCTGAAATACCTTTAAAAGTACCAGGCTCGTTTGCGATAAGGTGTAACTTGGTCGCCATGCCAGCCATTGAGTAGATTTGACTGCCTAACTGCGGAATGAAAAATGAATTCATTGCCGTGTCTGAAGTGATTTTGAAGTTAACCGGCACGTTCGCAGGGAAGGCCAATTCGTTAACCGAAGCAATACCATATTCTGGATAAATAAATAACCATTTCCAATCCAGTGACACCACTTCAACTTTTACCGGTTTAGCATCATGAACAAGCGGTTTATAGGGGTCTAAGTCATGGGTCGAATTCCAAGTGATAACACCAAGAATGATCACGATAACAATTGGTACAACCCACACCACAATTTCAATGGCGGTTGAGTGCGCCCATTTAGGTGCATAAATTTCTTCATCGCGGCCATCACGGTATTTCCAGGCAAAATACAAGGTCATGAAAATCACCGGAATAACCACAATCAGCATCAGTAATGTCGCCACAATAATGAGATGCTTCTCATCTATACCGATTTGACCCTTGGGATCCAGCACGCCGCCTTCACAGCCTGCGAGCATAAATGCTAATGCAGCTAGCGCTGGTTTACTTAAATTTCGAATTAACAAAGGAAGATTCCTCTCACCTTAAAAGCTTACTACGCTACCAATTGGGGGATCGGCAGTTGCAGAATAATCATCGAATGCAAATAACTGCACCAAAGGACTCGCTCAAATCAATTAACAGTGATTTTGGCGTACGTCTTAAGGCAATATAGATTTTGCGAATGATGTATTTAAATTAAAATATTTAAGCTTGTAGAGGAGGAGCGCGGCAACCGTGTGCCGTGTATTCAAGGGATTTAGGGGCAACAACAGATAAGGCACTTAGCGCGTAGCTAAGAGCAAGAAGATTACAAAATGTAGAATTGAGATTGAATAAACGCCAAAATTGCTCGATCACCAATGGGTTTAATATTAGTAGGCCCAGAAAGCTAGCGCCCATAACTTCAGCTAGTAAAGTGTCAACAACGGCAATAAATTCACTGATATCGACGACATGCCCCATCGACATAGATAATGAATCAGCTAAGGGTTGCAGCAACAGTAACCCGAAACACAACGTTAAATGTGCTTTACTCAATTTAGACAGCCTTGCGATGCGATTAAGCGGCTTAGCTAGGTATTGGCAAAGAGTTAGATTCAAGAAACGATTCCAAACGAGCTCAAAGGAGTGGGTAGTTGAATCAATAGATCCAGCTGACGATTTTCATTGGCAGGAGAATAACAAGAAGGCGCTATTGATTGAAAGTAAATCAGAGTAGTAAAACAGCGGAATTATTAAATAAACTTGAATTCGAACAATATCTATACTGTTTATTTACATGTTTAACTGTTTTGTTACTTGTCGATAGCTCAAAAATCACAAATCTGTGATCCATACACCTAATATAGATGGGTGGATGTCATCAGATACAAGCGCCTTAATTCAACAATCCTAACATCCATAGATACGCCCTTGAGGGGGTGTGAGGATCATATTTTTTTCGATCTAAAATATTTTCTGGCTTCTGTATTGTTACCAATCGATATCGCAATAAATACTTGGGGGACAGCAGATTATCTATTAAGGTTATTAGCGGCTGTCACTGCTAGTTCAGCAACGTCAAATAGACAAGCAATAATCGTCTTATGACTCGAGTATAAAGATCTTCTATCCATTGATGTTCCGTTGCGGATAATGCTGCTAAGTGACTAATGATGCAGCTTTAGTACAACAAGTCTCCATCGATAAATAACTCTATAATCCATTTAAAAAGCTGCATTTCATTCACTATAAACGGCGGGTTTTTAAATCATTTAAACAATGAAATATCTAGATCTTTCTCAATAACTGACTGAACTGCTACACTCATTTTGATTATGTTAAGGTAAGATTAATTTTTATGCAGCGTCCACCACTACGTCAAGCCAAAACCATCGATAACGTTTTTAATAGTGCTTATTGGCATCTTGGCCAGCAAGACTTTACCATTAACGAAATTCGCACCAAGCTTGAGCGTAAAACCGACAATCAACAATGGATTGATACCGTACTCGCCAGACTCATCGAGGGCGGTTATTTAAAAAGTGACTTTGACTTTGCGGTACGTTACTGCGAGTTAGCCTTTAGTAATGAAATCGGTATTGGTGCCATAAGACGTAAGTTACAGCTGCGCGGCGTAAGTGCTACAGAGATTGATACCGCGATAGAACAAGTGATGCACGAGCAAACAGTGGACCTTTTTGAGTTAGCCACATCGCGATTGCTGAGTCGGTTTGAAAACTTCTATGGTACCAACATAGAAAAAGTCTATTCCCAGATGACCACAAAAGGTTTCTCTCGGGCTGAAATTGATCACGCATTAGCACAACATCCACAACGTGAAACCCTGCGCAGTAAATTAGCCCTCAAAGCCGACAAAGCCGATTTAACCACTGAAATAATCAAACTGTTTAATAAAGGCAAAGGTAAAACCCTTATCTTGCAGGAATTAAAGCAGCGACTGATTGATGTAAGCGACTTTGAAGAAACCTTGTACCAACTAACGCTAACAGAAGACGTCGATTTTTATCAAAGCTGCAAAAATGAACTGGCTAAGAAACGCTATAACTTAGCGGACTATAAAGAAAAGTCGAAAGCGTATGCCTATTTATCCCGTAAAGGATTTGGCAGTGATGAAATAAAAGAGGCAATGACGCTAGATGACGAGTAATAACGTTTACCGCCGATATCACTGAGACAACGGATATCGGCAGACTTCTTACGGCTCACTGCTCACGATTTTTCATTCACCATTGCACTTTTACCGACTTGAGTGATGGCTAACAGCTAACATCTAACATCTAACATCTAACATCTCAAATTTATGTTATTCACCCAACTATTGTCAGTTTGGTGGCTGCTATTCATTAGGTTTTGCCAGATGCAACGGGTCGAGTATCGCTTGGAGTTTATCTTCGTCTAAATCGGTTTCTTCAAGCGCAATGGCTAATACTGATTTATGTTCTTTATCTGCTCGTTTAGCAATTTTTGCGGCCATATCGTACCCCACTACTGAATTAAGTGCGGTAGCTAGAATGGGGTTTTTCTCTAATGCCTGGGTCAAATGTTCTGCATTGGGCTTAAATTCGGCAAACACTTTATCGGTCATTGCTTGGCAGGCATGGGTTAATAAATCAATACTGGACAGTAGTTTGTCGGCAATCAGTGGCAGCATCACATTCAACTGAAAATTACCCGATTGTGCCGCGATGGTGATGGTTGCTTCATTGCCGATGACTTCAGCGGCAATCATGGCTACGGCTTCTGGGATAACGGGGTTAACCTTACCGGGCATTATCGATGAGCCCGGTTGCAGCGCCGTTAAGCTAATTTCTTGTAGTCCTGCAACAGGGCCAGAGTTCATCCAGCGTAAATCATTGGCGATTTTCAATAACGTAACCGCTAACCCTTTGAGCGCCGAAGCCATGGCTAAGGTGTGATCTTGGCTACTCATATACAACGCAGGGATTGGCGCCGCCTGCCAAGGGATCTGATCTTGCTGTTGTAAATCATCACATGCAAGTTTGGCAAAATTGGGGTCACAATTAACGCCAGTGCCCACCGCAGTGCCGCCCAATGGCAAATGATGCAGGCTCAGCGCTACTTGCTGTACCCTAGCTTGAGCACCGTTTAGCTGTTGTTGCCAGCATTGCAGTTCTTGGCCAAGTGTAATCGGCATGGCGTCCATTAAATGGGTGCGACCAGTTTTGACTGTATTTGAATACTCATCGGCCAAAAACGTTAATCTGTCACTTAAGCCCTGAATGGCCGGATATAATAAGCCCTTTAATTGCCTAACCGTACTAATATGAATACAGGCGGGCACCACATCGTTACTGCTTTGACCCATATTAATATGATCATTAGGGTGAACTTTTGCCTGTAAAATGTCGCTAGCGAGGCTGGCAATCACCTCATTAACATTCATATTAGAACTGGTGCCAGAGCCTGTTTGGAACAAATCAATTGGAAAGTGCTGCGAAAAATCAAGCTTCTTACTGGCGATAATCGCTTGTTGAATTGCTTTGGCCATAGCGTTATCTAACAAGCCGAGTTGGCTATTAGCCTGTGCTGCAGCTGATTTTATGTCGAGTAGGGCGAGTATTGCTAGCGACGGAAAGCGTCGCTCAGAAAACTGAAAGTTATCTCGTGCACGTTGAGTTTGCGCCTGGTAATAAACATCATCTGGCACCTGAACTTTCCCCATGCTGTCATATTCTATACGTATCTTACTCATAAGGTTTTCGACTCGATTTTTGATTGGGATATGTTAGTGTGTTCACTAAGCTTAGCAGGAAGTGCCAGTAAACGTTTATAGGGAGATCAGTAATGAACGATTCTATGCAATTATTGAAACAGATTGAAAGTAATGACAAAACTTTCCGGTATTACAGCTTTGATCGACTAGCAGAACACTACGATTTATCCCGCTTACCCTTTGCGGCAAAAATATTATTA
The DNA here is from genome assembly GCF_002836315.1 of Shewanella sp. ALD9. Taxonomy (NCBI): domain Bacteria; kingdom Pseudomonadati; phylum Pseudomonadota; class Gammaproteobacteria; order Alteromonadales; family Shewanellaceae; genus Shewanella; species Shewanella sp. ALD9. Next base: position 104,922 of record NZ_PJCD01000001.1, read on the forward strand.
GAAAATCTACTGCGTTATGAAAATTCGGAATTTGTCCAGCCGAAGGATATTGAAATCTTGGCCCGCTGGGATCTGGATAACTGGTCTGAAACCGAAATTGCCTTTGTCCCTTCTCGAGTCATTCTACAAGATTTTACCGGTGTACCTTCAGTCGTCGATTTGGCCGCTATGCGTGATGCAATCGTGACATTGGGCGGCAATGCCGACGCCATTAATCCACTGAACCCGGTGGAGCTGGTTATTGACCACTCAGTGATGGTCGATGTATTTGCCGAAACAGGGGCGTTGCAAAAAAATACTGCCATTGAAATTCAACGAAACCGCGAACGATATCAGTTTTTGCGTTGGGGTCAGCAAGCCTTCGACAACTTTAAAGTGGTACCGCCCGGGCGCGGTATCGTGCACCAAATCAATCTGGAATATCTGGCGAGAGTGGTCTTTGTCAAAGAAGATGAAGATAACCTATTGTATCCAGACACCTTAGTCGGAACCGATTCTCATACCACCATGATCAACGGTTTGGGGGTATTAGGTTGGGGCGTCGGCGGCATTGAGGCTGAGGCCGCGATGTTAGGCCAACCCGTGACGATGTTGTTACCCGAAATTGTCGGATTTGAATTTATCGGTAAATTGCCTCCAGGGGTTACCGCTACCGATCTGGTGTTAACCGTGACCGAACAACTGCGCTCATTTGGCGTGGTAGGTAAGTTTGTTGAATTTTTTGGTGCCGGTGTCGATCAATTAACCTTGGCCGATAGGGCGACCATTGCCAATATGGCGCCAGAATACGGTGCTACTTGTGGCATTTTCCCGATTGACCAACAAACACTAGATTACCTAAAGCTTACTGGTCGTGATCCAGAGCATATCGCGCTGATCAAGGCGTATCTTAAACAGATGGGTATGTGGGCCAGTGCATCCGACAACAAAGCCTGTTATCACGCCAGCTTACAACTGGATTTAGGCAGTATTGTGCCTTCTATCGCTGGCCCCAAAAGGCCACAGGACAGAATTGCACTTGAGCAAGCTGGAGTCAGTTTCCGTCAGTGGTTGGATAGTCAGATCCCTGTTAGCCACATCGACGCCGAAGGTAAAGACGAGCTGGCAAGCGAGGGTGGCCCATCGGTGCAAGTCCCCGTTGCCGATGGTAGTACTGGTGTTGCTTGCAGTTATCGAGATAAAGACTTTGTGCTGGAAGCCGGCGCGGTGGTGATAGCGGCGATAACCAGTTGTACTAATACCTCTAATCCATCGGTGTTAATCGCCGCGGGATTATTGGCCCGAAATGCGCGTAAAAAAGGCTTACAGGTTAAACCCTGGGTAAAAACCAGCTTTGCACCAGGCTCACAGGTGGTGACAGATTATTTAATAAAATCGGGTCTTAATGTCGATTTAGATGCCTTAGGTTTTCAGTTGGTTGGCTACGGTTGTACCACTTGTATTGGTAATTCCGGCCCTTTACCTCAACCCGTTAGTGAAGCGATACAACAGGGCAGATTAAAGGTGTGTTCGGTGTTATCGGGCAACCGTAACTTTGATGGCCGCATCCATCCAGAAGTTCAAGCCAATTATTTAGCATCGCCGCCATTAGTGGTGGCATATGCATTGGCCGGTAATATGAAAGCCGATATGGTCACAGAAGCACTTGGCGAAGATGTTGATGGTAATGCGGTTTATTTAAAAGATATCTGGCCTGACAATCAGGAAATCCAACAGGTCATGGCCAGCGCGGTACAAAGTGAGATGTTTGTTTCCCGCTATGCCGATGTATACAGCGGCGACGCAGACTGGCAAGGGCTTGAGGTGGTGCAGAGCCAAAAATATAACTGGCCCGATTCCACCTATGTTAAACAGCCGCCATTTTTTGACGGGATCAGTGCCGAAATACCGAAAATTATGGCTATCGACAATGCCCGTTGTTTACTTAAGTTAGGTGATTCGGTCACTACCGACCATATTTCACCTGCGGGATCTATTGCACCAGACAGCCCTGCCGGAGACTATTTACAGCAAGCTGGAGTCGCCATTAAGGACTTTAACTCTTACGGTTCACGCCGTGGCAACCATGAAGTAATGATGCGTGGCACCTTTGCCAATGTAAGGCTAAGAAATCTGCTGGCACCGGGAACCGAAGGCTGTTGGACACGTTCAATGCCTAACGGTGAGTCGATGACAGTATTTGATGCCGCTATGCAGTATCAGCAACAAGGTACGCCTTGTATTGTGCTGGCAGGTAAAGAATATGGCACCGGTAGCTCGCGGGACTGGGCGGCCAAAGGGCCTGCATTGTTGGGGGTAAAAGCGGTTATCGCGCAAAGTTATGAGCGTATTCACCGTTCTAATTTGGTTGGAATGGGTATCTTGCCACTGCAGTTTATGCCTGATGACAGTGCAGAATCGCTAAACCTCACAGGTGAAGAGCAATTTAGTATTCCTGCGGTAAGCGCCGAGCAGAAAACCGTGAATGTATCAGTGACCGACAAAGCGGGTAAGCAACATTCGTTTGAAGCTAAAATCCGCATTGATACCCCTAATGAGTTTAGTTATTACCGACATGGCGGCATCTTGCATTATGTATTACGTAATTTAGCGAGGTAATTTAGTTAAGTCTTCTCGCTCAGTCGCTTGGTTTTAACCTAAGGTTATGACCTGCTTTAAATAACCCGTAAATAGGTTCAAGTTTAACGACTTGAGCCTATTTTTTTGAGTGAAAAATGAGCTGCTACGACGGGAAGATAAGTTGTTTGCTTATGTTGATTTAGGGATTATGTTGATTTAGGGATTATGTGGCGCAAGCTTTGTAAACTCATTTATGCCCACTACGAGCAAGAGAGGTTACTACTTCCCATTTTTTTTAGATTAATTTTCAATACATTAATCTGTGAGGGTAAAGCCTTTCGTGCCTATGTATTAGTTACTGAAGACGACATCATCACGACCTCTGTTTTTTGCGAGATAAAGTGCTTCATCTGCGCGTTGTAGCCAGGTGTCTGCCGTTGTACCTGGAACCCAGAGTGCGACACCAAATGACACGGTTATTTCTTCGCCATCTGGATTTTTCAATTCTTTTTTAATCGCCGTTCTCAGGCTATCAAAAAACGCTGGTTGTTGATTACTGCTCTCGGGAATTAATAGTACAAACTCCTCCCCGCCAAAGCGATAAAGCCGATCATATTTACCAATGTGCGAAGTGGTAATTGTCACAAAATTTTTAAGTATTTGGTCGCCCACAGCATGACCGAATTTATCATTAACCCTCTTAAAGTAATCTAAATCTAGGATGGCTAGCCACTGCCTAATACTGTGGCTATCGGCGTTGGATAACACCTCATTCATATCTGAGCTCATGGCGCGGCGATTAAATGCACCTGTGAGTGGGTCTATCGTATTGAGATCTTCCAGCAAGCGAAATTGCTTGGCACTATGGCTGGCATAAACGAAAACACACAATGACAACATCAAGTTTGTCACAATGAAGGAGTCCTCTGATATGGTGGCAAAAATGTTAGATAGTTTTACTACAGCAACGCCGGCGACAGCATTAATACCAAGGGCTTCAATTGGCTTTACCAGAACAAAAGTGCTGGCGAAAACAGGGTAAATCCACAAAAAACTATCTATTCCGTTAGCAATAACAATAACGACAACACCGACATTAATGAATATTGCTATCACCGCGCTTACGATGCGGATTTTTTTTACATAATGTGCATAAGTAACTAACGCTATGATGCCCAATATCAGCGTAATATCAATAATTGCAGCCGTGAAGTTACCAGCAAGATAACGTATCACCACAAAAGGAGAAATCCCCAATACAGCCACGGCGCTGAGTAGCAACAATAGTGACAGTTGATATTTTTCCTGCAGCTGATTGATCATAATGCACTCGCAATAAGTTTAATTATTATGTTGTTCAAACTGAGACATTAACAAGTTGAAACCCCTGTTTTGCTTGTTAAAAATCACCAGTATCTTTGGCTTAGAATACTACACCTTTCACGATTTAGTTTTGCTTATATTTCGTGCAAATATTGTCTAGTCATCATTTCGTTTAAAATCATTATTGTCATCTCTATTAAGGGTTATCTTTATCCTTACGCTTCGATTATGCTCGCTTGTTAACATCAGTTTTCGTGCTGAAGCTCAGTGAATTTGTCCTGTTGATTCACTGGCAATAACGCTAACGTTGACTTATTTTAGATTTTAAACGCTAAGGTATTGTAGTCCATCTTTAAGTTAACATAACGTACTGACTTGGAAGTCAATTTACAAAGGGAATTTACATAAGGAATTTACAAAAGGGATTTGGTTGTGTTTGACATTATTGCCGTTTATTCAGGATTAATCGCGACAATTTGAATTGTTATTGGCGTAACTTCAATTGGCAATAAACTCAGCAAAGACACAAAACAGTTGGCTACGCTGTAAATTGGTATAGCTTACTGTCAGTGGTCTATTAGTAAAGCGTTTTACCAACAGCTACGAGGAAGTAACATGGAAGTAAATGTATTTAAAAGAAGCAGTACTACTGACCCCATCATTAGTGCGACAGCCTATAATTTTGCTATCGGTTTAACCCTTTGTTGGGGTTTTGCTATGAACTGGTTGATGGTTACAAATATCGGTCCTCAATCGATAGCGGATGTTAATCCTTGGATTTTCTTTATTGGGTACTTTGCTTCATGCTTTTTTGGTATGTATCTGTTTAATAAATCTAGTAATCCACTGGTGAGTTTTATTGGTTACAATTTTGTCGTTATTCCCTTTGGTTTAATTATTAACTTGGTGGTGAGTGGCTACGATGCCTCCATTGTATCTGAAGCGATTCGGATTACTGGCTTAGTGACCATTGGCATGATGTGCTTAGGGTCTATGTTTCCTGCTTTTTTTAAAAAAATATCTGGTGCACTCAGTATCGCCCTGCTGCTTGTTATTGTTGTGGAGTTGATTGAGATATTTGTTTTTGGGATCCACCATGGGATTCTTGATTGGATAGTGGTGCTGATTTTCTGTGGCTATATTGGGTATGACTGGGGGCGGGCTAATCAGATACCCAAAACACTCGATAATGCGATTGATAGCGCAGCTGCGTTGTACATGGACATCATCAACTTGTTCCTTCGTATCTTAAGAATACTTGGGCGCAAATAAGTTCAGTGCGTGATTGTGAAGTAAATAGGGAGAATGTTGTGTATAGGGTTATTGTAGAAAAATAAAGCGTATTATCTTCATTATTAATCTATAAATGCGTGATGTCGGACTAAAATAATCAATTTGTAAGTCGCAGTCGGCGTCTGTTGTCCTCCCTTTTGTGGTGTGATTAGACGTGATTGAACTCTACATGCTATGGATGAGAAGACATCTACAGCAGACTTTTGGACTCCTGTAAGATTACCGTTAATTCACAATGGCTAAAAATATTATGGAACATAAACGATACTTTCTCATTCTGTCAGTCATCTTTGGTATTGAATTCCTAGTTATTTCTATATCGCCTTATGATCGAGCCGATTGGGCGCTTGAAAATGTACTCGTTGTCTTATCTGCCATGTTCATTTTTTTTACGTATAAGAAATGCCCATTATCGCGACTCTCTTATAGTTTGATATTTGCCTTTATGAGCTTGCATGAAATAGGTTCATATTATACTTATTCCAATGTTCCCTATGATGCATTTTTAACGTCGTATTTTAACTTTAGCCTTAATGAATATATGGGCTGGACCAGGAACAATTTTGATAGATTGATTCATTTGGCATACGGTCTTTTATTGGCATATCCTGTTAGAGATTTGTATTGTCGGATTGCTGGTTTGAAAGGCTTTTGGAGCTATTTAACGCCTTTAAATCTTATTATGGCAACATCGATGCTATATGAATTGATTGAGTGGCGCGCCGCTGAGGCATTTGGTGGCGAGCTAGGAATGGCGTATTTAGGTACACAGGGAGATGTTTGGGATGCACATAAAGATATGGCCCTGGCAAGTCTTGGCGGTTTTATAGCGATGGCGATAACTCTTTTTATCCATTCACGTATTCAGAAAGACTTTCGAGAACAATGGACATTAAGTTTAACAGTAAAAAATAAAGAATATTAAGCAGGAAATTAAAGCCCTAGTGTGCAACTTGACTAGCAATAGACATGCTCACCTAAGATGGGTACTGATTAGAGTCCAGCCTATGTTCACATGGTTGTTAATCACAGAGCTAAAAACTGCAGGCTATGTTGTTACTCTCAATATGAGCCCACAATTTTTAAACCATATACCCAAGACAGATCAAAATACACAATCCTGCATTTCGGGACCATTTGGTTATTATTAACGGTAAACCATACCGCCATCGATCAGCGGCGCCTGACCTGTCATGTAATCAGAGTCTGGACCCGCTAAATATGAAACAAAGTTGGCGACATCTACAGGCGTTTGCGCACGACCAAGGGCAATGCCTTTCACGTATTTATTATAGGTTTCACCTATTGGGGCCCCAGTAATTTCAGAAAAGCGTTTATCAATCTCGACCCACATATCGGTTCCGACCACACCAGGGCAATAAGCATTGACTGTAATACCTGCGCTAGCATATTCCTGTGCTGCAGCCTGAGTTAACGCACGCACTGCAAATTTAGTCGCCGAATATGCGCCCAGTAAAGCAAACCCGTTATGGCCCGCAATGGAAGAGGCACTGATAATTTTGCCTTTTTGCTTGCGCTCGATGAATTTCTTTGCCGCGGCTTGAATACCCCAAAGGGTTCCGTCTACGTTGATCTTTTGGATTTTATCCATTTCTTCTTGAGTAATATCGGCTATGGCTTGAACTTGCGCAATACCTGCGTTATTCACCATAATATCGAATCCACCTAAGGCTTTTTCTACATGGTCTATAGCGGCATAAACTTGTTTCCGGTCGCTAATGTCAGCTTTAAAAGTAGTTGATTTTCGACCTAGGGCTTCGACCTCAAGAGATACTGCGAGCATTTTTTCTTCGTTTAGATCAACGATGGCAACATCTGCTCCATCTTTTGCTAAACGAAGTGCAATGGCACGTCCTATGCCCTGAGCTGCGCCAGTGACTAGCGCGACTTTTCCTTGTAATGACATATCTGACTCCTTTTTGATAATAGATAAGGAAGACCTTTTTATAGCCTTCCAGATAACGATTGAATGATCAGTTTACAAGGACGTAGAGCAATAAAATTAGATGTAGATCAATTCGAGTCAGCATAATGGTTGAAAATTAAACATGTTTAATCTCTAAGAATGACCTTTCAAGATTAGTGAGGAGCATTTAGATATCATGCTTTTAGTTTAAAAAGACTCTACTAATCAATGGTCAACATCATCAGGATGTGTAACCGTTCTCCTTCGGTCAATACCTTTAATATCTAATTAGCATGTTAGATAAAAATTGAATCACCCTTCGAACATCAATGCTGTTTATCTACTCCGCTCTCATTAGGTTGTTGAAATTTTATCCTGTATGGCCAGTCTTAATCTGTTAAATGACAATGTTGTCATATAGGTTGCGAGTGCGATGCGTCAGGTGAGATACTTTTAAGTGTTTCCCAAGGATAAAACTCAATGAACGTATTGCTTGTCGAAGATGAACAAAAAATTGCAGATTTTATCTGTGAAGGTTTGCGCGCCAAAAATTTCGATGTCACTCATTGTGCCGATGGTATTCAAGGTTATCAGGCGGCAAGCAACAATACTTATGATGTGATTATTCTCGACATTATGCTTCCGGGCAGAAATGGCTTGGATATTCTTCGTTCGCTGCGCCAACAAGGTGTCGATACACCCATTATTCTGCTTACGGCACGTAATGAATTGGGTGACCGCGTTCAAGGATTAGGCATGGGCGCTGATGATTACTTAGCCAAACCGTTTTATGTTGAAGAGTTGCATGCTCGCATTCAAGCCTTATTACGACGCCATGGCGGCACACAACAGCATGTCGTTGAGGTAGGCGCATTGCAGCTTGATTGTATTAATCGCAGCCTTAATTGTCAGGGACAATCGGTCGAGCTTACTAGCCGAGAATTTAGTTTGCTTGAACACTTAATGCGTTCACCTAACCAAGTATTAACCCGGGGGCAGTTGCTGGAGCATGTTTGGGGATACGACTTTGATCCTTGTACCAATGTTGTTGATGTGTGCATTAAACGCATCCGCAGTAAAATGGCTTCATTAGAGAAGGCCGGTAAAATGGTCGGCGCCATTGAGTCTGTCCGCGGCACAGGCTATCGCCTGAGCATTCGATAAGGTGTTAATATGTATTTTCGTACTCGTATTTTTGCCATATCAATTTTAACGGTAACCGCTGTGCTTGCGCTGGTTATCAGCTTAAGTTGGTCGCGTATTATGACTGTAGAATTGACTAACCTTGATTCTCGCCTTTGTATGGAAGCAAAACGCTTAATACGCAAACGTACTTTGCATGATGTCAATAATTCTACAATGAATATAGACAATTCAAACGATACACCCCTTTCGGGTGGTCGGTTAATGACTGATTTAACGGACAAGTTACGAATCAATTCACCTAGCCAATTAATGCTGTCTGTCGGTTCTGTTGAGCAAGGTTTTTTAACCGCGCCAGACGGTGTAGACGTACAAGATGTGATAAGTCGCTTAAATTGGCTACGCGCTGAATCACTCACATTACCCCACAACAATAAAGCCGACGCGGTTTGTCAGCTGGCCTTTTTTGAACATCAGCAAAACCGATGGCGAGCCAGCTTATTTCAAACCTCAAACCAACAAAGTTTTATCGCTGTGGATATTGCAGCCACCACAAATCAGTTAACGAATACCTTGCTGACCGCGTTGGGTGTGGTTATTCCTTTTTCATTACTGCTCAGTATTCTAGGCGCATGGATTATCTCGACCAATACCATTAAACCAATAAACAGATTACATAAAGCCATGGATAAGGTGACCCAAAAAGATCTTAGCCATCGCTTGCCTGAGCATAAAGAAGACAAAGAATTCAAAATGTTGATTGATGCATACAATATGATGCTCGATCGCCTAGAGGACAGTTTTCAACAAGTTTCTCGTTTTACGGCAGATGCCGCTCATGAGCTAAAAACACCACTCACAGTGTTAAGAGGTAAGCTTGAACAAGCAGTGTTGTCTGAAAACCCATCGCTATTGGATCTCAATGCCATTCTTGATGAAGTGGGGCATTTGTCAGCTATTACCCGTAAATTGTTGCTGCTATCACAGGCGGATTCTGGCTCTATGGCGTTGCATTTTGAACCGATAAATATCACTGAATTGGTCGATGAGTTGATTGCCGATATGACCTTGCTGTCGGATGAACTGGAGCTTGATTGTGTTATTGAAAAAGGGTTAATCACTAAAGGCGATATTGTGTTGCTGAAGCAGCTGTTAAATAATCTGCTCGTAAACGTAATGCGTTATAGCCTTCATCACAAAGGTGTCACTATCCACGCTCGCCAACACGAGTCTGCTATAGAAGTGGTTATTAGCAATTTTTGTCTGCCGATATCTCACGAGGTCAGGGTTAAACTGTTTGATCGTTTTTACCGCGGAGAGCCTGCTCATACCCAAGGCATATCCGGCAGTGGTTTAGGGTTAAGTTTAGCCAGAGAAATCGCTCGCGCGCATGGTGGCGATCTTACGCTTGAGCCCAGTGATATTGAGGTTGTGACGATGCGGCTGTTGTTACCCATCGTTAAATGACAACATTGTCATCCATCAGCGAAGCCTAATCGATACACTTAAGTTAACTCATTAATCGTTAACTTAAGTGTATTGGAGATTAGGCCATGAATACCCACATTATTGGCGCCATTTTATCTTTGACGTTGCTCAGTGCAACCGCCGTTAATGCCAAGCCGTCAATTGAACTCACCAGTCCTGCATTTTCCGATAATGGGACATTGCCAGTTGAATTTACCTGTGAGGGAGAGGGTATTTCACCACCATTAAGTTGGCGCGGAGTACCAGACGGAACCCAGTCATTGGTAGTGATCATGGATCACATGCCTAAGCCTCATTTCACAAACAATGTCGCAGGCAACGAAAAGAACGCACCAAAGGCTTACTCGGCTGACAATAACAAAGGCACTCCACCTCAAGGTGACACTAAGGCACCTAAACTAAACCAGCCTGAAGAACTCAAGTGGTATTGGACTGTGTACAATATTCCGGCGCAAGCTTCTGGTATTGGTTCTGGCAGTAAAGAAAAGCAATCTGTTGGTTCATTTGGCAGTAATACGGTGAATAATCGTAACGAGTATGCACCGCCATGCTCTAAAGGGCCTGGTCAAAAAGTGTATACTTTTCATCTGTATGCGCTATCCAAATTTTTAGATATCGATTCGTCTGCCACTGTATCTGCCCCAGTGTCAGCCCCTGTGTCTGCAATAATGCTTCGACAAAGCATGCAAGGCTTCATACTGGACTCAGACTCTTTGACAGTGAGTTTTGAGCGACACTGTCAAACGCCGCAACGGGCTCATTCACCACAAGCTCATCCGCAAGAAGCTCATCCGGAACAAGCACCGCCACATAATGACAGCATGGATCCGCTGTCAACATTGCCATTGTGTAAACCCACTTTGAATACGACTTCTGCTGTTATTGATAGTAAGTAAACGCAAATCCGTTATTACAAGATTGTTAGCGCAGATCAGTCACTAAAAAGACATTAAGAGATCCACATGAAAAAGAACATTAAAAACACCTTGCTGCTTCTTACTCTTGGCGCAATCGTTGCCGTTGTAGGATACAAGTACACTCAAGCACAACAAGACCAACCTATCTTTACCTCCGATGTGGTTAAACGCGGCAACATCGAAAAAGTAGTACTGACCAATGGCGTGCTTTATCCGTCTAAATTAGTCAGTGTCGGTGCTCAAGTATCGGGGTTAATCGAAACAATGGACGTGAACGTTGGCCAAAATATAAAACAGGGCGACTTGATTGCTCAAATCGATAACTTAACTCAACAAAATGCCCTTAAAGAAGCCCAAGCATCACTGCAAAGTATTGATGCGCAATATCGGGCAAAGCAGGCTCAAATAAAAGTCGCACAGTCTGAATATGCTCGTAATAAAAAGATGCTGGTTAATGGCGCTGCGTCGGTATCAGATTTTGACTCGGCAGAATCGATATTGGCGGTTTATCTGGCTGAGCTTGATGAACTCAGTGCTGAAAAAGACAAAGCAATCATCAGTGTCGATAACGCTAAGCTCAATTTAGGTTACACAACTATTCGTTCACCTATTGATGGCACCGTGATTTATGTGTCGGTCGAAGAGGGGCAAACCGTTAATAACAATCAAGGCACCCCCAGTATTATTGAGCTGGCGCAATTAGACGTAATGACGATTAAAGCGCAAGTATCTGAAGCTGACATTATCAATGTGAGTGCTGGGCAAGACGTGTATTTCAGTATTTTGGGCGCGACAGCGAAAAAGTACCGTGGTGTATTACGCACCATTGAACCAGGGCCAACTTTGCTTAGCGGCGACGACAGCTCATTGATGATTGGCGATGATGAAGCGATTTACTACAACGCTCTGTTTGATGTTGAAAACCCTGACAACCTACTGCGTTTTGGCATGACAGCGCAGGTATCGATTATTTTAGCCAATGCGCAAGATACCTTGCTGGTCCCATCACAGGTATTGGTCACCAAATTAGGTTCGAGTACTTCGTATCAAGTGCCAGTGATCATAAACAACCACATTGAATACCGCGATGTTGAAGTGGGCATTAACAATAAAATCTACGCTCAAATCCTTTCAGGGCTTAACGAAGGTGATCAAATCATGCTTAGTCAATCTTCAGCTAAAGACAGCGCAGTTTCGATGACCGGTTTAGCTACAGGCAATAAGCTTGGACAACGTACACCAGGTCTTGGCAAAGAGATGAGGTTATAACCCATGGCTGACGTTCTGTTAAATATTAAAGGTGTTAGTCGTTCTTTTACCGCCGGAGAGCAGGAGCTGACGGTACTTAACAACATTAACCTGCAAATCTGTCGTGGTGAATTGATTGCCATTATCGGCGCGTCTGGTTCCGGTAAATCTACATTAATGAACATCCTTGGCTGTCTGGATAAACCCAATACAGGCAGTTATTTCATTAATGGTCAGGACACATCCAGTATGGATGACAATGAATTGGCCGCCCTGCGACGTGAATATTTTGGGTTTATCTTTCAGCGCTATCATCTTTTGGGAGATTTAACTGCGCTTGGTAATGTGGAAGTACCGGCATTGTATGCCAATGAGGGGCCGCAAACCCGACACGAAAAAGCTAAAAAATTACTGACTCGTCTGGGGTTGAGCGATCGTTTAGATCATAAACCAAGTCAGCTAAGTGGCGGCCAACAACAACGTGTCAGTGTGGCCAGAGCTTTAATCAATGGTGGCGATATTATTCTGGCCGATGAACCCACCGGTGCTTTAGATAGCAGTAGCGGCGAAGAAATGATGAAACTCATTCAAGAACTGCATCGCGACGGCCACACGATTATTTTGGTGACACACGACCCACATATTGCCGAATTTGCCGATCGCGTCATCGAGCTAAAAGACGGCGAAATCATTGCCGATACCCAAAAACGTATCCCAGCAAAAACGAGCTCGTTAATCGCAGACAGACAATCTTCCCAAGCAAGTATGAAGATAAACTGGTCGCGATACCTTGAAGCGTTAAAAATGGCGTTAATTGCCATGTCCAATCATCGTTTGCGTACGTTTCTGACGATGCTCGGCATTATTATTGGCATTGCTTCAGTGGTGTCCGTCGTTGCGTTAGGTGCCGGTTCGCAGCAATCTATTTTGGATAATATTGCTTCAATGGGCACCAATACCATTGAAATAAAACCAGGCACAGGGCGAGGCGATCGCCGCTCTGAACGGGTTAAGTCGCTCACGGCAGACGATGCCAATGCGCTTAAAATATTGCCCTATGTGGACAGCGTTACCCCAACCGTTAGGACCAATGTTGCCATACGTTATGCAAGTGAAACCGTCACAGGCTCAGTTCAAGGCGTGGGTACAGAGTATTTTCGGGTGCGCGGTTATGCGTTGGCCAAAGGACAATATTTTGCCGATGACAGTATCGATGCGTTAGAACAGGTTGCCGTCATTGATGCCAATACTGAGCAAACGCTTTTTTCTGATGGCAGTGCATTAGGTAGCGTCATTTTTCTCGGCCGCCTTCCTGTTCGTGTTATTGGCGTAACAAAGCCAATTGAAAGTGTGTCCGACAACAGTGATGAACTGAATGTTTGGTTGCCGTATACCACGGTGTCAGGACGTATTCTTAGACAAAATTATGTTAACGATATTACCGTAAGGATAGATGCCAATGTATCAAGCGATGTGGCAGAGCAAGGCATTATTAGCTTATTGACTATGCGCCACGGCAAAGTTGATTTTTTCACTATTAATACAGATACGATACGTAAAAGCATTGAAAAAACATCTGAAACCATGACGTTACTGATATCAGCTATCGCGTTTATCTCTTTGTTAGTGGGCGGGATTGGGGTAATGAATATCATGCTGGTATCAGTAACAGAGCGAACGCGCGAAATAGGCATTCGTATGGCCGTTGGTGCCAGGCAAACCGATATTATGCGTCAGTTTTTGATTGAAGCTGTATTGGTATGTTTTTGTGGTGGCGCATTGGGGATTGGACTTGCTTATCTTATCGGCATGATATTTACCTACACAGGCAGCAGTTTTCAGATGATCTATTCGAGTACGTCAATAGTGGCAGCTTTTGCCTGCTCGACCTTAATCGGTATTGTGTTTGGTTATCTGCCCGCCCGGAATGCGGCTAAATTGAATCCGGTTGATGCACTTGCTAGAGACTAACCTCTGCCAAGTAAATATGGCCCCCTAAATTATCGGCTTTGATGAACAAGCGAAGTAATTGTACCGCGCACAGTTTGAAGCAGTATGGCAAATGTTAAGTTAATTTTGGAACACCCGAAAACACTTACAAAGTCAGCTTGGGTGCACGGCGGTTCTGCATACTTGGGGGCAAATTTTAACCTCACTATTCACTTACACTGCTTAATCCCAGAATGTAGTGAATGAGTAAAACTGGCCATCAGTTTGTAGGTAATGTAAATAAATTTGATGTGGCGACTGGGAGTTTCAAGAAGGAATAGCCGTTGATTTTCTCTTGGTCTGGTGTGGGCGAAGCGCCACGACATTAGTGGCCGAAGGCCATATCTTAAATACACTTTCGCCCATAAACGGGTGAGCAAACCTTCAGGAATTGATAATGTTTTATTGGGGGAAACTACAATATGATTATGCCGGTTTAAACTGGTTAGATGGAATGTCATCTGTGGTGATCAACCGTTATAGGGTGTGACGTTCCACTTTGTATCGAGAACAACAACCTTACCTAATAGTTGTTCAATGTACTCCGAAGTGTGGGCTATCTTCCGTAATTTTGGCAATACATTGTTTGCGTATATTTCATGAGCTGCTGGTGATTCCCAATGCGTTACCACCAAGTAACAGTCATGGTGTTCAACATGGCGCCAAACGTGACCGCCTAGCAATCCAGGTTGCGTTGACAGTTGAGGGTTCCAGAGCAGCTGTTGATCTCGATTAAACCTATCAATGTCCAGTACTCTTGAGCAGTAAGCGATTCTTAATACTCCAGCACCTGAAAAATCAATCTCTGAGCCAGGTATAGTTGAAATCAGTTCGAAGTAATTCACTGAACAATGACGGTAAGTGGATTGTTGTTTATTATTTAAATAAATCTCATCGTGGGTTGTGCTCATGAATTCACTCACGTGAAACTGTGATTCCCAAAAACCTAAAATAATGGCTGTGCTTGACGATGCTTCCCATCCACCTGTTTGCCCTACAAAACCGTTACACGTCGACAGTTGACTCCAGGCACTCTGACTTTGTGAAAAAGCCTCCTGTTTACCGTCATCAACCTCGCACATAATCAATTTTGCTATCGTCAAAATGGCTCCTAATATTGATGGTTCATGAGTCAACATGGTCTTTCAAAGCTGAATCTATCAGGGAACAATATCTTTGTGGTGTTGGAGTCACCATGCCCAGTGCTAGCAGCAAAGTTTAACTGTTCAATGCTTCTTTTTAACGGAACAAAATCATAGCAATTAACGCCTTTGATTCCGTTTTCCTTGGATAAGTTATTTCTGCTCTAGTTTGTAACTAATCTTATTGATGTACCAGGTTTTATCGCCTTGAGGTGTGCTCACTACCGCTTCATCGTCGACTTGTTTTTTGAGTAACGCGCGGGCCATGGGCGAGTCGATGGAGATGTAGTCTTTACGTTCGTCGTAAATTTCTTCTGGGCCGACAATTTTAAAGGTTTTAATGTCGCCGGCTTCGTTTTCAATTTCAACCGTGGCGCCAAAAAACACTTTGCCTTCTTGCTCTGGTGCGTAATAGACAATTTTGAGTTCGGGCAGCAGCTTGCGTAAATAGCGTACTCGGCGGTCAATTTGCCTTAATAAACGTTTATTAAAAGTGTAATCAGCATTCTCGGAGCGATCACCTAAACCTGCCGCCCAAGTGACAATCTTAGTGACTTCAGGACGTTGTTCTTTCCACAGATAGTCGTGCTCAATTCTGAGCTTATTGTAGCCTTCTAAAGTGATTAACTTAGTTTTCACGCGGTTTACTCTTAATGTGGTCGAAGAACGGTGAGGTTTTATATAAGCCGTAATATTATCATCTGTGTTTTAGCACTTCATGCCCGATGATGCATTCTTTTTATCGATTATCTATAAAGACATCATAAAGCCTTTCGTACTAGCAGCGAACTGGTGGTCTTTATGGTATCTTTGGCATAATTTTATTTTAAACCATGTCGAATTCGATTGATTATGCATAATATTGCCCAGATTATCGCTCAAGAACTTAATGTCCGTGAACAACAGGTCACAGCGACCATTGCGCTATTAGATGATGGCGCCACCGTGCCGTTTATTGCGCGCTATCGTAAAGAAGCTACCGGTGGTTTAGATGACACTCAGTTGCGTAACTTGTTTTCTCGTTTAGGTTATTTACGTGAGTTACACGACCGCCGCCAAGTGGTGTTGTCGAGCATTGATGCGCAAGGCAAGTTAACCCCAGCGTTAACTCAAGCGATTAATGACGCCGACAGTAAAACCCGTCTTGAAGATTTATATCTGCCATTCAAACCAAAGCGTCGTACCAAGGGCCAAATAGCCATCGAAGCGGGTATTGAGCCGCTTGTAGATGCAGTATTAGCCAATCGTCAATTAGATATAGAAAGCAAAGCAACAGAGTTTATTAATCCTGATGCAGGTTTTACCGACACTAAAGCAGTGCTTGATGGTGCGCGTTACATTTTAATGGAGCGCTTTGCTGAAGATGCAGAGTTACTGCGTAAAGTGCGCCAGCATTTATTACAGCAAGCTGTGCTTGAAAGCCGCATGGTAAAAGGCAAAGAGAAAGAAGGCGCTAAATTCCGCGACTATTTCGAGCATAATGAGCTGATGAGTAAAATCCCATCTCACCGTGCTTTAGCCATGTTGCGCGGCCGTAACGAAGGCATGTTAAGCCTGTCGATGAACGCCGATCCCGATACTCAAGCGACAGAAGGCAGTTATTGTGAAGTGATTATTAGCGATCACTTTAAGTTAGAACTGACTAACTCTAGCGTTGATGAATGGTTGAAAACGGTAGTGACCTCGACTTGGCGCATTAAAGTTGCTTTGCAAATGGAAACCGAGTTTATCGCTAAGATGCGTGAAAGCGCGGAAGAAGAAGCCATTAGAGTGTTTGCCCGTAACTTGGGCGATTTATTAATGGCGGCTCCTGCTGGTGCTAAAGCGACAATGGGACTCGATCCTGGTATCCGTACTGGCGTGAAAGTCGCGATTGTTGATAACACCGGTAAGCTGGTGGCCCACACCACTATTTTCCCGCATGCGCCACAAAACTTATGGGACAAATCGATTCGTACCCTAAGTAATTTAGTGACCATGCATAAAGTTGAAATTATTGCGATTGGTAACGGTACTGGCTCGCGTGAGACAGACAAGCTAACTGGCGAGTTAATCGCTGCCGTAAAAGAAACGCATCCGACGCTGACCAAAGTGATTGTGAGTGAAGCGGGCGCATCGGTATATTCGGCCTCTGAGTTTGCCGCTAATGAGTTTCCTAATCTTGATGTGTCAATTCGTGGCGCGGTATCAATTGCACGTCGCTTACAAGATCCGTTGGCAGAGCTAGTAAAAATTGAACCCAAAGCGATTGGCGTAGGACAGTATCAGCATGATGTAAGCCAGAGCCAGTTATCGCAGTCGCTCGATGCCGTCGTTGAAGACTGTGTTAATGCCGTAGGTGTTGACTTAAATATGGCATCGGCGCCGTTATTAGCTCAAGTTGCTGGTTTAACCAAAACCTTAGCTAAAAATGTGGTTGATTTTCGTGACGCGAATGGTCAATTTACCAATCGTAAGCAGCTATTGAGTGTGGCTCGTTTAGGGCCTAAAGCTTATGAGCAAGCTGCGGGGTTTTTACGCATCCGTAATGGTGATAATCCATTGGATTCGTCATCTGTTCACCCAGAAGCGTACAGTTTAGTTGAGTCGATTGCTGGTGCTAAGCAATTGCCATTAACTGAACTGATTGGTAATAGCGATTTGTTAAAACAGATTAATGCTGCCGATTTTGTTACCGACGCATTTGGCGTACCGACCATTAATGATATTTTAGCCGAACTAGACAAGCCAGGACGCGACCCTCGTGGTGAGTTTAAAACGGCTACGTTTAAAGACGGTATAGAAGAATTGAAGCATCTTAAAGTCGAAATGATTTTAGAAGGTGTGGTCACCAACGTGACTAACTTTGGTGCCTTTGTGGATGTGGGCGTGCATCAAGATGGTTTAGTGCATATTTCATCGTTAACCGACAAGTTTGTTAGTGACCCTCATACAGTGGTTAAAGCCGGTGATGTGGTTAAAGTGAAAGTGATGGAAGTGGATATTGAGCGTCGTCGTATTGCGTTAAGCATGCGTCTTGATGAAAAAATTGATACCGAAAAAGCAACCAGACAGTCGCAAGGTAAGCCACAAAATAGTTACCAGAAAAAGCCTGCTGCGGGTAAATCGTCAACCAATACCAAGAGTTCTGGTCATAATAAACCAGCCAGTAAACCGGTTAAGGCACCACAAAATGCGGCTATGGGTAATGCGTTTGCTGATGCCTTTGCCAAGATAAAAAAATAATCAATTATACGGTGTGGTAAAACACATTTAGCTAATATATTGATTATAAAGCCTTTGCACTTATGTGTAAGGGCTTTTTTTTAGCTCATTTTTATATTTTGAAACTGAATATAACCACACAGCAATAATTCAGTTTTTATTCAGTGGATCTTAAGTGTTTTAGTTGAATATCAGCGCCAGTCGAGTTTATTGCGAGTGGCAAAATTGAAATTACTAACGAAAACATTATCCAGTATCACCCCAAAGAGCATCAGTTACGAGGCGATGACCTGCATTATCGCTGTCTATTTTGGCTTGGTATTAAATTTTCCGATAATCCGTAAAATCTATCAGTTATCAGCAGATGGTCATGTGCTGTTTTCTTTGTCACCGGCATTGTTATTAAGCAGTTGTTTTATGCTTATTTTTAGCTTATTTGCTTTTAAATTTGTTTTTAAACCCGTGATGATTGTGTTGTTACTGACATCGTCAGCGGCCATGTATGCGATGTTGCAGTACAACGTGATGTTTGATTACGGCATGATTGAAAATATTTTTGAAACCAATTCTGGTGAAGCTTTTTCATATATAAGCTTACCTTCAATTAGCTATGTGATGGTGTTAGGGGTAATACCTTCTGTTTTGTTATACCGCACTAAATTATCGAGTGGTCCGTCACTGGCCAAAATAGTGCTTCGTCGCGCTGGCTTTACAATATTCAGCGTGGTGTTAGTCGGGTTGATGGTGCTGTTTTTTTACAAAGACTATGCGTCAGTGGGGCGCAATAATAATTATCTGAATAAGATGATTATTCCTGCACATATTTATAATACGGTTAAATACCTAAACAACCGTTACTTTACTGAAAAATTAACCTTTGACCCTATTGGTCAAGATGCACAGTTAATCCCTAGCACGAATGGCAAACCGACTCTTATGGTGCTTGTTGTCGGTGAAACTGCCCGTGCAGAAAATATGGCGTATAACGGTTATCAACGTAATACCAACCCGTACACAGAAAACCTTGACATGATTGCCTTACAAAATGTGTCATCGTGTGGCACGGCTACCGCGCATTCATTACCGTGTATGTTCTCAAACCTCACTCATGATAATTACAATCGTGAAGTTGCCGATGCTCGAAATGACGTACTTGATGTGATTAACGCCGCTGGTGTTAACGTGACATGGTTTGAAAACGATGGCGGCGATAAAGACGTAGGAGCCCGCATTAATAAGATTGATATTTCGCCGAGCGAGCCAAATCCATTATGTGATGGCTTAAGTTGTTATGACGAGATTTTAGTTGAAAAACTCAGCCAAAAATTACAACAAGACAGTGAAGCCAGTGCACTGTCGGGTAAAGGCTTAGATAACCAATTTATCGCTTTGCATACTATTGGCAGTCACGGACCAACATATTGGCAGCGTTACCCAGCCGATAAGGCGTTATTTACGCCAGCTTGTAGCCGCAGCGACATTGAAAACTGTAGCGACCAAGAGATTGTTAATGTTTACGACAATACTATTGCTTATACCGATTTTGTGTTGGCAGAAACGATTAATGTACTTAAGCAATATCAAGACAAATATAACGTCGCGCTGGTGTATTTATCTGACCATGGTGAATCATTGGGTGAAAGTGGAATGTATTTACACGGTACGCCTTACAGCATTGCGCCGAGCCAGCAAACTCATGTGCCTTGGTTTATGTGGTTACCACAAGACTACACACAAGCTAAAGACATTGACCGTGAATGTGTTGCCGAGCATGCATTAAGTGGTTCGTACTCACATGACAACTTGTTCCATACATTGTTAGGGCTTTACGGCGTCAGTAGCTCGGTACGTGATCCTAAGTTAGATATCACCACCGATTGTAAAATGAACTAGGGATATACTCATGACAATTTCAGTTTCATCGTCTACGTCTGATGATAATGTTACAAAGAGTGTGACAAAGAACGCGACAGCAAAGCAACCCAAAATTGTGGTGAAACGCCATGGCATTATGCGCTTGCTGTATACCTGTAAACATACCTTTAATGGTTTAAAGTGGATGTGCCGTAATGAAGCGGCATTTCAGCAAGAGTTAATGCTGTTTATTCCATTAACTGTATTTGCTTGTATGGCAAATATTAGTGCAGCGCAATCTGCCATGTTAGTGCTGGCGTTACTATTTGTATTGTTTGCTGAACTGGTTAACACTGCTGTAGAAGTGGTGGTTGACCGTATTGGCCTGGAGTTTAATGAGTTATCTGGGCTCGCCAAAGATATTGCTTCTGCATTTGTGTTTCTCAGTATGCTGATGGCAGCGATTGTTTGGTGGGTTGTTTTATGGGCATAATTGACTCGTAAACGGTTAATCTGCCCGCAACGTGTCGGCTGTTAACTTATCGCTATGGATAGCATAGAGATAAGTTTGCTCATGGTAGTTTGTTATCCCGAGTTTAGGTTACTTTTTTCCGTTTGGACTGCATCACTCGTAATATGGATATAGGCGCAATTATGATAAAGGACACTCAATGAAAGTGTTGTTAATTGAAGACTCTGAAGCGCTGCGTCGCGGCATTAGAGTTGGTTTGGATCATTTAGGTTATACCGTTGATGAAACCGGTGATGGTTCTGAGGGCTTAAGTATGGCGCTCACTAATTCTTATGATTTCATTATTTTGGATCTCATGCTGCCTAATGTAGATGGTCTGAGTTTACTTAAGAGTATTCGTAAATTAGGTAATCAATCTAAGGTCATTATTTTATCGGCTAAATCACAAGCTGAAGATCGTGTTACTGGCTTATTGGCGGGTGCCGATGATTATCTGTGTAAACCATTTTCGTTTGACGAATTACAAGCCCGACTCGTGACTCTTGGTCGCCGTGGTGAACTCAATCAACAAGTTAAAACTATTTGTATTGCTAATTTTGTTTTAGACACAAGTAATAAATCACTTCATGCAGATGGCCATTATATCGATCTGACTAAAAACGAATTCAAAATTGTTGAATATTTATTTAGTAACCCTAAGCAAGTACTTAATCCTGAACAAATCAGTGAAGCAGTCGTGGGTTCATTTAATCATTTATCAAAAAACACCATCGAGGCTCATTTATCGTCCGTGCGTAAAAAAGCTAAAGCCGTAGGGGTGACGCTACCGATAAAAAACAAACGTGGTTTTGGCTATTTTGTGGGTGAACATTAATGAGATCGTTAACCACCAATTTAGTCAATACCATGACCTATGTGGTATCAGCCATGTTGATTTTGGTGTTTTTGGCGATTGATATCAGTATCGATAATTGGGTCGATGTTGAGTTTGATAGCGCGTTAACAGACAAGTCTAACTACCTAAAGACCTTAGTTAAAGTGACTCCAGAAGGCACCGAGTTTGATTTTGCTGGCGAGTTTATGCCTGAATTTGGCATCTCGACTAAAGCAAGCTTTTTTCAATTGTGGCAAGGCTCAAGCGTGTTTGAACGTTCTGAGTCGTTGCGTAATTTCGAGGGTGTAGATTTACTTAAAAAAGACATTCCACTCAACAGTGCTTTTTTTGCCGATGTGGTGTTACCAGATGGTCGAGACGGCAGGGCGATGGTGTCGTATTTTGAGCCGCAAGTGCCTAAAACTAATCGGTCAATGATGGATACAGTCGAACCCATGTGGTTAACCATAGCCATTACCACTGAAGATTTGTCGCAAATTTTGGTGATCATCGACTCTAGTTTAGCCATTGGCTTACTACTGGTGATTGTGTTGATCCGTTGGGCCGTAGTGAAGGTTATTCATCGTGGTTTGACCCCGTTGAACGAATTAAACATGTCGCTAAAAAGCGTCGATGTCACTAAAAAATACATCCCACTGTCTAATGAGTCTGAACGTTATCTCGAAATTGAACCAATTCGTAATGAACTGAATAAATTTGTCAAAATTAGCCAACAATACTTACAAACAGAAAAGCGCATTACTGCCGATATCGCTCATGAACTGAAAACGCCAATCAGTGAGTTGATTAGTTTAAGTGAAATTTATATTCGTTATCCGGATGATCAGCGTATTGGCGTGAGCTATAAACAAGATGTACTCAGCATTAGTTTACGGATGAAAACCATAGTCAATAATTTACTACTATTGCAACAAGCCACATCTGAAAATATTAATCTACATCGCCAGCATATCAATATCAAAACCTTGATGGGCCAGGTTATTGATGAGTTGGCATTTAAGTACTCGACTATTCATTCTCGTTTGAATATTGAAAATAGTGATTTGGATCAAAACTGCCTTGTCGATGAGTTTTCTTTGCACCTTATCTTGACCAATTTATTTGATAATGCACTGTACTACAGTCCGCCAAAGTCATCGATTAAAATAAGGTTAGCTTCTGATAATAAAGGATTAAGTTTCAGTGTTGAAAATCAATTAGTGACCAGTATTAATGCGAATGATTTAGAGCGACTTACGCTACCGTTATTCCAGGCTGAACAATCGCGATCAAATAGCGAAAGGCATGGATTAGGATTGGCCATCGTTGAAAATATTGCCAAAGTGAATGGATTTAAGTTTAGTTTTGAATTGGTTTCGGAAGACAAAATTATGTTTACTGTGTTGATTCCGAGTGACCATGCGGCGATGGTGTAAGTCGATGCAAAAAACCTTTTTAAAAAACAGAATTTAACCGACTGTAAATAAGATGTTAATATATGTTATTACGCCCTGAACTTAATATCTTCGCTAAGGTCTTAGGCTCAGATGGTTTTTGTTACTGTGTCTTCTCGTAGCTCGTTTACAATGATGATATTGAAAATATAACAAAAAATCTTGTTTAAAATCGTTGAGTAAACAAGGTTTTCAGTAACACGATAAGCTTAAGTTGCCCTTAAGATACACATACTAGTCTATTACCCAGTAATTATGTTATTACATTTGGGGTAGCTTGTTGCGGACTTAATTGCATATGAAGCCTAAAAATAATAATAATTTTGGAGCAATAAATGGCTGTCAATTTCTTTGGTCTTGGTAGTAGTTCAAGTGAACTCGGTACACAAAAGACCTCGCATAATTTATTTCAAGCAATTGTTATATTTAGTGTTATCTCTCTGCTTATTATGAGTTTGAGCCGTATTGGCATGTCTTTATGGCAAGCTGAGCGAGTATCCGATGCCCAAGGTTGGGGCTACATTTTATTGCAAGGTTTACGGGTAGATTTTGCCTCTTTATGTTGGTTGTGGGGTATTGCAGCGCTCGGAACCGTAGTGTTTGCCGGTGAGCATTTAGTTGGCCGTGTTTGGCTGACGATATTACGCGTATGGCTCACACTAGGTTTATGGGTGGTGGTTTTTCTTGAGGCGTCATCGCCGTCATTTATTGCTGAATATGGTTTTAGACCTAACCGTTTATATGTTGAATATCTTGTTTATCCAAAAGAAGTGTTATCGATGTTATGGGCTGGGCGTAAAGGCGAGCTTATTTTATCGGCGCTAATCACCGTGGGTACCTTATGGGGTGGCTGGTGGTTAAGTGGCAAATTAACGCAATATGTTCGTTTTCCTAAATGGTATTGGCGTCCAGTGCTTGCCGTTATCGTCATTGCTATTACGGTGCTAGGTGCGCGTTCATCGTTGGGGCATCGACCACTTAATCCTTCATTAGTGGCATTTTCTGACGATCCTTTAGTTAATTCTTTGGTGTTGAATTCCTCTTTCTCATTAATCTTTGCGATTAAGCAAATGAGTAATGAAGAAGATGCATCGAAAGTGTATGGCAAGTTAGCGGACGCAAAAGTGATCGATATTGTGCGTCGTGAAAGCGGTCGGCCACTGAGTGCATTTACCTCATCAACCATACCGACGTTGTCATTTAATCAAGCCAGCTATACCGGTAAACCAAAGAACCTTGTGATCATTTTACAAGAAAGCTTAGGTGCGCGCTTTGTGGGGAGTTTAGGTGGTTTACCGTTAACGCCTAATATTGACGAACTCTCTAAACAAGGGTGGTTTTTTGAAAATTTATACGCAACTGGTACGCGTTCGGTAAGAGGTATTGAAGCGGTAACAACCGGTTTTACGCCAACGCCAGCACGCGCCGTGGTGAAACTAGGGAAGAGTCAAACAGGCTTTTTTACCATTGCTGATTTATTGAAGCAACATGGCTATACCACGCAGTTTATTTATGGTGGTGAAAGCCATTTTGATAATATGCGCAGCTTCTTTTTAGGCAATGGTTTTACCGATATAGTTGATCAAGGTGACTATAAAGACCCCGCGTTTGTAGCGTCTTGGGGGGTGTCTGATGAGGATTTATTGTTTAGAGCGGATGAAGAGTTTTCGCGGATGCACAAAGAGGGTAAGCCGTTCTTTAGTCTAGTGTTTAGCTCAAGTAATCATGATCCGTATGAGTTCCCAGATGACCGTATTGAGTTGTACGAACAGCCGCAATATACCATGCATAACGCGGTGAAATATGCCGATTATGCCGTGGGTGAGTTTTTCAAAAAAGCTAAAAAATCAGATTACTGGAAAGATACCTTATTCCTCGTTGTGGCCGATCATGACAGTCGAGTGGGTGGCGCAGCACTAATACCTGTGTCACGTTTTCGTATTCCTGGGCTTATATTAGGTGATGGGATTGATGCGAAGCGCGATCCACGTGTTGTTAGCCAAATTGATATGTCGCCGACGTTAATTTCGTTGCTGGGTATTTCGGATAGCTATCCAATGCTAGGCCGTGATTTAACCACAATGCCAGACTCTTGGCCGGGTCGAGCAATGATGCAATATGATAAAAACTTTGGTTTATTGGAGGGGAATAAAATGACTATTTTACAACCTGAATTACCACCGGAAAGTGTTACCTATAATTTTGTTACTGAAAAATTGACTCCGACCACATTGAATGAACCGCAAGCAGAAGCCGCGTTAGGTTGGGCATTGTGGGGGAGTTTAGCGTACAACAAAATGTTGTATCGTTCGGCTAATTCAGAGGTAAAACCGACACTGTCTGATATGGCTACCAAAGAAGTATCACGCTAATATTTGTAGTTGAGACTCATTATTTGGGGCGGATTGCTGTTGATAAAATTGACCAATCCGTTGACCGAATTGTTGGTAGGTCGCTTTGGATATGCCAGTGTCTAGCGCTTGGCGTTGACGGGGTTCTGGTGTTGTTTTAGCATTTGTCGATTGTGTTTTTAGTTGAATATCTTTACGTTGCAGCGCTGGGGTTTGGCTAGCCATGATTCTAATGACTTGAGGCCGAATGACTGGCGAGGCAATTGCTTTAGACTCTACCGCTTGTTGTGTGACACTTTGCTGTTGTCGTTTAGCTTGCTCTTGCTGCTGTTTTTTCTCCGCGACAATGTAAGGCGTAGCGCGTTCATTTTGTTGGTTTAATGACCGTTCAGCATGTTCTTTTGTCGGTTCTTGTGGCGGGATAATCGGCGGTTTTTGTTGATTGTCCACTCGTGCAAGATCCGTCGCAACATTCGAAGTTGCTAACGGTACTTGTGGATAATGAGTGGTAATTATCATGTTGACCTTGTCAATACGACGCCTTGACTAAATTATAGACAACATTTGGCTAAGGCCAAAGTGCTATTAAGATATTTTTAGCGGTATTTTGTGATCCACGGTAATAAATGGTTTAAAAATGCATCGGGATGCGAAATAAACGGTGCATGGGATGCTTTGTGGACCAGCACATCTTCAATGTTGTCACTGCTTGGTAATGACGAGATAATCTTTCTCGGCACCAAACTATCTAACTTTCCCCAAATTCGTAACCATGGCTGCTGTATTTGAGTGATCGTGGCGCGTAAATCTACTTGCGCTAACATATCCAATCCTTGTGATAAGCCTTGTTGTGTCGGCAATGGTTTGCTTAACACTAAGCTTTTTATTTGTTGGATATCAGATTTTGGATTATCACTTCCCATGGCTTGAATTGCCAGGAACCGTTCAACAGTGCGAGACAAATCGCGACTTAATTGACTTGAAAATTGTGCCAATACATCAGGTTGAATACCTGCCCAAGATAGGGTTGAGTCGTCTTTTTCGTGAGCCATAACACTTTCGCGGGCCATAAAGCATGGTGATGAGGCAATAGTGACTAATGCAGCCACTGACTCTGGGTAATCGATGGCAATTTGGCTAGCGATTAACCCTCCCAACGACCAACCAATCCAAATTGCCTGTTGTGGAAGTTGCTCTGCAAGTGCTTGTGACCATTGCGTTATGTCTCCGTCGATATTGGGACTTAACCCAAAACCCGGCAAATCAACATAATGCACTCTATACTGGTGCAATGCGTTTTTTAATGGACTAAAGACTTGGTTATTCACACCCCAACCGTGTAATAGCACGATGTCTTGGCCTTGTGAGCCTACGGTATCAATATGCAATGCAGGAAAACTCACGGTTAACACCTCTTTTGAGTCTATTTAATGGAATGAATAGCCAATGCCGCCAATCAATAATTCAATCGATATCACCCATATCTTACGTTTATGCGTCAAGCGCCTTCAGCGTGCCAGGGTCATTTTACTAGGCAGTTTACCCAACCGTTGCTTGCTGTGCCAGCAAAGGATAGATCAAACGGGTTATCAGCAATTGTTCCCTAATCAAGTGCTCACAGGTGTTTGCCAAGTGTGTTTAGCGGCAAGTTTGTATCAGCACGAAGTGTGCTTAGGTTGTGGGCGCGAAATAGCGTTGCTGCAGGCTTATTGTGGTAAATGCAATAAACACACTCCTAATTGGGTGGTAGCCCCTTGTAGTTATCATCAAGGGCTGGGACCTGTTATTGCCGCCATTAAATATCAACAGCAATGTGCACCGCTTAACGCGATAACTCAGCAACTAGCCTGTCGAATCGCATTGTTAATTAAGCATGGCATTATTAGGCGACCACAAGTGTTAATCCCCGTTCCGTTACATCCCAATCGTTTACGTCAGCGAGGTTTTAATCAAGCTTGGCTCATTGCTAAAGAGTTAAGCCTATTAACGAATATTCCTCTAGATGACCGTTGTTTAATTCGGATTGTTGATACGTTGCCACAAACGGGACTTGCGGGTAAGCAGAGGCGTAAAAACTGCCATGGTGCATTTGCACTACAACCAAGCATGACGTATCAGCGTGTTGCGTTGATTGATGATGTTGTTACTACTGGAACAACCGTAGATGAAATTGCAGGTTTATTTAGCCTGCAGTTTGTCCATGTGCAAACTTGGTGCCTTGCGCGTGCTGAAGCGCCGGGATTGTTAGATTAAATCTTTTTAAGGGTAGATTAATCTAGGTTGAGGTTAGATTAATTCGATTTGAGTAATAACAAGATTTTTTGTAAATAAAAACAATTAATTAATATGTCTTGTAACGCTTGGTATATGGGGCATTGCAGTTTTTTTAGGGTAAAAAAAAGTTGAACTGGATCATTTTTTCGAGATCAAATCCCACTGACACTACAAAGCCAATGCAACACAGAGTATCATAGGTCTAATTCTTACTAATTTACTCAGGTATTCCCTGACGGAGCAGGTTTTTATGATCACCATTACCGATACAGCTCAGGCCCATTTCGTCAAACTATTGGCCGACCAGCCGGAAGGTACGCACATTCGTGTGTTTGTTATCAGCCCAGGTACTGCACAAGCAGAGTGTGGTGTGTCTTATTGTCCACCTGATGCCGCTGAAGCTGATGATGTAGAACTTCCATTTAATGGCTTTAGTGCTATGGTCGATGAAAAGAGCGCACCATTTTTAGATGATGCCAGCATTGACTTTGTAACCGACCAGCTTGGTTCGCAACTAACATTAAAAGCACCTAACGCAAAAATGCGCAAAGTGTCTGGAGATGCGCCATTAGTTGAACGTATTGAATATATTATTCAGTCAGAGATTAATCCACAACTTGCTAGCCACGGCGGTAACATCATGCTGGTAGAAATTACCGAAGCTGGTGTTGCAGTATTGCAGTTTGGCGGTGGGTGTAACGGTTGCTCGCAAGTTGATATCACCTTAAAAGATGGTATTGAGAAGCAATTGTTAGATATGTTCCCAACGGAATTGACTGGTGTTCGTGACGTGACAGAGCATGAGCATGGCGAGCATTCTTACGCTTAATCGCGTGACGAATTACTGCTACTAGCAAAGCTAATAAACAAAAACGCGACCTCATTATGAGGTCGCGTTTTTTGTTGGTGTCGATTAGGTTTTCGCCATCTAGTGGCTTTAGTCGTCTCGAGTGAGTACTTCAAGTAATTCAATATCAAAAAATAAATCTGAGTGTGCTGGAATTCGCTCACCAATCTGGCGTTCTCCATAAGCTAAATGAGCCGGAACTGATAGTTGTCGCTTGCCGCCGACATTCATACCAATAATACCCTGATCCCAGCCTTTAATGACTCTGCCCGTGCCAATGACACACTGAAACGCATCTGAAGCGTCAAACTGACTTCCGTCGGCTAATCGACCGCTATAACGAGTGGTAATTAGCGCGCCTTTAACTGCGGTTTTACCGTTGCCAACTTCAATGTCGGTAATAATCAATTCTTGAGTCATAGTATTCTCGTATGTGACGACTTGGGCTATTTGAGGTTATTTTACCCCAAGATTGGTCGCTAAGAAGTGTTCTATTGCAATGAATGTTGTAAGACGATGTTCATTATTACTTAAGTAATGATCGCCATTTTCCAGTTCGATATACTTTACGGGTTTATGTAAATCCTTAAGCGCATCATACATTTCTTCACTGTGTTGCACTCGCACCACGCGATCTTTAGTGCCGTGGATTAATAATACCGGCACGTTAATATTGGCTACTTTGCTAATAGGTGAGCGCTGATACAAATCGTCGTAATCATCACCAATTTGTTTTTTTACAATTTTGCTATTGTCGTACCGACGCGATGATTTAACTAAATATTCAAGGTCAGTTACGCCCGCGACACTAATGGCACATTGATACAGATCGGGGGTGATAGCTACGCCCATTAATGCTGCATAACCACCGTAACTGGCACCGACAATACACACGCGTTTAGGATCGCTAATACCTTGTTCGATAAGCCAGTGAGTACCATCCTCAATGTCGGTTTGCATTTCTAGGCCCCAGTTTTTAAGACCCGAACTCATGAAATTGAAGCCATAGCCTGACGATCCTCGAAAATTCATTTGTAGCACAGCATAGCCACGATTAGCTAAAAACTGCGCCCAATAATCAAACGTGGTTGAGTCGTAGCTAATAGGTCCACCATGGGGGAAAATTATGGTCGGTAAGTTTTTGGCGTCAGTGTCTTTTGGAGTAGTGAGAAAGGCTTCAATGGCTAAACCATCACGAGCATTATAATGGACTGTTTGTGGCTGAGATAACACTTCTGGTGGTAATTGGCTGTAACGGTAAGCGATAGGGTAAAGTGCTTTTTGATCTCTATTTCCAAAGTAATACGCACCAGATTCAATAGGGCCAGTAGCATAAACGATGTAACGACGTTCATCATCACTGAACTGAGTGATCACATTATGTGACTCTGGTAATGCAGTTGTAAGACCATTGTTCAACTTGATATAATCTTGGTCCCAGAACAGATATTCACCTTCAATGTCGGTGCTTAAACCAATGACCTTTTGTTTTAGCGCGGAATACACTAGCCAGCCTTCAACATCGTAATTTTCATTGTGAGAAACGAGTTCTTTAGTCAATGTCGGGTCAGTTAAGTTGACTTTAAAGATGGCTTTAAAACCTTGATGATAGGCGCTGATATATAAGATATTAGGATCATGGTCAAAACCGATAGGCCAAATTACGTCTTCTGCTAAAGCCTCGAACTCCCATAACTTACGGAGATCTTCACCCGCTCCTTTTTGCTCGTAAATACGGTAGGTAGTGTCATCGCGATAAATGCCAATACGCACTTTGTGCTGCCTATCGGTTAACCAGTTTCCAATGTGCATACGTGCTGGTTGTAAAGTCTTGATACCGCCTGTTTTTAAACTGACTTTAACGACGCTTTCATATTGTGGTTTAGAACCTAAACCTTGAATTTGCATGAGGATATGATCTGGATCGTTGTCAAGATAATCAATAACCGATGCTTGTAATTGCGGTAAATCGACAAAACGCGATAGAGAACGATTAGAAAACACACTTGAGGTTTTATTGTCGCTCAGTGAGTATTTTATTAACCGTGTTTCGGTTGTGGGAACACCTCGACGGATGGCGGGATATTTAGACTCGATTAAGATGACATCATTATTTGCCCACGTTAACGATAAAATGACAAATTTATGATTGTCAGTTTGCAATGGATAAATATCTTTATTGGTTTGAATATCGCGAATAGTGAGTACTTGGCCTTCAAGCTCATTAGTACTGACTCGTACGAGCGACGCAATTTTTTTACCGTCTGGAGATAAGCTAACAAAGCGGACATCTGGGATGCTGGCAAAGGCTTCTATAGGCAGAGATTTGGCAAATGAGCTAAGCGAAAATAGACATAAACTAATAACAACAAGCCATAAAATCCGTTTCATTAAAGGTCCATGTAATGCGATATAAAAATGTTATTTGGATGTTACATTTTTATATCAAGGTCTTCAATATATTATACGGCCGCCAGTTGATATCTGAGTTTGTAGTAATAGTGCCAACCAAGAGTCAAGCTTCGGCATAGCATGAATATTGACATCGCAGCCCAAAGGCTGTGGTTGCCCCAATCTTGCAATAGGTACCAACTCGGAAAGTAAACGCCAAAGGTAGCAATTATCATGCTGTTTCGCATAATATTCCCGTGCGCTGCACCAATATACACACCATCAAACAGGTAACAGCCAAATGCCAAGATAGGCATAAAAATGAGCCAGATTAAGTAGTTGTTTGCAGCGTTTTGTACCGCTTCAATATTGGTTAATAGCTGAATTATCCATGGTCCTGCCGACCAAAAAAGCAGGCTAAATAATACCGCAACCATTGCCGACCAGCAAAATGCCAATACGACACTGTCATGCAGTAATGTTGGATTTTTTTGACCAAATGCGCGGCCCACTTCGGCTTCAGCATAATAAGCTATACCATCTAACGCATAAGATATCAGCATGAGTAAATTAAGCAGCACTGCGTTGGCGGCAATCGTATTGTCGCCCAAACCGGCACCATAAAAGGTCATAAAACTAAAGGCGGCTTGCAAGCACAAACTGCGGATAAAAATATCACGGTTTAAGGTGAGTAAACGAGCATATCCGCGCCATGATAAATGGGCGATAACTTGGCTTAAATTAAGCCCTCCAGTAAGTACTAGCTGGCGTTTGACCATAATCAATGCCACTGAAAAAGCACTGATATCAGCAATAACCGATGCCAATGCAGCGCCTTGGACATTCCATTTAAAGATGATGACAAATACAATATCGAGAATAATATTAGCGCTGTTAGCGATAATTAATTGCCACATGGCTGCTTTCGGCGCTTGGCGTCCGAGTAACCAGCCTAATAACACTAAGTTGACGAGAGCAAAAGGCAGTGACCAGATTCGAATTTCGACGTATTGGCGGCAGTAGAACATCACTTGTTCGCTGGCATCGCTGAGGCTTAATGCTAAATCAAGTATGGGAGAGTGTAATATTACACAAGCTACTCCCAAGGTTAATGCTAGGCTGCAACCTTGTATCAGTAATTGTTGTTGAGTTGAGGTATCATTAGCACCGTAGGCTTGTGCGACTAACCCGGTGGTGGACATGCGTAAAAAGCCGAGTAACCAAATCATTAAGGTGATAATGGTACTGCCTAGTGCTACGCCACCAAGATAGTAAGCTTGTCCAAGATGACCAATTACCGCAGTATCAACTAATCCTAATAGCGGAATGGTGATATTCGACAGTATCATTGGTGTCGCTAAAGCCAATAATTGACGATTTTTTTGGCGGTTTAATAGTAATGCGCTAACTGACATAGGTATGGATAATCATGGTTAAAAAAATAGCTTTATTGTTGGTGTTGTTCAGCTTGAGTGTATTGCATTTTGATGCCAATGCGGTGGTCATTTTACAATATCACCACGTGTCGGAAAATACCCCCAAAAGCACGAGTGTGACGCCAAGTCAGTTTGCTGAACAGATGCAGTACTTGGCTGATAATGATTTTACCGTGATTTCATTAGCTGAAGCTGTTGATTCAATAAAGCATAACACGCCAATAGCCGATAGACGTATTGTGATTACTTTCGATGACGGTTATGACAGCATTATCAACAATGCTGCGCCCATTCTAGCCTCACATCAATTTCCGTACACTGTGTTTATTTCTGTTGCCCCCATCGATGCCGGTTTCAAGGGCATGATGAGTTGGAAAGACATTACTGCCTTATCCGATCAAGGCGTGACGATTGCCAACCACAGCTGGGGACACGAACATTTAATTCGTCGTCAAGGCAAAGAAACCCAAGCCCAATGGCAAGCCCGTGTCGAAGATAATATCTTATCGACAGAAGCTGAAATATTAAAACGTACTGGCCAAAGTGTAAAAATGTTTGCCTACCCGTATGGTGAATACACTAACAAATTAGAAGCAATTTTGACGAAACAGGGCTTTGTTGGCTTTGGTCAGCAATCTGGTGCCGCAGGGGAATATGCTTCACTAACGGCATTACCGCGCTTTCCGGTTGCCAATGCTTATGCTGATTTAGCGAGTTTAACGGTTAAGTTTTCCAGTTTACCGATGCCGGTGATTAAGCAGAACATCAGCGATCCATTATTGGTATCAGGTAAGTGGCGACCTAAATTAGAGTTAACTATTGATACGCAAGATATTTATCCACATCAAGTGATGTGTTTTATTCAAGGCCAAGGACCGAAGAAACCTATTTGGTTAAGTGAAAATCGCTTATCTATCCAAGCATCATCAGATTTGGCACCCGGGCGTTCACGCTATAACTGCACAGCGCCCAGCAAAACAAAAACGGGCTATTATTGGTTTTCACAAGCGTGGATCCGCCCGCAAGATAATGGTCAATGGCTCGAAGAGTAACGATATTACGTAAATGGCTAGTGCCAAGATTGAACGATTTGGCTAAAGTCAGCAATGAGCTCAGCATTAAGAATTTGTGCGAGCTGCCCAGGTTGTGGTTTGGGTTTAAATACTGCTATTTTTTCCCCTCTTGGCGAAACCAACACATACGATGCGCTATGGTCTACTTGGTAATCACTGTCCTCTCCCACCATGGCATACACAAAGCCGAAGTCACGACTAAACGGAAATAAGTCGGTGTGTTCTGCGCTGACCGCTTTAAAGTCTTTATTGAAAAAATTTATGTAATCTAATCGTTTAGCTTGAGTGTCACGTTTAGGGTCTGCTGACACAAACACCACTTGTACATTGCTGGCTATTTTTTGCAGTTGTGGATATGCCGCTGCGAGTTTATTCAGAGTGGTAGGGCATACATCCGGGCAAGCGGTGTAACCAATAAAGAACAAACTCCATTTACCTTGTAACGTTTGGTTAGTAAACGCATTGCCGTATTGGTCTGCTAATGTAAATGGTGCTAATGGGCGCTGCTGCTCAAATACATAACTGGTCGCCAATGGCATAGGCTCTGTTTGCGTCTGTTGATAAACGACACCACCCACTAGGGCTAATAACATTAGCCCTACCGCTATCATTATTTTCAATATATTTTCCTTTCTAATTTAAGCGTTTACCCAAAAGTAATGGTCAACTAATAATACTATAAACAACACCATTAAATGATAAATTGAGAATTTAAAGACTTGCATAGACAGCTCTGGATAGTCATGAAACTTTAACTGCCACGCTTTATAGATAAAACCACAACTCAATAACGTTGAACCCACCAAATATATTGGACCACACATGCCGACTAAAACGGGTAGCAGGCAGGCAATGGCTAATAAAATGGTGTAAAGCAAAATACAGGTTTTGGTAAATTCTACCCCATGTGTCACCGGTAACATTGGAATATCGACCTTGGCATATTCTTTACGGCGATGAATGGCTAATGCCCAAAAATGCGGTGGAGTCCAAGTGAAGATAATAATAACCAGTAACAAGGCGTAGCCATGCAGTTCATTGGTTATTGCGGTCCAGCCTAATAATGGCGGCATAGCGCCGGCTAATCCACCAATGACAATATTTTGTGAGGTCGCCCGTTTAAGATAGGCGGTATACACCAAGGCATAACCAATTAAACTGGCAAAGGTTAACCAAGCTGTGAGGGGATTAACTAAGGTATATAACACCACAAAGCCGAGTGATCCGAGCGACACCGCAAAGGTTGCCGCTTTAATGCTGGAGATTTTTCCTTTAGGCAGCGGACGATTATAAGTTCGAGCCATCAAACCATCGATTTTACGATCAATTAAGTGATTAAACGCCGCCGCAGAGCCTGCCATCATCGCAATGCCTGCCATTCCCGCAACCAAAGGTTGTAACGGTACAATGCCAGGCACAGATAAACACATGCCGACCAACACTGTAAGCAGCATAAGTGCTACGACTTTGGGTTTGGTCATTTCAAAATAGGCGCGCCATTGTAGAGTTATCTTAGGTTGAACCTGACTAATAGTAAGAGGTTTTGTCATGGTTGATCCTCACTTATGCTTTACGCAACAGGGCGTAATTAATAAAGACTAAGGTAAGCAGCAATAAGGCTGCGCCTCCATTGTGTGATACTGCGATGCCTAAAGGTAAATTCATCACCACATTACTAATACCCAGTCCGACTTGAGCGATGACCAGTAACACTAATAAGTAACCACTGTTACGCATTATATGTGATTGTGCATAGCGTAATTTGAGTGCAAGTACGATTAGCGTTATGGCGGTTACCACTGCCCAAATTCGATGGCTGACATGAATGGTCATGCGGGTGGAATAGTCTAAAACGCCAAATTCAAAACTGGGGTGATCGCCTTGGAATGGTGAAAAAGCATCGGCTAAACGTAAATTATCGACCCAATTACCTTCACATATGGGCAGGGTGGTACAGGCAAGCGCGGCGTAATTTGATGAGGTCCAGCCACCGAGTATAATTTGAATGACTAATACACCAAAACTGACTAGTGCTAAAGGAATGAGCTTACGCGCATAGGTATCACCTCCGGGGATCCTTAATGGTTTAAGCCGCAGATATAACAGCAGTAACAAGGCGAATAAACTAAAACCGCCTATAAGGTGCGCCATTACTACAACAGGCATTAATTTCATGGTGACAGTCCACATTCCCAATGCGGCTTGAAACACAATGAGTACCGCAATAAAAACGGGCAGTTTTTTGGGTGCTTGCGGCTGTTTAAGACACATAATTAGAATGGCTAAAACCATTAACCCTAAAGTACCAGCAATATAGCGATGGATCATTTCAAGCCAAGCTTTTTCTGGCTCAATTTGAGCATCAGGAAATCGACTTTCAATATTGGCTAAGTCATGGCTTGCACTCGGCACCGCTAAATGGCCGTAACAGCCTGGCCAGTCAGGACAACCTAATCCAGCATCAGACAGACGTGTATAGGCGCCCATTAAAATAACGGCCAAGGTAAACACTAAAGTGAATTTGATTAATCGCTGTATTGCCATTAGCCAACCCTCGACAACTTAAGCATTTTGCGTAAATCGGCAATCATGGCTTTGCCCTGAGCAATATTGGCGTCGTGACCTATTACGTTGTCATATTGCATGACTAAGCTACCGAGAGGGTCGACAATAATAAGCTGTTGATTGATCAATAGTGCAGCAAGTGCGTCATTGGCGTTTGCTTGGTCAAATGAGATATTTAATTGCTTGAGAATTTTGGTGTCACTGTGGCTGTTTACTACAATGATTGGGGTAACACGATCCCTATCTTTGCCCAGGGCAATATAGCTTTGGTGTAAAATGTACAGCCGTTCTTGGCATTGCTCATTGCAGGTTTCGGGTAGAAAAAACAGTACTTGCCATGCATGAGGTTTAGGGTTTTCCATGGCTAAGTTGGTGTAGTTTATGTCGGGAGCGATCAGCGCCCCTTTGTTGGTTGCTGCTCCGTTATACAGCTCTAGGCTTAACACTAATTTGGCTAAGGCAACCGGTAAAATAAATACCAGCAGTAAGACCAGTAGTGCTTTATTGCTTTTTTTCGGTAGGGAGTTCATTCCATCTCCTCTTTATCATTTGATATTATTGTTAAGTTAATTATGAACGACGGTGCTTAGCGTCGAAATTGTCGAAATGCTATCCAACTCATTAGTCCTAAAAATACTGCTGCCATGGTGAACCATTGCAAGGCATACCCTTGATGTTTTTGTGCCGACAATGGAATGGGTATCCAAGGTTGAGGCAGGTGATAATTTGGAACATTGTCGGGTTGCAGCACCACAGGCGTCAGTGTATGGCCAAGCATGTCAGTGAGTGCGGGTATATTGATATTTTGAAAACGTACTGGAGCATGAGTATCGGCTAATTGCTCTGGATCTAGTCGGTCACTTAATGGGTTGGGTTGTTTTTGATAAACTCGGCCAAACAGTGTGTAGTAATTTGTTTTTAAGGGGGTTAGTTCAGGTAAAATTCGACGGTCTTTGTTTGCAGGCACAAAGCCTAGCTCGACCATTATCCAAGGTTGTTCAGGGGTTATTTCAAAAATTTGATACGCTAAATATCCTACTTGACCCTGAAACACTTGATTGTCTAATAACAGCATCATGTTATTGACGGGTTTAGCTGAGATCTTCAGACGATAACCCGTGAGTAATCTCGTCTCCGGTTGAGAGCTTGTTGAGGCTTCTGACGTTTCAACTATTGTCAACATTTCCTCATAAGTGAGTGCTTGTTGCTGTTGGCGCTGGATAAGTGTGCTTTGCCACTCTTGTTTAAAGGTTGCTCGTGATAACTGCCATAATCCTAACTTGACCAACAAGCTAAACACGACCAAAGTAATGATTACGAATAATACCCGAGACATCCCCACACTTTTAAAAGGATTGCCTGTGACAACACCTTTCATCGTTAAGTTAGTTTTAGTCTCGTTGCTTGTATTCATATTATTTAACTTAGGTAGGGCCTTATTTATTATGGTTAAGGGCGAGCATCAACAATCAATGAGTCGTTTTCTCGGCCGGCGCGTATTGTTTTCTGTTGTCGTTATAATGGTATTGCTGATGGCTTTGGGGCTTGGTTACATTCAACCTAACCCCAGACCTTATTAGTCGTTAATACGTGGTTTTATAGTACGTATACGAAAATGAATAAACATAACCACACCACATCAACGAAGTGCCAATACCAACTCCCAGCTTGAAAAGCGAAATGCTTGTCGGGGCTAAAGTGGCCCTTTACAATTCTGAGTAATAAAATAATCAAGAACAGGGTGCCAATCGTTACGTGCATGCCGTGAAAACCGGTTAACAAAAAGAAGGTGTTGCCGTAGACACCAGAAGAGAGCGTAAGCCCCATTTCTTGGTAGGCATGGCTATATTCTTCAACCTGTAAACTGAGAAACGCAATACCCAGGATGACCGTCAACGCTAACCAGATTATCAAAGGTTTACGATTGGCTTTTTCGAGATTGGTATGAGCAAAGTGCAAGGTAACCGACGAGGTTAGCAGTATAATAGTGTTAATTAACGGCAAACCCGTCCAAGGCATGGCTTCTGTTGCGGTGCCATCAGGTGTTTTAACCAATGGCCACATAGCTTCAAATGCAGGCCACAACACTTCATGGGTCATGGCATTGTTAGATGCGCCACCAAGCCAAGGTACTGAAATCATTCGGGCATAAAATAGCGCGCCGAAAAATGCCCCAAAAAACATAATCTCTGAAAAAATAAACCAACTCATTCCCTGCCTAAATGAACGATCCATTTGCGGTGAATACAGTCCAGCCATGGATTCATCAATAACGGTCTTAAACCAGCCAAAAATCATAAAGATAATCACGGCCAAGCCGGTTATTAAAATGTAACCGCCAGAGGTTTTTTCAGTGGTTAATTGTTGTACATAATTACCTGCGCCAAACGCAATTAAAAATAAACCGATAGCACCGATTATTGGCCAAGTACTTTGGGTTGGCACATAATAAGTTTGATACTTTGTTGTCATTTTGCTGCTCCTTGCTCTATGACGATCGCCTGTCTATCGGTGATGTCATAAAGGGTATAAGAGAGAGTCAATGTGTTAA
Source organism: Shewanella sp. ALD9 (assembly GCF_002836315.1). NCBI lineage: Bacteria > Pseudomonadati > Pseudomonadota > Gammaproteobacteria > Alteromonadales > Shewanellaceae > Shewanella > Shewanella sp. ALD9. The sequence continues at coordinate 143,297 of NZ_PJCD01000001.1, forward strand.
TGGACGCTGGTAAATCAGGGTCCACGTAAAAAATCAGTGGTAGTTCTGCTGTTGCTGCTGCAGCCAAAGGTTGTTGATTAAAGCAAAAACATTCCGTTTTATTGAAGTATGCAGCCCCTTGCCCTGGCGATACCGAAGGGATTGCTTGGCCTACAGTGTCACGTGTCGATAGGTTTTTAACCAAAAATTGTGCATGAGTGAGCTCCCCAGGATGTACGCTTATTTGGTTAACTTTAGGGTTAAATTCCCATGGCATACCTGATTGAACTTGAGTCACAAATTCAATGGTTACAGTCCGGTTTTTATCAACCACCACCGCTTCATAACTACTGGCGCTATTTTGGGGTTTGCCATTAATCCCCAATGTATCGCAGAGCACGTCATAAAGCGGTACCAGCGCAAAACCAAACCCAAACATACCAATTGACCCGGCAATCAGGATGATTAATAGCTTACGATTTGATTTTGTTGGCTGTGTCATCTCATTTAATCTCCGGTGGAGTGGTAAACGAGTGATATGGCGCAGGGCTGGCAATCGACCATTCCAAGCCTTCGGCTGCTTCCCAAGGATTATCTCCAGCGGGTTTGCCACCCTTGATACATTTGAGAACTACAACAAGGAAAATTAGCTGAGATAAACCAAATGCAAATCCACCAATCGACACAATTTGATTCACATCGGCAAACTGTACCGCGTAGTCGGGGACCCGGCGCGGCATACCCGCTAAGCCTAGAAAGTGCATTGGGAAAAACAACACGTTGACGGATATTACCGAACACCAAAAGTGCCACTTACCTAAAGTTTCGTTATACATATGGCCGGTCCATTTAGGCAGCCAATAGTAAGCCGCCGCCATAATGGAGAATATCGCCCCAGTCACCAGTACATAATGGAAGTGAGCCACGACAAAGTAAGTGTCGTGGTATTGGAAATCAGCAGGGGTAATTGCCAGCATCAAGCCCGAAAAGCCACCAATGGTAAACAGGATGATAAATGCCACTGCAAACAGCATTGGAGTTTCAAATGTCATTGAACCGCGCCACATAGTGGCGACCCAATTAAACACTTTCACCCCGGTTGGAATGGCAATCAACATGGTGCAATACATGAAAAACAATTCGGCAAAAACAGGCATACCAGTAGTAAACATGTGATGTGCCCATACCAAAAATGACAGAATGGCAATACTGGCAGTGGCGTAAACCATCGAGGAGTAACCAAACAGCTTTTTACGGCTAAAGGTTGGTACTATCGCGGAGATAATACCGAAGGACGGTAAAATCATGATGTAAACTTCGGGATGGCCAAAGAACCAGAAAATATGCTGGAACATCACCGGATCGCCACCACCTGCAGCATCAAAAAAGCTAGTACCAAAAAACTTATCGGTTAATACCATGGTGACCGCACCTGCGAGCACCGGCATTACTGCAATCAGTAAAAATGCGGTAATGAGCCAAGTCCACACAAACAAAGGTAACTTCATCCAGGTCATGCCAGGAGCTCGCAAGTTTACAATGGTTACAATGACGTTAATTGCGCCCATTATCGAACTTATTCCCATTATGTGAATGGAGAAAACAAATAGGGCGGTACTGTCAGGACTATAGGTGGTTGAGAGCGGAGCATAGAATGTCCAGCCAAAGTTAGGGCCGCCGCCTTCCATAAAGAGTGAACCTAATAAAATGGTAAAGGCGAAGGGTAAAATCCAAAAACTCCAGTTGTTCATTCGCGGTAGTGCCATATCTGGGGCACCAATCATCATTGGAATTAACCAGTTTGCTAACCCGGTAAAAGCGGGCATCACCGCCCCAAACACCATGATGAGGCCATGAACTGTGGTCATCTGATTAAAAAAGTTAGGTTCTACTAGCTGTAATCCAGGCTGAAATAATTCAGCTCGAATCACCATTGCCATCGCACCGCCAGTAAGAAACATAATGAAACTAAACCATAAATACAGCGAGCCGATATCTTTATGGTTAGTGGTGAGTAGCCAGCGCATTAGCCCCTTCGGAGCACCGTGATGATGATCATCATGAGCGGTAGCCAGTGTATCGTGCGTTGTTGTGCTCATTGTTTTCCCCTACTGTCCATGGCTAGCGACATCGGCAGGTTGCACCGCTTCGCCAGAATTATTGCCCCACGCATTGCGCTCATAAGTAATCACAGCCGCCATCTTTTGCGGGCTAAGTTGACTACTAAATGCCTGCATTGCGGTACCTGGTTTTCCGTGCATAACGATATCGATATGTCCGCTAACCGGTCCAGTAACAACAGGGCTGCCAATAAGTGAAGGGAAAGCGCCTGGTAAACCAGCGCCAGTGGCTTGGTGACATGCAGCACATGTCGTAGTATAAACCTGCTCACCTTCAGCAATTAATTGCTCCAAGGTTAACGTGGGCAGATCCTCTGGTACAACAGCTTCTGCTAAGGCTTCGACAGCTTGATTGGCTTTGTCGGTAACCGCATCGGTAATGTCAGTTGTCGTTGCTGCAATAGTATTTGCTGCATCGGTTACTGCTTTACTTGGTTCGGTGCTTGCCTCGTTACTGCCTAAAAAGTTGCCTATATCAGCAGCTTGAACTACATCACCGCTATTATTGCCCCACGCATTACGCTCAAAGGTAATGACTGCGGCAATTTCTTGGGCGCTAAGTTGCTTTGCAAAGGCTTGCATTGCAGTACCTGGTTTACCGTTTAAGACGATATTCAGATGATCGTTAACAGGGCCTTTTATGATAGGGCTGCCAATTAATGATGGGAATACACCAGGAAGACCCGCACCATTGGGTTGGTGACAAGCGGCGCACCTAGCAATATAGATTTGTTCACCTTGTGAGGTTAGCTCCTCAATAGACAAGGTTTTAGACATTGATGCCGCAGCGGCTGCAGCTGCATTGCTTGCTAGTTTTTTTTGCTCCACTAACCAATTATCAAAATCGGCCTCCGATAATGCTTGCACCACAATCGGCATGAAACCATGGTCTTTACCGCATAACTCGGCACATTGGCCACGATACGTTCCAGGCTTATCAATACGAGTCCAGGCTTCGTTGATAAAGCCTGGATTGGCATCTTTTTTAACGGCAAACGCGGGTACCCACCATGAATGGATAACATCATCAGATGTCATCAAGAAGCGCACTTTTTGGTTAATGGGCAGTACTAATGGCTTATCGACTTCAAGGAGGTAATGCTCGCCTTTGGCCTCACTGCCATCAATTTGTGCTCTGGGAGTGGATAATGTGCTGTAAAATTCGATGTCTTTATCAAAATAGCTGTAATGCCACTTCCACTGCGACCCGGTAATTTTTATTGTGAGATCAGCATCACTGGGATCTTCCATAGCAATCAAGGTTTTGGTGGCTGGAATAGCCATGCCGATTAAGATGATGAAAGGGATGACGGTCCAAGCAATTTCCACTTTGGTACTTTCGTGAAAATTGGCCGCGACAGCGCCTTTTGATTTGCGGTGATAAATCATTGAGTAAATCATGATCCCAAACACCACTAACCCAATTGCACAACAGATGTAAAGAATCGTCATGTGGAGGTCATAAACCTTGCCACTGATATCTGTCACGCCTTGAGTCATGTTGAGGGGCATTTCTGATGCCCCAAGCGGAAGTGCTACAAACACCACCAGTAAACAATACAACCATTGCTTCACAAGACTACTCCTCTGCTAATTGCAAATAGCAACTACAAAGAAGAGTCACACAGTAATTCTCTGCTCTATGCAAACTCTTCGGTTCCCGAAAAAAGTTTGATGACCTCAAAGTACTTTGGTGGCTGTAAACATACGGTCTACGGTTTTATTGTTAGCTGTGCACCACGCTTGTACCTACTACTGAACTTATCAATTTTGATTTGGCTCATTTGTCTGAAAGTAATCTTGATTACTACCATTCACGTCCAATTAAAGATAAAAAATGTTTCATCCTTGTTAACCACATTACTTGTAGATTAAACATTGATCAAGATCACTTTGTTGGCTAATAGGCTGAAAAAAGATGAAAAAAAACCCTGAATTCAATACAGGGCTTGGTAATGAAGGGTTCGTGCTTAGTGAAATGAGCAAAAATTACTTGTTCCATTTGCTAATGTAGGGCTAACAAGTTGATGTTTGTGAGGTAAGTGAGCATTCACATCTTCAATTACCACCCCTAATGCACGTGCACTTTTGGCGACAATTTCTAAACGGCGACTATCGCGAGCATCAAGTGAGCTTGTCCAAGTTACTACTGCGCTCGATGTACCGCTAGTGAGCGCTTTCTCCATGGCCCATAATGTTTCGACTTCATCTTTGGTGTGCACCAGTAAAATGCGATCCATTCTTACACCAGCACTTGCCAGCATATGTTTATAGCCAATATGCGGCGGACTAATTAATACAATCCATCTGCCTTGCTGGCTCAATATTGCTAACTGGCTGCACAATTGGCTCAGTTCAGCTTCACCTTGGGTGACAGTTTGTAATGTTTGAATGGTTTGGGTGCCATGCAGTTCTGTTTCAGTTAAATCTACCCATAAGCCCGGGTGGCGTGGCGCGATGCCCATTAGTTTGTTCATAACCAATCTCCATTACGGATAACGCCAACGGCAAGCCCTTCGATGGTTAGGCTTTGGCAACTTAAATCTACTTTTATCGGATTGTAATCTTCATTTTCGGCATGCAGATAAATCACATTACCTTTTTGTTCAAATCGTTTTACGGTGACGTCATCATCAACACGTGCCACAACAACCTGGCCATTACGTGCTTGCTGCATTTTATGTACAGCGAGTAAGTCGCCTTCTAAAATGCCGATGTTTTTCATGCTGTCACCACGCACTCGCAATAAAAAATCTGCGGCGGGTTTAAACATGTTTGGATCGACTTGATAGTATTGTTCTACATGCTCTTGGGCCAAAATAGGTTCACCAGCAGCAACCTGTCCAATGAGTGGCAGACCGGTTTCAACCTGTTCTTCATGAGGTAAACGAATGCCTCTTGAGGTACCAGGCATGATCTCGATAAAGCCTTTTTTGGCTAATGCTTTTAAATGCTCTTCGGCGGCATTAGCACTTTTAAAGCCAAGACGATTCGCAATTTCAGCACGAGTGGGTGGCATACCTGTTTCGGCGATATTGTTTTTAATTAAGTCTAAAATTTCTGCTTGGCGCGGCGTTAACGGTCTCATGATGATTCCTGTCTTTTTATACAGTGACTGTCATTATATACAGTGTTTGTGTTCGCGCAAGTATTAACCAACTATTTTTTGTATTTTGTTGATTAAGTATCACTCAACAATATGTTTTAATTAACTATTACTAATTTTCTGTCTTATGTTATTTCTGATAGTGAGAGCTTAAACGTAAAGATAGATCGGTCTGATAGTGTAAGCAGGGTGGTTTCTGGTATCCTATACGACAATATTACAGTGGCTTATGTTGCGAAAATAACCATGTCAAAACCAGATTCAATATTTTTACGAGCATTAAGATGGATTCAAAAGTGGATGGTACAGACCATTGTGGTCCCTCACGATCCTTTTGATGACCTCAATATAGATCCAACTAAACCTTTGGTTTATTTAATGAAAACGGAATCTATTAGCGATATTGCCGCGTTGAGCGAAATCACCGAGGGCTTTGGTCTGCCCAGTCCTTATGAGCCATTACAGCTTGATGGCTTAACCGTGCCTCGAGTGGTCTGTTTAGAGGGCCGCAAACCACTATTTGGTAAACGTGAAAGTGGTGACAAATTCCTTAATTATTTTACCAGTTTATTGTCACTTCATAGTGAGAGCCCTGAATTAGATATACAGTTGGTTCCTGTTTGCCTTTATTGGGGACGTACCCCAGGTAAAGAAGAAGACAGCATGAAAGCTGCAGTATTTGAACGTGAAAACCCTACGTGGTTACGTAAATGGTTAATGATTTTATTTTTAGGACGCCATAATTTCGTCCAGTTTTCTAATGCATTATCGCTTCGTCATATGGCCGATGAACATGGTACTGATAAAAGAATTGCTCACAAATTGACCCGAGTCGCCCGTGTGCATTTCCGCCGTCAACGCAAAGTGATGACGGGGCCACAATTACCGAATCGACAAGCGTTGTTTGCCTCTTTATTAAAATCAGAATCTATCAAAAAAGCCATTGAAGAAGAGTCTGCAAATAAGAAAGTAACAGTCGAGAAAGCGCGTGAAACCGCCATTGAATACCTTGATGAAATTGCCGCTGACTATTCTGATAGTTTGGTGCGTATTGCCGAACGTTTCCTGACTTGGTTATGGAACAAATTATACAGTGGCATCAATATCAAAGGTGCCGAGCAAGTAAGACAGTTACATCATGATGGCCATGAAATTGTTTACGTTCCTTGTCATCGTAGCCATATGGATTACTTGCTACTGTCGTATATTTTGTATTATCAGGGCATGGTTCCGCCGCACATTGCTGCCGGTATTAACCTTAATTTTTGGCCAGCAGGGCCGATGTTCCGCCGTGGTGGGGCATTCTTTATCCGTCGTAGTTTTAATGGTAATAAACTTTATACCGCAGTATTTCGTGAATATTTAGATCAGTTATTTGCTAAGGGTTATGCGGTCGAGTATTTCACTGAAGGAGGTCGTTCGCGTACAGGACGTTTGTTAGCGCCTAAAACCGGTATGTTGGCTATGACAATTAACAGTGTGCTACGTGGGATAGAGCGCCCAGTAACCTTAGTACCCGTGTATTTAGGTTATGACCATGTGATGGAAGTGGCGACGTACCACAAAGAATTAAGCGGTAAGAAAAAGAAAAAAGAATCTGTATGGCAGGTATTTGGTGCTATTCGTAAGTTAGGCAATTTTGGCCAAGGTTATGTGAATTTTGGTGAGCCGATTAATTTACAACAGTTCTTAAATCAGCAGGCGCCAGAGTGGCGTGATGAGCTAGCTAAAGATCCTGACCAAAAACCATCTTGGTTTACGCCCTCAGTTAATTTGTTAGCTAACCGCGTAATGACTAATATCAATGGAGCGGCCGCAGCCAGTTCAGTAACATTGACTAGTTTAGTGTTATTAGCGTCAGAGCAAAATGCGTTAGAAAGAAGCCAGTTAGAACGTCAGCTTGATTTGTATTTAGCCTTACTTAAAACAGTGCCTTATACCGATTACACCTCTGTGGCCGAAGGTAATGGCAAGTCAATTATTGATCACTGTCTGTCGTTAAATAAGTTTGTTAGTACCAAAGACCTTATTGGTGAAATTATTTCAGTTGATGAAAAAATTGCCATCACCATGAGTTATTACCGTAATAATATTATTCATTTGATGGCGTTGCCGTCATTAATTGCCAGTTGTTTAGTGCATTATGACGTGTGCGATCGCCAGCGAATTCATGGCATTGTAATGGACTTTTATCCATTACTTAAAGCTGAGCTATTTATGAGCATTGATGATGTACCTCAACATGTGGATAGCATTTTAGATTTCATGGTTGAACAAGGTTTACTGACCGGTAGCGATCAGTTTGAGATAACGCCTCGTCATATTACCCAAGTGTTACTGCTTGCTGAAACTATCAGTGAAACGTTGCAACGTTATGCGATTATCTTCAATTTACTCGCAATAAAACCTGATCTTGAGCGCTCAGAACTGGAACGCGATAGCCATTTGTTAGCCCAACGATTAGGCGCGCTGCATGGCATTACCGCACCAGAATTTTATGACAAAAAATTATATAACACCCTGAGTGTGAAACTGAAAGAATTGGGTTATTTATGCAGCGACGAACATCGTGCTGAAGTGATCAGAATTCGTGATAACGCTAATAAATTACTCAGCTCTTTAGTAAGACAAACCATTGTTGATAGTGTGGAAGCGGAGCACGGACAATAATGGCTAATCATATGAATGCTGCCAAGCATCGTACCAGCGGTAAATCTGTATTGGGTGGGGCGATGATTATTGCCGGAACCACTGTGGGTGCGGGCATGTTTTCGTTACCCGTTGTTGGTGCTGGAATGTGGTTTGGCTATTCTATCGCGATGTTGCTCGGCGTTTGGTTTTGCATGCTAATGTCGGGTTTATTGTTATTAGAAGCCAATTTGCATTTTGAACCAGGCGACAGTTTTGACACCTTAACTCGGGTGACTCTTGGGCAGTTCTGGCGGGTGATTAACGGCGTTTCGATTGCGTTTGTGTTATATATTTTAACCTATGCTTACATCAGTGGTGGTGGTTCGATTGTGAATCACAGTCTGTCTGCATTGGGCGTAAGCCTACCCCAGAGCGTAGCCGGATTAGTGTTTGCGGTAGTTTTGGCTTTGGTGGTATTTATTAGTACTAAAGCGGTCGACCGTATCACCACAATCATGCTTGGTGGCATGGTGATTACTTTCTTTTTGGCTATCGGTAACTTACTAATCGACATTGATAGCATAAAGCTAGTATCGCCTGATGGTGAATCGCGTTACCTGCCTTATTTACTTGCCGCTATCCCTTTTGGATTGGCCAGTTTTGGTTATCACGGTAATGTGCCAAGTTTAGTCAAATATTATGGTAAAGATGCCAAAACCATCGTTAAGGCGATTATTACCGGAACCACTATCGCATTGGTGATTTATATATGTTGGTTAGTGGCAACGATGGGTAATATTCAACGAAGCCAGTTTGCCGATATTATTGCTCAAGGTGGCAATATAGGTGTATTAGTGGGTGCGTTGTCTGGAGTTATTGCCAGCCAATGGCTGGATAACATGTTAACCCTATTTGCTAACCTCGCCGTCGCCTCATCATTTTTAGGTGTGACACTAGGCTTGTTCGATTACCTTGCTGATTTATTTGGGTTTGACGACTCGCGCTCAGGACGAATTAAAACGGCAACGGTCACGTTTGTACCGCCAACAATCCTTGGTTTGTTATTTCCGAATGGATTTATTTTAGCGATTGGTTTTGCTGCGCTAGCTGCCACTATTTGGGCTGTTATTGTACCAGCGTTATTAGCCTATAAAGTAAGACAACAATATCCTGACTCAAAGGGATTTAAAGTCCCTGGTGGAACCCCGTTAATTGCTATTGTGGTGTTGTTTGGAGTTATCACTGCCACATGTCATTTGCTGGCCATGGCCGATATATTGCCGGTGTTTAAATAGACGCAAAAATTCCGGTGAAACAACTTTTAGCCTAAAAGCCTTCGTTTGAAGGCTTTTTGCTTTTCTGCTGATATCGACTTAACTTATGAGACAAGTTTCATGTTGGCTATATCAAGGCAACTATTTTTATAAAGGATTAGGATAATGAAGGTACAACAGTATCAACAAGGACAGCCTTGCTGGATTGAATTAGCAACTCATGATTGGGCGGCAGGTAAAGCATTTTATCAGGCGCTATTTGGCTGGGGAGCAGATGATATGCCTATGCCAGAAGGGCATTATACTATGCTGCAAATCGACGGTGATGATATTGCTGCAATGTACCCAATGCCAGCAGAAATGGAAGCCTTACCGACTCATTGGACAATTTATTTTGCGGTCGATGATGTTGATGCTACCTCTAAGGCTGTGACTCAAGCTGGAGGTGAGATTATTGCTGGGCCACATTCTGTTGGAGATGCTGGCCGTATGGCGCTATGCACAGATCCAGAAGGCTGTCGATTTGCATTATGGCAAGGCCAAGACCATATTGGCATTAAGCGATCGCAAGAATCAAATACCCTGTGTTGGGTTGAGCTTGCTTGTCGTGATACCGCTGCGGCGAAACAGTTTTATAGCCAAGTATTAGGTTACCAAACTAAGCTTAATGATGTGGCTGATTTTGAATACACCGAATGGTATGCGGATGAACAAGCCATTGGCGGAATGATGGAAATGACTGCAGAATGGGGTGATACTCTTGCCCACTGGATGAGTTACTTTGCCGTTGATGACTGTGATGTATCAGTGACTAAAGCACAAACCTTGGGGGCTTCAGTTTGTGTGCCTGCAACTGATATTCCTAACGTAGGTCGTTTTTCTGTACTCAATGATCCACAAGGTGGGGTGTTTTCAATTATTGCGTTATTTACTGCAGAATAAATAGATTTGAAAATTATGTTTTTACATAATGAATGTTGATTATTTCTATTCGCAGTGTTGCTGATTGAAGCTAGAGTATCGTGTAATGTAGAGTGCCGATTTAACATAGAGTGGCGATTGAACCTTGATTATTAAGTAATGTCATAGTGAGTTGTTAGTAAAATGTTATTATCAGTTGTTGGTAAGAGTTAGTGTATTTAACCAAGGATGAGTGAATGACACCGGAAAACACCCAAATCACATTAGCCAGTATTCATCGCAGTATGTTGTTAGTGGCACTGATCGATTTTCCTGGCACGATATTATTTGGTCTTGGGCTCTACGGTATCCTTGTAGGGTTTGACCAAGATTTCTTGCCTATGTTAGCCAACCCTTTGATCATCATTATTATGTTGATTATCGGTGCGATTATTATGCTATGGGGGATTATCCGCATGATGCTGCTTGCGCGTCAAAAACAAGGAATATTACAACAATGAAAAAACGGATAATCCAATTAAGCTTGTTATCTAGCTTAGTGATACTCACGGGATGCCGTGGTACCGATATCATCAATATTGGTAATAGTGGCAATGCAGATGACAATAAAAATGACACAGATTACATGATACTGAATGTCCCTAGGGCTATTTTAGCCAGCGATCCATGCAAATATGGGCATCCTGACGATATTGCGGCTTGCCGTAAAAAGAAACAAGATGAAGCCGACCAACTTAATGAGTCACTTAAGCGTAAATAACGCTGTGATTAGCACATAAAAAATCCCAAACGATTAATCGTTTGGGATTTTTTATTTATAGAGATAAAAAGTAAATAAATTTAAGTGAATTATTGCTTGGGCAACTTGCGGCCGTATATGAGTAAGTAAATTGCTGGGATAACAAATAGCGACAGTAGCGGCGCCGTGACCATACCGCCGACCATAGGTGCAGCAATTTTTTGCATCACTTCATTACCCGTACCGCTGCCCCACATGATCGGCAGTAAACCAAAAAAGATGGTTGCGACGGTCATGGCTTTAGGGCGAATTCGCATCACTGCACCTTCCACTAATGCAGCCGTTAAATCCGCTTTACTGTGGTAGTTGTCGGCTTCTTTATAGGCCTTAATACTATTATTAAGGTACACCTGCATCACCACGCCAAACTCTGCGGCAACCCCAGCTAAGGCAATCATGCCGACAGATACGGCAACTGAAAAATTAAAGTCCAGCCCATAAAGTAGCCATGCACTACCCACCAATGAGAAAGGTAAACTTAACATGATCACCGATGCTTGTATTACTGAATTGAAAGTCATCATCAGCAACATAAAAATCACCGCGATCATTAATGGGATCACCATTTTCATTTTGGCGTCTACGCGTTGCATATACTCGTATTGTCCAGCAAAACTATAGTTGTAGCGTGGAGGAAGGGTAATTTGTTGCTTAAGCGCCTTTTCTGCTGCAACGATATATTCACCGATAGAAATGTCTTTTAGATCGACAAACACCCACGAGATAAGGCGACCATTTTCACTGGCTAGCATGGGGGCACCATCGGTGATTTTCAGTTCGGCTAAATAACTTAACGGTAAGTACTTACCCGTTTTAGTCAGTACCGGTAAATTTCTGAGCTTCTCGATGTTGTCACGTAACTCTCGCGGGTAACGGATATTGATTGGATAGCGTTCTTGACCTTGTATTGATTCACCAACGGTCATGCCGCCAATGGCAATTTTTACCACATCTTGGATATCTTTTAAGGTCATGCCATAACGTGCAGCATTTTTAAGGTCTGGTGTGATATCAATATAGCGGCCGCCGCTACTGCGCTGTGAAAATGCCGACTCAGTTCCCGGTAATTGGTTTACTACCGCTTCTATTTCTGCACCAATACGTTGTAGTTCTTCAACATTTGCGCCCGATATTTTTATGCCGACAGGGGTTCTCACGCCGGTAGATAGCATATCGATACGGGTTTTAATCGGTTGCACCCAAGCATTGGTCATCCCTGGTATACGCACGGTTTTTTGCAGTTCAGCAATAATGCTCTCTAAGGTTACGCCTTCACGCCATTCGCCAGGCGGTTTGAGCATGATGGTGGTTTCTAGCATTGTTAGCGGCGCAGGGTCTGTTGCTGTCATGGCCCGGCCCACTTTGCCAAATACTCGTTTCACTTCGGGTACTGTTTTTATCAGTCGGTCAGTTTGTTGCAATATTTCTGCTGCTTTGCCTGCACTTACACTGGGTAGCGTGGTGGGCATATAAAGTAGGTCACCTTCTTCTAAGGTGGGCATAAACTCTGAGCCCATTTGGCTTAATGGGTAGTAAGCACTGAATAGCACAATGATGGCTAATCCGATGGTGATTTTAGGAAAATGCAGTACCCATTTTAACAATGGTTGGTATATGGCAATTAATACTCGGCTAATGGGGTTCTTACGCTCATCAGGGATTTTTCCGCGGACAAAATAACCCATTAACACCGGAATTAAGGTGATTGCTAAAATGGCAGATGCCGCCATAGCGAAGGTTTTGGTAAAGGCTAGCGGGTGGAATAAACGCCCTTCTTGCGCTTCAAGGGCAAATACTGGCGTAAAGCTTAAAGTGATAATCAACAAGCTGAAAAATAATGCAGGGCCGACCTCGATAGAGGCTTCTCTGACGAGTTGCCAATGGTCTTCTCCCTCAGGAGCTTTACCGTGTTTTTGGCGATAATGTTCCAAATGTTTATGGGTATTTTCGACCATCACAATTGACGCATCAACCACCGCTCCTATGGCAATGGCAATGCCGCCTAAGCTCATAATATTGGCATTGACACCAATGATATTCATGGCGATAAAGCTGACTAAAATCGAAATAGGTAAGGTGATTATCGCGACTAACGTTGAGCGTGCATGCAGTAAAAATAGTAGGCAAATAAGTCCGACAACCAGCATTTCTTCTAGCACTTTATGCTTAAGGTTATCGACTGAGCGTAAGATTAACTCTGAGCGATCATAAGTGGTGACTAATTCGACCCCATCAGGTAATCCATTACTGATCTCCTTGAGTTTTTGCTTAACATTATTAATGGTTTCAAGAGCATTTTCACCATAGCGCATCACCACAATACCGCCGACAACTTCGCCTTTACCATCGAGTTCGGCAATACCACGACGCGCCGCAGGGCCAGTTCGTAGTTGGGCAACGTCTTTCATTAATACCGGCGTACCAGTTTCCGATAAAATGCCCAGTGGGATTTCAGCAAAGTCGGCAATGGTTTGGCGATAACCACTTGAAGTGATCATGTATTCTGCTTCGGCCATTTCAATCACCGAGCCGCCTGTCGAGCTATTGGAATTATCTAAGGCGTTTTTAATGGTCATTAAGTCGATTTTATACAGTGCTAGCTTATGTGGGTCGACGACCACTTGATATGTTTGTTCCATACCGCCAACGGTGGCAACTTCTGATACTCCGGCAACACTTTGTAATTCTAGTTTTAAAAACCAATCTTGTAATGAACGCAGTTGGGCTAAATCATACTGTCCATTGCGATCGACTAAGGCATATTGGAAAATCCAACCCACTCCCGATGCATCTGGGCCAATACTGGGTGTGACACCCGCTGGCAGTTGGTCTTGTGTTTGCGATAAATATTCAAGCACCCGTGAACGCGCCCAATAGATATCGGTGCCATCTTCAAAAATGACATACACAAACGAGTCACCAAACATTGAAAAGCCACGTACTGTTTTGGCTCCCGGCACGGCCAGCATGGCCGATGACAATGGATAGGTAATTTGGTCTTCAACTAATTGCGGTGCCTGGCCTGGGTAAGAGGTTTTTACAATAACTTGTACGTCTGATAAATCAGGTAGCGCGTCCAGTGGGGTCATGCGCATGGCTTGATAACCCACTAACGCGATAACGGCCGTGAGTATCAACACCATAACGCGTTGCTTTATTGAAGCACTGATAATTTTTGCTAACATTGTCGTGCTCCTTAGTGCTGGTGAGCATCGGTAGTGGTTGATTCTTTGGTCGTTGGCGCATTACTTAAACGCTGTAAACTGCCTTGAATACTGGCTTCTGAGTCCAATAAGAACTGCCCTGAAATAACCACTTTGTCATGTTCATTCAGTCCTTCTAAGATTTCGGCTCTACCGTCTGCCATCATACCAATTTTGACTGGCACGGAAGCAAAGCTGGTATCACTGCGTTGCACCACCACACGGTTTTCTCGTCCGGTAAGGATCAATGCTTCAGTTGGTACCGTGAGCACATTATTCTTAGGCAGACCAAATAAGGTCACATCAACTAAACTGCCTGGTCTGAGTTTGTCGTTATGATTGTTAAGCTTGATCCGCACCCGCATCGCTCGGGTGACAGGGTCTAATTCTGGGTAGATATAGTCAATTGTCGAGTCAATATCAAACAGCCCTTGTGCTGCAGCGCTAACAGTGACTTTACGGCCTTGTTGTAGCCAGCTTTGTTCATTTTCAAATACATCAGCAATGACCCATACACTGTCTAAATTAACGATTTCAAACAAGGTATCTCCAGGCTGAATATACATGCCATCACGCACGGTTAGCTTACTGATAAAGCCATCTTGTGGGGCATAAAAAGGCACTTTAAAAATGGTTTCACCGGTTTTTTCTAAACGATCAATTATCGAGGTATCGACGCCAAGCAACTCTAAGCGTTTACGTGCTTTAAGTAATAAACTGCTACCTCGTTTTTTATCTTGCAAAAGGTAGTCTTGAGCTTGGGAATAGTCGTCTTGGGCATTGACGAGTTCGGGCGAGTAAAGCTCATATAAAAGTTGGCCCTTTTTTATCTGTTGTCCCACGTTATGTACCGTGAGCGTTTCGATCCATCCGGTTGCGCGTGTATGTACATGGCCAATCGCATTTTCATTATATTGCACTGTGCCTATGGTATTCACTTGGCGCGACAAACTGGTTTTTTCAACTACATGGCTTCGCATACCCAAAGCTTGTTGCATCCCGCCAGAAACACCGACAACAATTTCTTGGCTTGCATCGGTAACGGTGACTTTCTCTAGGTTCATCCCGCAAATAGGGCAGGTACCAGGAGCATCGGACACTACATGTGGATGCATTGGACAGACATATTTTACATTGGTGCTATCGCTCTGATTTGCTGTCGGCATTAATGTAGGTTTAGGTTGGCTAAATACCTTATCTGCTTGGCTTTGTTTTACAGGAGTCGCACTTTGCATGTTTGCCATTGGATCTTGAGTGCCGTCAACGGTGGACTCTTCTTCCTCCTCTTTGACGACAAGAAACATATTACAGATGGGACAGGTTCCCTCTTTATCACTGATCACTTCAGGGTGCATCGGGCAAGTATAGGTTTTACTGGCCTGTGACTGATGCTGGGCATGATCGTGCTCTGCGCCATAAGCGACAGGTGATGTGAAAGCCGCGGGGATCATTACCCCAACAAACGCGCCTAATAGCACACTAGAAAGTGGGAATTTTTTCATAACAACCTCGATATTCATCATGGCAATACTGAAGATTGCCATGATGATAAACGCTAAAAACAATAATGTTGAATGTGCTCAACACACAAGAATGATCAATTAAACTTGTCTGCTAGGCTTGGTTCTTTTGGAATAGCGCCATGCATGTTAGCCATTGGATGTTGAGTGTCGCCAGCACTGGACTCTTGTTGCTCATCTTTGACGACGAGAAACATATTACAGACGGGACAGGTTCCCTCTTTATCGCTGATCACTTCAGGGTGCATCGGGCAGGTATAGGTTTTACTGGCTTGCGACTGATGCTGGGCATGATCGTGCTCTGCGCCATAAGCAACCGTTGATGTCAGAGCTGCGGGGATGATGACCCCAACGAATGCGCTTAATAGCACATTAAAAAATGGCAGTTTTTTCATAATAACCTCGATATTCATCATGACAATACTGATAACCGGCATGATGATAAACGCTAAAAAACAATAGTATTGAATGTGCTTAACGCACAAGAATGATCAATTGAATTAAGCGATAGGAGGGCGGAACGCAGGAGGGAATGCGATTGACACATGGTTAACAACCATCGCAAGCGGTGCAGAGTAAACGGGAATATTGGTCGTTGCCAATGGAATATCAATTAGGTTGGCAGTAAACGAAATAGTCAAACAGTGGTTACAATCCAAGCTGCAAAATCCGGAACCATTACAACAGCTGGTTTGCGGTAACTTTGCGGCAATAGGTTCACCCACATCATTGACGGCATTTTGCATATTATCGTGGCAATTCTTCATTGCCTTATGCGACATGGCTGATGTGGTGTTGGTTGTTTTGTCGGTTTGAGCGGACATTGCTTGAGCCATTTCTGCATGGGCCATTGGCACCATCAAACTGTCATTCGTCAGCAGCCCCTGTCCGACAAGTGCGAACAAAGTGATTACGATGATCCAATAGTTTGACTGCTTTGCTCTCATTTAGCCTTAACCAAATCGTTTATTAGGGGTTAGCTTAACAGACCTTTACTTAAGTAAAAATCTTTCAAGTAATAACAGATGATAACGCTTTTATGATCAGTATCGTGTGATACACATTCCATTTCATTAATTTAGGGTCAACTTACGTTTAAATCGCCATTATTTGCGCTTTAGTTTGGGCCGATACCTGTTGCGCTTGAGCATATCAATCACCCAAATTAATCCACTAAAGGTTAACCATAACGTTATAAACGCAAAAATCTTGATAGGGATGTTATTAAAGCTGCCTTCACTGGTGTAATCCATAAAGTGCAGCATAAAAAATATATCGGCTAAACGTGTATGTTCATCACTGTGGCCGACGAGTCGACCCGACTGTGCTTCAATATAAACACTGGTGCCAATATTATCGGCGAAGTTTATCTGCCAAGTGTCATTGCGCTGTTTTGGAAAGTCGTCCAATGGCGGAGTGAGTAAGAGAGTTGAACTTATTACAGCCTCTCCAGAGTAAGATGCTTTGGCCAACTGTTGCGCCATTGTGGTATTAATTATTACTTGGTTACCGTCATAAGCATCAACCAAGGTGTAGTCATTGTTAAGATGATTGTATAAGCCTTTTTCATGGGTTAATAGGTAGTAAGGTTTATCTAATAAAGTAATGATGTTAAGCGATATGCTAGGTTTAAAGGCGGCCAGAATAGTACTAGGTTCACGCAAACGATGAGTCTCTATTACCACTTCAGTGTGAGTGTCGTTAAGGTGGGTAAGTCCTTGGGCTTTATTGTGATCCATAAGATTAAAATACAGCCCGCTGATTAACCAAAGGAGTAACTGAACCCCTACAATGACTGATGCCCATTTATGCAGTTTTCTGACCCAAAACATTAGGCAACCCCACTGTGTTTACGCTTGCTGAACATAGGTTTGCGTTTGTTTTTAGTACGACGTAATACCCTGAAATACACTAATATTAACCCGCTAACGGTAGCTAAAGTTGAGAACAACGCTATCCAGAATAATAATTGATTATCGATTTCTTCAGCATCGCCATAATCCATCACATGAAAACGAAACACCCAGTCGAATAAACGCCAAAATGCATGGCGCTTGCCTACTAATAATCCACTGTCAGCTGAGATATAAAGTGATGGTGCGGAAAAGTGGTCGAAATTAATTCGCCACGCCGGTAAGTGACGAGTACTGAGTTCAAAAGGTGGGTTATCGGTCAGTAAACTCACCTCGGTAATGGGCTCATTACCAAGGTAATAATATTGCGCTAATGCTATGGCTGCCGTTTGATTAAGTGGCGATAAACGTTCACCTGTTTGAGCATTTAGCAGTACCTGCTGAGTCGATTTTATGGTCGTATTTATGGTCGGGATAGAGAAGCGGTATACGTCTTGTTGCATCAGTTTACCGACACTTATTTGCTCTGCTTCAGGATAAGTTTGTAACAGTTTTGTCAATGAATACTGCAGTTTATCGGGATTGATTTTTGTTTGGGGGTTACTGATGAGCGAATCCCCATGAATATAGTCAATATGCATAAACACCATATATGTTCCAGTTACTGACCAAATCACAAACTGTAGCCCGAGAAACAGCATCAACCATTTATGGAGTGTTCTTGCGGTTTTATGCATTCAAATTAACCTTATTATTTTTATTATTGGTTTAGTTAGAAAGTGTTTTAGGTTAGTAAATCAAGCTATAAATGACCATCGAGATACCATTATCTGTTAAGTGACTCATAGTTTGCAGCAATTTATGTTAATCGTGAAGTTAAAGCAGAGCTGTCAACGTACGCCAATAGCATTAATAGCATTACTAGCATCACTAGCATGCAATTAGTGGCTAACAATGCGATGCCTGCAATGGAGTCGCATCACATTCAACATTAGTCGTCAGCGCTAACGCCGAATCAATTAGCGGGCCGTGAGTGATTATTTCGCTAATATTTGGCAGGAGATAAATGTTATCTCCTGCCTTTATCAAAGAAGGTGCATTTATCTACCACCGCTGTTGTTAATTTTTGCTCTTCAGTGTTGTTAGCCACTAGTGAAGGGTGAAGGCAAATACTTAAATTTAAAATCAAATTTAAAATCAAAAACAAATTTGGACACTGACAAGTTCACTCTTTTACTCAACGTTATCTTTATTGGCCACTTCGTTGACCTGATCCAGTAATTGATCATTATTTCGGTACGGCATGTGCAAAAGTCGAGATCTAGCTCGCATTTTAGACATATTTTAGATAAACAATTCTCAAAATGGCGACTAAAATCAATTTTATAATTTCGAATAATCCTAAACTAGACTTATAAATATTAGAAATTCCTTTTTTGCTATTACGGAGATTGAACAATGAACTGGCGTGCACTATTTAAACCAAGCGCGAAGTACTCGATTATTGCCCTTATTGTGGTTGGTGTAATTGTGGGTGTCGTAGGTTATTTCGCAACACAACAAACTTTACATGCAACAAGTAGCGATGCTTTTTGTATGACATGTCACCGTGACCACTCGTTAAGAGAAGAGGTTATGGCGTCAGCCCATGGTGGTGGTAGAGCAGGTGTCACAGTACAATGTCAAGATTGTCACTTACCACATGGCCCATTTGATTATTTAGTTAAAAAAATCATTGTTTCTAAAGACATTATTGGCTTGATGACCATTGATGGCTTTATGACGCAAGAATGGTTAGATGAAAACCGTAAAGAACAAGCTGATTTAGCATTAGAATACTTTCGCGGTAATGATTCGGCTAACTGTCGGCATTGCCATACTCGTATTTATGAAGATCAGCCAGATACGATGAAGAAAATGGCCGTAAGAATGCACAGTATGAACTTTAAAAAAGCACCAGAAGACAGAAAGACCTGTGTCGATTGTCACAAAGGTGTCGCGCATCCTTACCCTAAAAAGTAATGTGCCGATGTTATTAACTAAAAAACCTCGTTAAATAACGAGGTTTTTTTATGTCAATGTCTCAGATAATCGTCATTTTTATTATTTGTTGCTGCGGTTAACAAGCGGGCTAGCGTACTGTGAATGATGTTGCTCAAATAGTGCAAATACTCCCCACAGCAAAATCGCCCGATAATGTGCCGCAGGTATACTGTTTCGGAAATTTTTTAAGCGTGTGAGTAGCACAAATAACATGTGCATTGCCGCGGTGATAAAGGCAAACGTATTAATAAACAGCGATACATCAGGGCTGAAAATAAACAAGCCGTAAGCCACCAAACACCACATCGACAAAGTGGCCGTTTTACCAATTAGTATAATATCGTGTATTGATATAGGCATTAACTTAATCGGACGATAGTTCGGTATTGTTCGGCTGATATTGGTACAGTCGATAACATACTTGACCTGCCTTTTTTTCTTTTAAGGCAACCCAGGTTGCTGGCACATTGACTGAGGTTAATTCTGATTCGGTTTCGAGATAAATTTGTGCATTGGGGTTTAACCATTGATGTTGCATCAATAACTCAATGGTTTTGTTTACTAAATCTTTACGAAACGGTGGATCGATAAACACAATATCAAACCCACTGGGTGTGCCTTTAGCAAGCACTTGTAAACTGTCGGCATTAATAACCTGTGCATTTTGACATTGCAGGGTGGCAAGGTTTTGTTTCAACTGATTAGCAGCATTTTTTTGCAGTTCAATTATGGTAGCAAAACTGGCATAACGGGATAAAGCTTCAAGGCATAAAGCACCGCTGCCGGCAAAGCAATCGAGTACTCTGGCACCACGGATATCGTTGGCAAGCCAATTAAATAAGGTCTCGCGGACGCGATCAGTTGTTGGGCGTAAACCTTCAAGATCATGGATCGGTAGCTTACGAGATCGCCATTGACCTGAAATAATCCGCACCTGACCGCTGCTGGTATTTTTTTTAGCCATCTCACCCTCGTGATTTTGCCTGAACAAAGAAAATAGAAAGTGGTAGACTATGCCACAATCTGAACCGCCGTTATTTTATATCAAACTTGTGATTAAATGTGAGTATTCATCATTTTACTGGTTAGAGATGCAACAAACGGCTTCAACTGAATTTTTAAGCATATAAATACTGGTAGCAAACATGGCAAAGAAAGGTTTTTTTTCCTGGTTTCGTAAAGATAAGCCCGTCCCTGAAGTTGAAGAACAGCAACAACTCGATATTGATGCGGAAAATGAAGTTGCAACAGAGTCTGCTGACCAAACCCAACAAGCTGAGCTGCAAAAGCAAACTGAAGCAACAGCGCATCTAGACGTTGAGCGTTTTGAGCAAGAACGTCTCGAAAGCGAACGCGCAGAACAAGCGTATATCGACACTGGGCGTATTGCCGCGGATAAGTTAGCTGCTGATGTTTTAACTTCAGAAAAGCTAGCCGTTGAGCAGGCAGAGCAACAAAAGCAAGTGCAAGAGACTCAGCGTTTAGAAACTGAACGCTTAGAAGCCGAACGTATTGAACAACTTCGTCTTGAACAGCTTGATCTAGAAAATAAGCGTCTTGAGCAAGAGCGTGTCGACAGTGAACGAGTAGAACAAGCCCGTATCGATGCTGAGCGTATTGCTGCAGAAAAGCTAGCCGCTGAGCAGGCTGAGCAACAAAAGCAAGCACAAGAGATTCAGCGTTTAGAAACTGAACGTTTAGAAGCCGAACGTGCTGAACAGATTCGTCTCGAGCAGCTTCATCTAGAAACGAAGCGTCTTGAGCAAGAGCGTATCGACAATGAACGAGCAGAACAAGCCCGTGTCGATGCTGAACGTATTGCTGCAGAAACGTTAGCAGCTGAAGCCTTAGCAACCGAAGCTTTAGCTACAGAACTAGCCGCACAGCAATTAGCAGAGCAGCAATTAGCAGAACAACAAGTAGCCGAGCAACAAGCACCGATAGAGTCTATTGAGTTAGCACAACAAGATGAACCGCAAGCTAAACCACAAAAAGAGGGTATGTTTGCCCGCTTAAAGCGTGGCTTAATGCGCACCAGCGAGAATATTGGTTCTGGTTTCATTGGCTTATTCCGCGGTAAAAAAATTAATGATGAGTTATTTGAAGAACTCGAAGAACAATTGTTAATCGCTGATGTGGGTGTCGAAACCACCAATAAATTAATTAAAAGCCTGACCGAGCATGCATCACGTAAGCAACTTAAAGATGCAGAAGCACTTTATGATTTAATGCGTGAAGAAATGCAAAAAATGCTCGATCCGGTAGCCATTCCTTTAGTTCCCGATAACGCCAATGGCCCGTTTGTCATTCTTATGATTGGTGTCAATGGTGTGGGTAAAACCACCACGATAGGTAAACTGGCTAAACAGTACCAAAGCCAGGGTAAATCTGTCATGTTAGCTGCCGGTGATACCTTCCGCGCAGCAGCCGTTGAGCAGTTACAAGTGTGGGGACAACGCAATAATATTCCGGTCGTGGCCCAACATACTGGCGCAGACAGTGCTTCAGTTATATTCGATGCCTTACAAGCCGCTAAAGCGCGTAAAGTAGACGTATTAATTGCAGATACAGCGGGACGTTTGCAAAACAAAAGTCACTTAATGGAAGAGTTGAAAAAAGTCGTGCGAGTGATGAAAAAACTCGACCCAGATTCGCCTCATGAAGTCATGCTAACGCTAGATGCTAGCACTGGTCAGAATGCTATTAGCCAAGCACAATTGTTTAAAGAAGCGGTTGGCGTGACGGGGATTACCATCAGTAAATTAGATGGTACCGCCAAAGGCGGGGTGATTTTTGCGATTGCCGATAAGTTTTCTATTCCTATTCGTCATATTGGTGTCGGTGAGCAAATTGATGATTTGCGTACTTTTAACTCCAATGACTTTATTGAAGCATTATTTAGCCAGGATAAAACGGACCAATAATTTATGATCCAATTTGAGCAGGTCAGTAAAATCTATGCTGGAGGCCAAAAGGCCCTTATGGATGTCAACTTTCACCTTCGACAAGGTGAAATGGCTTTTTTAACCGGCCATTCTGGTGCGGGTAAAAGTACCTTGCTCAAACTTATTACGGTTATTGAACGTGCTACGGCAGGTAAGGTGTCTATTAATGGGCATAACATTGCCAATGTAGGGCCAAAACATGTGCCCTATTTACGTCGCAATATTGGGGTGATCTTCCAAAATCATCACTTGTTGATGGATAAAACCGTATTTGACAATATTGCCTTGCCGTTAGTGATCGAAGGTTTCACCCATGGCGAAATTCGTAAGCGTGTTGCTGGCGCACTCGACATGGTGGGTTTATATGGCAAAGAACGGCATTTGCCGATAATGCTGTCGGGTGGTGAACAACAACGAGTCGGCATTGCCCGCGCTATTGTTAACAAGCCACCACTGTTGTTGGCCGATGAACCTACGGGTAACTTAGACCCTAAATTATCGATGGATATTTTACGCTTATTCGAAGCCTTTAATGACTCGGGTA
The DNA here is from genome assembly GCF_002836315.1 of Shewanella sp. ALD9. Taxonomy (NCBI): domain Bacteria; kingdom Pseudomonadati; phylum Pseudomonadota; class Gammaproteobacteria; order Alteromonadales; family Shewanellaceae; genus Shewanella; species Shewanella sp. ALD9. Next base: position 166,235 of record NZ_PJCD01000001.1, read on the forward strand.
CTAGCGTGCTAATTGCCACCCATGATTTAGGCCTTATTGCGCGCATGAAATATCGCACTTTTACTCTGCGTGAAGGACGTATGCTCGGTGGAGAACGTTCTACTGCTGGTGGGGAGACAATACGATGAGTAAAAAAGTGAATATTACTCAGAGTAAATTACCTTTAAGCGGTCGTATTGTGATGTTTTTTATTCGCCATGTGCAACAAGGCATGTCGAGTATGGGAGAACTTTGGCGCAGCCCTGTTTCATCCATTATGACCATGGCAGTATTGGGCGTGAGTTTAAGTTTACCGGCGGCATTGCAGGTACTGGTAAAAAATGCTGAAAACATCACTCAATCTTGGAACAGTGCCGCTGAAATTTCGTTATTTATTAATAAAGGCCGCAGTGAGCAATCCATTCAAAGTTTGTTGTCGCGTATCAAAGCATTCCGCGAGGTTGAATCGGTCACTTATATTAGTCGCGATCAAGCATTAGAAGAGTTTCAACGCTTATCTGGTTTTGGTGAGGCGTTGTCATATTTAGATGAAAACCCACTACCTGCAGTCGTTACGGTAACGCCTTCGCTTAAGTATTCTAGTCCCACAGGGGCGCGTGAGTTACTGGTAAAATTAGAACGTGAATCCGAAGTTAACTTTGGTCGTTTAGATATTGAATGGTTAGAGCGTCTGCAGGCATTACTTAAATTACTTGAAAAAACAGTGTTGGCCATTGCTGCCTTGCTGGTTCTTGCGGTGGTGTTAGTTATTGGCAATACCATTCGGCTTGCGATTATGAACCGTCGAACCGAAATTGAAGTAATGAAGCTAGTGGGTGCAACCGAAGCCTTTATTCAACGTCCGTTTTTATATACTGGAATTTGGTATGGGGTCATCGGTGGCATTTTGGCTTGGCTCATTATTAATGTGTTAGTGTGGTATCTCGATGGTGCCTTAGCAGAGTTACTGGGATTATATGGCAGTGAATTAACCATCCAGTCATTAACATTTTCAGAGTTGATTAAACTGGTGTTATTGGCATCATTCTTAGGCTGGTTTGGCTCATATTTATCTGTACGACAACACTTACGTAGCATTGAACCGTCATAATTGCAGGCGTATAATGAAGCTTAAGCCTTAATAATGAACGTTTGTTCACTTGCATTGCGATAGCCTTGCGGTAAAAATGTTCATCTAGTAGAACCTTATTTGACATATGATGTCATATAGTTGATAGTTTATCGGCTAAATCGAGTTAGCTCTCTTGTGTTGTGAACCAAGAGACCTTATTCATCGTACAGAATCATCGTACCGAGTTAGCTGAAATATATTTTTGAATGTAGTAGGAGAGCGAATGACTTATCAAACGCAATCAATGGCGCTGGCGGTTCCGCATAATGCTAGTAGCCTAGAAGCGTACATCCAGTCTGTGACCAGCATCAATATGCTGGACGCCGATACAGAGTACGACATCGCCAAGCGTTTACAAGAAAATGGCGACCTACAAGCGGCAAAGCAATTAATTATGTCGCATCTTCGTTTTGTTGTGCATGTTGCGAAAGGTTATTCAGGATACGGTTTACCACAGGCAGATCTTATTCAAGAAGGTAACATTGGCTTGATGAAAGCGGTTAAACGCTTCGACCCAGATGTTGGTGTTCGCCTTGTGTCTTTTGCGGTGCATTGGATTAAAGCTGAAATTCATGAATACGTGTTGAAAAACTGGCGTATCGTGAAAGTAGCGACCACGAAAGCACAGCGTAAATTATTCTTTAATATTCGTAAGTCTAAAAAGCGTTTAGGTTGGTTTAGTGACGCTGAAGTGACCATGGTTGCAGAGAATTTAGGTGTATCGAAAGCTGATGTGACCGAAATGGAATCACGGATGGCAGCCCAAGATCCGGCCTTCGACTTAACCAATGACAGCGATGACGATCATCATGATTTTGCCCCAGCATTATATTTAGAAGATCATTCTTCAGATGTGGCGGATCAGGTTGAGCATGCCAATTGGGAAGCAGACTCTCAAACACGTTTATTATCGGCCATTAAAACCTTAGACGAACGTAGTCAGCATATATTACGTGCGCGTTGGTTAGATGATACTAAAGTGACTTTGCAGGAACTTGCATCGACTTATGAAGTCTCTGCTGAGCGAATCAGACAGTTAGAAAAGAATGCCATGAACAAGCTTAAATCTTGTATGGAGTAACACTCCAGCGTATTCGATTTTGATAGATTAAAACCTGCTACGGCAGGTTTTTTTATGGCTGGAATTTGATAATTTGATAATTTGGCTGCGAAGCTTTATCAGCACTCATTGATGTTGAACTGAGATCAATCCAATGTAGACCCATTCACTTTAGAGTTAGCCAGTGTCGTATAGGCAAATTTCGAATAAGCGAATTTAGTGCCATCAAATAGGCCGAAGCCACCGATGGTTAAGCGTTGTTGAGCAATCAATATTATTATGGTGCTATTTTTGCTGCGTCTATCTGGGTTTGAATGGCGTTGATGATGCTTTTTCTTGGCACTTTTAAACCACTGGTGACGACGTCTTTTGGCCAACCAAAAAATTGTCTAGGCCGCTTGAAACGCGCCAGTGTTGATTCAACTAACTGACTCAGCTGCAGGTTAATGTTGTCGACATCAATGGCTCTTAAATCAACAGTCTTTAAGTCAACAGCCTCCATGTTAACGGTCTCGAAATCAACTGGATTGGCATTAACGGTTTCGAGTTCAATTGCATTAGTACTATTGTCTGCGACACAATAATCAATAATGGCAGCAGGTAAGTGGCCAAAAATTGTATCGTCTAGGGCAAATACAATCGCTTGCGCGACATTGGGATGAGTTAATAATACTGCTTCAAGTTGTTCTGGATGAATGTTCTCACCGCCACAAATAAACATGTTATCCATGCGGCCTAAAATACTCAGTTGTCCTTCTGGATCTAACAGTCCTTTGTCGTGGGTACAAAACCAACCTTGATCATCTAATGGCAAGCTTAACCCCTGGTCGGTTAAATAGCCTAAAAATAAACACTCACCTTTTACCCAAATCACCCCGTCTTTCAACCTCAGTTGTCTTGAAGGCAAAGGACAACCATGATGGCCTAATAAATTGGCTTTAGCGGTGGTAATTTGCGAGCTCATCTCTGTCATACCATAGCTGGTGTAAGCATTAATGTGCAGGTGTTGTAGTGCATCAATAAGAGCCGGTTCTATGGCTCCGCCACCCAACAGTAATGCGCTTACATTGGTAAACGCCGCGGGATGTTGCTGGAGTATCTGTATCGCCTGGGTTGGCACTAATGACACATGGGTGATATGGCTACTTGTTAGCTGTTCGGCCAGTGTCAATGCGGGATCTCGCAATACAATGCAGGCTCCAGCCAAAGTGCAACGATGAATAATGGCCAACCCACCAATATGAAACAGTGGTAACGATAATAGCCAAGCGTCAGACGGCGCTAAAGCAATAAACGTTGCAGCCCCTTTGGCGCTGCTCAAATGGTTAGTTAAGCAATGTACCGCAGCTTTGGGTGTTCCACTTGAACCAGATGTGAGAATAATATTGGAAGCTTGATGTGGTGATACCTCAACAGCTTGGTTGCTTAGTTGATCTACTTTTTGAGGCAGTTCAATATCGAGCCAGTAGGCAATCTCAATTGCGGTTTTTCTGCTGACGTTATCGGTCCATAACCATTGGAGATCAAAGCGTTTGATAAGCTGATTAATCTGCACATCAGCCAATCGAGGTGACAAAGGTAAAAATATCCATCCCGCATCAATGCATGCCCAATATAGGCAAATCATGTCAATATTATTGTGTGACACACAAGCTACAATATCGCCATGCTTAACACCTTGTGATTGCAATTGTTGCACTACGCAGTGAACTAAACCACTTAACTGAGCATAACTGACGCGAGTCGTGGGGCAAGTATTGTTGCAAGTCTTATTACCAGTAGTGATGCTCGGATTGACGGCTTTATGGCTACTTTCAATAGCAATAGCATCTGGATGATTTAATGCTGCTTGATGCAAAGGTGACATCATTATATATCAGCCTCGCCTGAGTCTTGTGGTTGGCCGATGTGAGTCAGTAATTGCAACACTTGATGATTTAGCCGTGGAGATAACCCAGAGGTGGCTAACAGCAAGGTTTTGCCAAAGGCGCTTAATGTATCAAGGCCTGGTGGTTCATCTGGTGTTAGTGCCTGGCTCACTATGCGTAAGTCGCTGATACCGAGGTCAGCTTCTAAGCTTGAACTTACTATACCGCGCACACCAGCAAGATGAGCTTGGCTAATCATGTTTTGCAATTTATCCAGCGAACCCAATAACATGGGTTTGATAATTAATGCGCCTAAACCGGGTTGTTGTAATGCTAAATCGAGATCAAATTGAGATGAATTTAATGACTCATCTAAAGCATATTTTATTCCTAATTGCCGGTGTATTTGGGCATTATCACTGGGGTTAATACATGGCTCTTCAATATATTCAATTTTGTGTTTTGGTAAACACGCTAAAAAGTCGATAGCCTGTTCAAGACTAAAACCACGATTAGCATCTAAGCGTAATGTTACGTGAGGTGCGATTGCCAGCACTTGATAAATAAATTTGATTTCGCTTTCCATACTGGTTTGAGCGACTTTAATTTTTACGCTGTTGATGCTGCTCAGTGTCTGTAACTTTTGAGTAATAACGTGTGCTGACATTCCATCGTAAAGTAATGGCACCACAGCTAACTGAGTCTGTGGATTTTCGATGCGAACAGGCAATCGATGGGTTAGTTTTGAATCCAATAAGCTCAATGAGAATGCCAATGATGGCAGCGACATCTGCTCGGCAATATTGGCTAAAATCGCTAAGGGTTGATCGATCAAACTCGGTAATATTGACAACAGCTGTGATGTCACCTCATCAAGCGACTCTTGGCTAAACCCTGTTATTGGTTGGCTATCAATATCGATGCCTGATAATGGGGCAATTTCAACCCAAGCCACTTGTTGATTATTGAGCTGGATAGCAAGCACTAACCCTTTACGAAAATCAATTCGTTGTATGCCTACAGGTAAACTAGGGTTGAGCTCAATTTGATATTGATACAGAGTACAGCTGGTTATCGTTGAGTTATCTGATGACATTGTTACTCCTTTGGATCCGTTAACGGATCTAAGCACAATAACCCCAGTAAGGTGTCGGTAAACAATTGAGGATGCAGGCTGTGAATATTATGTCCTGCGGCGTGCAAAGGATGTAACTGCAAAGTGCCTAAACCAGACTCTGCCAGTGTCGCCTGCCAATCTATAGCCACCTGAGCAAATTTTTTGTCATCAACCCCATACATAAAATGACATGGACACGTTAGCGACTCAAGTACAGTGCGGCAGTCTTGCTGCAAACTAAGAGACGTTGTCATGTAACAATTGGTTAAGCGTTGTGGATCATTGCTGCGGCGTATTGCAATAAGTTGCTGCTTTTGAGATTGACTCAAGTCATTAAAAACCGCTTGTTGATACCAAAGACTGAGAAAGTCCGCTATGGGCATATGCTGGAGTTTTTTCGCCCAGATACTATCGCTTTTAGCTCGCGCGGCTTGTTGCTGAGCATCTTGCAAGCCAGGATGAGCGGATTCGAGCGTTAAGCTCAAGAGCGAATCAGCATAATCATCTGCAATATGCAGCGCTATTCGTCCGCCGAGTGAGTAACCCAATACATGAAACTGCATATAACCCATGCTATGCATTTTACTCACAATAAGCTCTGCCGTTTGGTGTAGTCCCGGTGAGTTTAAAGTGTCTACGTTAGTGCCATGGCCTGGTAAATCAATGCAAATACAATGAAAATATTGGCTTAAACGTGGCATTAAAATAGACCAGTCGTCTTTACTACCCAAAAAACCATGCAGCATTAATAATGCTGGTAATTGTGGTTGGCCAAAGCGACGGATCATTACCATTAGTGTTGTTTCACCCATTGACTGATTTGTGCTATTTGGTCGCTGGCTTGAGTTGGGCTGACATTGACTTCAATCACTGAGGCACAATTAAACTCAAAGGCTTCTTGATACGCTTGATTAAACGACTCAATATCATCTGCTTGTCGATAGGCTAAACCAAACATAGCAGCGCCATAACCAAACTCTAAACCGTGGCTTAATCGATAAAAATCATTGCGCAGGCTTTCATTGGGTACAGGTAATAGATTAAAAATATTACCGCCATCATTATTAATAATAACCAGCACAAATGGTTGAGTCATTTGTTTTAACAGTGCCAGAGAATTGAAATCATGCAAACAGGATAGGTCGCCCATCACTAGGGTTGTAGATGCATTTTTGTCTGCGGCTACGCCACAAGCGGTTGCAATTAATCCATCAATGCCCGATGCCCCTCGGTTGGTATAAATTGCCGGTGTATTGGTGGCAATTGGTGCGTACATATCGTAGAGCCTGATAGGTAAACTATTACCGATAAACAGTATATGTTGATCTGTTTGAGCCAATGCTATGGCACGCACAACTTGGGCTTCACCAAAGGTTGTATTGTCGATTTGTTGTTTAAACAGCGACTCCAATGACTCATTTAGCGGTAATAATTGTAATGCCCAGTTGGCTTGTGATGAGCGTGGCCAAGGTAATTGGCATACCGCTTGAACATTTGCCTGATAAAATTCTTTAGATTGATGGCTCGGGTCTAAACGATCGCCGTATTTACCTACATGCCAGTAGCTATGCCAAGGTTGTTGGGCAATATATTGAAGTAAACGTTTAGAAATAAAACGCCCACCAAAGACTAATATCCGCTCAGCTTGCTCGAGTTGTTTGTTGGCTTTCGGGTTTAATAATAACTGGTCAACGTGGCCTATTACGCCTGGATGCTGACGCAACTGTGATTGTGCATCAACTAATACTGGCCAGCCAAGCTTCTGTGCTAACGCGACGATTTGCTGTGGATTATCTTCAGGAGCTAAGGTACCAACCACTATCACGCCTTTACCGTGAACAAAGCGCATTAAGGTGTCTGTAGTGGGTAACTCTGCAGTCGTTAGGCTAGCATAGCGCGTCAGTGGTTTAGTGTTTTCAAACCACTGGTTTAATGGTGCAAGATAGGTTGCAGTTGTAAAGCTCGCGGTTTTTTTTACGTGAGCCAATGTCACCAATTCTGTTGGGTATAGCGGCTCACGGTACATACAGTTTATGTGAACCGGCTGGTGTTGGTTAGCTACAGCATGATCGATAGTACTCAATAATGCATTAGCCGGATAACCAAGATCAGGCGTTGGTAAGTTAACTTGTTTAGCATATTGAGCAAAAATAGCAGGCTGAATAATCGCTTGATTCGCACCACAATCAATCAGCTCTGGTGGTCTGTCACCAGATAAAATAATCAGCGGCACATGGGTTAACCACGCCTCAACAATGGCTGGATAAAGATTGGCCACGGCGGTGCCTGAGGTGGTAATGATGGCGACTGGCGCATTGCTTGCTTTTGCCAATCCAAGGGCCATAAACCCTAAACCACGCTCGTCAAAATGAATATGACGAGTGATCTGGGTTTGACTAGCAGCGGCCAATGTTAGCGGAGTTGAGCGAGAACCTGGTGCCATACACACATGCTTAACCCCTAAGCGCGCAAGCTCTTCCAAGATCAATTGACCCCATAACAAATTCATATCGGCGCTGGTCTGTTGTTGCATATTGGCTCATATTACAAATAAATAAACGAATATTAGTGTAACGCCAAGTTAGCGTTATATCTAAGATTTAGCGCAGATTTTTATCCAAAATCTGCGAAATAAGTTGTTAAGGCTACAATCAAATATCAGCCTCATCCTCTCTTGCTTTATTTATGTTGTGCTAATGTTATTAATATGATTTATTTATTGTATTAAAAATAATAACAAGGACTCTCGGAATATGGAATCTGCTGCATTATTAAAAAGAGTTGATGAGTTACCTCGCTTACCCAAAGCGGTTAGTGAATTGTTAGATGCGGTTAATAATGAAAATACCACCGTAAAGAGTATTGCAGCCAAAGTGGCTCAAGATCCTCTTATTAGCGCTAGAGTATTGAGGTTAGCTAATTCAGCTCATTTTGGTCGCAGTCGTGAAGTGGGTTCTATTGACGAAGCTGTGATTCGATTAGGTATGCAAACGTTGCGGACGTTAGTGATTGCTTCTGCGGTTATTGGTGCAATTCCTAATGCAGAAGGGATTGATCTCGCCCAATTCTGGGGTGAGACTTTTGAAGTCGCCCTGTATTCACAAGAAGTAGCCAAACGTTGTGGCGTTGCACCAGATGAAGCTTTTACGTGCGCAATTTTACACAATATTGGTGATTTACTGATTGCCGTTGTTGAGCCTTCGGTCGCAGCACAAATCAGAGCCGCTGTCGCTGAAGGGGCAGATAAGCAACAGCTTGAAACGAGCTTATTAGGTTTCGACTCACCTTCTGTTGGTGCTCTATTAGCTAAAGCGTGGAAATTTACTCCTTCATTAGTGCAAGGGATCGAGCATCAACGCGCACCGCTTAATGCCAAGCCGGTTTCTAAGCTGGCTGCCGTTATCTATTTGTCGCACGAGGTGTTTGAACATTGGGATGATCAACGAGATGACGAATCTTTTACCGCTTGGTTGGCAGATATAACTAACCACAAAGCGGGCATTATTAAAATGGATATGGCTGGGCTAGCCGAGAAGCTCATCGAGTTAAGAGGTAAAGGGTTAGAAATAGGTAAGCAATTAGCCTAGTCAAGGCACTTAACCATTGAGCTCTGTTTATACAGAGCTTTTTTATGCTTGGTTGTTTATCCATTCGCTCATGACTACATGGGTTTTAATTTTGACGATGTCAGCTTGAGCATCAATAAATTCGCGAATTTCATGTAATCGTTGCATAGAATTGGCATGCACATAAACCAATAAATCCATGTCGCCGGTAATGCCTTGGCAAGTTATCACTTCCGGTATGGTGGTGAAAATATGGATGACTTCGGCGCAACGGGCGCAACGATGCTGAATTTCAAAGTATGCCGACACGCCTTGTTTTTGCGACTCACTCAGTAAAACCTGATAGCCACGGATAACACCCGTTTGTTCTAATTTCTTAATTCGCTCGGTGACAGCACTGCGCGATAAATTCACTTGCTCAGCAATAAACGAAATACTCTGTCGAGCATTGTGGCGTAATTCGTTTATAATCGCTTTATCAAATTTATCCAATGATTTATATCCCGATAATTGTGTGTCACACCTACATACTGTCATTATGACGGAAAGTTGCTTTTTATCCGTCATATTGTCGGTTTAGCAAAGCAAATTGAGCTCATTAACCCGCAGAATGTTTTACTGTTTGGCCTTATAATATCGCAATATATCACAGTAAGAATAAGATAATGAATCAAATGACCGCAACAATAGGACGCTGGCAAGGCGCTGGCTTAATGGCCACCACATTGCTAGGCACTGGGGTATTTATTTTACCGCAAATGACCATAGAGGTAGCGGGCTCAGGTTCGCTATTAGCATGGTTGTTATTAACGGTAGCCATTATCCCAGTCGCATTAGTATTTGGTTTGTTAGCGAGTCGATTCCCGCATGCAGCGGGTCCAGCTTACTTTATTGAAAAAGCATTTGGTGCTACAGCAGGCCGAACAATTGGGCTGATTTTTTTATTAGTGATCCCCATTGGTGCACCTGCTGCAATTTTAATGACCTTTCAATTTTTAGAAGCATTAATATCGATTTCTGGGCTAGGTCAATTAGTCGCAGAGTTATTGATTGTGGCTGTGTTATTGCTGCTGAATATTAAAGGTATTCAGGTGTCGGCAAAATTACAGTTTGCGTTAACCTTGTTGATTGTATCGGTAGTCGCAATATTATTTGGTGCCAGCGGGTTAAATGTCGATCAGCTACAAACCTTTGCGCATGGCAGTCATCCGCAGTTTAGTGGGGTGATGCTAGCAATGGGTATTGGTTTTTGGAGTTTTCTAGGCATTGAGGCCATGACACATCTTGCCAGCGACTTTCGCCAACCCGAAAAAGATTTGCTGCCTGCAATGATGATGGGCACCGTATTAGTGGGTGTTATTTATTTAGCCTGTACTTTTTTATTGCTAATGGTACCAACCGAGGGTGACGGCTTAGCGATGATATCGGCATTTGATTATTTGTTATCAAACACCTTTTTGGGTGGATATGGCGCGTATATCATCGGAGTATTGGGCATCGCTAGCGGGTTAGCAACAGTGAATGTGTATGCTGCTAGTGCCGCGCGTTTATTGTGGAGCTTCAGTAAAGAAGGCATTTTACCGCGCTATTTTGATAAATTAAACCCACACGGTGTGCCCTTTAGAGCCTTGTTTGCCATTTTGGGGGCTATGGCGGTGGTGATCATCGTGACCTTTTATAGCACTCAAGAATTAGAAGACTTAATCGCTTGGAGTAATGGCGTGTTTGTGATTATTTACTTATTGGCGATGTTGTCTGCAGCTAAGTTACTCAGCAAGCGGTATCTACCATTAGTGATTGCAGGTTGTTTGTTTTGTGTTGGTTTGGGCATCGCGCTTGGCAGTAATATGATTTACGCCATTGTATTGGTGTTGGTTATCGCCCCTTTTATGTGGTGGCAAAAAGCTCATCTTACGCGTAAGTATTTACTCAATAATAGCCAAGGCTAATTGGCTATTATTTAGCGAGTTTCCATGGCGATATTGCGCATTTGAATCAGTTCACTGTGCTTTAAATGCAGTAAATCAGCTGTGCGGCGAATAATTTGGTCTTCATATTGCGACAATTCACCATCGGCATAAGCTAATTGCCACATTGACAGCAGTAATTTTTGTTTGTCATCAATACTAAATTGAGCATTGATTTCGGCGGTAAACTCAAATAGAGACGTGGCATTTTTACGGCTTTGATTTGCTTCTTCTATGAGGGTTATCGCTTCTTCTGGGTTAATGCCTAAAGTGCTGATGAGCACTTCGGGCAGTAAAGCAGCTTCAGCAGCAGCCAAATTTTCGTCGGCGTACACAACCTCTTGCAATAGGGTTGCCGCGGCCAGGTTGAGGTTTTTCTGTTTCTCTTCTGGGCTACTTTCTTGAGTATGCGATTGGAGAAATTGCTTTAGTTTGGCGATCATAATTATTCTGTCCAATGTTACTATTCATTTTTATGCTAGCAAAAATGCTAATCCCAAGCGAATGGCTTGGGATTAAATAATGTTAACGCGAGTGTTAGGGTAGCTTTAAGCCGTCTTAATAATGATTATAAGACTGAACCTAAGCCTTTCATTAATAAATCAACCGTACCGTCACCACCACTCTGTTGGAGATAGTTTTTAGCGATATCAACCATAGGGGTAATATATTCTTTTGAGATACCAAGCTTTTCAAAAGCATCATATACCATTGCGCTACCTTGTAACGCTGAACCTAAATTACCTGCTTGTGACAATAATCCTGACATGCCATTGCCTGATGATAAAGCAGGAACTGCAGCCAGTAGACCGTCCGCATTTGGGATGCTGTCGCTTAATTGGCTAAAATCATTTTCACCTAAATTGGTTTGAGCCAAGCTAAGTAGTGAGCCTAACCCGCCTTCAGCTTGGGTTTGAGATAAGCCAAGTTGAGACATAACGTTACCCACTAAAGCACTTGATTGCTCAGTTGTTTCAGATTGTTCTATTGTTTCAGACAGTGCAATGGTTTTGGCTTGTTCAGTTGCTGGTTTTTTAGTTATTTCAGCCACGTTGTCTAACCAGCCCGCAGATGCTGGCGCTGAGAATACGAAGACGGTAAACAGTACCGGTAATGCAGAAGCTAATTTCATAATGAGTGTCCTTTGATGTGGCTCAATGTCTAAACTTATGCATCATTTTACCCTGATTTACATAAATGCGACAGATGATCGCGATTTTTACACATTAGACTTGTGCAAAATGCATTTTTTTTGGGTATCCTAAGCGCAATATTCGTTGTTAATAGATTACTGGAACCCACATGTCATTGTTTGCAATTTTGACTGAAGCATTTAACTTTTTTCGAAACCACATCCGTCAGCTTGCCGTACTGACGCTGCCATTACTGTTAATCCAAGTCGCTATTCAACTTTGGCTAGGTAATGAAATGCTACAGGCTGATGCTGAAAACCCACAATTCGGTGCAGTACACGCTGCAGCAATGATGGTGTTATTGTTGGTGTTTTCGTTTTTAATTGCCGCATTAACTTTGTATTTAGAGCTACGCTCTCAAGGCCATGATCTTGCCCCGGCACAAATATTAAAGGCTAGTTTGCCTTTTGTACCGCCATTATTACTGGCTGGAGTATTTTCTGGTTTAGCCATTTTAGCGCCGGTGATGATCTTTGCTGCGTTTGGCCCACTATGGTTGATTGGCTTAATCGTGAGCTTGTACTTGTTTTCTCGCCTCGCCTATGTGAACTTTATGGTGGTGGTTGAACGTTTAACACCTTTAGAAGCGATTAAGAGTAGCTTTAAATTTAGCGGCCCTATAACGATTAAAACCATTGCGGTATTAATGCTGTACGTGCCATTGTCTCTATTAGCTGGCATGTTTTCACAAGTCGCGATGCAAGTTGGTTTTCCATTGCAGCTGGTGGTTGAAGCAACGTTTTCGTTCTTAGGTTTGTTTGTTAATATTGCGTTATTTAGATTGTATATGGTTAATCGTAAAACACCGGATGCCGATAAAGCAGAGGGATAAATATTCAATCAACATGCTAAAAGGAGAAACCATTGTTAAATGATATTGAGTTTATTAATGGTTTCTCTGTTGAGTTGAGCGATGATTACCGTTTAGCTAAAAGCTATGTACGCGATATTCCTACCCAAGCGTTAGTTTACATTCGCAGCTTTACCCATAAACTCGCCGCTCAATTAGCGGTGCAGCATGATGTAACGTTTACCTCGGCAAACTTGTATGATCGTATCGAGCAGCTAAACCTTCGACGCGTTATTGATGTTGCTGCAGTGCGGGCGTTACACCGATTGCGCAGTGATGGTAATCGTGGTGCGCATCCTGAAAAATATCATTTAACTCAAACTCAGCTTGTTAGCATCGCAGAAAAGTCGATCCATCAAATTCTGCAAATAATTGCAAAGCTATATCCTTCACTGCATCAAGGTGCTGCTCCGCGCTATCAATTTGAAGCATTTGATTCATATGCTGGCCGCGACTTATGTTATCGCGCAGTGATGAAGAATGACCCCGAAGCACAGTATTTAGTGGGGATGTCACTTAAAGCCAAAGGATTAATGCTACAAGAGCAAGAGCGTGCGTTGGCGCAAACCACAGACGGTTCACTCTTAGCAAATTCAAATTCAAATTCAAGTTCAAGTTCAAGTTCAAGTTCAAGTTCAAGTTCAAATTCAGCAGAATCAAACACTCCAAGCCTTATATCAACCACGGTTGAGCAAACGTCAGCGGATGTATTTGCCCAAGCAGCACATTGGTTTCATATTGCATCAGTTCATCATCAAGCGGCATTGTTTGAGCATGGCGTGAGCTTACTGCATGGCTATAGTGGTGCGGCAAATCCTGCGACGGGCGAGGCGTTTATTGCGCAAGCTGCAGCACAAGGTATTGTTAATGCGCAGGCCTTATTAGGTTTCTTTTATCTGGTGGGCAGTGATCAATTTGAAGTGGATATTAATCAAGCCGAAACATTGCTGACATTAGCCGCTAATGCAGAAGATGCTGAAGCAATGTCAAACCTTGGGGTGCTGTTTTATCAAAACCAACAATTTGAACAAGCTTACTTATGGGTAAATAAAGCCGCGCAAACCGGTTACCCGCATGCACAATATCATTTGGCGCTGATGCTTGAACAAGGTGAGGGCTGCCAGGTTGATATCGCTACGAGCCAGCAATGGATGCAAGAAGCCGCCGAACAAGGTCAATTAGATGCGATGTTACGTTGTGGCAGTGATATTTTGCACGACGATGTTGCTAGCCAACAGCAACTTAATATTGCTGAACACTATTTACATGAAGTGATTAAATACGGCCGTAATGTCACCGCGATGATTGAACTGAGTGTCGCCTTAGCCGACGGCATTTTAGGCCGTATCGATGTGGTACAAGCAGCGTATTTATTACAACAAGCTAATTTGCACGCCAACGAGATTCAGCGCCAAGTTATCGAACCGCTTTGGCAGTCGTTACTGATGCAAATTGACAGTGTTATCGCGCTTAATCCAACGGAAGATGAGTTAGCGACCTTGCAACAGGCAAAGTGCTTACTCGTGTAAATTACGTTTGCTTTATTATGGTTTTTTTACTTTGGGGTTGTTTTTACGTTGGGGGTTATTAGCCAGTAAGGGCTTACCGCAGATAAGTTTGTCGCGCGTACCTTCAATTCGCTTTAGTTAGAAACAATGCCTAATATTTAACTGATATATATTCAACATATCTCAACCTGCTTTGAAGCGCTTTGTGGAAAAACTTCACAGCAAGCCTAGCCTTACCATGCTCATACCAATAGAAAAGGTTAACGACAGGTGCCAGCAATGAATATAACGACTTTGCCACCGCTTCCTGATGCGCATGCACTGGCTGTGTTATTGCTTGTGTTGCTTGCCCTGTTTCTATTTACCAGAGAATCTATTGCCATTGAGACGTCGAGTCTGTTTATTCTGGCCATGCTGAGCATCGGTTTTACTGTTTTTCCTTACGTCAATTCGCAGGGGCAACATCTTGAGGCGTTGCAGTTTTTCAGTGGTTTTGGCCATGAAGCGCTGGTGGCAGTGTGTGCCTTAATGATTGCCGGAAATGGTTTAGTGCGCACCGGAGCGCTAGTACCTCTTGGCCGAATTCTGGCACGCTTATGGCTTGTTAGCCCAGCATTGAGTATGTTGCTGACCTTGCTGGTTGGCGCTTTTCTGAGTGCATTTGTTAATAATGTGCCGATAGTCGTACTGCTGCTTCCTATTCTAATCAGTGTATCGCTGCGAACCGGAGAGCCAGCTTCGGGGATGTTAATGCCAATGGGATTTGCCACTCTGGTCGGAGGAATGAGTACCAGTATTGGCACCTCGACGAATTTGTTAGTTGTTTCAGTTGCTGCAGATATGGGGTTAAGAAGACTGCAGATGTTTGATTTTTTTGTACCGGCAGCAATCGTTGCCGCTATTGCTATTGTTTATTTATGGTTGATTGCGCCACGCTTACTGCCTACTCGTAAGGCCATACTCAGCGATACCTCCCCAAGAATATTTACTGCCCAACTGGTTATATTGGAAGACGGTTTTGCAGTCGGTAAGACATTGACAGAACTGATTGAAAAGAGCTCAGGTTTGCTGGAAGTATCACGCATTATGCGGGGTACTGGAACCTATGTTGTACCGTTGCCCGATGCGCAAATTCAGGCTGGAGATAGGTTAATGGTGAATGACACTCCGGAAAATTTGAAGGAACTGGAAAGTGCTCTGGATGCCATGCTCTATGTTGGAGATACGCCTGTTGATGAAGAACATCCATTATCCGGTGAGGGACAGCAGATTGCCGAAATAGTTGTCATGCAAGGTTCACCTTTACTTGGTATGACCTTGAGGCAGCTTAACTTTTATGATCGTTATCAATTAATGGTGCTGGCAATACATCGAGAGGGAAACTCAGTAGAGACGCTGCGTGAAAAAATAGCACAGGCCCGTTTGCGCATTGGTGATGTTCTTTTAGTGCAGGGAGATCAAGATACCATAGGCGAAATCAAACGTGCTGGTGAGCTATTAGTGCTCGATGCAACAGCAGATCTTCCGTACACGGATAAAGCGGTAACGGCTTTACTGATTATGGCGGCAATTATTCTTGTGTCTGCATTTGGGGATGTTCCCATTGCGATAAGTGCTGTAGGGGGTGTGCTGCTTATGCTGGTCACACGCTGCTTAACCTGGCGCCATGCTTCTATGGCGCTAAGCACTCAGATCATTTTGATTGTGGCGGCGAGTTTGGCTATGGGAGCGGCATTATTAAAAACCGGTGGTGCAGAGTATTTAGCACAAGTCTTTGTCGCGTTAACTGCAGGGGCTTCTCCGGCGGTTATTGTATCTGGACTGATGTTGCTAATGGCCATTATGACCAATATTGTGTCTAATAATGCTGCTGCAGTCATAGGCACACCTATTGCTATCAGCATTGCGCAGCAACTGCAGGTTGATCCCGAACCCTTTGTTATTGCTGTGTTGTTTGGTGCCAATATGAGTTATGCCACACCTATGGCTTATAAGACTAACCTACTGGTAATGCATGCTGGCGGCTATAAATTTACCGATTTTGTCCGAGTGGGCGTCCCACTAACGATTATCGTTTGGGTGAGTTTATCGCTATTACTGCCAGTCATGTATTCGCTTAGCTGGTAATCTTTGAAGTGGCGTAGTTATTTTTAATGTATGTGATGTGTTTTTTATTGTTCATAAATTATTTATATCAATAAGATATTAGGCAATGAAAGATATTGAGCAATAACTTAAATGGCCGACTTTATCGAGTGAACCGTCCAATTAGTTGTTGAATTAATAGTTGTTGAATTAAGCTGTAGCACAGAGCAATATGAGAATTCTGTTGAGTGTATTATGCTGATTGAATCAGCTAGAGTGAGAAAGATGTGATGGAGCACAATAATGACGATGGATTTTAATAAGAAACTTACTGACAACTCAGTATCAGTTATTGCAAATTTACTCGGTAACCCAGAGTCCACATCAACAATTAAATTCCTATTAGCAAATCAAACCAATTAACCTAAGCTAGCAATCGTTTAGGTTTAACAAGAGATTTGTGCTTTATAAACAATCCAATGCACAAATACTACAACGTAAGTAGCCAGAAAAGGTGTAAAGTAAATATGGACGTTTGGAAAAGATTATTGGTTATTTTTTTAGTGACGCTGTCATGCGTAGGTTGTGATCAAGGTACGAAGTTATTAGCGGCAGAGCATCTTCCTAAATTTCAAATGACGAGCTACCTTAATGACCTTCTTAGAGTGGGTTACACAGAAAATATTGGTGCATTTCTAGGCTTAGGTAATAATCTGTCTGAACAAGCTCGGTTCTGGTTTTTTGTTGTTTTGGTTGGTACGTTTTTATTGGCTTTACTGGTTTATTTAATTTCAAATGCCAAACAGCACCTTGTCCCTTTAATTGCATTATCTTTAGTGTTTTCAGGTGGTATGAGTAATTTCTACGACCGTGTTGTTAATAATGGGGCCGTTATCGATTTTCTAAATATTGGTATAGGCTCGATTCGAACAGGCATTTTTAATGTCGCAGACATAGCAATAATGTTTGGTGTCTTTCTGCTTATATTTGCTCAAAGTAAGCATAAACCTACGGTGTAAAAGTCGACTAACGGGTCATTCATTTGGTTTTGGTTAAGCCTACATGGATATGTTCGAGGAAGACCTATCAGGCTCACACATTCTGTTGTAAAGAGTCTTCAACGGCCTCAATTTCAGAGTTGAATTTGTACATTTTCAATTAAGGAAAACACGATGAAAAGGGATTTCAATGAAAAACTTACCTACTACTCAACATCAATTGATAAAAACGGCTCTGTAGCCCAGAGCCAGCATCAAAAAAAGCAAATACCAAAAGCATAAAGTGTACCTATTAATCTGGATTCGGTATCGGCCAAGTCCAACAAACTGTTTATGCCATGCAAACAGCGCAGCGCATAAATACTAAAACGTTAGGCATACAAGGAGATCGTGTGGATAATCTTAAAAATGGATTCTTATGGGGTTTAGGTTTTGGTCTATCAATAACCATCATCATTTTAATTACTCAATATGTTAATCCAAGTGAATATGAGAAAATGCAAAGTTACAATCCTACAAAAATAGAAAGTTTCGAGGTAACTAGTAAAGTCAGCCGCCTAGAAGGTTCTAATTATGTCGTCGCGGGTGAATACAAGATTACTCAGATGACTAATTTTGAAATGTATAAGATTGAAGTGGTAATTCGTGATGAAAAGGGAGTATTCCTACAGAGATGTAGCTCTGATGTAGATAAATATAATATTGAAACAGAAAAAACGTTCACAAAAGTAGTCGTCTGCCGTGATTTTTCTGATTCTAGTTCTGTATCATCAATAGAAATAAGCTTGATGGGTTACAAGTAGCACCTATCAAATAAGGATAGGCCGCGCGAAGCCGCGTCCTATCCCAAGTGTTGAACAAGCCCGCACACATGAGATGTTACTCTTTATTATGTCAATAACAGTTCGAGAAAACGCGCTGTTTGATGTAATTGGTATTTACCACTTTTCTGTAGTCAGCAATTTCCTTTAGCCTCTTTGCAAATTATTTAACTAGCTATATTTCAGTATCTTAAATTAATCGGTAATCCCCCTAAAAAACGGCCAGCGTTGTGCTGGCCTTAATGTTGTTTAAGTGTTTATGGCGTTGTTAGGCGAATGCCTACTGAATGGATTAATTTAGGACATCAGTGAGGGATTTACTGCCATTAAATAATTCAAAGACTTTGCCGCCGAGCTGTGGTTTTCCTACAGCGTAAGTCAGTGCGCGAGCAACATCTTCTCTGTGAATGGTCATTTTTTCTTTGCTGCTCGGCCGTTGGGTTTGGACTTTACCTGTGGCACGATCATCGGTTAATGAACCCGGTCTAAATATAGTGTAGTTAAGCCCACTGCTGATCAAGTATTCATCGGCCATGTGTTTGGCAACTAAGTAAGGCTTCATTTGTTCTGAGCCTTGGTCGGGATCGTCAGCGCCGATAGAGCTGACCATAATGAAATGTGATACATTAGCCGCTTTTGCGTAATCAATGGCTTTACAGGCCGCCCATAAATCAATGAGCATAGTTTTGTCTGCACCTGTTTTACCACCTGAGCCAGCGCTGAAAATGACCTGATCGCAATCGTTAAATGCTTGGCTAAAGTCCTGTTCTAAATCCGCTTCAACGATGTCTAGCTTCTTATCGCTGGCGATATCAGCCAATTTATTTTTATCTCGCACTAACGCTATGACTGATTGGCCTTCTGCTAATAGCTGCTTTGTCGCCATGTTACCGATCTGTCCGCTTGCGCCTAAAATGAGTGTCTTGTTCATTTTATCTTCTCCTCAGTATCGAATTTTTGGCTTATATTACTGGCAAATGTTGCAGCATCGTTTGCTACTCTATTTGCCCGCCTTCTAATAACATTGGGGTTTGATCTGCGCGATTCAATGCCTAAGAGGTGACTAGTGTTTAGCCGCTCTTTATGTTTTACATAAATAATAAACATAGCCAGCCGATATTTTTGGCGAATATTTAAGGTTTTACCGGCTTAGATATCGTTAATAGCTTGCAGGAATGACGACTAATGACGGTAATCTTAAGATAAACATAGCCAATACCAATTTGGACAAATGGCTAGAATCGGTAAGGTTGTCACTAAACGCATCTAACGGTTAGTTAATCTGCCTGATGCTCAAATGTGCGACCAGTGTGTTCAGTTTGATTCGATTTAGGTCGGCTAAACATATCTGCATAAGGTGCTGCTTGTTCGCGCTGAACATCAGCGCGGTCTTGGTAGATATCACCTTGTTGGGCTTGTGACTGGTTTCTCTGCAATATTTTTTTACCTAATAGCTGTAAAGTAATAAAGCTTAATAAACCTAGTAACAATAAAAAGGGCAATAGCACAATCGTGGTGAATGCGATGCTAAAAAACATCAGTAATGCCAAAATGGGATTCATAGCCGAGAATCGACTTTTCAAATTGGCAGTGTGGAATGATTGATTAAATTTCATGGTAGCTCCTGAATGCGCTTGGTCTGAAAATAGGTGTCTAAAGACGTTACTTATAAATTAGTAACGATGACTTAATATACAGCTTGCAACGTTTTGACATAATATGTCACGTTAAACCTAGTTAATGTTTTAAGTTTGAGAGCGAAAGTTATTGCCCACACAGACAATGCAAAAGGGTTAATCGATACTCGATTTAGGCATACTGTTTATAAAATGCTTTTAGTGATGGTTACTTTCGCTGTCATGTTATAACGGCTGCATGATGGTCAATAGGTGAGTCAATACTAACCTGTTATTTTTCAACTTTAGTTATGGTAGCCCTGCTTTAGCTATGATAGTCCTGCAGATTTGGCATGACTCAAACGAGATTTCTGATTCGAGTTTTCTCGTTCAATATTTGGATGATTATGATAAATATCATCTTTGGGATTAGCTGTTGAAAGGGGTGATGATGCAGCATGATGCTGGCGCATGTATTGGCGGCTTAACAGTGTCATACCGATAAAACCTACAAACACAAACAGTAATATTAACGGTAATAATAGCAAGCCGCCGATCAAGACTGTGGCAACCGTTGTTAATGCTGCCAATGGTCGCATTTTTTGCAGATGTTGCATTATTTTGTGAGTGTAAATTGAACTGAACATCCTCTGATCTCCGAGGGTTTACCCTATTACATAATCCATCAGGTTGGCTTGATGGATTATTTGTCATCTAGTCGTTTTATTTGAGTGTTGCGCGAGCTAAAAGTTCAATTTAGGCTCAATGTCAGCCGTTGTGTTTACTAATATGTTGGTTCGCGATGGCTTTATCGACGCTGCTGAAAATAATATTGCGAAACCATTGATGTCCCGGCTCTTGATTATTTCGTTCATGCCATAAAAACACATAAGCCATAGGCATAAACTCAAAGGGTAAGGGAATGGGCACCAGCGAATATAGTTTTTGTGCATGGTTAGCAAAGCTAGAGGGCAAGGTAAAAATTAAATCGGTATTGGCACAAACGCTGGCAGCACCATAAAAATCTGGCACTGTGGTCGATAGGTTACGATGTAAGCCCAAGTTGGCTAAGTGGTAATCGAGTGCCCACCAATCGTTACCTTCACATCTTACCTGTACATGAGACATGTTAAGGTAGTGAGCTTGATCCCAGCGACCATCTTTTACAGCCTGTAAAATAGGATGATTTTTACGCACTAAGCAAACTTGATGGTCGTTAAATAAGACTTGTGATTCAATGCCTTCAGGTACGTTGTCAATATTGACGTCGGTTTGAGGCAGAATATCTCGACCTGCAATGCCAAAATCTATTTGTCCTTGCTGTAGGTCTTGCATGGATTTTTCGGTCCAAACATAGGAATCTAATTTTATTAACGGTGCCTGTTGTAATAATGGTCCGATAAAATAGGGAATTAAGGTTTCATAAGCACTTTCGACCATCGAGAATGAAAATTGGCGGTTACTGGTCGCCGGATGAAAAGTTGGCGGTTGCGTGAGTTGATACAAGTTTTGTAATACTAACGGCAGTTGTTGTCTTAATGCATCAGCATGTGCGGTTGGCTTTAAGCCGTGTGCTGTGCGTTGAAACAGTGGATCGTCTAATGTTTCTCGCAACCGATTTAAGCTTTTACTGACAGCAGATTGACTCACATGCAAGCGATGGGCAGCCCGAGTGACGCTTTGCTCCTCAAGTAATACTTGTAGAATGACTAATAGATTAAGATCGATTCGAGCAAGGTTGTCTAAATTCATGTGATATTCTCAAATGGAAATTCACTTCGGATTTTATATCATTTTCATTCATACCTCCATTTGACTTATTATAGCGCCCTATTAAGGGTGACCTTTGTGCATTAAAAATTTGAGAGAAAGAAGTTTATGCGTCGTAACTTATTGCCACTGTTAATGTTTATGGTGCTTTTGAGCCCGTTGGCTATTGATATTTATCTACCGTCTATGCCTGCAATGGCATTGGAGTACGGTGTATCAAACAGTGAAGTACAGTCCACCTTAGTGTTATTTTTATTTGCGATGGGCGTAGGGCAAATTTTAATTGGTCCACTCGCGGACCGTTTTGGCCGTAAACCTGTCGCATTATTTGGGATTGTACTTTATGGCATTAGCAGTTTATTAGGGGCTTATGCGGTTGAGTTTGAATGGTTGCAGGTTGCCCGTGTGTTTCAAGGCTTAGCGGCTTGTTCCACCTCTATTGTGGTATTTAGTGCGGTACGTGACTGCTATTCGCGCAAAGAAAGTGTGTCGATGTACAGTTATCTAAATGGTGCAATTTGTGTGGTCCCGGCACTGGCACCTACATTTGGTGGCTTATTAGCATTACAGTTTGGCTGGCGTTCTACCTTCATTTTTATGGCTTTGTATGCCATTTTTGTGTTGTTTTTGGTGGGGTTCCGTTTTCCGGAAACACGTCCGTTAAATACCGACAGTACAGGGCCCTTATACCGTTGGAGCCGCTATAAGCCGGTTATTGGCGACCCTCATTTTATGTTTTATGCCAGTTGTTGCATGATCGCGATGGCATCAATTTTATGTTACGTGTCTTATTCACCAGTATGGTTAATTGGTCATTTAGGCATTTCAGAATTAACTTTCAGCGGTTTATTTGGCCTTAATGCTGCGGTAAATATTGCCGCATGTTTTGCTGCCCCAGTGTTGGTTAAGCGTATTGGTAACCGCCCGGGAGTAGTAGTGGCATTATCGTTGATGTTGATTGCTGCTGTTATCGAAGCCGCGATGTACTTTGCTGGCCCTCAAGAAGGATTAGCCGCCGCAATTGCCTTTATGGCTCCGATGATGATTTTATGTATTGGCTTTGCTATTTTGCTTGGCCCAGCAACCAGTATGGCGTTGTCGGCTTTCGGTGAGCGCGCTGGTACCGCGACGGCGATGTTAGGTTGCATTCAAATGAGTGGGGCATCAATACTGACGGCGTTGATCCAGCTAACAGATATACCTGCACCTTATGCGATAGCGGTTGTGATGGGGGGCTTTAGTGCAGTATTGCTGATCATTATGGCAATGAACCGTTTAAGCCATCTGCATCAAGAACAGTTACAACATGACTAATTAGCTTTAGTAATATCACCTTTAACCCGCAGAATGCTAACCACATTCCGCGGGTATTTTTTTGCCTCAATATGATGAAACTTAGAAACGGGCGTTAATTGCTATGCCAACATTAGTTTCTGAATCACTATTATACTCACCATTATCGAAATAATGTTCTAGTGAAAACTTAGCCGAGAATACATCTGAAAAATGCCAGAAGTAACGTGTATTTAAACCCGTTTCAGTGATGTTGTTGCTGTGGCTACTTTTATTTGAGTAATCAATATTACTGCTGCTTAAATCAGTATTTACATCTGTCCGGTAGTAAGTCGCACCCACTGACCATGCGTTATTGATATACCAATCTGCAAACACTGCAACAGTATAAATGTCATTTTCAAAGTTTATTTTAGAATCTTGCACTATAGTCGGAGTTGAGCCATCAACTTGAGTGAGCATTTCGTTGTTGATATATTGTGGGTTTTGATAACCTACAGCCCCAGTTATAAACACTCCAGCGGTTGATTGTAATGGAATAAAATGTTCGTAAGTTAACGTGATAGCATCAATGTTTTGGCTAAAATATGATTCAAATTCATATTCTAGATATGCGCCATTGTTAGATTCTGATTCTGAGTTGGTCGTGTAGTTCAAGGATAACTTTGAGTGTTCGCTAAAAAAATATCCAGCACTAATCTCGTATGTTGTGATGTCAAATACAGCATCATCTGCATTTAACTGGTTGACTCCAGCCCCCAAAAACCATTTTGAGTCAAAAACGTATTCTCCAGAGATGTGATATAAATCTTGGAAGTCAGTGGTGGCATAACGGGCAGAAACAGTTGAGCCTTGATTAAAGAATCCCGCCAATGCGTATGGCTTATCTGCTTGTTCAACCGCTTTAAAGTAATAGCGATAATTGGCGTTAACTAGGCCATCCGCTTCACCTGATGAGTCTAAAAAACCGATTTCTGCTTCGTGGTGATAGGTATTATCTTGGGCTGCATATGCAGGGATTGTGGCCAATGCGAGCATTAATGCCACAGACATCTTTGTTCTAGTCATAGTAATGGTTCTTCCTTGAGGTATTATGGTGTAGAGCGAAGTATATTGAACTCAACTTTACATATTTGCAACAACAGATTTGCAACAAAATAAGACAAAAAATGAGCAGAAGTTATTGTATCCATTGCCAATACCCACAGTCGGCTTGCGTGTGTCATGCGCTCAAACCGGTGACGTCAAATACCGAGGTGGTGGTGATGCAGCATCCATCTGAAGTGGATCATGCTAAGAACACCGTGAGGTTATTGAAACTGGTGATGCCGCAGATAAAAATTTACGTGGGTGAATCTGCCGCGGACTTTATTGAGCTGCAACATTATTTAGCTGCGCAAACGAAGCCGATTTATGTGGTTTATCCAAATGAGCACAGTCAAACTGTAGCCGAGGCTGGAGCCAGTGAGGCTGCGATAATTATTTTAGTCGACGGGACTTGGCGTAAAGCATACCGAATGTTGCAGCTCAATCCGTGGTTACTTAATTACCCGTCATTGCATCTAGAATGTGAAGATGAGTCGCAATATATCATTCGTAAAGCGAAACGTAGCGACAGCTTGTCGACTCTGGAAGCGGTTGCCCACACGTTGATTGCCTTAAATCCAGCGGCTGAAATCGCGCCAATATTTGCAGTGTTTAACGCAATGGTGCAACATAAGTTAACGGCTATGCCTGCTCTGGTTCGTGAGCGTTATAACGGCGATAAAATCAAAGGATAGACAACATGAAACATTGGCTGATAGGCTCATTTATTTTGCTCGTTACGGCCAGTTCATTGGCGTTAGTTACTGTAGCGGCTGATAAGCCACATAAAAAAATGACCTTGGCTGAAAAGGGCGAGCAAGCACGACAAGAGTCGGCTGAGCTTGAGCAAACACAATTGCAAAAAGCACGTGAGGCAGCCAAGGCTACCTCGGAACGTGAGCAAGAAGTATTAGCTAAGTCGCAGCCAAACGATTGGGAAGCGCAGCAGCTCGAAAAAGCCCGTGCTCAATCGGATGAGCGTTTAACCCGTCAGCAAAAGTATTTACAACAGGCGCAAGAGGCCGCTACTCAAACCCGTAAAATCCCTAAAGACACCAGTATAGAGCCAGTTCAATCTGATTAGTCTTGCTGTTGATTGACCCATTCGGTTTATTTTGGAGTTCGCTTTGTCGTCTTGTCCTTTGTGTCACCATGAAACAGTTGCTTTTTCTCAAGATAAAAGTCGTCCCTATGTCCGTTGTTCGCAATGTTTTTTGGTATCGGTTCCTGCAGCATTTTATTTGGATCAAATAGCTGAAAAAGCCCATTATGATTGCCACAATAATGACGTTGCCGATGTGGGTTATCAACAATTTTTATCTCGTACTTTAACGCCATTAATCGCCCGTATTAAACCCGACGCAACAGGGTTAGATTTTGGCTGCGGTGAAGGCGCAGTGTTAAGTAAAATGGCTGCAGCGCAAGGTATTAAGGTGGTTAATTATGATTTATTTTACCACCCAGATACTCAAGTACTCTCTCAGCAATATGATTTTGTTTGCTTAACTGAAGTGATAGAGCACATTGCCAATGCGCAGGCGTTGATGACGCAGTTAAGTACATTATTGTTGCCTGGCGGCATATTGGCAGTAATGACCAAACAAGTACCCAGCTTAGATAAGTTTAACAATTGGTACTATAAAATTGACCCAACTCATATCAATTTCTACTCTATAGAAACCTTTCAATGGTTAGCATTACAGCAAGGTTGGCAGCTTGAAATTATCGACAGCGATGTGGTGTTTTTTCACCTTCCAAAGTCGCCAGTTTAGTCGTGAGTGTTGGGTATTAATAAATAGATACAATTGACTTGTTAGCAAAGCGGTAAAAGATTTAACAAAAGCGTCATTTCAAGGTAGTTTTGTTGCACTAATTACTATAATAAATGGAATAAACATGCGCCTGACGTCTGTTGCTTTACTGCTTTCAAGTGTATTTGCCACCAGTGTTTACAGCACGACTACCGTGGCTAGCGTGCCCAATGCTGCAGAGCTAACCGCTCAAGTTGAAAGCAAAGTCATTGCATGGCGCCGCGATTTACATCAACACCCTGAATTATCTAATCGCGAATTTCGCACCAGTAAAGTGATTGAGAAACATCTTAAATCTCTCGGACTTGAAGTGCAGACGGGTATTGCTCATACCGGTGTGGTCGCCATACTAAAAGGCGGCAAGCCTGGGCCATTAATTGGTTTACGCGCTGATATGGATGCGCTGCCCGTTACCGAAGTGGTTGATTTACCTTTTGCCTCTAAAGTAACTGACACTTATCGAAATCAAACAGTAGGTGTGATGCACGCCTGCGGTCATGATACCCATGTGGCCATGCTGATGGGCGTGGCTGAAAACCTCGTAAAAGTAAAAGACAGCCTAGCCGGTGATGTAATGTTTATCTTTCAGCCAGCCGAAGAAGGCGCGCCAGAAGGTGAGCAAGGCGGTGCGGAGTTAATGCTCAAACAAGGCTTATTTGCTAAGCGCAAGCCTGAGCAAGTGTTTGGTATGCATGTTACTTCAAGCATGCCTACAGGTATGATTGGTCTACGTTCCGGCCCTGCAATGGCGAGTGAAGACTCATTTACGATTAAAGTGATGGGTAAGCAAACCCATGGCTCACGTCCTTGGAGTGGTGTTGATCCTATCGTGGCCTCGGCACAAATTATTAATAGTGTACAAACCATTATTAGTCGTCAGGTGGATATTACCAAAGCACCCGCCGTAGTGAGTTTTGGGGCCATTAATGGTGGTATTCGATCGAATATTATTCCTGATGAAGTAGAGCTTATCGGTACTATTCGTACTTTCGATCAAGATATGCGCGCCGACATTAAAGTTAAATTGGCCGAAGTGGCAGCTAATGCCGCTAAAACAGTTGGCGCCACTGCAGTAACCGTGATCCAACCTGGTTATCCGGTTACGGTTAACAACCCAGAGTTAGTCAGCAAAATGCGCCCGGTTATCGCCTCTGTAGTGGGTGACAATATGTTGATTGAGCCAGGACTGATTACCGGTGCGGAAGACTTTTCTTATTACGCATTAGAAACACCTGGGATGTTCTTTTTCTTAGGAGTGACTCCTGCTGACCAAGATATCAATAACGTCGCCAGTAATCACTCTCCAGCATTTTATGTTGATGAAAGTGCCTTTAAGGTTGGCGTACAAACCATGACCCAAATTGCTTTAACCGCATTAAGCGCGGCACAATAGCCCTATTTAAAAACCAATTTTAATAATCCATTTTTAAAAAACCAATTTTAATAAACCATTGGACGATAGCTCAAAAGGAGCGAGATATGACCCGCAAGATAATGGCGTTGCTGATGACGTTAGGTGTACTGAGTGCACCTAATGTGTCAGCGACACAAGCTGAAGATATTAATAGTTTTACCTTAGATAATGGCATGAAGATTATGGTGTTGGAGGATAGTTCTATCCCTAATGCCAATATGTACATTTTTTGGAAAGTGGGTTCGCGCAATGAAGTACCTGGTATTACCGGTATTTCGCACTTTTTTGAACACATGATGTTTAACGGTTCTAAAAAGTTTGGCCCTAAAATGTTTGACCGCACGATGGAAGCTGCTGGTGGCGCCAACAACGCTTATACCAGTGAAGATTTAACGGTATATACCGACTGGTTTCCAGCCAATGGTCTAGAAACTATTTTTGATTTAGAAGCAGACCGCATCGCCAATTTAGACATCAACCCTGAAATGGTTGAGAGTGAGCGCGGTGTGGTGCAGTCAGAGCGTACCACAGGGCTTGAAAACTCTAACTGGCGTACGATTCAAGAAGCGCTTAAAAGTGTCGCCTTTGCGGCGCATCCTTATAGCTGGTCGGTTATTGGTTATGAGTCAGACATTGCAGCTTGGACATTAGCAGACTTACAGCAATACCATAAAACCTACTATGCCCCTAACAATGCGCTAGTGGTGATTACCGGTGATGTGAAGCTAGCCGAAGTGAAAGCCCTGGCTAATCAGTATTTTGCGCCAATTCCGGCCCAAGCCCCACCGAAAGCCGTACGCACGGTTGAACCGCAACAAAATGGCGAACGTCGGGTATTTGTTAAAAAAGAATCGGTAAGCACGCCAAACATTATGTTGGCTTATCATGTACCTGCAACTAGCCATGCAGACTACTATGCATTGGATTTATTAACGTCGATGTTAAGCGAAGGTAATAGCTCACGCTTTTATAAAGCGCTAGTCGACAAGCAATTAGCTGTCGCTGCCGACACTTACATGCCGATGTCGTTTGACCCTAACTTGTTTTATATCTTGGGTGTAGCGAATGCGGGAGTCAGTGCCGAGACTTTAGAAAAAGCTCTCATCGAGCAGATTGATCTAATTTCCGAGCAAGGTGTGACTCAGCAAGAACTTGAAAAAGTTAAAAATATTAAGTTAATGGACTTTTACCGCACGATGGAAACCATTAATGGTAAAGCCAATACTTTAGGCACATACGAGCTGTATTTTGGCGACTATGCAAAACTGTTTAACGCCCCAGAAGCCTATAACAAGGTCACTCCTGCTGATATTCTGCGTGTGGCGCAAACCTATTTAATTAAAGCGAATCGAACTGTCGGTGTGCTCGCTGCTACTGAGGAGTCAGACAAATGAAAACCGTAACTCACACACGTATTAAGATATCGTTATCAGCAATTGCATTAGCGTGTAGCTTAGGGATAAGTGGTTGTGCGACGACCCAGAAAACCACTGCCGACTCCGCCAACCCTGTTACCGCTAGCTTTGTTATGCCAAGCTACCAATCTGTTACCTTAGACAATGGCTTAAAGGTTAAGCTGATGGTGCAAAAAGAAGTGCCATTAGTGACCATTGATGCCGTAGTGAGAGCGGGAGCAGTCAATGATATGACTTCTGGTATGGCTTACATTACCTCACAAAGTTTAATGTTGGGTGCAGCGGGTCAATCAAAGGCCGACATCGAGCAGCAGTTAGATTTTATGGGTGCCAGCATAGACACCAACGCTGATTTAGAAGGCAGTTATATTCGTGCCAATATGATGAGCAAAGATGTTGATACCGTGCTCGATATTTTTAGCCACGTATTGCGTCAACCAGACTTTGATAGCGCTGAATTTGATAAACTAAAACAGCGCGAAATTGTGGGTTTATCACAGCAAAAAGAAAGTCCTCGAGCAGTGATTGGTCGCTACTTCAATAAGTTAGTCTTTGGTGATCATCCTTATGCCAATCCGGTATCAGGCAATAGTGACACCATTGGTAAACTTTCTGTTGAGGAGTTACGTGCTTTTCATAAAGGCTATTATCAACCAAACAACATGACCATTAACGTGGTGGGCGATTTTGATGTTGCCGACATGACCGCTAAACTGAATAAAGCCTTTGGTGATTGGCAGACCACTGAAACCGTGGTTCAGCCAGATTTAAGCCAACATTTACCAACATTAACCCAACCTCACGTACTGTTGGTCGACAAGCCTGACGCAATTGAAACCACCTTTTTAATTGGTGGCGTGGGGATCCGTTATGACAATCCTGATTATGTTGGGTTAACTGTAGTGAACACCATTTTAGGTGGTCGTTTTACTTCATGGTTAAATGATGAATTACGCGTCAATGCCGGATTAACTTACGGTGCCCGTTCTGGTTTTAGCCCTTATGCTCAATCTGGGGTATTCCAAATCAGTACTTTTACTAAGTCATCGACCACTAAAGAAGCCATTGATTTAGCCTTAAAAACCTATGCTCGTTTATGGGGAAAGGGCATTGATCAAACCACTTTAGATTCTGCCAAAGCCTATGTTAAAGGCCAGTTCCCACCTAAGTATGAGACGAGTGGACAGTTAGCCGGTTTATTGTCAGACATGTATCTGTATGGCTTTAATGATGATTTCATTAATCAATTTCAAGCTAAAGTAGATGGACTTACCCTTGCAGACACTCAACGTTTGATTAAGCAATATTTCCCACAACAAAACCTACAGTTTGTGTTGATTGGCAACGCTGAAAACATTGTTGATATTGCGGCGCAATACGGTGAAGTGACTAAAGTTGATATCACTGCGACGGGTTTTGGTCAGTAGTTGTCAGTGGTTAATTGCTTAATTAGTTGAATGGTTAGTCAGTTAATGACTTATTCAATTAATGACTTAGTCTGTTAATTGCACTGTAGTATCGTATGATGGCTCACATAAGTGGGCCATTTTTATGGCTAGATATCATGGTGTCTCTCAGTGATTCAATGAGCTCGCTAAGCCAGAATAGATGCAGGTACAATTGCTTATGTTGAGCTTGTGATCCGTTAAGTGTTAAACGCGATTGCGATAAGAGGATGGTTAATGATACATACATGCCGATTTATATTACTGCTAACGGCGATGTTGTTACTGACACATTCAACGTCATCTTATGCTGCGAAAGTAACCTTAGATACGTTTTGTAGCCAACTAGCGGGTGAGTGGCAGGGCAGTGCAGCCAATCCGAATGTTGCGCCTAAGCAGGTAAGCACTTCGGTGATGTGCTCGGCAGATAAACGTAATTTATACATTAGTGTTAGCCGTGGTAGTCGCTTTTCGAACAGTGAAACTTGGTGGTTTAGGCAACAACAAGATCATATTTTATTGGTGTATGCCAATGGGATTACCGATGATATTTCGCAACAGTTAACGCTTTATGAGCAAGCGGGCAGTTACTCATTTTTAGGCAAGGGGGAAATTAATCAACGTCCGGCCTTAGTACAATTGCAGTTCGATCCCATGATGAGTGATACCAAACCGTCAACAGCAGGATGGCAATGGCAGCAAAGCGCGCACTATTTGGATGACGACAGTGAGCAGTATCAAGTCATTAGAGCCATTAGTCTGCTTAAACCATCGGCAAAGAATACTCTGCCGACAGAATAAAATGAGTGCTTTTTAACACCCACAGTGACTTAGCGATAAAACAAATAAGCGGCAAACAATGCCCAACTCAATAGCAGTAACCCCAGCAACGACCATGTTAAAGGGTTGAATCGACTCTCTGGTTCAATGTAAGACATATCGGAATCGTCATCATTTGAGCTTGTCGCGCTTTTAGATTTTTGCTGCTGTTTACGGGCTTTATCTCGTTCACGAGCCTTAGCCTTCTCACGTTTTTTGTATTCAGCAATCCCCTTTTCAACGCCCGCAGCAATCAGCTTGGTTTGTTCTTTAACTTGCCCAGGTTTTTGGGTTGCTTTAGCAATGGCTAAAGCATCTTGTTGGGTTTCAGGTGATAGCGTCTTTTTCATTACTCAGCGCCTGCAAAACCCAGCTGACGCCATGCTTCATAACTAATAATGGCAACTGAATTGGATAAGTTTAAGCTACGGCTATTGGCGGTCATTGGGATACGTAAGCGCTGCGCAAGTGGCGTCGCATCAATAATATCCATTGGTAACCCACGGGTTTCGGGGCCAAATAATAATACATCATTTTCTTGGAAAGCAATTTGCGTATGAGGACGGCTACCTTTAGTGGTGCAAGCAATAATACGCTTTCCTGCCATGGCCTCTAAAAAAGCGGCATAGTTTTTATGGCGAGTCACACTGGTTAGATCCGAATAATCGAGTCCCGCGCGACGTAATTTCTTTTCTTCGAGATCAAAACCTAACGGCTCAATCAAATGTAACTGCGAGCCATTGTTGGCGCATAGACGAATGATGTTTCCGGTATTTGGAGCGATTTCGGGTTCATAAAGGGCAATATGAAACATAGCAACCTTAGGTACGAAGCATAAAAAGAGTGGCAAATTATACCCTAACCAAGGTTTGACTGCGAGGCGTTATAAACGCTGACGTTATCAAAATGGGCGATACAGCCCTGATGATAATTGCTGGTTGGGCGCTGACACATAGGCAATAACAACCTGATAAAATACTGGCTATTTTATTGATGCCTTCGCGCTATAGTTCGCATATCGAGAAATAAAAATTCCATGCTTATTCCTCAACCAACATAAGAGCTTAGATAATATTGGCGCCACTTTCAGGATCTCGTGATTGTGCCGCTTGTTGACGTATATCATCGGTATCGCTGCTGATGTCATCGCTAGTTTCATTATGGGCATCTTCTAATGACTCTTGGGCTTTGTTGCTGTTGTGCTCAGTGCTCTGTATCGTATTCAGAGGTGTTTCACCTTGCTGATGTCCATTGGTGACTAATTGTATCCCTTGAGGGAAAATACGTTCGCGGGCGTCGTCAGGCAAGCTTATCTGATTCGCTTCATAAGCGCGCACCAGCAAGCGCATTAAAATTGAAGCCACTTTGGGAACACTGTGAGTTTCAGCATTGACCCAAAAATACACTTGTAGATTAATCGTCGATGAACCAAGGTTTTTTATCAGCACCTGCGGCTCGGGATCTGCGAGTACGCCGTGATGATCGGCCATGATCTCCATAGCGATGTCCTGAGCCTTACGGATACTTGCATCATAGCCAATGCCAATGACAAAATTGCCACGCATTCTCGGGTTGGCGGTAAGGTTTTTAATCACGTTTTTATAGATAGTGGCATTGGGTATTTGGATATGATTTCCGTCGTAATCGACTAACGTGGTGGCTCTTGCTGTGACTTGCTTTACCACTCCCAAATTCCCTTCGACGGAGATTACATCACCTAATTTGAACGGACGCTGCACACTGAGTAATAAGCTGGAAATAAAGTTTTCGGCGATGTCTTTAAAGGCAAAACCTAAAATCAGCCCAATGACACCAGTGCTGCTAATAATCGCGACCGCAAACTGCGTTAAGCCAGCGAGGCGCAAAAATATATACAGTCCCAATAAGATGATCAATACACTGATGCTGCGCTGCATCACTAAACGGATCAACTCACTTTTTGTCACCCAAGCTAAGGGACTAATCAATAAGCGAGCTAAAGGATGTGAAAGCCAAAATAGGAGTAAAAAAATCGATAACCCTAAAGCCAAACGCGGTAAATAGAGTAAGGCTTTGGCCCAAAATTGCTCAGCATCTTGCTTCAGGGGAGCTAAAGATAAGGGCGCAATAGGTTGCAAGTGAATATTATCCACCACCTGAGTTACACCAGGTAAAGCGGCTATGGTTTGCAGTATGCGCTCTTTACTCGCTTGCTCCGTGGCAGAGCCGTTTAGATTGACGACAGAGCCTTGTATTTCAATGTCTATTGCGCTGCTTGGGTCGTTAATCTGTATCAGTTGCTTCACAGTGTTGGGCGAAGGCGCAGCCTGGACATCAGTAGATACAAAGTTGGTAAGGCAACCAACAGTGACTAAACTCCATAGTAGAATCCATCGACTTAATCTTGGGGATGATCGCTGATTGCAGCGAGGAAAACTGTTTAAAAAAAATCGACAAATCATAAGATTATCCGCAAGGTATTAGCCTGTCATTATTCAATATTAGCAAATAAACTTCAAAGGCACCAAAGGTTGTGAGTGTTATCTGCTAATGTTTTAGAGTATGCAAAAAGGGCTTTTTTCACTTCTAAAGGCATACTAATAGGTCAATATATGGGGTCGTGTAGTTGCTTAAAAACCGATGCTGATTAAGATCTAGAACAGCAACATTAGAAATAGTGGTCTGGTAATTGCTTTGTATATTATGAAAGTGAATACAAATCAGTTCATACACGCTGGGGTGATTGCTAACCTCAACACATTCAAAATGGAGAATATCATGGATTTATTACGTATTTTAATCGCAATCTTACTACCACCTCTTGGGGTTTTCCTGCAAGTGGGGCTAAGTAAGACCTTATTATTAAATATAATTTTAACCTTGCTAGGCTACATTCCTGGGATAGTGCACGCGGTATGGGTGATTGCTAAGCGCTAGTGGCTGCCAAGATGATTATCCCTAATGGTGAAGCGGCTCAGGCTGCTCACATTTATCGGAAAATGTTGCCAGTTAGGGGTAATTTTTACCTAGTAATGACATGTTTATCAATAATGTGCTTTACGCTGTGTCGTCTATTAAGCTGAGCTAGCTGTTTATTGATACTCGTTTATTCCCTGCGTATGCAGCGGTTATGGACAATGCCATTACTCAGTCCGATTAGAATATAAGTGGTTGAAGTTTGTCTTTTTTATATCGACTAGCTAACCGGTAAACTGATACTGAGCTTAAGGCCTTCGCGCTTTCCTGTTGGGCCGATAAGGTTTTCTGCCACTATACTGCCTTGGTGTAACGTAATGGCGGCTTGAGTGATTGCCAAGCCCAAACCCCAACCGCCGCTTTGCCTATCTCTGGCAGTGTCGGGGCGATAGAAAGGTTTAAATATAGCTTCGAGTTCTTGTGGCTCTATACCTGGACCGTCGTCTTCCACCGTTATCAATATGTGCTTGCCAACTTGGGCTGCGCTAATGGTTATCTGACTATTGGCATAGTAAATCGCATTACGCAGCAGATTTTCTATGGCGCGCGAGAGTGTCTTTGGGTGAAAAGGTAATAGCAGCGCCTCTGGTATATCAATTTGTAATAGTTTGCCTTGCTGCTCGGCTTCAAATTCGGCGTCATCTAACACTTGGCTTAAAGATTCTGCTAATTCGAGTACGACTTTATTTTCATGGCTGGCCAAGCTTACCCGAGATAGAGTGAGCAACTCGCTTATTAGCGCTTCAAGTTGTAAGGCTTCATAGCCGATACGTTCTAGCTCTTCACTTTGCTGCCCTTTTTTACGGCCTAACGCTAAGGCTAATTGCAGCCTAGTGAGTG
Organism: Shewanella sp. ALD9; assembly: GCF_002836315.1. NCBI lineage: Bacteria > Pseudomonadati > Pseudomonadota > Gammaproteobacteria > Alteromonadales > Shewanellaceae > Shewanella > Shewanella sp. ALD9. The sequence continues at coordinate 200,843 of NZ_PJCD01000001.1, forward strand.
GTGTGCGCAGTTCATGAGATATGTCGCCCATTAATCTTTGCTGATTGTTAATCATGGTTTGTACGGCATCGGCCATGCCGTTGAAAGCCTGTGCCAATTGGCCCATTTCATCGCGACGATTTGCGGTAGCTGCATCAACTCTGCTAGATAAATCACCTCTAGCGAGGGCATTGGCACTGTGTTTTAGCGAACGTAATGGCTTACCCAAATACCATGCGAGTAAACCGCATAATAAGCCTGACAATAATATGGCTAAGCCTGCGGTCAGTAATTTATTGTCGGCAAAGAAGAAGAACCACGGCCGTGGATGATTATCGGGGAAACGACCAAATAATTGATACGGTTTGCTGTTGACCTCAAAAGAATACGGGCCAAAAATAAGCTCATCTCTAAATTGATGGCTGATCGGTTGGTCTGCTTCTTCTGCCATGAGTTGAAAACGTCTAAATCCACGCGAGACTCGTTTGGTATTTAATACTTGGCCTTCGCCGTCGGTTAAATATAAACGCAATGGGCCGCCATTATGGTTTCTATCACCTTCTTTATTGCGGCTACGGTGCAGACGTTGAAGGTTTTTACCTTCGAGCAATTGAGGTTGCTCTTGTATCCGTTCTGCAACGTTTTTAAGCACTCGCTCAAGGCTGGCAGGTAATGGCGAACGATCATGATTTTGTTGCAGTAATGGCAATAAAGACACCAGTGCAATAATCAATGAACTGCATAGCCAAAAGCCTAACAATAATTTAAAAAATAGCCCGTTAAATGGATTGTTCTTTAGCATTACGGTATCCAAATATAACCTTTACCGCGCAGGGTTTTGACGCGTGGACGGCCATCTTGGCGCTCTGGTAGTTTCTTGCGTAAGTTAGACAAATGCATATCTAAGCTACGATCAAATGGCATTAACTTTTTGCCTAATACGTTTTCGCTTAATGATTCTTTGGTGACCAGTTCGCCTGACTTTTCGATTAAATGAAACAGCAGTGAAAATTCGGTGCCAGTGAGAATGATTAGTTGCTCATTGCAATAGGTTTCTTGGCGGGTAGGGTCGAGACGTAAATCACCAAACTGCATCATTTCATTGGCTTGGCTATCTTGCTGAGTGGTTTGCGCTCGACGTAATATGGCTCTAATTCGAGCCACTAACTCGCGATCATTAAAGGGTTTTGGCAAATAGTCATCGGCACCAATTTCAAGGCCGACAACCCGGTCAATTTCATCACCGCGAGCGGTTAGCATTAATACCGGTGTTTGCTTGCGTTGGCGTAAAGCACGCAAGACTTCAAAACCATTCAGTTTAGGCAGCATCACGTCAAGAAGGATTAAATCGAAGTCTTGCTGTTGCGCCATCATCAGCCCTTGCTCACCATCATAAGCTTGGGTTAATACAAAGCCTTCCAACTCAAGTAATTGGCTGAGTAGATCTGATAAACCAATATCATCGTCGATCAGTAAAATACGATTCATAACTTTCCTCTGGCACAAAGAAAATCTGTATGTTGAAGCTAACATACAGATTTTTCGATCAATTAAGCTTATCTTATGCCAAGATTAAATCATATCAACATTGCACAGTTTTACATTTACCCTGCTTTATTTTGCACTATGTAGCGTTTAATTCTGGCAATAATAAAGGTCAGTACAATAGACCCCAAAATCAGACCTACAGAAAAGACTGCATTTTGCAGTGAGTTAGGGTTAAACACTAACATGCTGCCTAAACCTAACATCATAATACCTGACATCAGTTTAAGTACTTCGCCTTCTTTTTCGGTCAGTTTGCGTTTACCTAAGGTCATTGAGAATACAATCACAATAGCGGCAAGTGGAATAACGTAAACCACATTGTAAGCGATGAGGTATAAGTAACGTTGCATGGTATCGAGATCTGATAACGACAACACTGAGGTGTAAATCATTGGAAAACCAGCGGTGCAAAGCAGTTCATAAGTGTTAGCTAAAATAGCCAGAATCGTTGAGCCTAAAATCATTGTCGGTAACGAGCTGGCTTTAGATAATTTGCCCATACGCTTAATAAGCGAGCCACGATTTTCAACTGACATTGAAAGGCTAACGTCGCCGCGGCCATAGAAGTAATCTTTTATATTCACTATGGCTGCAATCAATGCCAATACCCCCGCACAAGTGATAATGATACCGCCATCACCGCCGCCAAGTAGTTGAAATAAGTTAAGCCAGGCGCTCATAAATATAAAGTAGATAAAGCCTGAGAAGAATACAAAAATACCGCCTACCAATAACATACGTTTGCGGCTGCCTGCATTAACCATGATGCTCAGTAAAAACAGCAACACGAAAAATGCGCAAGGATTAAAAGCATCGACACCAGCGAGTACTAAGGTGAGCACTGGCAATGACATTTCTTCAGGGTGCACTGCACCAATGAGTGGAATGTCGACAGGCTGAACAGTTGGTATAGGGGTAATGTCACTGGCTTGGTCAAATGACATGCCACACGAACCTTCGGCTTCTGGGTCGTCACTTGTGTCACTACAGGTTTCAAATAGTGGTGCGCTTACCACTGGCGTAGCGCCTAAGAAATCATCGAGCTTATTACCAATGTCAGCTTTACCACCTTGGCGTTGATGGCAGTTAACTAAGCGCTCTAGGATGTAACGCCCTGTGACATCATGGCTGTTATAGCCAACAACGGCCTCGCCACAAATGGCAAAGTAGGGCACCGATTTAGGTTCAACACCAGTGTGTTGGCCCATTTCCATGAGTTTATCGACATTGCCGGGTTCGCTAATGGCGTAGTCGTGTAATTCTATCCAGTCAAAACGTTCGCCTAAAGCATCAATAAAAGGATGCGCTTCACGACAATGAGGACAGGTTTTAGACCAAAAGAAATGCAGTTTAACCACAGGCTGCTGGTTTTGCTGAGTATACCAAAGTGAGTCGTCTGTTGAGGCCGCGGTACTGGCTATTGAGCTGGGTGCCAATATCAGTACACAAAGAAGTAACAGTAATTGGCCAATCAATCGGTTCATAATGTATTCCATTAAAGCGCTAATAGTTAGATTTTATGCCCTAATATGAATACTGTAAGGATCAAGTCTGAATTACGTTAACTGGCTCGCATTACTGCGATTTTTATCATTCAATATGCCAACTTGATCATGAATTACTGGCGCTAAAGTGCTATGAAAACGTTCTTTACATAGGTTTACTCAGTCTTAACCCTCATTGACATTGCATTCGGTAAACTGAGTATCAAATCTGCTAAGGCAGAAAATAAATCCCATTCATACCGAGGTACTTAACAATGAAAACATCATCAATCATCAAAACGAGTTTAGTTGCCTTAGTGGCAAGTTCGGCTTTATTAGCTGGCCAGTTATATGCAGTTGATGCAGCTGATAACACTGTAAAAACTGAAAATGTTGCCGCTAAAGGTGACCGACATCATGGTCACAAAGGTGGCATGCATAAAATGCTTCGTAAACTGGACTTAACTGATGCCCAAAAAGTTCAAGTAAAAGCCATCTTCGATAAGTACAAAGCTAACCGTCCTGAGCGCCCAACTAAAGAGCAGCGCGCTGAGCACCGTACAGAAATGTTAGCGTTAATCACTACCGCTGGTTTTGACGAAGCAAAAGCAACTGCAATGGCTGAAGCACAGCAACAAAAGCATTTACAAAAGATGCTGACGCATTTGAAAATGCAAAACGAAATTTATCAATTATTAACGCCTGAACAGCAACAAACGTTTCAAGATAAATTTAAGCTAGGCAAAGGCCACAAACCGCGCCGTTAATGATTAACTGATACAACATCAGGTTAAATAGATAAAAGCCATTACCTTGGGGTAATGGCTTTTTTATTCATGCAAGTTTGCTAATGGTCACACTTTGCATAAGACCAGCAGCGACTTTAGTAAACTTTATCCTAATCGAGCAATGAACTTGCTATAGTAATAGCAGATAAATCATCAGTTAAATGAGCCGACAATTCTTATATGAGTACCTCTTCTGAATATGACTTTTGGGTCAAATTAGCTAGCCGCGCGTCGGTAGCTACTGCGCTGTGTCTTATTGTGATTAAGTTAATCGCTTGGTTGTACTCTGGCTCGGCCAGTATGTTGGGCTCATTAACGGATTCATTTGCAGATGCACTTGCTTCGATTGTTAACTTTATTGCTATTCGGTATGCCATTGTTCCCGCGGATAAAGATCATCGTTATGGCCATGGCAAAGCTGAACCATTAGCAACGTTAGCCCAAGCGGCCTTTATTTTAGGTTCGGCGTCGTTATTATTATTGTATGGCGGCGAAAAGCTTATTCATCCAGTGGCAGTCACCAATGCGATGAGCGGCATCGTGGTGTCGATTATTGCCATTGTGCTGACATTTGCACTCGTTTTACTGCAACGACATGCGTTGAAAAAAACCAATAGCTCTTTGGTTGAAGCCGATTCATTGCATTATAAGTCTGACTTGTTATTGAATGCAGCGGTGTTGTTTGCGCTAATATTAGCGCAATATGGCTGGTGGTGGGCCGATGGTTTGTTTGCGGTGTTTATTGCATTGTTTATTGGTAATCAAGCACTCGGTTTAGGTTATCGTTCAATTCAGAGTTTACTTGACCGCGAGTTAGACAACGAGACTCGTGACAAGATTAAAGCCTTGGCCAAGCAAGACCCTCGGGTTCAAGGTATTCACGATTTACGTACTCGCCAAGCAGGTAAAACCACATTTATTCAATTGCACATGGAATTAGCCGGTAACTTGTCTTTGCATGATGCTCATGAAATAGCAGATAAAGCGGGTATGACGATTAAAGCGGCGTTTGATGATGCTGAAGTGATTATTCACCAAGACCCGGTGTGATAGAGATGAATGGGGATGACAAATGCCAGCTCAGCAATACGTGCGATTAAGCTGACACAGGTTAGGTATAGAGATTAAAATCCCAGAGCGTTAAATTGCGCCAAAGCCTGCTTTACTATGTCTGTAATACTGGCGTTAATATCGACAGTCACCACTAATGGCTCATTAGTGGGTTCTTCTAATGTGGCAAACTGGCTGTCGACCATGTTTTGTTTCATAAAGTGACCTTTTCTGGCTATTATGCGTGCCAAAATCAATTCATAGCTACCCTGCAAATATAAAAACCCGACCTGTTGATTACCTTGCCGAATTAGATCCCGATAGGATTTTTTTAGTGCAGAACAACCAATAATCACGGTTTTATTTTGGTTGTTAAATTCTAAAGCTAGATCACCAATACGCGATAACCAAGGTGCTCTATCAGCATCATTTAGAGGTTCTCCTCGGGCCATTTTTTCTATGTTGGCCTGGGGGTGAAGATCGTCACCGTCTACAAAAGTGGCATTCATCATTTTTGCTAACAGTTCACCTACGCTGCTTTTACCACATGCGCACACACCCATTACAATAATGCATTTTCCTGTCATTCTCTTACCATTCCTTAATATAAGCTTATATAATTAAAGACTTATTTTTTCGTAACTCAGTTTATAACTTGAGTTTACTGATCTCATTAAGGTTTGTGAATTCGAATGAGCACTCTCATTAATCACTTTGGAATATAGTATGGACACAATGGTACAAATCGCAGACCCGACCTACTTGTTGATGATAGCTGCACTCGCCATTATCGCGTTATTGATCCTGATTATTAAAATGAAATTGCATGCTTTTGTATCGTTAACATTAGTCTGCGTGGCCACTGCACTGGCAAGTGGCATTAGCAGTGATCAAGTAGTGCCGACTATGATGGCGGGTTTTGGTGGCACCTTGGCTTCAGTTGCCTTATTAGTCGGCCTTGGCGCTATGATAGGTAAGATTTTAGAGGTCACTGGCGGTGCTATTAGTCACGGGTGCCGGTGGCATGTTTGGTGGTGTGTTACGTGCCAGTGGTATAGGCCAAGCATTAGCGGATGCATTATCCGATACCGGTATGCCGTTAATTGTGGCCGCATTTGTTATTGCCACCTGTTTGCGGGTGGCGCAAGGTTCTGCAACTGTGGCATTAACCACTACAGCTGCATTAATTGCGCCCATGGTTGCGGCAACGGCTGGATTAAGCGCTGCTGATTTATGTTTTATTGTGATTGCCATTGCTGGTGGTTCAACGGTGTTATCGCACTTTAATGATTCCGGTTTTTGGCTGGTAGGGCGTTTGATGGAAATGGACGAGAAAACCACGTTAAAAACATGGACAGTGATGGAAACCTTACTCGGCACCATAGCTTTTATCATTGTTGGTATCTTGAGCATACTGTTTTAAATATCAATCGGTTATCATTAACAGTGACGAATTGACGTTTTAATACTAACAAAGCCGCAATAGCGGCTTTTTTTAGCCAGAATATTGGCTTAATTTAGTGTATTTATGACTCTAGGTTATGCAAACACTAGCTGGCTAGTGATTTGTGATCGGGCTTGTTCTAACGCTGAATCTGCACGCAAAATAAGGCGGTCGATAGTGTCGTCAGCTTGCCAGTTAGATAACCCGACACAGGCACTAAAGCGAATGTGCTTACCGCTTTCTGGTTCGATTAGCTCCGTATGTTCGATACTATGACGAATACTCTCGGCTATTTTTAGTGCAATATTTTTGCTGCTAGCTTGAATGATGGCAATAAATTCATCACCGCTCCAACGGGCGATTAAGTCAGTTTCAGCAAGCTTACTTTGGCAATGCTGAGCAAAGTGAATTAACGCTTTATCACCCATATCATGGCCAAACAAATGGTTAATTTGCTTTAAGTCATCTATACCCATTAAGACACAATAAAGGTGTTCATGCACAAGGGTGCTATGGGTCATTAATTGCTGACTAAAATGGATTAACCCTCGTCGATTAAGGGCTTTTGTGAGGTAATCAACATAGATTTGTTTATCGAGTTTGTCTTTTAATAAATAAGATTCGGTGACATCGATCATGGTAACTTGAATAGCGGGTTGCTGCTCCCAACTGATCACCGTCTCAATTAATTTCACCCATATGATACGACCGCTAAGGTGTAGGCATTTGATTTCAACAGGATGAGGTTTAACTTTATTCGCGAGTAACGCAGCGTTAGCGTCTAGGCGCTGTTCTTGATAGCTTGGTTCAATCACATCCAAAATTGAGGCGAGTGACATAATACTTTGAGTATTAGGGTAACCGAATAGTTGTGCTAATGTCTGATTGCAATATAGCGGGCTAAAGTTGCGATGTACTAATACGCCTTGTACAGATCCATTGACTAATTGCTGATAGCGACTTTCACTTTGTACTAAAGCTTGTTTAAGTGTTGTAGATTCAGTTAAATCCACAATCGTGATTTGTAGGGCTGATCGTCCTTGCCATTCAACTATATGTTCAATAGCTAATATATTGAGTTTCAAACCTAAACGGTTACGGTTAACGTAGCTGCGTACCTGAGGTTTTTCTATACCACTCATTAATGCGTAGTAAGTGTGTGTGGCTACATCCTGTAGTTCGTGATCGATTAACTCTAGAACACTCTTTAGCGCTAAAATATCTTGAGCTGTATTATAACCGAAGATTTTTGCATAATTATCATCGGCATAAAGTGGTATAAAATCTTGATGAATAACTACACCATAATGAGCATCAAAATCCAAAATCGTTCCTTGTTTGAATGTTATATTTTAATGTAGCATTTTTACTCGATAAATATTCTAGCGCTTTTGGTTATTTGTACCCTGATGTGATGTGTAAACTCGGCAATATGAGATCATCTTCGCACTTACCGTTGTTAAGATCATAGCATTTTCATAAAAGTGTCATTGCCATAATGTTATTACATCATTATGGCTCCCCTGCGTCGTTTCGTTTTTAGTCCATCGACAGTTCTTTTAATTTACGCGTTAGGGTATTACGACCCCAACCTAGACGTTTAGCGGCTTCTTGTTTATGGCCTTGAGTATGTCTTAGTGCTGTTTCAAGTAAAATACGTTCAAATTCAGGTTGCACTTCAGTGAGTAAATCACTTTCACCTGCAGCCAGCTTTTCATCAATCCAATCAGTTAATGCGGTTTGCCAGTCACTTGCTCCAGCTTGTTTCTGCTGGGTTGCTACTGGGTCTTTAAGCAATTCTGGTGGTAAATCTTGCGGTAAAATTTCTTGTCCGGACGCCATTACGGTTAACCAACGACAAGTATTCTCAAGTTGGCGAACATTACCCGGCCAAGGAAGGTTAGCCAATTTTACCGCGGTTTCTTTAGTGAGTATTTTGGGTTCAACGCCAATCTCTTTCGCTGCGGTGCTTAAAAAGTGATTAGCGAGTTGGGCAATGTCTTCACGGCGCTGCGATAACGGCGGTAAGTGTACTCTGATCACATTGAGGCGATGAAACAAATCTTCGCGGAAGGTGCCTTTTTGCACCTGCACCTCAAGATTTTGATGCGTCGCAGCAATAATACGTACATCAACTTGCACTGCTTGATGACCGCCGACACGATAGAACTGGCCGTCGGCAAGGACTCGTAATAATCGCGTTTGCACATCGATTGGCATGTCACCGATTTCATCTAAAAATAGCGTGCCACCATTGGCTTGTTCAAAACGACCTTGGCGCACGTTGGCGGCACCAGTAAAGGCGCCTTTTTCATGGCCAAAGAGTTCAGATTCAATCAAATCTTTTGGGATGGCAGCCATATTTAATGCAATAAAGGGTTTATCCTTACGCGGGCTGTGTTTGTGCAATGCACCAGCGACTAATTCTTTACCAGTACCAGATTGGCCATTGATGAGCACACTGATAGATGAGCGAGATAATCGGCCTATGGCACGAAACACTTCTTGCATTGCCGGGGCTTCACCAATAATTTCAGGGGTTTTTATGGTGGTATCAATAACGGGTTGTGGTGCTTGCTCTGTTGCATGTGTGAGTGCGCGTTCAACTAAATTAATGGCTTCATCAATATCAAATGGTTTTGGTAGGTATTCAAATGCACCTGCTTGATATGCGCTCACGGCACTGTCTAAGTCTGAGTGGGCGGTCATGATGATCACTGGAATATGTGGATAATGCAGTTGTAAGCGATCAAGCAAGGTTAAGCCATCAGTACCTGGCATGCGGATGTCTGAAACGATGACTTGAGGTTGTGATGCTTCTAAAGCTTGCCACAAGGATTCTGCAGCAGCAAAGCTAGCCGTTGACAGTGATGCGCCTTTAAGGGCTTTTTCGAGTACCCAACGGATCGAACTATCATCATCGAGGATCCAAACTTGTTCACTAATGTTCATGTTACTACCTCATTCTGCCTACAAAGGGCATGCTAGTTATTGTAATGGCAGGTTAATAATAAATTCGGTATGCCCTGGTGCCGAAACACAATCAATGCGACCGCCGTGTAATCGGGCAATGTTATGCGCAATGGATAATCCTAACCCTGAACCCTCGTCACGTCCGGTGACCATAGGGTAGAAGAGGGTATCCATTAACTCAGCAGGAATACCGGGGCCGTTATCAATAATGGATAAGGCGAGTACCACTTTATAGCGCTGTGTTCCAATGGTGACTTGATGTTGAGTGCGAGTGCGAATGACAATATCGCCACCACAATGTTCTAACGCTTGTATCGCATTTTGCACAATATTCAATACGGCTTGCTGCATTTGATCTGGATCCATCTGAATATCTGGAATCGATGGATCATAATCTCGTTTTAAGCAGATATTGTCTGGCAGTGCCATTTCGACTAACTTAAGCACTTTTTGAATCACTTGATGGATATTGTGTTCAGCATGCTGCGTTGGTCGTTGTGGGCCAAGTAAACGGTCGACTAAATTACGTAATCTATCTGCTTGTTCGATAATCAGACTGGTAAATTCTTTTAATTCGGGCGAGTCGAGCTCTCGCGATAACAACTGCGCAGCGCCTCTAAGGCCGCCCAGCGGGTTTTTAATTTCATGGGCTAAATTACGTACCAAAAACTGTGCAGCTTGCTGTTGGGCGTCCATATTAAGCTGCTGATGAATGCGACGTTGTTGGTCTACTTGACGTAATTCTAAAATGCTGAGGTTATTGTCATTTTCAATTGGCATCAAGGTGATATCAATGGTGTGATGTTGGCCGTCTAGGGTGATTAATGCGGCGGTATTGACCGTGAGTCCCTGGCCGGCATTAATGGCATCGCGTAGTAATTGTGGCTCAACCCCCATCAGTTGATAAAGCTCAGGAAGCGTTTGCTCGAGTAGCTTATGGTTACCTACTCCCAATAATTGTGCGGCCGCGGCATTAGCATAGCTCGGCTTGAGCTCGTTATTAATAACAAGCACTGCGGTGACTAAGTGATTGAGAAGGTTATTTGTGTCCATTAGCCGTCCTAGTATAGGGTTGCACCATTATAATGCACCACTTTGGTGCATATCACAACCCGGAACACACAAGCACTTTGTAAGATAAATAGTCACGCAAAATTTCATAAGCTAATGAATAAACTGATTTTTATCTTAATCATTTAGACTTTTTTGCAGGTCCAAATACAGATGCTTGGTGAAGGAATATCTTTCTAGGAGAGCTTGATGCAAGGACTTTGCCGCTTTGTGTTACAGCGTTAACAACCAACGAGTGTTCACCTCTATTAATGCCCGTTAATTGGAATATATTCGATGCTTGAGCAGGGGCAGTGATAATACCATCGACTAATAATGTCATTAGCACGCCACGAGGTAATTGAGGGGTGACGCTCACTGACACGGTAAATGCGCCATTATTGTCACGCACAGTAGCTTCTTCTTGGGGAGAGGTAATCGAAATCGTGTAGTTAATTGATGCTTCTGTTGTTGGGATGACATTGATTTTTGTTGGGGTGTCAATCGTCATGTTGTTTTGGGTGTTTTCATTTAATTCAACAGCTTCGGCATTATTTTTTTGTTCATCCGAGTAATGAACTTTGCCATTTTCATCTACCCAACGGTATACGGTAGCAACACTTTGGGCGCTCAATAATAGCAAACTAATAAGTATGATAAGGCGCATGATGTACTCCATAAAACGACAGTTTTAATAGAGTAGACGTTTTTATAAAAAAAATCAGCTTAAACTGTTTAGTTAAGCTGAATCGAAGCGGCAATATTAAACCGCTATTGTTTATTTAGGTGCAACAACACTAGATGTATTGGCAGCAGTATTCTGAAATTTGATCTGTTCGGATACTGAAGCTCACATTTGGTGCAAGCTCAAACTGGCTTGCTTCAGCATATGCAACCCACTCAGTTTTACCCGGTAATAACACGTCAAACTTGCCAGAAATAACCTGCATTATTTCACCTTGAGCCGTTGAAAACTCATATTCACCAGGCAATACCACACCAAAAGTTTGTTTACTACCATCAGCTAATACTACGCTTCTGCTTATCACTTTACCGTTAAAATACACATTGGCTTTTTTAGCGACGCTTACCTGTTGCAACATACTCATATATTTTTCCTAAAAATGATCTTGGTTTGAATCTATCTGCGTTTACGTAAAATATCTAGTTAAATGTTTTCATGTTGTATCACGAGAGTCGCTTCGCTGCTAGGGCGGACTGCGTCCTGCTAGAGTCGCTTTGCTGCTAGGGCGGACTGTGTCCTGCTAGAGTCGCTTTGCTGCTAGGGCGGACTGTGTCCTGCTAGAGTCGCTTCGCTGCTAAGCTGTTGACTTTATAGCCTCTAGCCGCGGAGCGTACTAGCAGCGCAGCGTCCTAGGCTCTTTCGCTCGTCACCGCTTGCTACCAATATTTTTAGCCTCCTGTATAGACTAGACAACAAAAAGCCCAGATGCATGCATCTGGGCTTTTTAGGTCTCAATGAGTGGCAGACGTTGCCACTCATTGATGGTAATTAACTGCGGTTATTACGCTTACGCTCATTCTCAGTTAAGAATCTCTTACGAACACGGATGTTCTTAGGAGTTACTTCAACTAATTCATCATCATCGATGAATTCAAGAGCTTGCTCAAGAGTCAATGTGATAGGCGTAGTCAATACTTGTGCTTCATCAGTACCTGATGCGCGCATGTTAGTAAGCTGCTTACCTTTCAAACAGTTTACTGTCAAATCGTTAGAGCGAGCATGAATACCCACTACTTGACCTTCATACACTTCAGCAGCGTGACCAATAAACATACGACCACGGTCTTGCAAAGCAAATAGAGCGAATGTTAGTGCTTTACCTGTTGCGTTTGAAATCAATACGCCGTTAGCGCGTTGACCAATATCGCCACCTTTGTGTGGACCGTAGTGATCAAATGAATGATAAATTAGACCAGTACCAGATGTTGCTGTTAAGAATTCGGTTTGGAAACCAATTAAGCCACGGCTTGGGATAACGAAGTCGATACGTACACGACCTTTACCATCAAGCTGCATGTCTTTCATTTCGCCTTTACGAACACCTAATTTTTCAATTACGGTACCTTGATGATCTTCTTCAACGTCAACTGTTACAGTTTCGTATGGTTCATGTAGCTCACCATCGATTGTTTTTAGAATAACTTCTGGACGAGACACGGCTAATTCATAACCTTCACGACGCATGTTTTCAATTAAAATCGATAAGTGTAATTCACCACGACCTGAAACGCGGAAACGGTCTGGACTTTCTGTTTCTTCAACGCGGAGTGCTACGTTGTGAACTAATTCAGTCTGTAAACGTTCAAGAATGTTACGTGAAGTAACATACTTACCTTCTTTACCCGCGAACGGAGAAGTGTTTACTTGGAATGTCATCGTTAGTGTTGGTTCATCAACAGTTAACGGTGGCATTGCTTCTACTGCATTCACTGCACAGATAGTATCAGAGATTTTAAGCTCGCCTAAACCTGTAATAGCAACGATGTCACCAGCATTTGCAATTGGCACTTCAGTACGGTCAAGACCCATGTAACCTAATACTTGGCCCATTTTACCGTTACGTGTCTTACCGTCAGCGCCAATAATGGTCACTTGTTGGTTAGTCTTAACGCTACCACGAGTAATACGGCCAATACCGATAACACCCACGTATGAGTTATAATCGATTTGAGAAATTTGCATTTGGAATGGAGCTTCTGCATCAGCATCTGGGAAAGCTACTTTCTCAACGATAGTTTGGAATAGCGGCGTCATATCATCGCTTGCTACATCTGGATCTAACGTTGCAAAACCATTTAATGCCGAAGCATAAACGATTGGGAAATCTAGTTGTTCGTCAGTGGCACCTAAGTTAACGAATAAATCGAATACTTGGTCAATAACCCAATCTGGACGAGCACTTGGACGGTCAATTTTGTTGATAACAACAATTGGCTTAAGGCCTTGAGCGAATGCTTTCTTGGTTACAAAGCGAGTTTGTGGCATTGGGCCATCAACTGCATCAACCAACAATAATACTGAGTCAACCATAGATAGAACGCGTTCAACTTCACCACCGAAATCGGCGTGGCCAGGAGTATCTACGATATTAATACGGTAGTCGTTCCACTGGATGGCAGTGTTCTTTGCCAGAATGGTGATCCCACGTTCTTTTTCAAGATCGTTAGAATCCATAACCCGCTCAGTAGCTTCTCCACGAGATGCAAGGGTTCCTGACTGCGCCAACATTTTGTCAACCAAGGTTGTTTTGCCATGGTCAACGTGGGCAATAATGGCGATGTTACGTAAATTCTCTAGCACGGATAAACCTCTAAACCAGCAAATAAAAAAAAAGGATCTAACAGTAGTTATAGATTATAGCTACTGTAAAAAAGCGTGCCATTCTACTTCACAGCAGCTTTTGTAGATAGGATTATTTTTGAACACTTGTAAATCTATCGCTTGCTATGGATTAATAAACAGCATAAAACGTATATATATGAAGCATAACCATGGTGTAAGACAAAACTGTGACATTGGCTAAAACAGCAACATTAACATGACGCACCATTATGGACTTTTGCACCATGATGAAACATAGTGATGCACGAGGTTGGTGCAAGGTTATGATTTAGAAGATTTGGAAACTTTCTCATCTTCATAAAATCAATTAGTTAGCGATCTGGCATGAATATCGCTTTATTGCTGATAATTATGAAAAGATTCGTTTTCCAGGTGCATCATCTGGCGAATAGCAAGATTATTTAAGGGACAACCCTTTACCCTACCGGAGGCTTGAGAATGTCAGTTGAATCAGTTTTAAAACAACTTGTAGAGTTAGAAGTTAAGTTTGTAGACTTACGCTTTACCGACACTAAAGGTAAAGAGCAGCACGTTTCTATTCCTTCTCATCAAGTAAATGAAGATTTCTTTGAAGACGGTAAAATGTTTGATGGCTCTTCAATTACAGGTTGGAAAGGCATTAATGAATCTGACATGGTGCTAATGCCAGATCCAACCACTTTCGTATTAGACCCTTTCACAGAAGAAACAACAGCGCTTATTCGTTGTGATATTTTAGAACCTGGTACTATGACAGGTTATGATCGTGACCCACGTTCAATTGCTAAAAAAGCTGAAGCTTACCTAATTTCTACTGGTATTGCTGACACAGTATTGATTGGTCCAGAGCCAGAGTTCTTCTTATTTGACGATGTCCGTTTTGGTACCGACATGTCAGGTTGTTTTGTTAAGATTGACGCAAAAGAAGCATCATGGAACTCAGCTAAGAGCTATGAAGAAGGTAACACGGGTCACCGTCCAATGGTGAAAGGTGGTTATTTCCCAGTTGCACCAGTTGATTCTTCACAAGATTTACGTTCGGCAATGTGTTTAGTACTTGAAGAAATGGGTCAAGTAGTTGAAGCGCATCACCACGAAGTAGCAACAGCGGGTCAAAACGAAATCGCAACACGTTTCAACACGTTGACTAAGAAGGCTGATGAAATTCAAATTCTAAAATACGTTGTTCATAACATGGCGCATGCTTATGGTAAGACAGCGACATTTATGCCAAAACCAATCGTTGGTGACAACGGTAGCGGCATGCACGTGCATCAGTCTTTAGCTAAAGACGGCGTAAACTTATTCGCAGGTGATAAGTATGCTGGTTTGAGTGATTTAGCGCTTTATTACATTGGCGGCATTATTAAGCATGCTCGTGCATTGAATGCGTTCACTAACCCAAGCACTAACTCTTACAAGCGTTTAGTGCCACATTTTGAAGCGCCTGTAATGCTTGCATATTCTGCACGTAACCGCAGTGCTTCAATTCGTATTCCAGTGGTACCAAGCCCTAAAGGCCGTCGTATCGAAGCGCGTTTCCCTGATCCACATGCAAACCCATACTTAGGTTTCTCAGCATTACTTATGGCTGGTCTTGATGGTATTCAAAACAAGATCCACCCAGGTGAAGCAATGGATAAAGATTTATATGACTTACCTCCTGAAGAAGCTGCTGAAATTCCACAGGTTGCAACGTCATTAGAAAACGCACTTGAACATTTACAAGCTGACCATGAGTTCTTGACTAAAGGCGGCGTATTCAGCGAAGACTTTATCCAGTCTTATATCCAACTTAAAACGGCTGAAGCAGAACGTGTTGCACGTACTACTCACCCACTTGAGTTTGAGATGTACTACAGCTTGTAATTCTTGAATACAATTGCTTAAACAAGCAAACCAATAAAAAACCCGATAATTGATTATCGGGTTTTTTATTGCTCAAAAGATGTGAGACTAATCAGTAACGTTAGCTTACGGATATCCGCGTCATACCTCAGCAGGTATCATCAGGATGATTAACATTGCCGACAACGGTAGCGGTGGTGAATTTAACATCACAACATACGATGTTAATAATCGAAGCGGGTTACGTATTCGTCCTAATGCGGATTATGCTGCGAATAAATGTGAAATCAGATACTCTCAGCCACAAGTTGCAGGAGAGTCACCGTTAGTTGTCGTCGATATTGACGAGTGTTAAGTGCTCTTGTTATTCGCGAGTATCACCTCAAATTACCCTCTTTAGACAAATGCCATGTTAACTTTATGGCATTTATTGTTTTGTGGCTCCCATTTGCTTGAAATATTTGTGATTAACGTAAATTTGTAGAGGATTTCACTCAGGAATATGATATTTATACCGTTAATCACTCACTAAAAAGCGATTTGTTCAATGGATAAGAAAGACCTCAAGCTATTAGAAATTTTACAACGTCAGGGCCGGATGGCTGTTTCTGAATTAGCCGATAAGGTTAATATGTCGGATACTCCTTGTTTACGACGAGTCAAAAAGCTTGAACAAGATAAAGTGATTTTAGGCTATGGTGCCCAAGTTGACCCTTTTAAAGTGGGTCTTAATGTTGTGGTTTATACATCGATACGCTTAACGGAACATACTGATCAATCGACAGCGTTATTTGAGTCAACCATGGCACAATTACCTCAAGTGATGGAATGCGCCGTGGTAACTGGATCTTATGATTATATGCTCAAAATAGTCGCCAAAGATTTGGTTTCTTATGAGCAATTTATCAAAAAATCGCTCGGCAACCTCAAGTTTGTCGCCAGCATTGAAACTACAGTAGTTTTGAAGCAAATATTTAGCCGTACGGCATTGCCAGTGGACCAGTCACCGATCGAATAAGCACAAATACGCAAATAGGCACATATAAATACCCAAAAGCAGCACCTAGGCCGTCATAGACTATGACAGCATAGGTTACCGCTAAGGGCGTTAAGTTGATAGGTTAGGTAAGGTTTAACCTTGTTCCATTGAGGCAATAAACTTGTTCGATTCGGCAATCGATTTGTTCATTTCTTTAATCAGGCTAGAGATATCAGTCTGTAAATTGGCAAACTCACCTTTAATTGCACCAATAGCCTGCGCATTTAGGTTATGTTTTAAATACAGCATATTATCTTTCATCGCAGTTAGAATGGGTGGCATTTTTGCTTCTGCACGACGCATGCTTCTCACTAGCGTTTTATATGAACGCTTGGTTTCATTGAGCTTGCTGGTGCTGTTACGACGTAAACTGGCTTTACTGATTTCTTCGATTTCAGTTTGCCATTCGTCAAATAATGCATCCGCGACATCTTCGACTTTCTCGATGCGATGACTCACTTCATCTGCTGCAGATTGAGCTGACTCATATTCATCTTTCGCTTTATTATAAGCATCTTCTAAATCGCCACCATCAAATGCCAAAAGCGCCTGCATTTCTTCCAATGCAGAGCTAAATTGCTCTTGTGCTTCTTCCTGCGACTCTTTAGCCTCTTGAACTCTATCGACCATAATGTCGCGTTTGTGGTAGCCGACTTTTTCCATTGCACCGTAATAGGCGCTTTGACAACCGCTCAACAGTAAACTGCTACTTAATAGTGCCAGTGATATCCATTTTTTCATCAATGTGTCTCTTTTATTGTGTGAGGCGAAAAGTGTCCTCGTTGAGGTTAACTACCTTATGAGTTAACTGCCTGATTTAAATTTTGCTGCGTCGATGATGCTCCATAAATGGAATAAACCACCGATAATGGCTGGGATGACCAACACAAAAAAGAAATAGCAAACAGCAGTAATGCAGAAGAATAACAAAGCCGCTAATATACGCCCTTGTAAAAGCTGACCTAGGCCTGGAAAAAATAAGCTCGCGACAGCTGCGAGTATATTACCCGCCGAACCTTGTTGTGACATCAATTTGCTCCATTATTCGATGACTAATATGTTATAACATTGTACGAAGTTAGTGACTTAATACAAATGTTATCTCCACTAACATGGTATGAAATAAGGATTATTATGCCCAAAAAGTTTGATTACAGCCCTATTGCGGCTTTTTTTAGTGGGATTTGGCAGTTTCTACTCCATCTCAAACAACGGCTTGCTGAAGACCAAATTAATATACGAGCAGGTCATTTGGCCTATGTGACCTTGTTGTCATTGGTGCCTATGTTGGCTGTCACCATGTCGATGTTATCGGCCTTTCCGGTGTTTAAAGGTATTCGCGGCAATATTGAAGGCTTTATATATAATAATTTTATACCTGCAGCGGGTGATACGGTGCAAGTGCATATCAACGAGTTTGTCGCTAATGCATCTAAAGGCACCTTTGTCGGTATTGTTGCGTTAGTGTTTGTTGCCATTATGCTGATTTCAGCTATCGATAAAGCATTGAATAACATTTGGCGAATTACCGAAAAGCGCTCTTACGTGGTGTCATTTTCGATGTACTGGATGGTGTTAACTCTAGGTCCTGTACTCATTGGTGCAAGTCTAGTGGCCACCTCTTATGTTGTTTCATTAGAGGTGGTAACAGGCAGTGAGTTGTCTGGATTAGTCCCGTGGATTGTTGAGCGTCTACCATTGCTGTTTTCTGTGGCATCTATATTACTGTTATATATGGTCGTGCCTAACAAGAAAATCCATTTTTTACATGCTCTATTGGGAGCGATTGTAGCAGCGGTATTATTTGAAGCAGGCAAAAAGGGTTTTGCGTTTTATGTGACCCAATTTCCGAGTTATGAAGCCATTTATGGTGCACTGGCAGTAGTGCCGATTTTATTTGTATGGGTATATTTATCGTGGATGATTGTATTACTCGGTGCAGAAATTACTGCCGCACTGCCAGAGTATCTGGAAAGTTTAGCGGTTATCGCGGATGATCTTAAAGCTGAAATTTTTACAGAGACTGAGACTAAAAGCCAGAATCTGAATAATGTGCACGATCCTCTAGTGGTCGATAAATCCATTTCGTCGTCTGATAAATCTTAAGTGGCATTGGTGTTCTACGCCAATGTATTCAGTAACAACTAGTCTGTATGGGCCACAAGTAGCAAGTTATGTTGCTACCTGTGGTCTCTCAGTTGGGTTTGTTTTATTTTCTTCAATAAGCATCACCAAATAGCATAGTTTAAGGCAGTTATGATTGCATTAATTCAACGAGTTAAACGCGCGTCAGTGGCGGTCGACAATACAATAGTCGGCAAAATTGACCAAGGCTTGTTAGTATTACTAGGCATAGAGCGCGAAGATAATATTGATAAAATGGTTAAGTTAGCTACAAAAGTCATTAATTATCGGGTGTTTAGTGATGAAAACGGAAAAATGAATCTTAATCTGGCTCAAGTCGGTGGACAATTATTGGTGGTGTCACAATTTACCTTAGCAGCAGATACCGGCAAAGGCTTAAGACCCAGTTTTTCGAGCGCAGCAACTCCTGAACAAGCCGATCGCCTTTATCTGGCTTTTGTCGAATATTGTCGCCAACAAGGGGTTATGACACAGACAGGACAATTTGGTGCAGATATGCAGGTCGAATTGGTCAATGATGGCCCAGTGACCTTTAATCTGCAGGTATAAGGCCTTAATTTATTACCATTCTATTATTGTCAGTAGAGGTTAACCAGTCATCATCGGAGGGATGCCGTTATGTTTGATATTTCATTCACAGAAGCGCAATCAGATGCCAAGGTCAATGCTTTACTGCAGACCTTGTGTGAAACTTGGCATAGTACGATTCCTGTTAGTCAATTTATGGGCATTAAACCAGTGTTGTTTAATGGAGATAGCCTACAAGTCACTGCACCTTTAGAGCCCAACGTTAACTTACATCACACCATGTTTGCTGGCAGTATTTATACCTTAATGACATTAACAGGCTGGGGAATGGTGTGGTTACAGCAGCAATTGTCACAAGCCCATGGTGATATTGTATTAGCTGATGCAAAAGTCAGGTATTTAAAACCGGTGACTAAACAGCCCTATGCCAAAGTTATTTGGCCCTATACTGATTTGAACCCATTAAACCGAGGCCGGCGAGTCAAAATCACCTTAGAAGTGGCGTTATATTGTGATGACATTATGTGTGCTACGTTTACCGGCCAATTTGTATCTTTACCGCCAAAAAATGGTCGCGTTGATTAACATATTCGCGTTGAACAAGTGAATATATTTCGATTTTATCGAATATAATTGCATAATTATTGCGCTATTATTCTTTTTTATAGGTCAATATACTAGCTACATTGGTCAGGCACATAGCATATGACCCAACAAACATATGGGTGAGACTTAACAATGGCAAAAGTATTAATTTTAAAATCAAGCATTCTAGGCAGTTATTCACAGTCTTCAGCATTAGTTGATTATTTAAATCAGCAATGGAGCAGTAAAGGTGCACAAATTACAGTGCGTGATTTAGGTAAAAATACCTTGCCAATGTTAGATGGTGAGCTAGCTTCTGGTTTACGTGGCGGCGATAACCTTTCCGAACGTCAATTATCTGCAGTGGCACTATCGAATGAATTAGTCGCTGAAATTAACGATCATGACACCATTGTTATCGCAGCGCCGATGTACAACTTTGGCATACCGACAACGTTAAAAAATTGGATCGATTTTATTGCTCGTGCCGGTGTAACGTTTACTTACACCGATACCGGACCCGTTGGATTAATCAAAGGTAAGCGCGCCATTATTGTGACGACTCGTGGTGGAGCGCATAAAGGCGGGTCTACAGATCATGTTGTACCTTACTTAACAACTGTGTTGGGCTTCATTGGAATTAACAACGTCGAAACCATTTATGCTGAATCATTAAATATGGGCCCAGATGCAGCCGAAGCAGGTATTAGCCAAGCTAAGCTTGATATTGATGCAATAGCACTCTAATCATTTTATAGATGTTTAGATAACGCCACGAATTCGCATACTTAACGCTTAATGAGCCTTTGACATTTAAAGGTTCATTAAGCGTTTTTTTATTTTGTGTTTTGCTGTTATTTTATTAATCCAAAAAAGTATTTACTGCGTATAATTAGTACAACCAGTATCTAGATTGATGCCAATTTTACTTTTCAAAAATGTAGTTTCATTAACAAAAGCCTACGGGTTTATCGTTGAAAAGCCGTCATACTGTCATTTATTTTTTATGAAACTCAGAAAAATTGTCATCGCGTCAGTATTAATCTTGCTCGCTTTGAGTCTTATGCCTATATTGATGCTGATCAATCAGTGGGCTTCAGATACAGAGGCTTATGGCATTACCGGAAATGACGGCCAACAGATTCATTTTCGGTGGCAAGACGTTAATCAACAAGTTCACCAGTACCCTGCGTCCGCGGGAACATATACCTACTTATTTTTAGGTTTTTTGTCGTGCTCAGAAATTTGTCCAATACGCATTGAGCAATTAGATCAACTTGAGCAACGAATAGAGCAGGATGCTTCGATAAATAAAGCTGAGGTTCAATTTATGTTTGTGACTATCGATCCTGATAACGACACATTAGCCGTGCGCCAAGCGGTGATCGATGCACGCTCTAAACGTTTTGTCAGTGCGTCATTGTCCGAGTCAGATTTACATCAACTTGAGTTACGCTTATCTGACAATATCAATCGACAACTCGCAACTATAAATCATGTAGGTAATCTATTTTTGTTGGATCCTTACGGAAAAATCGCGCGTATTTACACTGCTAAGCAGCTTTCAACATCCAAAATGCTCATCGACCTAAACCATATTATTTCAACTCAACACTAGGGATATGTATGAATGATAATCAAACAGTAACACTGCTTAAAAAAAATGATTCATATATATATCGATTATTGTTGCTGCAGGCTCCACTGCTAGCAGCGAGTGGTTTTATCGGCGCTAAAATGCTGACATTTAGTATCACCGCCGCGATAGCAGTATTGGTAATATCACAGCTCAGTTATGTTTTGCTAAAAGGTACTGAGTTGTTTGGCATTGTGGCTGCTGTGATTATGATGACAGTATCGGGACTATTAGTTCAAAGCCAAATGGGCATGATTGAAATGCACTTTCATATCTTTGCTACCATGGGGATATTTCTTATTTACCTGCGCTGGCAGCCGTTAGTGGCCGCTTTGTTGACCGTGGCGATACATCACGTCTTAATGACTTATATCCAATTACAAGGTGTTGAACTATTTGATACGCCAGTGATGATTTTTGCTGGCGAGTGTAGCTGGAGCATCATGATTGTTCATGCGCTGTTTGCCGTAACTGAAACCGGTATTTTAATTCGTATTGCCTTATTTATGCGTGCAGACTCAGTTGCCAATCAACGTATTGCTGGTGCAATTCAACATATTTCACAGCATAAAGATTTATCGATTCGGTTACCTTCAGCCGATACTCAGGCAGAAATGTCCTTTAATTTGATGCTGGAAGAGTTGTCGCAATTGTTTAACGACTATCGCGATATTGCTGTGAAAATGGCAAGTACTTCCGACAACTTAATGAGCCTGAGCGATCAAGCTCAACATGCGGTACAACAGCAAAATAACCAAGCGCGATTGATTGCCGAATCGACTCAACATGTTATTGACAGTTTTCAGCAAATGGCTCATGACAGCCAAATTTCAGCGGATCAAGCAAGAGAGGGGGCAACCTCAAGTCTTGGCGATCGCCAGAATGCATTAAGCATTATGAAAGACATGCAGGCGCTAGAAACTAATATGACTGAAGTAACTGAATCAATGACTGATTTAACCACTGATGTTAGTGCTATTACCACACAGTTGCAGGCCATTCGCAGTATTTCAGATCAAACTAACTTACTTGCGTTGAATGCGGCGATTGAAGCGGCTAGAGCGGGTGAGAGTGGCCGTGGTTTTGCGGTGGTGGCAGATGAAGTTCGCACTTTAGCAAAGCGTACCAGTCAGTCTACCGATGGTATTGAAAAAGTACTGAGTCGTTTAAATGTCAGCATGCTAAAAACCGTTGAGTCGATGGATCAAGGCAAGCAACGTACGACGCAAAATGTAGTCCACACCAGTAGCATTGCTCAAGGGCTTGAGCAACGTTCTGCTCAAATAGGTCAAGTGGCTACCTTGAGCCACAATGTGGCAAATGGTACACAACAACAGGCAGATAGATTGACTCAAATAGGTGCGGAGATTTTGGATAACGCCCAAGCCGTTGTACTTTTATCGGCGCAAGTTCAAAAGCTGGCTGGTGGCGCGGTAGAAATGAAACGGATTACTCAAGACTATCAAGCCAAAGCTGCGGCTTACAAGGTGTAAAAACACAGGCGAAAGCATCGCTTTCGCCTGCATTATATGGCTGCAAAGGAGTTATACCCTTATATGATTAACGCCAACGTTTAAAAATCAATGAAGTATTAATGCCACCAAAAGCAAAGTTATTACTCATAATATAGTCGGTGTCGATATGACGAATATCGTCTTTAATGTAATCGAGCGCGGCGCATTCTGGGTCGACATCATTAAGATTGAGTGTTGGTGCAAACCAGCCTTCATTCATCATGTTAATACTAGTCCATGCTTCCAATGAACCACAGGCTCCTAGGGTATGACCGGTATAACTCTTTAATGACGATATTGGCGTTTCTGTGCCAAATACTGCATGAGTCGCGGCAGTTTCAGCTATATCACCGCGATCAGTAGCGGTGCCATGAGCACTGATATAACCGATGTCTTGTGCCGATAGTTGGGCATCTTTTAAGGCTAAACGAATCGCTACTTCCATGGTATTAGCATTGGGTTGAGTGACGTGTTGGCCATCTGAGTTGGTGCCAAAACCAACCAACTCAGCATAAATATTTGCACCACGGGCTTGAGCATGTTCAAGCTCTTCTAATATCAAAGTACAAGCACCTTCACCGATAACCAAACCATCGCGGCTCTGGTCAAATGGGCGTGGCGTTAGCTCTGGAGTTTCATTTTGAGTGCTGGTGGCATACAAAGTATCAAATACCACCGCCTCAGTAGGACAAAGCTCTTCACCGCCGCCCGCGAGCATAATGGTTTGCATGCCATATTTAATCGCTTCATAAGCATAGCCAATGCCTTGACTGGCAGAGGTACAGGCACTGCTGGTGGTGTGAATACGGCCTTGCAGGCCAAAGAATACCCCAATATTAACCGCGGTAGTGTGGGCCATCATGCGGATATAACTGGTGGCGGTTAACCCCGACATTTCGCCCGTTTTTAACATGTCGCCAAAGCCCATAATTGGATCGGTACTGCCTGTAGATGAACCGTAAGCAACGCCAACTTGACCGGAATTAAGGATGGGGTCGTTCAACAAACCTGCATCTTCAAGCGCTAATTCACTGGCTCGTGTCGCCATCATGGATACTCGCCCCATAGAGCGGATCTTTTTACGTGAATAATGGGCAGGTAAAGAAAAATCAGTCACTGGCGCTGCCAGTCGAGTATTTAGACCTGGGTAACGATCCCATTCATCCATACGAATAACGCAGTTGTGTTTGGCTAATAGGCTGGCTTTAATTTGTTGCCAGTCTTGGCCTAATGCGGAAATCCCGCCCATACCGGTAACGACTACACGCTTCATATCATGCCTCCGTTAACGGAGATCACTTGGCGAGTTATGTAGGCGGCATCGTCTGATAATAAAAAGTTAGCTAGCCCGGCTATTTCACTGGGTTTGCCCATGCGCTTCATCGGCACTATTTGGTTGACAATATCAGTTGAAATATCTGTGACCATGTCGGTTTCAATCAACCCTGGTGCGATACAATTGACGGTGATTTTTCGTTTAGCTAACTCAAGCGACAAGGCTTTAGTTGCGCCAATAATTCCCGCTTTTGATGCGCTGTAGTTCACTTGGCCACGATTACCTGCAATGCCTGACACTGAGGCTAGGGTGATAATACGTCCGCCTTTACGTGCTTGCACCATTGGCATCACTGTAGGATGGATAACATTATAAAAACCATCAAGGTTAGTGTGGATCACACTGTCCCATTCATCTTCGGTCATCGCAGGGAAGGCGGTATCGCGATTAATACCCGCATTAAGAATAACGCCATAATAGGCACCATTTTCGGCAATGTCCGTTTCGATAGCAAGCTTGACCGCTTGGCGGTCGGCAATATCAAATTGCAGTAAACTAACCTGCACACCAAGATCCAATAAGGTTTTTTGTACTTGCGCTGCGGCAGCATGATTGCTGTGAAAGTGCAGCGCAATATCGAAACCATTCTCGGCTAATTTAATGGCGATGGCTTTGCCTATTCCTCGGCTTGAACCGGTAACTAATACTCTATTATTCAAAATGTCTCTCCGTGATTGATTCGAGGAACTCCAATGGGGTGTCAAAAGGTTTGTTGATCATGCTTAGCCGTCAGCTTGGCTTTCATCAATATAGGCTTGGGTGTCTTGTGGTTGGAATACATTGACATTAGCTGCCGCCACTAACGTTTGGTGATGATAAATTTGGCAGTCAAATACCGCTAATCCAGACTCTTCCTGGTACAGCCGAGTCACCTGGGTGCGATAAGACTCACCTAAGGTAAAGGTGTCGATATGCATTTGCAGTTTGCGGGTGCCGAGTAAAAAACCGACTCTGATAGCATCGTCGCACAGTAAGGCTTCAACACCCGCTAATGCAGCAATACTTTGGGCCATATACTCGATGCCAACGTAATTAGGCACGCCATTGAGTTGAGCGTCGAAATAGGCACTATTAGGGCTAATATGGGTTGCGGTGATTAAGCAGTCTGGGCGATGTTCTAAGACATTATCAATCAAGATCATCGGTGCTCGATGCGGAATAAAAGTACTTATATCTTGCGCTAACATCGCCGGCGTTGCAGTGACTATTGACATGGAACTAGGCATCCTTTCGACAAAAAATCAGGCTTGCATTACTGCCGCCAAAGGCAAATGAATTGCTCATAATAAAGTTGAGTTGGCTAAGGCCAGTATTGTTGTTGGCACTAACGAGAGCGATATTCGGGTCATTAGTATCTTGCTGCCCATCCCAGATGTGCGGCGGCAAACGCTTATCATGGTTAAGTGGGCTTAATAATAAATAACAAAAGGCAGCTTCAATCGCGCCAGCTGCGCCTAAAGTATGGCCCGTGAGCGGCTTGGTTGAGCTGCAGGCTGGTGATGAATGGCTGAATACTGCAGTGACCGCACGCGATTCCATGGCATCATTTTTGGGAGTAGCGGTACCGTGGAGGTTGAGATAATCGATTTTTTCGGCAGCAATGTTGGCTTCTGCCAGGGCTTGTTGCATAGCGGCAATAGCACCTAATCCTTGCGGGTGTGGCGCTGAAATATGATGAGCATCGGCAGACTCGCCGATCCCCACCAACATGACGTCACTTTGGCCACGCTCTAAAGTAAATAAAGCAGCCCCTTCACCAATATTAATGCCATCACGATGGCGACTAAACGGATTGCAATGGCCTTTGGATACCGATTCTAATGCGGCAAAGCCATTAACGGTTAACTGACACAAACTGTCTACACCCCCCACAATTACCATATCGCACATATTCGCATTGAGTAACCGCTGAGCACTGGCAAACACTTTTGCACTCGATGAACACGCTGTAGATACGGTATAACAAGGGCCTGACAGTTCAAACAACTGTTTTAAATAATCACTGGGGCTACCCAGTTCCTGCTGCGAGTAATGGTAACTCGGGGGGAAATGGCCATGTTCTAGCTGATACTTTAATGCCGCTTCGCCTTTGGAAATGCCAGAGGTGCTGGTGCCTAATACCACCCCGATCCGCTCCGATCCAAAACGCTGCTTAGCTTGCTCTATTGCGGGCACAAGTTGCTGGGCGGCTGTGTTTAATAAACGATTATTACGGCAAGCAAATAAACTCAGATGATCGGCAATTTCTATTAACCGTTTGTCATCGACGCAACCGACTAATGTAGGCGCATCGAACAATAAATTATCGCGCCATTGCATAGCACTGATATCACCGCTAATGAGACGCGGCAGCACCTCTTCTGGCGAGTTGCCCAGAGGTGTACACAATCCGATGTGAGTTATTGCTATGCGACTGTTCATGTTTAGTTTGATGGCCTATTTATCTCGGTTTATTGGGTTATGCTGGAGCACTTGTTTATCAATCTGTTATTCAATTAGTTAGTCAATTAGTTAGTCAATTGGGTTTATTTGCATATGAATATCGGCGGCGTCGATGTCTACATTCACTTGCGCTAACCACGGGTCGATATCGCTATACGTTATCGTGATTAAGGCACCACTGGCATCGATAAGTTGCTTACATAACGGCATATCACATGCCATAGTGACTAATTCACCGCCGGTTAAATGTTGATTAACTTGCTCCGTTGGCCAGTAAATTAACTGCATTATTGCCATTAAATACTCTGCTTTAAATTGCTCACCTAATAACAGGCTTTGCTGACTTTGCAGGGTTTGGCCATCGTACACTAACGTGAATAATGCTTGCCCAAGTGGCGCTAATCCCACTAACGTCATC
The DNA here is from genome assembly GCF_002836315.1 of Shewanella sp. ALD9. NCBI lineage: Bacteria > Pseudomonadati > Pseudomonadota > Gammaproteobacteria > Alteromonadales > Shewanellaceae > Shewanella > Shewanella sp. ALD9. Next base: position 227,996 of record NZ_PJCD01000001.1, read on the forward strand.
TGTAGTGAATTAAGCTCCAGCTGGGTTAATAACTCATGATTTTCTTGCCCATGGGTAAAGCTGACCATTTGGCTTAAGCTGATATCTTGCTGCGGTGACGTTGTTAACAGCGCAGAGGCTGAGCTTAGGCAATATTGTGCTTCACTGGCGAGTGGGACACAAGTTTGCCGCTCGATTTGTTGGCTGCAAGCACTTAATAGGCTTAGCAGTAATAGCGCCACCACGCGAAGCAATATTATCCCCGCAGAACGCCCCAGCAGATTAAGCAACATTAGGCTTTGGCTCCTGACATAATTCAACAATGGTATTGAGGCGTCGTTCGGACTCTTTTACAAACGGGTTGCTCATGTCCCAAGCGTAGCCCGCTAAAATTGAGCAGATCATTTGTTTAATCTTATTGTCAGCTTGTTGATAGAAAATGACATCTTGAAAGCGTCCGTCATACCAAGCTTGGACATAGGTTCTAAAGGTGTTAACTCCTTGCATTAATGGCGCAGAGTATTCGCTATCCCAATCAACTGTTTGGCCATTAAGTTGTTTATTCAAACTGGCGACAGCCATTGATGCTGACTGCATGGCAATTGTCACCCCAGATGAAAATACCGGGTCAAGGAACTCGCCAGCATTACCCAGTAAAGCAAACTGATTGGTTGCTAAGGTGGTGACATTAGCCGAATAACCTTTGAGCGTGGCACAAGGCTGAACAATATTGGCATTACTCAGTAACTGCTGTAGCTCTGGCTCTTCATTAATCACCGCTAACAATTGTTGTTCGAGGCTTCCGGATAAATGCTCGAGTAAATGTGGCTCAGCCACCACGCCAATTGAGCAACGGTTATTGCTAAAAGGGATTAACCAGTACCAGATATCCTTATGTTGAGGATGAACACTGATTAAGATCTTATTACGATCAAAATGGGGATCGTTAATGTTGTCTTCAATATGGGTGAAAATGGCGCTGCGTGGCGGTAAATTTGATGGTTGTTCTAAATTCAGTAATCGCGGTAATACTCGGCCAAAACCACTAGCATCGAGCACAAATTTAGCATTCACTTGATATTGTGCACCTCGGTCATTCGTTACCGTTAAGCGAGGATTATGAGTCAAATCAATCGCATCAACTTGATGACCAAAACGGATCTCAACCCCTTGGCTGATAGCTGTGTCGGCTAGAAGTTTATCAAAATCCGCCCGTTGAACTTGAAACGTAGTCCCAGGGCCAGGGGTAAATTTATCGGTAAAGTCAAAGGTGGTGCAGCGCCCTTGGTGTTGAAATGCTGCGCCATTTTTAAATTGAAATCCAGCCTGATTAACGGCGTCCAGCATGCCTGCTTGTTCGAGAAATTGCATACAACAAGGCAGTAAACTTTCGCCAATCGAAAAACGTGGAAAATGCTGTTTTTCAATAACAACAACCTGATGACCTTGTTGGCGTAAAAGGCTTGCGGCAATGGCGCCAGAAGGGCCTGCACCAATGATGGCAACGTCAACGTCCATGTTGCTGACTGTATGTGAATGACTAGATGGCATTTACAGTTTTCCTAGTAATAAATGAAATAAACGGTGCCAGTAAAAATGAAAAACTGATCCCAAAAAGAAGCGTTAAACCGAAAAAGTGAATAGCATGGGTTTGACTCAGCGCCAGTAAACCAAAAGCTAATAGTGTTGAACAGGCTGACATAAAGATTGCCATCATCACTCCGCGACTGGTGTGCTTGGCCTCGGCAAAAAATAAGCTGTAATCAATACCAATGCCTAATACTAAAATAAGCGCTAAGGCGTGAAACAAACTGATGCTCGAGCCGACAAGCCCTAAACAAGCTAGCGTGAGCAGTACTGATAAAGCGGGGACAGCGACGATAGCGAATGCCAACTTAATACCGTATTTAATGCTAAACAGTAGGCTGGCTAAAGCAAATACCCACATCAATAGCTGTAATGTTAGTTGGCGATACTTGCCCATTAAATGGGATATATCACCGACCTTATCGATTAACCGAACTTGCCCTAAAGGCCATTCATGCTCAGTCAATCGTTGTTCAAGAGAGGCTAATGAGTGGATGCCACCGAGTAATACTATGGCACCAAATTGCTGGGGTTGGTCTGTTGTTGGGATCGCGCCAAGCCATAACGTCTGTAAATCATCATTGGCTTGGGCTAGTACCATGGTTGGGGTTAACCATTGTGATTCGGCTTGATTAAGTTGTGCCATTAGACTGGTGCTTATACTGTCATCGAGACCCATTTCACTGATTATCTCGTCTAAATGTTGCCCATAAAGCTGTTGCTGTAACTGATAGTGTTGTTGTTGTTTGGCAATGCTGGGCATAAAGCGGCTGAGACTGATTGCTTGGTCTAACTCAGCATCAGTTATGGCTTTATCCAGTACTGGTACCAGTTGCTCTAACGTTTGTAATAAAGCTTGTTCACTGGGACCGCTGACTAAAATAAATTGATTGTCGGTGCCGCCGCTGAGCAGTTGCCGTAGTTGGTTCTCTTCGGTGGTGATGGCTGCAGGGCTTTGCTGCAGCTGACGAATATCATCGTTAGAATCCGTTTGTGACAAACCGAAAAACAATATTGTCGCCAAACCAATGATCAGAGTCGCTATAGCTATTTTTTGCCACAATTTATTCGGGGTGAAAATACGTTGTAATAGCCCCAAATAACCTTGGGCAAGGGTTAATCCAGGTGTCGGTTTAAGCGCATGGTTACCCAGTAATGGAAACACCAATAACAACGTTAGGTATGCACCAATTAACCCAGCAGCACAAAAGACGGCCACTTGTTGCATTCCCGGAAATGGCGTAAAGCCAATGGCGATAAAGGCGCTTGCACTGGTAGCAAGGGCGAGAGCGAGCGCCGGAAAAATCTGCTTTAAAGTGTCACTGGCGTTGTTATTTGGGTGAGCTTGTTTTTCACAATAAAAGTGAAAGCTGTAATCAATGGCGACACCAATTAAGCTGGTGCCAAACACTAATGTGAGTAAGTGCAACTCACCGAAAATACTTAAGGTGGCGACAAACGCAAACACCACCCCAGTGGTTAACGTCAGTAGTGCGGCAAATAACGGCATAATCGACCGAAAGGCTAACCAGACTAATAAGATGATCCCTAACATGGAAATTAAGCCAATTCGGCTGATTTCTTGTTTGGCAGATTCGGTGGCGGCAATCGCATGAAAAAGCGCACCAGCTTTAAGGAAACTGACATCGGGGACATGCAGAGTCAATTGGCTAAATGCAGCATCTAATGCTTGAATTTGCTGTTGCTGAGCGGTCGGGCTAAAAGCACTGTCGCGCCCTTTGGCCATGACAATCGCAGCCACACCATCGGTAGTGTCGGTGAGTAAAATGCCTTGTTGGCTACGCAGCGCACTATTAGGTGATAACGCCAGTAAGTTGGCTGGAAACATCAGTAATGGGTCATTGCTGAGCAGCTGGCTGTTGGCAAAACCAAATGCGCTATAAAGTTGATTTTGGGCCGCGTTAAGCAGTTGGCGCCAATTATCTGTTTCAATCGCTTTAGCTTGCTCGGCGGTGAGTAGGGTAAAGCGATGTTCGAAATACACTTTAGCTAAGTCTTGCAGATGATCATCCGCGCCGCTACGAATGTGAATAAAGGGCTGTTGTGGCTGTTTATCTAGTGCATCCATCAGTTGCTGTGCGGCACTGATAGCTTGGTTGTCGTCATCGGCTTTTATTGCAATATACACTTGGTTAGCGAGTTGCTGTTCAACTCTGTTTAATGCTGTTTCAGTGAGTTTGTCTTGTTGTAAATGCGGCAACATCGCCAAAATATCAGTTTGAATATGCGCGCCCTGTTGCCATTGTATTAAGCCAGTGACTAACATTGTCAGTAGCAATAATACCCATAAGACAAAACGCCCAATAGGAGATAACAACGCGGTTAGCGATATTGGCTGCATTATTTAGCGGACTCATTTCCAAGACTAAAAAGCGCCAGTTCAGCTTCACTCAGTTGCCCTTGTTGGGTCTGGGTAAATTGAATTTGGGTATAGTCGCGAACATCCGCTTGGTTATTGGTCATTATTAGTGAACGTATAAGCGTGTCGCCGCTGAGGGTAATGTTACCCATAGACGATTGCACTTGTGGGTCTTTAGCTTGTAAGCCCAGTTGCCATGACCTATTTTCGGGCTGAGTTTCGGGCTTATCTGCGGACTTAGTTGCAGGCATAAATAAGTTGAAATCGGTACTTAAGGCAGCAATATCACCCGCCATAATGGCTTGTAATAAACGCGGTAATTGCTGTGCAATCGGATTGCCATTAGCCCCAGAACTAAAGTGTTGAATTTTGCCTTGGCTGTTTTGTTGGATCAACTGCTGATCTTTAAGCACCATCAAGGTGTTGAAAGGACGTTGCTGCTGCCATACCAATCCTTGGGTTGGACTAAATATAAACTGTCCTTGGCTGAGTAAGGGCTTTTTAAGCACCTGTAAATGGCGTAATTGAACAAACTGCCCACGAGTATCTAGTTGTAGATTCAGTTGCTGCGCTAGCGCGCTGAGGGCTTCAGTGCTGGCTGGTTGAGTATACAACGCCTGAATGTCAGCCAGTTGTGTTTGAGTAAGAGGTTCATTATTGCTTGCTGGTGGATGTTCGCTAGCCGAGGTGGCCGCAATACACAGGCAACACAACATAATGATGCTGCTTACTCGCGCCAATAGGCTAATAAATAGGCTAGTAAATAGTCTAACAATTACTCTGCTGCGGACACTCATTACACTTGGCTCGCATCGAGTAATGGGCGAATTTTTTGCTGAAACACTTCAGGAGTAACAAAGCATAATTCTTGGGTAGCAATCTCAACCGCGGCTTGGATGGTATAGCCCTTGGTGATGCGCGAGTTGGTGTCGGCATCAACAATTTGATAGTTAATACGTAAGCGGTTTTCCCATTCAACAATGGTGGCGATAACCTTGATTTTTTGGTCAAAGGTGCTGCTTTTAACGTACTTAATTTGCACATCGACAATGGGCCATGCATATCCGGACTCTTGCATAGTGCGATAGTTATAACCGAGTTTATCCAGTAATTGACAACGCACAACCTCAAAATAGCGTAAGTAATTACCGTGCCAAGTAATGCCCATCGAGTCGACATCGTGAAACGGGATCACCATTTCCATTTCTGTGAGTAATAAACCTTTCATTTAACACACCTCCCATAGACCCAGTTGAATTTTGTCTACTGTTTGGCGTAGTACTGCTTCTAATGGACGGTCTTCGGTAAGCAGTTCAAAATCTTCACTGACTTGAGCCAGTGTGGTGGCAAGTGAAGGTGTTAGCGAATTAGGGTCTAATTCTTTCTGTATCACCCGCAGCTGAATACCTTGGCTCATGGCCAGTAATGCGGCGGCAGCGACTTGTTCAGTCAGTTGTAATATTCGCATGCAGTCGCGAGCGGCAATAGTGCCCATGCTCACTTTGTCTTGATTGTGGCATTCAGTTGAGCGTGAAAACACACTGGCAGGCATGGTATTTTTTAATGCTTCAGCAGTCCAAGCTGAAACACCGATTTGTACCGCTTTAAAACCATGGTTAATGGCTCGGCGTTCTCCTTCTGCAGCAGATAAATTAGCCGGTAAGCCATTGTTGAATTTAGGGTCCATAACTAAAGCCATTTGACGATCAATTAAATCGGCGATATTGGCCACTGCATTTTTCATCGCATCCATGGCAAAGGCAATGTGGCCGCCATAAAAGTGACCGCCATGGAGGATATGTTCACCCTCGGCATCGACAATTGGGTTGTCGTTAGCGCTATTGAGTTCGGTTTCAATAAACTGACGCATAAAGGGCAAAGCATCTTGCAGTACGCCAATGATGTGCGGTGCACAGCGTATAGAATAGCGGTCTTGTAAGCGGTCAGAATTACGTGGATGCGCATGATGATTTAAGTCTTCGCGGATCCAACTGGCAATCTGGTTTTGTCCTGGGTGGGGTTTGGCGGCAAACAAAATTTCATCAAAATGATTTGCGTTGCCTTTAAGCGTTAACGATGCCATGGCAGTAATACGGCTTGATAAGCGAGTTAAGTACTGCGATCTGTCATAGGCTAAACAGGCGAGTGCTGTCATCACCGCGGTGCCATTCATTAACGCGAGGCCTTCTTTAGGGCGCAGGGTTAATGGCATCATGCCGAATTTCAGATAAACATCTTTGGTCGCTTGGCGTTTACCTTGGTATATCACCTCACGTTCGCCAACAAGTACTGCGGCAAGATAAGATAGCGGGGTTAAATCGCCGCTGGCACCAACCGAACCTTCTTGAGGAATTACCGGGGTAATATCATTATTGAGTAGCCATTCAATGCGCTGCAGCAGCAGATAACTGACACCAGACTTACCCACAGCCAATGAGTTTAAGCGGCAAGCCATAATCGCGCGGGCTTGCATTGGGCTAAATACATCACCTAAACCACAACCATGAAAACGGGTTAAATGTAGCGGTAGTTCATGGACTAAGTCTAAGCTGACGTTGACTGTGCAGGAGTCGCCGTAACCTGTTGTGACGCCATATACCACGCCTTCTTCATGCAGCAAACTGTCGATGAAACGGGCGCCTTTTTGAATATATTCAACATAGTCTGCAGCATCCGCCAGTTTGACCGTTGCGCCCTTGGCGACTGCGACCACTTGTTCAAGGCTCAGGTAGCTTTGGCCTAAATGCACCGTTTTTTCGGCGGCTGATGACTGTGAAGAAGTGTTGCTCATTGAATTAGTTATCCTGACTAGGTGAAGTGGTGCTGTTAGCGGGTGCAGTATTTGTATTTGACGCAGCACTTGTATTAAGTGCACTACCAGTATTAGGTGCACTACTAGTATTAGGTGCTGTACCCGTATTGACAGCACTAGCGGGGCGCGACAGCGGACGATCAATCAATTCGTCTTTATGCCAAAAATCGTAAAAATTAAACCACTGCAATGGTGCCTGTTTGGCAAAGTACTCTAAGCGTTGGCTGTACAATTTCATTGCATCAGTTAAGCGTGCAATGCGCCCTGCTCGCGGGCCTTTTAAACTATCACTTAAGTGTTCGACATGTACTTTATAACGGCCTTGTTGGCGAATGCAAAACATGGTGTAAACCGGACAATTTAACAAGCTAGCAAGAATAAATGGTCCTTGCGGAAACGGCGCTTCATGACCGAGAAAGGGGAGGTAAACCACCCGACCTTGGCTGTTTGATGAGGTGCGGTCGGCTGCAATAACCACTATTTCGCCCATATCAATTTTTTGCTGTAACAGCATAGAAGTACTGGGATCAAGTTCATTAACATGAATAAGATTAAGGCGACTTTGTGGGTTTAGCTGTTGTAATACTTTGTTAAAGTTTTCGGCGTGTTGAGTCAATACCATAACGTTGACTTTTACTTTCTGCTGGTGGATTGAAATTGCACGGCATAACTCTAAATTACCTAAATGCGACACAATCAGCACGGCTCCTCGACCAGAAGCCACTTGGTTTGCCAGAATATGACGATCGTTAAAATCGACTTGATTGAGTTTGATACGATCGCACCAAGCATCAATTCTATCTAGAGCAGCATTACCAAAAGCAATAAAGTGATTTAGACTGTCGCGCCAATGGGTGGGTTGATGTAAATCTGGATGATCTGGAACTTGTTGCTGCACTCGGGTAAGAAAATTCATCGACGCGTGACGAGCAGAAGCACCGGTTAGAAAAAAATAACCAATAACCGGATACATAATGGCTCGGCACAACCAGTGGCCGCCTAATCTATAGCATTCTGCCAGTAATTTTATGCCCCAATAACTGCCACGTTCTCCCATTGATGACCAATGTTGATGGGGGGTGTTTTTATTCAGAATTTGTGGCAAGCGAGTCAACATAGCAAAAAATAACTTAGTGTGCATCCAGCTAATGCGTACATTGTCTTGCAAGCCTTGAAAGTGGCTAATACCGTCTTCTGGGTAGATGACTTTGGTCGGCACATGAACCACTGGAGTACCTTGCCAGTGCAGTTTGACCATGATTTCAATATCAAAGTCCATCCGTTCGCCCAGAGCTTGTTGGCTTAATAACTGCTCGGTTGCCTCTAATGGATAAACCCGAAAGCCACACATAGAATCTTGAATGTCGAGACTTAAGGTTTCAACCCATACCCAAAAATGGGTGATGTAACGGCCGTATAAACGCCCTTTAGGCACCGAGTCATCATAAATCGGTTGGCCAGATATTAATGCCTGTGGCTGTTGTTCTGCAGTCGATATCATTAACGGGATATCGTCTAAATTATGTTGTCCATCAGCATCAACCTGTAATACATGGCTAAAACCATCGCGGTAAGCTTGGCGTAGGCCGCTGGTTACTGCCGCACCTTTACCACGATTAAAAGGATGGTTAATGAGCGTTACCCAGCTAAATTTTTCTGTCATGGCTTGTAAAATATAACGGGTTTCATCTTGACTACCATCATCAACCAAATAACAAGGCAGATTGAATTTTGCCAAGTCAGTTAAGGTTTGTTCAATGGCAATATGATGATTGTAATTGGGAATAACCAAGGCTAGTTTCATGAGGCGATCTCATTGACTGTCGGCGCAGTAGTCACTACTGCTGGCTTAAGCACAATACGGCCAGAGGCAAACCGTTTATCTTGATCCCGATAGCTAAAGATCAGTTTTGCTTTTTGAGGCTGATGTTCAATGACCAAATCAACATAGGTGTTGGGTAAAATGAGTTGCTGAAATTTAAGCACTTCTAATGTGGCCACTTGGGCTGAATAACCAAACGCCTCACAGCCAAGTTTGACCGCCCAATCTAATTGGGTGACACCTGGTAATACGGCTTGCTGAGGAAAATGGCCATCGAAAAAGGCTAAATCTGCACTGACAAATAAACGCCATTGATAGAGATTGTTACCGCCTTCATGGCTAACAATATGCGGTAATTCTGACTTAATCATGACTAAATAAAGCGACAATTTCTGCTTGGGTACGCTTGCCTTGGCTGTTGAGTGGTAAGTGTGCCGGGTAACGCCAGCGTCGTGGTAGGGTGATGCGCTCAAACTGGCTCAATAAATGGTTTTTTAAGGCATTATTAACCGCTAATTTCCCTTCCGCTTTGAGTGTTTGCTGGCCTAATTCGCTTAAACAGACTGCAGCACCTAACATGGTACGCGGTTGTTCTAAAACCGTGACGGCCGCTTCGCTGACAAAAGGATGAGTTTGCAGTAAATGCTCCACTTGCGCTAACGATAAGCGTTTTTCTTCAATTTTTACAATGCGGTCAAGGCGATGCAATAAACGGAACTGGCCATCTGTTAACAATTCAATTTTGTCATCACATTTTAACCATTGAGTTGGATTGTCTAAATAAACAGACTGCAGCATCAGCGCGCCATCTTGCGGGTCCATATCGACATTCACTTGGGTAAATGCTTGCCATGGTTGCATGGGTTGCTGTTGGCGTCGATATCCAATACCGCCGGTTTCAGTGCTGCCAAATATTTCAATGGGCAACTGATTAAAGCATTGTTTAACCGCTTGGGCGGCATCAAAATTTAACGGACCACCAGAGCTGAAAATTAAGCTTGGGATACGTTGTTGTTTTTGATTTTCTAGAGCATCAGGCAAGCGGGTCAATTGAGCTGGACTACTGATTAAACACAAATTTGGCATGATGGCCAAGTAATAGCTTAAGGTTTCAGGAAAGTCGATTTGTTCACTTAAGAATGCTCGGCTTGCGGCCAAAGGCCACAAAATTTTAAACAATAAACCATAGATATGCTGATGTGAAACCGTCGATACCACTGAACAATGAGGCAAATGCTCGGCAAATGTTTGCTCAAGAATACTGACTTCTGCATCCAGTTGTTGCAGTGTTTTTTTGATCGCTTTAGGCAGGCCGCTACTGCCCGAGGTGAATAACACTAATTCACCTAATGACTTGGTTTTAGGCCAAGTTGCTGCGGGTAAACTGAGTTCTTTTTTGAGCGCGATATACTCACGCACCTCACATAACGGCGTGTCGGCAATAATGGCATCAAACTCATGGTTGAGCTCACTCAAGGTGCCGCTTTGGGTGTTGGCAGGCAATATCACTTGTTTACCGGCTAACAAGGCTGCGCATAAACCAGCGGCAAATAAGTCACTGTGCTTTGCAGCAAGCAGCCAGCGCTGAGCATCACTTTGAATCAGCTGAGCATGTAAGTGGGCCACTTGCGCGCAAAACAACGATCCCGTCATGATGTCATGATGGTCAAAGCTGATTAACTGCTGCGTGGCAGGTCCTGTTGATAACCAATTGAGTAAAAGCTTATTCATGTTTTTTCAACCAAAAGCGACGATAAATCCATTCACCACTGAGCAGCAACCCCATAAGCAGGTATGCGATCAGTCCGTTGTAAAGCGTCCATATTTCAATGCTTGTTGCTATGGCGGTATAGGCAGCCACAGCACCATTAACAACAAATAACCCACACCAAAGTTTAGTGATGGTTTGTAAGTAAGATATAGCTGAGTCTGGTAAATCCGGCTCTTTTAAACGTGCCAAGCGCTCAATCATGCTTGGACCATTAATCAGTGAATAACTGAATAATCCCAACATGCTCAGATTTATCACCACCGGATAAAACAGTAACCAGTCGTTACGTTGAGTAATGAAACTGGCCGCGGTTAATCCTATGCCCACCAGTATTGGCAATGTCATGGATTTTACTTGCTGCTTAGTGACCATAAACCGTAGCAATAATAACAAACACAGCAGCAAAGCGATTGTGCCTGGTGGTAAATACTGCAAACCAAAGTACACCGCAATAGGGTAAGCAATAATCACCAAGGTCGTAATAATCTGCAGGATTAACCGCATTAGCTTTTTATTAAGCCTTCTATGGCATCAACGACATCATTGACTGTGCGCACGGTTTTAAATGCTTCTGGCTGAATTTTTTTACCCGTCAGCTGTTGCAATTTAATCACCAAATCTACCGCATCAATGCTGTCTAAATCTAGATCTTCATACAAAGAAGCTTCAAGCGTGATATCTGCTGCCTCTATTTCAAATTCATCAATTAAAATGCCACTTAGCATCTCAAGGATTTGTTCACGATTTTGCATGCTGACTCCTAAACACGTTGAGATTCAATAAAGCTAGCTAAGCTAGCAACACTGAAAAAGTGTGCTTTAGTCGCATCAGAGTTGGCTTCAATTTTGACATCAAACTCTTTCTTAATTGCTAAGCCTAATTCAAGTGCGTCGATCGAGTCTAAGCCCAGACCTTCGCCAAATAAGGCCGCATCGGTTTCTATATCATCGACAGTGACATCTTCTAGATCTAAGCAATCAATGATCAGTTGTTTTATTTGATTGTGTAAGTTCATTTTTTGTCTTTCTTATAAGTATGGCTATCAATGTGACTTGATAGGCTGTTTAAGTGTATCAAGGTAAAATTGCTGTAAGTCGCGCGTCAGCTGTCGAGCCATTTTGGCTTCATTACCTTGTTTAGCATCATACAGCAGGTATGACATGCTTGTGCCAATTTCTACTGACATATTGATGGTTTGCCGTGGAATTTGGTACCAAGATTGTTGCTTGGTTAAGCCTGCAACATCAGTACGTAACACCACGAGTAAAATATCGGTTTTAGTGCGCAAGGCAATATTGGCGGCGCCACGCGCAAAGGAGTTAACAATATTACCGGTTAATGTTCGGGTACCCTCGGGGAAAATAATCAGATTAGTATCGGTGCGCAGCACTTGCTGGCAGTCATGTAATAGCCAATCGGCGCCACGATTAGGGATGTAACCAGCGCTGGCAAGCACGCCGCGAATAAATGGATTACGCCATAAGCTTTGTTTTACAATACAGCCCGCATTAGGCATAAGACTAATCAATACCACCACGTCCACTAATGTCGGATGATTAGCGATGACCACTTTCCCTTTTGTTTGCTGTAGTGCCTCAATATTTTTGGTGCTCACCGCTATCACTCCAGCAAAACTGAGCATGGCAACAAATGCTTTAAACATCCAGCTGACGGCTTTTTGGGCCCGAGCTACGCGCACTGTTTTCTCGCCCGGCCAAAATCGTAATAGCGGTAAAATAGTTAATGAACTCAACAAGCCGCCTAAACCAAAAGCAATATAACAACACACACCACCAACCCAGCGAGGTATATAACGTAAACCGCTGAGTTTTGGGGCTGAGGCTTTTTTTTGCTCAATAGTGTCAGCAGCTTGTGCTGTATGTTGTTGATTAGGCATGATGTTCAAGCGACCAATACCAATGGCATAATTTACCTTGGATATGCTTTTTACTAGCAATATGGTGAATTAATTCGCTCAAGCAGATGTTGTTTTGGTTGTGATTGTCGAGCGGATGATCAGATACGCTAAGGGTTATTCGCTGAGCTGATGCAGGTTGTAAAACGATGTCTGCAAGCTGTTTTTTAGCTTGTTGGGCACGGCTATTGAATGGCGCGAGGTACAAACCTAAGGCCAGGGGCAGCTCGACTTCGTGAGTAAACTCACTGTATACCGGTGGAACCGGATCATCACCAAAAACAACTAATACTGGTTGTGGCGATTGCGCTAATTGCGCGTAGGCTTCAATGAGTGCTTGAGTGAGAGTTTGTTCTCCAGCGGCAATCGATGTAGACGAAGCGGTATTGTTATTAACAATACCAAAAATTCCACTGGCCGTATTGTGCACGGATTGGCTAAAAGCCATTGGCGATAACGCCTGTTTTTGAGTGATATCTTTGAGCAAGCCCAAGGTGCGCGTGAGCTCTCCATGGCGAGATGAAAAAATACTGCGGCAATTATTCTGTGGTTGGCATTGGTATGCCGCCGTAAGCATCATTTTGGTTAAGCGACTAAAGCGACGACGTTGCATAGCAGGAATATGCTTCAATGCTGGCGAGTCAGACTTAGGTGACGGGTTGCTGTTAGGCTGCTGCCATTGTAGCCAACTCTCAGGTGTCTGAAAGTCCGGCGACCATGCGCCCCATGATAGAAGCTCAAATTCTAAATGCACTACATTCCCTCTATAACGGCTTGGCTATCCTTTTCTAAGTGTTAACAATAATTATGTAATAATGAATATTCGTTAACCTTGCTAATTGTACACCTAAGTTAATGTAGATAAGAAGCTGTATGGACGAAAAAGCCTAATAGCTGATTGTTAATTCAACAAAGTGACCATTAAATAAAAAAGCGCGACGGTAACCGTCGCGCTGATAACAGATAGCTTACTAAAATAGCTTTACCGCTTGATGTAAAAGCTTATTTGTTCGCAAAGCTTTGTTGCAATTTTTTGACCGCTTCTTTAATTTTTCGCGTGTTGTCTGGCCCCATACGGATCAACAATTTTTGAGCATTAGGTAATGCTTCAAGGTTTGGATCGACATATTTATAGTTAACACTGATTGACGATAACTCAATAGGGTCTTCAATAATGGGCGCGCTAGCAATCATGCTAAAAGCCTGTTGCATACGCTTATCAAAATCAATATCACTGTAACCGAGTTCAGTAAAGGCTTCGGCAAATAGTGGTTTTAACTCAGTGTAAGTCGCGACTAAATCTTTATCGCTCAAGCCTGCTATAAAATTAGCATACAAATCATAGCGATGATAACCGTCTGGATTAAGATATGTTTTGTTGGTTATTTCACTCACGGTAAATTGCGTGTCAGGGCCTTTTAACGGGCTAGCTTTACGCACAATATCGCCTTGGGCTAGGTTATCAACAAACACCACAAATTGGCGGGCAATATCTTTTTTCAAGATCATCGGCGCTATTTTCATACCGTTGGCTATAGCTAATGTTTTTGCTTCAACAAAATCATCAGACTCAGCTAATGCAGGAAGTGGTTCTGCAACTACAGCTTCCGAAGATGTTTCAGAGTCTCCTGTGGGTACTACATCATCTGTGGTGGTAATGTTTTGCGGTTCTTCAATAGGCGTTTGTTCTATTGGTGTCTCTGGAACTGACTCTGGCAGCTCAACTGGAGTGATAACAACCGGTTCAAATTCTTCAGTGTCATCACTGGTAAAATAGAAATAACTGCTCGCGCCTAACAGGGCGATTACCGCGATAGCGATTAATAGCATGTTAGACCCTGGTTTCTCAGCGGCTTGTGGGGTAATTCGGTCTTCTTCATTAACTTGCATTTCAATTCCTTGGGGTTATTGCTAATCGATATAAATATCTTGGTGGAGTCGAAAAATACTGCATAATATCAATCACATCAGTTATCTTAACCGTTCAGAGCGTCTCAAGCTTTTCAATTCAAGGCGTATTAATATAGGAATGGTTGTTCCCTTTTAAGTTAATGCAACGCAGTACTTGAATGCTTGAAACGCTTCCGAAGGACGGGTTTCTAATTACTTAACTCTGCGTTGCAGCCTTTCAACGTAAAATGGCTATGCTTTCAAACCTTCGCCTGATTACAGCCATTTGAATTCCCGCTGCACGACCAGATAACGAATACGATTAGTATACCATTCTGCAATATTCAGCAGACTTGTCTAGTGATAACTGATGATAATGAACAATATATTAAGATCTATTTAAGCTTGGACATATTGCTGTCTATCACCTATCCAGCGTTGAATGATAGCATCTACGTTTTGAGGCACTTGCTGGTAAACGTGTGATGCCAATTTTTGGGTTGGGGCAATTAAATGTTGATCACGTATTAGATCAGCTATTTTAAGATCTGCCAAACCGGTTTGTTTGGTGCCAAGCACTTCACCTGGCCCTCGAATTTCTAAGTCTTTTTGAGCAATTACAAAGCCATCATTACTGCTGCGCAGCACACCTAAACGTTTAGTGGCGGTTTGTGACAGTGGCGCTTTATAAAGTAATACACAATGGCTAGCAATAGCACCTCGGCCTACTCGGCCTCTTAACTGGTGCAACTGTGCTAGGCCTAATCGTTCAGGGTTTTCGATAATCATTAAACTGGCATTGGCTACATCTACACCGACTTCTATGACGGTAGTCGCGACTAATAAGTTCAACTCACCCGCTTTAAATTGCGCCATAATCGCCTGCTTTTCAGCACTTTTCATTCGGCCATGGATTAAGCCAATTTTGAGCTCAGGTAGTGCAATGGTGAGTTCAGCTGCGGTGTCTTCTGCGGCTTGGCATTCAAGCACCTCAGATTCTTCAATTAACGTACATACCCAATAAGCTTGGCGATTATCGTGTAATGCAGCTTGTTTGACTCGCTCAATCACTTGCTCACGACGGCTATCGGCAATCGCAACCGTTGTCACAGGGGTGCGTCCTGGAGGAAGCTCGTCAATTACTGAGGTGTCTAAATCTGCATAAGCTGTCATGGCTAAAGTTCGTGGGATCGGAGTGGCTGTCATGATTAGCTGGTGTGGATGAAAACCTTGGCTGACGCCTTTTTCTCGTAATCCTAAGCGTTGATGAACCCCAAAACGATGTTGTTCGTCAATAATGATCAATGCCAGCTTGTTAAACACCACCGCTTGTTGAAATATCGCATGAGTACCGATGACCATTTGTGCCGCACCAGAGGCAATATCTTCAAGGGATTGTGTTCTGGCTTTACCTTTGAGTTTACCCGCCAGCCAGCCGATTTTTAGCCCAAGTGGTTCAAACCAAGTTGCAAAATTAGCTGCGTGCTGTTCAGCCAATAACTCAGTAGGTGCCATCATGGCCACTTGGTAACCGTTTTCAATTGCTTGTAATGCCGCCAGTGCTGCCACTAAGGTTTTACCTGAACCTACGTCGCCTTGAACTAAACGCATCATGGGTGTTGGATGTTGAAGATCTTGGTTTATTTCGGCAACAACTCGTTGCTGTGCTCCCGTTGGCTTAAAGGGCAGTTGCGCTAAAAAAGGGCTTAACAATTGCCCTGTAGCAGGCATTGGCACCGCGGCATCTTGATTACTGCGCTGGCGTATTTGTAACATACTCAGATTATGCGCCAGCAGTTCTTCTTGGATTAATCTTTGTTGTGCCGGATGTTGACCTTGTTCTAATTCAAAAGGGGACACCGAGCTATGGGGACGGTGCAAAATATGCAGTGCATCACGCAGGCTAATATTGTTTGGTTGTAATCCACTGGGAAGCAACTCGGGTAATCCACCCTGGTCTAACATCGCCAAGGCTTGCTCTGTTAGCTTTATCCAACTGGCTTGTTTTACCCCTTCAGTTGTCGGGTAAATAGGCGTCAGCGTGTCGCTTAATGTGACCGATTCACCAGGATGAATAATTTGATATTCTGGGTGAACAATCTCTTTATGATGATTGCCGCGGCGTATTTCACCGTAAGCCCGAATGCTGGCACCATTTTCCATGGCGTTACGTTGCGCCATCGAGAAATTAAAAAACCGTAGGCTCATCATTCCGCTGTGATCACGGACATTACACACTAACATGCGCCGCCGACCTTGCATGATTTGAGTCGACTGAATTTCTGCTTCGATGGTGCCATAACTGCCAGGAGGTAATGCGGCAATAGGATGGATTTGCGTACGGTCTTCATAACGCAGCGGTAAATGAAACAGTACATCTTGTACTGTTTTAATACCTAACTTAGCCAGTTTTTCCGCAACCTTTTTAGCAACGCCTTTAAGGTCGGTGATCGGAACAAGATCCAGTCGTAGCAAATTGTGCTCACCTAAATTGATTATCAAAGATGTAAAAACCATAGTGATTTCAAGCTATCAATCTCGAATCACTGTAATTATATACAGATGTTTAAGGTATCTTAGCAGACTTTGAATACAAGGCAATATTAAGCCGTTAATTACAACCAACCCTTTTGCTTGGCGATTCTGGCGGCATCAATTCGGTTACTGGCATTGAGTTTGCTGATGGCTTCCGATAAATAGTTTCGTACTGTGCCTTCTGCGATAAACAGCTGACTGGCAATATCGCTGGTTGATAAGCCTTCGCTTGCCAGGCGCAATGCACGTCTTTCTTTGTCGTTGAGAGGGTCTATTTCACCAATAGCGGTAAAAGCTAATTCTGGATCGATAACCCGTTTACCCGCCATCACTTGTTTAATTGCATTAATTAAGTCATCAGACGGAGCGTCTTTTAATAAAAAACCACCGACACCGTATTCTAATGCGCGTTTGATATAACCGGCTCGGGCAAAGGTGGTCAGAATAATCACTTTGGTCTGGCTGCGCTGTTGTTGTAACCATTGGCTCAGCTCTAAACCTGATTTTCCAGGCATTTCAATGTCGGTGAGTAACAGGTCAAATGAATCTGTTTTAAGTTGTTGCATCGCTTTATCGCCGTCTTCGACTTCGACAATCTCTATTTCATTTAAGCTATCACACGCTAATGTGAGCAACGCGGCGAGGGCGCCTCTTACCATCGCTTGATCTTCGGCTAATAGAATTTTCATCTAACGGGCTCACTTAGTGGCAATTGGATACTCACTTTATAATGGGGAATTAATTGATAGTCGATTGTGCCATGTAGCAAGCTTACTCGCTCTTGAATGCCTGTTAATCCGTTGCCTTTGGTGATAATTTTAACCGGCACATTCTCGATAAAATTGAGTTTGAGCCAGTCTTGGCTTGTTTCAATACACAAGGTGCAATGTGTCGCTTGGCTGTGTTTTATGGTGTTATTAATCAACTCAGTTAATAGCAAGCTGATTTGCGATTCCATGAGTTCACTGAGTTTAGGGAATGTGCCTTCTATGCTGACAGCAATAGCGTTATCTCTTAACGTGTTGGCTAAGGTGTTTAACGTTTGGGTTAACCCTTGATGTTTATAACCCGATACCGTGTGGCGAATTTGGCTTAAACAGTCTCGAGTTATCACGCTAACTTGATGAATTTGCAGCTGCGCTTGGTCGATTTTACCTGAGGTAATGAGCTTGTCTGCCAGTTCTGCTTTTAAGGCGATGGCGGCTAAGTGATGTCCCATAACATCATGTAAATCGCGGCCAATACGTTCGCGCTCTAATGCGGTGGCTAAATTGGCGACTTCATCTTTTGATTGTTGTTGCTGGCGTTTTATTCGTTGGCGATTTTGTTCAATCACACCAAACACTCCGACACCTAAGCAAATTCCCATACCATAAAAAGTAAAAAAATAGCCTGAGTAACCCACACTGATATCGATGACTAAAAGCAAAATACTCAGTCCGATAAAACTCAATATTGCAGTGCGAAGTGAGTAGAAAAAACCAACAAAGAAGCAGCAAAAACTGAATAGTGATATTGCACCACTGCTGACGAATGACGACGCTATTGCTGTGAAAAACATTAACCCAATGGGTTTGAGGGCTTGCTCTTTGCTACTGTTATAAGCCCAGAAATAACCAATAATAAAGGGCACTAATAATCCGATCGCAATCGTAATCTTTAACCATTGACCGTCCATGAAATACAAGGGAATAAAGTAAAAACCTAAGTTTATGAGGTAAACCCAAGCGGTTTTTTGCTCGTAACTTTTTTCATTATTAGATGATAAACATGATGTCATTGTGCCTCCTAGCGCAGTTAATCATAGAGTAACTGCGCGCTAACTAAAACCTATGCGAGTAATAATTAACTGGTCGATTACTGCTTTACTGTTTGTTGGTTTAACAGATATGTTGCCCATCCATACTGAGGGTCAACCTCAGTGGCGGTTTGCCAATCTTGTAAAGCCCCTTTTAAGTCGCCTTGTTCCTGTTTCGCTAGTCCGCGCCAAGTATAGGCTTCTGCATGTCCCCAACAGATTTCGTTACAAGGCTGCTCAAATTGACTAATTGCTTGGGTTGCTAATGTTTGTGACTTATCGAGGCCGCCACCAAATACGCTTGGGGTATAAAATGCATTAATTGCTCGCACTAGGCTGACTCGCGGATTGTTAGGTTCGAGATCGTTTGCTTGTTGTAATAATTGCGCTGTTTTCATTCCTAATACGGCACCTTTGCTATTATCAAACGAGATTTGCATTCCGTATACCGCAGCAAGTAGAGCTTGTTGGTCTGCAGATGGATCTTGGACTAAAAGGGATTCTAATGTGTGCTGGGCATTGTTTAATGAATCTGTAGCGAGTTGACGTTGGCCGATGATGTTGGCTGTAATGGCTAGGCGATAATCAGCATAGGCTTTTTCATAATCAATAGCTTGTTCACTGTATTGACTCAGTTCAGTGATATTCATGGTGTTAGCTGCAGCATCAATATCGCTAATATTAGCAAAGCTAGTGTGGCTGACTAAGGTTAAGCTGGTGATCAGTAGTAAGGTTTTCATGGCTATCTCCATTTACGTTTCCCCAATCAAGATGTTGTTGGGATAGGTGTAGTATGGCGATAGACGAAGGATATTCTTAGACACAAAGGTCATCAATTGAAGATGACAAATGTCATTTATTTTCAGTAGAGCTTGTTAAATATGAGTGAATATTTAGCATTTTTTATGAAAAGACCGAATCAATATTCGGTCTTTATTGTGAGTAATATTTCCGCTAACTTAAACCACTTGCATCACTAAATAACTGGTGTAGCCAAGGTAACCTGCTAACAGAACACTACCTTCACGACGACCAATACGTAAGCCACTCCAAGCAAACGGTAATACCATGAACGCGAAGATCAACATGGCGATAAAATCGATTTCGTTAAATCCGGCCGCGGAAACTGGGTGGATTAATGCTGTTGCGCCTAAAATACCGAGTACGTTGAAAATATTTGATCCAACAACATTACCGATGGCAATGTCACTTTGGCCTTTAAGAGCTGCCATCACCGAGGTGACAAGCTCTGGCATACTGGTACCAATAGCCACAATGGTTAAGCCGATGATGACTTCGCTAATGCCAAACTGTTTGGCTAAATCGACGGCACCATCAACAAATAATATGCCACCACCAACTAACATCGCGATACCAACAATGATTAATGCGATAGATAAGCCAGGGTGTTGCGGGCTGGCATCAACATCCAGATCTTCTGGGTTATTTTTGGCACTAACATAACTAAAAACTAAATAGCCAACAAGCGCGCTGAATAAAATGGCACCGTCGATAAAGCTCACTTCACCATCAAGCAGCAAAAACCACATTAATACTGAAGCGGCAATCATGATAGGGATGTCGCGCTTCACCATTTGAGATTGCACTGTAATAGGGCGAATAAGAGCGGTGATAGCTAGAATTAAACCAATGTTGACAATGTTGGAGCCGACGACATTACCTAAGGCTATACCTGGATTACCTGCTAATGCTGATTTAACACTAACGGCTAATTCAGGGGCGCTGGTACCAAATGCCACAATGGTTAAGCCAATAATAAGTGGGGCAATGCCCAAACGTAGCGCTACGGCACTGGCTCCGCGCACAAGTGCTTCAGCGCCAATGGTTAAAATAATAAAACCGCCGATAATGGATAACGCAATGAACATTCGAGTTTCTGCCTAATAAATGGTGTACAACGATATTGTTAACGCTGCATAGTTAATGGCGGGTATATTGACAGAATATGTCAAAAAAATACACGCATATTGCGTGTATTTTTTGAAGATAGATAATCGTTAGCTGATTATTACAACTCGTCTTCCCAACGTACTTTGGCGCCGCGAACACCGTCTACTTTGGCGGTAAACGCTTTTTCAAGTACGTGACGTTTAATTTTTAACGTCGGGGTTAACACGTCATTCTCAATGGTCCACTCATCATTGACAACGATAATGGCATCAACATGTTCGTGTGACTCTAAATGTGGATTCACACCATCGAGAGTCTCTTTTAACGATGTTCTGACTTCTTCACGAGGCTGAAGTTTTGAACCTTCTGAAAGCTGCACTAACGCGACCGGATGTGGTAAACCTGAACCGATAACACAAATTAAATCTACATGAGTGTCTTGAGCTAATTTACGTTCAATCGGCACTGGAGCAACATACTTACCTTTTGAGGTTTTGAAATTGTCTTTAACGCGGCCG
This sequence comes from Shewanella sp. ALD9, assembly GCF_002836315.1. NCBI lineage: Bacteria > Pseudomonadati > Pseudomonadota > Gammaproteobacteria > Alteromonadales > Shewanellaceae > Shewanella > Shewanella sp. ALD9. Next base: position 248,914 of record NZ_PJCD01000001.1, read on the forward strand.
GTAATGTCGATGTAACCGTCTGCGTCAATTTCGCACAAATCGCCAGTGTGGAAAAAGCCATCTTCAGTAAATGCTGCGGCGGTGGCTTCTTCTTGTAAGTAATAGCCGTTCATCAAGCCTGGGCTTTTAACTAATAACTCACCTTCTTCAGTTTGACGTACTAAGCAGCCTTCAACTGGCCGGCCAACCGTGCCGATCTTCTTGGCGTTGAATGGGAAGTTAATTATCGAGTAAGCACAGTTTTCGGTCATTCCCCACGCTTCACAAATATCGATGCCAATGCTGTAATACCATTGAATCAATGATGGTGGGATGGGTGCTGAGCCTGAGCCGTTCAAGCGAGATTGGTCGAGTCCCAAACCTTTCTTAATTTTACGCTTAACAATACTGCTAATGATGGGCAGTTTGAGTAAGGTTTTGAGTTTTTTCTCACCAATCTTGTTGATGATATTTAATTGGAATACTGTCCATAAACGCGGTACCGAGAAAAACACCGTTGGGCGACAGCGTTGAATGTCATCAACAAATGAGTCGAGGCTTTCTACAAAAGAAACCGTTGCCCCTGAATAAAATGACGAGCCTTCAATAGCCACACGTTCAGTAATGTGTGCTAGTGGTAAGTACGATAATAGTCGGTCAGTAGTATTGGTTTGTAAATCACGAATCACCGCTTCGCACGCCCAGCCATAACTGGTAAAGCTTTGAATCGCGCCTTTGGGTTTGCCGGTTGAACCAGAGGTGTAAATCAGGGTCATGACTTGATCTGCAGTTGGGAACGGCTCGTCAACGAGCGGCTGACCCAGCTTTAACAAGTGATCCCAATGATATTGTGCTGGCATGGTGTCATATGGCATGGCTAAACGGAGAATTTCACCGCCAACAGCAGCTTCTTGTTCAGCCCAATGATCGAGTTTACCGGTAAAAATGGCTTTAGCGCCGCTATGTTCAAGTACATAGCGAATAGTTTCTGCATTAGCGGTTGGATAAACAGGCACACTAATGTAACCACCGTACATTAATGCTAAATCGACAATAAACCACTCGGCACAGTTTTTCGACAACACAGCAATTTTATCGCCACGTTCTAAACCTAAATGACGCAGTGAACCTGCAATTTGTTGCATCTTTTGCTGAACTTCACGCCATGTGAAATCAACATATTTACCGTCAATCGGCTGGCGAAGGTAAACTTTGTCACCTTGCGTATCTACCCAATGAGACAACATCTCAACAGGAGTTTTAATTAAATTTTCCATCGACGCTTCCATGTTCTTTATTGTTATTGTGGGTCTCTATAAATTTAGTATGGCCATTTTTGTGCGCTGGCGCAAACAATTGCACAGTATGTGCGCAAGATAACACTATAAACACGTTAGCAGAATCTACTGAATAAACAATAGATATTGAGCAAATACTCTACTAAGTAAAACGGATAGACGATTCGTTGCAGAAATTGAATTCACTAACTGATTGATGCCACATTTCATCAGAATGAGCACTTCTGTTTAAAGTGTTAAATGCTTGTAGCGATGATTTTGTATCTATTTAACCTATTTTTTGCGGCGATACCAGTACTGATAAAGCCCAGTAAAAGCCAATGTCATTAGTATTAAGCTGACAATACACCAAATGCTCCGCGTGAATTATCCACCGGAAAAACCGAAATAAAGTTTATCAACGCTGTCTAAAATCCCGTAAGAGTAACCGCTGAACAAATAGCTTGTTTCGCTAAAGATAATCCTGCAAGTGCTGAGATAATCTCTTGCAGCTAGACGTCTTTTAATTGCGTATCGGTTATAACTGAAACAGATTGAGAAAATCTCTGAGATGGCTAAATCTTAACGTGATTCGCCGCTAGCTGATTGAGCGATATAGTTAGCAATGTCACTGCCTTTTACTTCAATTGTTTCGATATTTTCTTTTTTAGTATTTTCATCAGGCACTGTCTCGGCGGCAATGGCCTGTTGAGTTAAACTGATAGTACATAACACGGTTAAGGTGATTTTTCTGATTTCAAGGTGTTATCATTTTGTACTGCGATGAACGAATCCATTTTCTGGGTGTTAGCAAAGTCAGTTTTTGTAGCTAAGCTATTCAATCGCTAGGAATTAATTGCTAGGAGATGCCGTCGCTGAGTGTTTGGCAGTTGAAGACTTCTTGATGGTCGTGTAGCTATTCACTGATGATGATTTTGGGTCGAAGATAATCTTCTTTTTATTGGTATTAATGTGGTCAGCTAATAATAAATAAGGCGCTATTAGCGCCTTATTTATTATCCAGTTAAATTAATTTATACAATTAAATCATACTGCTCACGTAGCACTTTAATAATGTCCGCTTTTGGGTTGGCTGGTAATGGAATACTTGAACCAGTGACTTTTTCTGCAACACCAATATAAGTGCGCGATACATTCATCATTGCGTCTAATGGTAAGTCATTGTCACGAGCAAGCGCTTCACGCTCTGGCATTCTGTCTTTGTTTAGCAAAATGTCGGCATCGTCAAAATGATTCAGTAAGAACTGGCGGAAGCCTTCTTTTGAGTTTTCAACAATCTTGCCATCACGATAAGCGGCTCCGTCCCAAATACGTGATGAATCAGGTGTGCCGACTTCATCCATGTAAATCAGTTTTGATTGACCATTTTTGTCATTGACGTAGCCAAACTCAAATTTAGTATCGACAAACACTTGATCAAGCTTTGCTAGCGCATCTGAGATCACTTTAAAGCCTTGCTTTAACAAGGTTTCATACAAGTCGATATCCTGTGGTTTTTCAAATCCAAAGGCTTGGTAGTTAGCTTCAATATCGCTACGGCTAATGTTAACGTCATCTTGCGCAGGCACGCCCGGGATACCGGTTAAGATACCTTTGGTTGACGGGGTGATCAGTAACTCTGGCAGTTTTTGATCTTTGCTTAACCCTTCTGGCAAGGTGATACCGCAAAATACCCGTTCGCCTTTTGAATAAGCACGCCACATTGAGCCGGTAATGTATTGGCGACAAATCGCTTCTACTTTAATTGGGCGGGCTTTTTGCACTATCCATACAAAAGGGTGCGGAATATCTAGAATATGGCTGTCAGCTAAACCATTTTCGGCGAATAAACCAAACCAATGATTTGAAATCGCATTCAGTGCAGCGCCTTTACCTGGAATACCCTGCAAGTTACCTTCGCCATGAAAAATACAATCGAACGCCGAGATCCTGTCGCTGATCACCATAATTGCTAGCGGAGTATCTTCAGGTACATCGTAACCTTTGTCGCGGATTAAGCGGCGACTGTCTGTGTCGGTTAACCAGTAAACACTGCGTACTTTGCCACTGTGGACAGGCTTGTCGGTACGGATAGGTAAATCATTGTTCACGGCAAGAACGGAATCGGCAAGATTCATGCGAGTGTTCCTTAGGTAGTAGGGTACATAGGTTTTTATGGCGGCTATTTTACCTGCATTCAAAGCGTTTGCACGATAAAAGGAGGGGTTGAAATAGGCTTTTTTGTTATGCGAACAATCAAGGGTAAGGTTAACCTTTCTTGATAAAGACTTTATTGGGTTATTCAGGCAGAATTCACGCCTTAATGATGTGATGGATAAACCAACGTGAACAGTGAACAAGAAAGCGCGAATGCCCGTTTAGGACTGATATTTGTTTCTATAGCAGTCTTTTTCTGGGGTATTTTGCCTATAGCATTAAAGCTATCAGGTGGATTCATTACACCAGTTACTCTGACCTGGTTTCGGTTTGTCATGGCGTTAGTCGTGACCTTATTAATTCAATGGCGCTTAGGTGCATTACGTCAATTTGTCGGTTTACCTTCATTAGTATGGTTGAAATTGGTGCTCGCTGGCGTGCTGTTGATGTGCAATTACGTGTCGTTTGTTTATTCGTTGGGATATCTAGCTCCAGGCACTGCACAGCTTAACTTCCAAACTGCGCCTTTTTTCTTGGCATTTGGTGGGGTGTTGTTTTTCAAAGAGCGTTTTAATGCATTTCAGTTAAGTTGTTTTGCCACGCTTGGACTGGGCATGCTGATGTTTTTCCATCCGCAGCTCGATTTAAATCAAGCAAGTGATCATCAAGTGTTGGTTGGGATTATGATTGTGCAGTTTTCGGTGATGTCGTGGACCAGCTATGCTTTGTTACAAAAGTCGGTGAGCCAACGACTGTCACCCAGTAATGTACTGTTATTTATTTACGCATTAGGCATTGTGCTTATGGCGCCATTTAGTGACTTTAGTCAGTTTGAAGCTATGACGCTCGATCAATGGTGGATAGTACTTTTTTGCGGCGCCAATACTTTGATTGCGTATGGCTGTTTTGGTCAAGCTTTACATTATTGGCCAACCGCGCAAGTGAGTGCGATGTTATCGTTAACGCCGGTATTGAGTTTTAGTGCCACCGAATTAGTGGTCGGTTTAGGCTGGTGGAGCGGGGTATTTACCAGTGCGAACATCGATGCATTGTCATTGATGGGGATTGTGCTGATTGTGTGTGCAGTGTTTGTGGTACAAATTGTGCCTATGTATCAAAAGCGTAAACAGGCCAAAGCGTTCAGGACTGTATTGTAACACTTTGGTGAAACGGATTATCACTAGGGTCGCTTCGCTGCTAGGGCGGACTGCGTCCTGCTAGGAAATGATAACAAGCGATAACAAGCGAACGCTGCGCTCACGGATAAAGCGGTCTAGCACCTAGGCTCTCGGCTTGTCATCTCTTAATCTCTCTCGTCACCGCTTGCTATCTCAGGAATAGGGACAGCTTCGCTGCTAAGATTTTATAGCATCTAGCCGCGCAGCGTCCTAGCAGCGTAGCGATCTAGGCTCTTGCTATAGAATCTAGCCGCGTAGCGACCTAGAGCCTAGAACCTAGAAATAGTGATATTAAACAGGTAATCGCCACGTTAATGGATGTTAATTATTTTTTAGACTTATTTTGTAGGATAGAGAATAGAGAATAGAGAGTAGAGAGTAAAAGCGGAAAACAAAAATGGAGCCCTTAGGCTCCATTTTTTGTGTCATTCAACTGAATGATTAACCGTTGTCACGTGGCTTACGTGGACGACGCTCTGCACTTGCAGGGCGGTCACTAGCCGGACGATCACCCGCTGGGCGGTCAGTACGTGGACGGTCACTGCGAGCACGATCACTACGTGGGCGACGTGGAGCGCCTGCGCCGCGAGTCGTGTCAGCAAACACTTCATCACCCGCTTCACGAATGTTTAAAGGACGACCACACACACGCACTTTTCTTAGGTGTGAAAGGATGTCTTTAGGCATTCCGTCTGGTAAATCAACGGTTGTGACTTGATCAAACAATTGGATTTGACCAATGAAACGGCTATCGATGTTTGCTTCGTTAGCAATTGCACCAACGATGTTACCTACACCAACACCATTTTCACGACCTACATCGATAACATAACGATTCATTTTAACGTCTGGGTTATCTTTTAAGCCTTCTGCATCGCCAAAGCTATTTGGTGCTGGACGGCTACTACGCTCGCCACGGTCACTGCGTTCACGACGTGGACGGTCGCTGCTACTATTGCGATCACCACGGTCACTACCACGATCACTACGCTCGTCACGTGAATCACGTTGACGTTCGGTAATCGTTGGTAACTGTAGTGGACGCTCTTGCTGTACTTGTTGTAACAATGCAGCAGCCAGTAAATCTGTATCAACTTCAAGCTGTTGACATAATTCAGCTACAGCGTTTTTCATGAAATCTAAGTCACCGTTAATGGTTTCTTGGATTTGCTCGCCTAAACGAGACAAACGACGCTCTGCAACTGATTCAGGGCTAGGCACTTTCATTGGCGAAATACGGCTGTTTGTAGCGCGTTCGATAGTGCGTAACATGCGCATTTCACGATTGGTTACAAATAGGATTGCCATACCAGTACGACCAGCACGACCTGTACGACCGATGCGGTGAACATAGGCTTCTGAATCATAAGGAATATCGTAGTTTACTACGTGTCCAATACGTTCAACGTCTAGACCACGTGCCGCAACGTCAGTCGCGATTAAAATGTCTAACTTGCCGCGCTTAAGCTGCTCAACAGCACGCTCACGTGCTTGTTGATTCATGTCACCATGTAATGGAGATGAAGCATAACCACGGGCTTCTAATTTTTCTGCTAATTCAACACAGCTGTTACGGGTACGAACGAAGATGATAATACCTTCAGTATTTTCAACTTCTAAAACACGTACTAACGCTTCTAGTTTATTGTGTTGTGATACTTGCACATAACGTTGGTCGATAGACTCAACAGTTGTCTGGCTAGACGCTATGCTGATGTTCACTGGGTTTGTTAAGTGCTTAGCTGCAACGCGCTTAATTTGCTCAGGCATAGTGGCAGAGAATAATGCAAGTTGGCTGTCAGTAGGCTTGTGCTCTAATACCCATTCGATATCATCGATGAAGCCCATTTTTAGCATTTCATCGGCTTCGTCTAATACTAAGGCTTTTAGATTATCTAGCTTTAATGTGCCACGACGCATGTGATCCATTACACGACCAGGAGTACCAACAATCACTTGTGGTCCGCGCTTAAGGGCGTTTAATTGTTGTTGCATGCTTTGACCACCGTAAATCGGTAGTACGTGGAAGCCTTTCATGAATTTGGCATAACTACCAAATGCTTCGGCAACTTGAACCGCTAATTCGCGGGTTGGTGCTAACACTAAAATCTGTGGAGCATTGATTTTCATGTCGATTTTGTTTAGTAAAGGCAGGGCAAACGCGCCTGTTTTACCGGTACCGGTTTGTGCTTGACCGATAATATCTTTACCAGCCATAAGCGGGTCGATACTAGCAGCTTGAATAGGAGTTGGGTTTTCATAACCTAACTCGTCAAGCGAACGCAACAAAGACTCAGACAGGCCGAGTTCGCGGAAAGTTCTTTCAGATGACATTGAGTTGTAGCCTTGTGGATGCGCACGAAGTTCGGAAGCTCGTGCTAAAGTTTCACAGACAGAAAATCAACCCCGTGTCGATTTCCCGCGCCGATAAGGGGGCGTATTATAGCAGCAACAATGCTAGTTGACCACGTAAAAACTGAAAATAAACATTAAATTGCCTATTCTAGTTTAAGATTGGCCTGATTCTTGATTTTTAAGATTTGTTAATTGGTTGAAAAATGAACATTTGTTGGCGTGAATTAGGCTGTTTATGGGGCCTTGGTCAGCTTATCGATGCTGAGCATTTGATATACTGTTTCAGCAACCGCCACAATAAAGTCGATGTCTAACGTGGCTATTGTGTCGTCGGCCGTATGATATTGCGCGTGGGGTGGTACGCCAAAATACACCCAGGAGTAGCCCGCTTTATGAAATGGATAGTGGTCTGAGGCTCTGAGCCAATCACTTTTTTTCATCCGCCCACTTAATAAATTTGTGTGATGAGTGCGAATACATAATTGGGTCTGTTGCATCAACAACGGTTTGATTGACTCAAAATTTGACAGATTTTTTTGCCCTTCCATGTAGATTGCTCTACGACGATCTGGGTGGCCTATCATGTCCAAGTTTACACTTAGCTCAATGTCCATCTGTGGGTATTGCTGCAATAACGTCACTAATTCATAGCTGCCATATAAGCCTGGTTCTTCAGCGTCGGTTGCCACAATCATCAAATTAACATCATCTAACGGCGGATTTTCCTGCCATTGGGCTGCAATTGCCATCATTCCGGCAATGCCTGAGGCATTATCATCAGCACCTGGATACATTTTATTGGCCGTTTGACCTAAGTGATCATAATGAGCGGTAATCACTCGCCATCGGTTTGAGCTATTTTTTGCCGCAATAGTGGCAATAATATTGACCCCAGAGACGGTCGAAAATTGATGTTGAAAACTAAACGGGACGGCAAAAGTTTGCTGCCAGGGTTGTAAGCCCATCTCTGTAAATCGTGTGATTAAATACGCTTGAGTGAGGCGGGCGCCTTCAGAGTCAGTCTTGCGGCCTTGAAATTCAGTGGAACTCAGTGTGGTGATATCTTCAGTAATTTGGCTATGGGCGCTAGACCAAGAGGTGATAATAGCTGACGAGCATTGTTGAGGTGTTTGGCTACAGGCATTGAGTAAGCCGCACAATAACATCATAGCCAATACCTTAAGGTGAATTTGAGTAGTGTACATAGTGTGCTCTCCTCTTATTCACCTAAGGTTTGGTATGTGATCTCTGCTTGTTATTTGGCTTTTTTAGCCTTTACACGTTTATTGTGAAGCGCCAGCATCGGCTTTAGGAATCTCGCGGTATGAGACTCTGGGTGCTCTGCTACTTCTTCTGGGCTGCCTGCGGCTAAAATCATGCCGCCGCCAGCACCACCTTCAGGGCCTAAATCGATAATCCAGTCTGCGGTTTTAATCACATCTAAATTATGCTCAATCACCACAACAGTGTTGCCATGAGATTTTAAGCGATGCAATACTTCTAACAATAGTTGAATATCGGCAAAGTGAAGCCCTGTAGTGGGTTCATCTAAAATGTATAAGGTTTTACCTGTGTCACGTTTAGACAGCTCTTTGGCCAGTTTAACGCGCTGAGCTTCACCGCCAGATAAGGTTGTCGCGCTTTGCCCTAAGCGAATGTACGACAAGCCGACATCCATTAAGGTTTGCAATTTACGTGAAATAGATGGAATCGCATCAAAATAACCACGAGCGTCTTCAACCGTCATTTGCAGCACTTCGTGAATGTTTTTGCCTTTGTATTTTACTTCTAAGGTTTCGCGGTTATAACGCTTGCCTTTACACGAATCACAAGGCACATAAACATCAGGTAAAAAGTGCATTTCCACTTTAATTAACCCATCACCTTGGCAGGCTTCACAACGACCGCCCTTGACGTTAAACGAGAAGCGACCCACCTGATAACCACGGGTGCGCGATTCTTGTGTGCCAGCAAACAGTTCACGTATTGGGGTGAAAATACCCGTATAGGTGGCAGGGTTCGAGCGTGGCGTGCGGCCAATAGGGCTTTGATCAATATCGACTACTTTGTCGCAATGGTCCATGCCTTCAATACTTCTGTAAGGCGCAGGTTCGTCCACGGTAGCGCCATTGAGCATCCGATGGGCTATTTTAAAGAAAGTGTCGTTAATCAGTGTCGATTTACCCGAACCAGATACCCCAGTAACACAGGTAAACAATCCAACAGGAATGGTTAAATCAACATCTCTTAGGTTATTACCCGAAGCACCAAATAACTGAATCACCTTTTTCGGATCGATTGGGGTGCGCTCGTCACTAATGTGTATTTGCTTCTTACCAGAAATATATTGACCCGTTACCGACTCTTCACAGTTAAGAATATCTTCTAGCGTACCGTCACAAATGACTTCACCGCCATGTACACCAGCTCCTGGTCCAATATCAATAATGTGATCCGCTAAGCGAATCGCATCTTCATCGTGTTCAACCACAATCACGGTATTGCCTAAATCACGCAGGTGGATCAAGGTTTGTAATAAACGTTCGTTATCGCGTTGATGCAAGCCTATTGAAGGCTCATCAAGCACGTACATCACGCCCACTAAACCCGCTCCAATTTGGCTGGCTAAGCGAATACGTTGCGCCTCGCCACCGGATAAGGTTTCAGCTGAGCGCGACAAGCTTAAATAGTTAAGCCCCACATTGACCAAGAAGCCAAGGCGTTGACTGATCTCTTTTAAGATTTTCTCGGCAATTTGCGCGCGTTGTCCTTCAAACACTACGGTGTCGAAGTATTGTTTAGCTTCGCCAATCGACCAAATGGTCAGTTGCGGTAGGTTTAACTCACCAATAAATACGTTACGGGCTTCTTCACGTAAGCGCGAACCACCACAGCTGTTACACGGCTGCATGTTAATAAATTTAGACAGCTCATCGCGCACCGAGTTACTTTCGGTTTCACGATAACGGCGATCCATATTATTTAAAATGCCTTCAAACGGATGGTTACGGATCACAACATCGCCGCGGTCATTAATGTACTTAAAGGCAATGTTTTGTTTGCCAGAACCATATAAGACAATCTTTTTAACTTTGTCGCTTAGTTCGGCATATGGCTTCTCAACGTCAAACTTATAATGTTCAGCTAATGAACTGAGCATTTGGAAATAGTAAAAGTTGCGTCGGTCCCAGCCTCTAATCGCGCCACCGGCTAACGATAGTTCATCATTAGCAATGACTCGCTCAGGGTCAAAAAACTGCTGCACACCTAAACCATCACAAGTTTGACAAGCACCGGCCGGATTGTTAAACGAGAAAATACGCGGCTCAAGTTCGGCCATCGAATAGCCACAATGCGGACACGCGAAATTAGCTGAAAATATCAGTTCTTCGGCTTTGCTATCATCCATACTGGCAATTTTTGCAATGCCACCAGATAATTCTAAAGCGGTTTCAAACGACTCAGCCAAGCGCTGTTTCATGTCTTCGCGTACTTTGAAGCGATCGACAACCACTTCAATGGTATGTTTGATGTGTAAATCTAATGTTGGAGGATCGGTTAAGTCACATACTTCACCGTCAATACGGGCGCGGATGTAGCCTTGTGCCGATAAGCTTTCCAGCAACTTAACGTGCTCACCTTTACGGTCGTTAACCACTGGCGCAAGCAGCATTTGACGGCTGTCTGCCGGCATCGCCAACACTTTATCCACCATTTGACTCACTGTTTGCGCTGACAACGGCTGATTATGCGTTGGGCAGCGAGGCTCGCCCACACGGGCAAACAACAAGCGTAAATAGTCATATATTTCGGTAATGGTACCGACGGTCGAACGCGGATTGTGCGAGGTTGATTTTTGTTCAATTGAAATGGCAGGGCTAAGGCCTTCAATATGATCTACATCGGGTTTTTCCATTAAGCTCAAGAATTGACGCGCATACGCCGACAGCGATTCGACATAACGACGTTGGCCTTCTGCATACAAAGTATCGAAGGCTAATGATGATTTTCCTGAACCGGATAACCCAGTTATCACAATAAGTTTGTCACGGGGAATGGTGAGATTGATGTTCTTAAGATTGTGGGTTCGGGCACCGCGTATTTCAATTTTATCCATCTATATCACTCTATGACTTATGTAAAACAAAACAGCGATCAGTATCGCATAGTTTGTTGGGGGACTTCATATCAATTTTGACTATGTTGGTTTCATGGTACGCATAAAACTCAGCTAAAGTTTAACATGCGCAGATAAAACACCTTATATCAAAAACTGTGATTTCCTTTTGAGCTAATTTCTGGCGCTGTGATAATATGCGCACCTTATAATATTGTTGAATTACTTATCGAAGGGCAACAGCATGGCCAGTAATGGACTGTCGGGTATGGAGAAAAAGGTCGCATTTTCGTTAGCCAGTGTGTTTGGTTTACGAATGATGGGATTGTTTATGATTATGCCTGTCTTCGCGCTGTATGGTCAGCACCTTGAAGGCTTTTCACCGCTATGGGTGGGTATTGCCATTGGTGCTTACGGATTAACCCAGGCTTTTTTACAGATCCCAATGGGCATTTTGTCCGACAAATACGGACGTAAGCCGATTATTCTAGGTGGCTTGGTATTGTTTGCCATTGGTAGTTTAATTGCCGCATCATCGGATCACATTTACGGGGTAGTATTTGGTCGCGCAGTCCAAGGTATGGGCGCAATCGCTGCCGCCGTGTTAGCGCTTGCCGCCGATTTAACCCGAGACGAGCAACGCACTAAAGTCATGGCGATTATCGGCATGTGTATTGGTTTTTCATTTGCCTTGTCATTATTGGTCGGGCCTATTGTGGCGCAATACATGGGCTTAACGGGGTTGTTTTTATTAACCGCAGTTCTGGCAGTATTGGGCATGTTAATTGTGCAGTTTTTTGTTCCCAATCCTATTAGCCAAGCGCCTAAAGGCGATACGGTCGCCACTCCGACAAAATTAAAGCGTATGTTGTTAGACCCGCAGTTATTTCGCCTAGATGCAGGTATTTTTATTCTGCACTTAGTGCTAACCGCGGTGTTTGTTGCATTGCCGCTCGATTTGGTGGATGCCGGTTTAGTCAAAGAAAAGCATTGGATGTTGTACTTCCCCGCTTTTGTTGGTGCATTTTTCTTAATGGTGCCGTTAATTATCATTGGGGTGAAACGCAACAACACCAAAACCATGTTCCAGTTGTCGTTAATGATCATGATGGTGTCACTTGCCGCGATGGGGCTGTATGCCGATAACCTTTGGGTGTTAAGTGGCGCTGTAGTGCTATTTTTCACCGGCTTTAATTACCTTGAAGCATCATTGCCAAGTTTGATTGCTAAGTTTTGTCCTGTCGGCGATAAAGGTTCGGCTATGGGCGTGTATTCAACTAGTCAATTTTTAGGCGCTTTTTGTGGCGGCATGTTAGGCGGCGGAGCTTATCAGCTCGTTGGCGCATCTGGGGTGTTTTTTGTTGCGCTAGGGCTAATGTGTGTGTGGTTATTTTTGACCCTCGGTATGCAAAAGCCTGTGTTATTGAAAAGCTATACGCTTGAAGCTACAGTAAAAGATAGAAGTGATGCACAAGATATGGCCAGTAAATTGTCACAGTTAATCGGTGTTGTAGAGGCCATTGTGGTGCTCGAAGAGAAAGTGGCTTATTTAAAGGTCGATGATAAATTCAATTTAAGCGAAGCGCGAGCTGTGTTAGGCTCTGTGAATTAGATCGTGTAGATCATTCAGCTTAGTATTCAGTTAAAGTAAACAGATAAAAATCTCAGGAGATTTCGATGGCTAGTCGTGGTGTGAATAAAGTGATTTTGGTCGGTAACTTAGGTAAAGACCCTGAGGTTCGTTACATGCCAAACGGCAATGCTGTTGCCAACTTTACTATAGCGACAAGTGAGTCGTGGAAAGACCAACAAGGTCAAATGCAAGAACGTACCGAGTGGCACAACATTGTTATGTATCGTCGTCTTGCGGAAATTGCTGGCGAGTACTTAAAAAAAGGCTCTAAAGTTTATTTAGAAGGCAAATTGCAAACCAGTAAGTGGCAAGATCAGACTACCGGTCAAGACCGTTATAAGACTGAAATCAACGCTATGGAAATGCAAATGTTAGACAGCCGCAACTCAGGTGATAATGCCGGTGGTGGTCAGTATCAAGGTCAAAGCTCTGGGCAAAACGCCGGACAAAATATGGGACAACAACAGTCTCGTCCTGCACCAGCACCTCAAGCTCGTCAGCCACAAGCGCAATACAATCAAACTGCGCCTGCTGCAGGTAATGAAGCTTACCAAGCTCAGCCTAATGCTGGCCAGCAAGGTGGTGGTTACCAGCAACAATCTGCGCCAGCGCAACAAGCTGCACCTGCTTATGCACCAAAGCCAGCCGCTGCACCTCAGGGTAATTTCCAACCACAAAATGCTCCTGCACAGCGTCCAGCACCACAGCCACAACAAAACTTCACTCCAGATTTAGATGAAGGCTGGGATGACGATATTCCGTTCTAATTTTCACTAGAGATTACATAATCCAATGTGTTGATTAAAACTTTTAAGGCCTGCTTTTGCAGGCCTTTTTGTTTTCTACGTTAGAGAAGCAACGAGACTGACTCTGCCAGCAGTATCTTTATGGTGTAAATATCACTGTGGCAGTTTTAGGATATAAAATGTTTTATTCAATTAAAACAGAGTATTCATCAAGTGACTTATGACCTCTTGCCGTCAGAAAGCTCAACAACGCTTCGGGGCTACGGTTCAGTAAGCGTTCAATTGGAAATTCCACAGTTTCAATGACCTCAATGGCTTTTTCAAACTCGCCTAAGCTAAAAGCAACATGCGAGTCAGAACCCATAACGAGCAGTCCACCTGCTACTTTTACTGCATTAGCTATTTCAATACAGTTGCATGTACTGCCTTTTCTCGACGTCAAAAAAGAGGAGTTATTTATCTCTAGCGCCACGTTATGTTTGGCAGCGGCAGCGGCGACGCGCTTAATATCGATTGGATAAGCAGGGTTGCCTGGGTGAGTAATAATGTCGACATTACCACTTTCAATACAGTTGATGAGTGCTGTAGTGTGAGCCTCTTTAGTCGATGGTGGGAACACGGGTTCATGGAACCCTGCCAACACAATATCGAGCTCTTTTAAATAATCACCAAAAAAATCAATCTCGCCATGTTCATTTTTGATATTCGCTTCAATGCCGCGCAGCACGCCAACACCGTCAACAATTCTAGGTAACACTCTCATATTTACAAAGTGCCAAAAATGGGGCGCATCAGCCATATCTGGGCCATGATCGGTAATGGCGAATAACTTGATACCTTTGGCTTTCGCAACACAAAGGTAATCATGGAAGGTACTATAAGCGTGAGTTGACGCTATAGTATGCGCGTGAATATCAACAAGGAATTTCATGGCGAGTCTCGTTCTCTGAATCAAAAACAGTAGGCATCAAGTCTACGCTGTTAACTGGGCTTTCTCTATGATCACTTTTGTTGATTACTTGCAGCAGGTATTGAGGCATATTGTCGAAGATGCCTTGGCGTTATACATGGCTGTTTTCCGGCATTTGTAGTGAGCCAATCGGCCGCACATGATATTAACGATGTTGTAAGGCATTTGATATGAAATAGGCCGAATGTTGTCACTTTGCCTTATATATTCCACTTCTTAACCCGAGTTGAGGCTGAATAATGAGAGATGAGTTAAGAGCGAAAATTATTGCCGTGTGTGATAAAAAAATTGCGGCGAAAGGCGATAACGTCGGTTTGTCATTTTATGCATTTTTTGCCAACAAAAATGATAATCCTCAATTGCTGATGGAAGCGGCAACATGGTGGATTCAAACACACCAATTGGATCATTTTGTGAAGGCCCACAAAATTAAATAAATGATTCATAATGGCTTGTAATAGTCTGAATAAATTATGTGCGGCGGAGCAATACTGACCAATATTCAATAAGTAACCGATATATAGATTAAGTCATGCCTTAATGATTAAGCTTAATCGCTTAACGGGTTTTTAGATGACACAAGTCGTTTTTGAACGATCAATCAAAATTGTACTAATAGTTTTGACCGTTTTAATGTTATATTTTCACTCTTGAGTGACATTAACGATATTAAATGTCGTGCTTAATACCGATATAGTTAGCAGATATTTTTTGAAAAAAGCCGGAGGAATGAGTGGGAATAATTGGTCGACTGTTAGTTATTGGCGCCACTTTACTATTTTTTAGTGGCTGCGCTAGCACCTCAACAGCGGGTGATCCATTCGAAGCGGTTAATCGAAAAAGCTGGGACTTTAATTACCAGGTCATGGACAAATATGCTTTAAAACCAGCAGCAGAAGGCTATGAAACCATCCCTCAGCCGATCCGACAAGGTGTGACAAATCTGCTATCCAACCTAAGTGAACCTCTTTACGCAGTAAATAACCTCTTACAATGGAAAGTGACCGACAGCGGTAGCAGTGTTTTACGTTTTGTCGTCAACACCACAATCGGCCTTGTGGGGCTTTTTGATCCTGCTACCGATATGGGATTAGTGAAAAAAGAAGAAACATTTGCGCAAACCTTTGGTGTTTGGGGTATTGGCAATGGACCGTTTATTATGTGGCCTGTTTATGGTGCCAGTACTGCACGTAATACCGTCGGAGATTTTGTTGATGTTTTTGTGTATCCCTTATCTATTCTGTCGTTTGAACAAAGGGCCGGAAAGTTTGTGTTGGAAGGTTTAGACAGTCGGATTGATTTTCAGCAATATGAACCCATATTAGACGGATCGTTAGATCCTTATGGCTATGTTAAAGATGTCTATTTGCAGCGAGATGCTCACTTGGTCAATGACGGTAAAGTGGCTGAGACTGAATCTGACGAATTTGATCTAGAGTTTGATGACGAACTATTAGATGATGAGCTATTAAATGACGCACCTGCAGACGACAAATCAGACGATCACACTGATTACAAGGTAACGGACTAGCCAATGTCAAACATCAAAACGTTTTCATCTTGTACGAGTGAATTAAAAAATATTCGCGAATTTGTGGTAGATGCATGCCGCGATTTTCCTTTTAGCGAAGGTAAAGTCAATGAAATCGTATTGGCCGTTGATGAGGCTTGTGCCAATGTTATTCGTCATGGTTATCACATGTCGAAAAAGGGCTGTATAGAAATCGTGGTCAGCAGTGATGATGAGCATGCGCTATTTGTGATTAAAGATGTGTGTTCGCAGATTACTGACAAGCAATTAATACCGGCAGAAAATAATTTATGTAAACCAGGTGGATTAGGCCTTTGCCTCATTCATTATGTGGCTGAAAAAGTAAGACTTATCCCACATAAAGGCAAAGGTAATTGGTTAGAACTGACGGTTAAATTTGAGTGATATAAAATGAATATTGAAATTGAGACACATAACAATTACCAAGTGGTTAAGCTTTATGGAGAGGTCGATCTGAGCAACTCTCGCAGTATCAAACTCGACATCATAAAGTTAATTAAGAGTAAAAATAACATCATTGTCGATTTCACCCACCTGCAATATATCGATAGCTCAGGGATGGCTTCACTGGTTGAGGCCTTCAATGAAGCCAGAGAAAATGACACTGAATTTCATATCGTTGGTGCCAATGGTTCACCGCTTCAAGTACTGCAACTAACCCGTTTAAACACGGTGTTTAACTTAGCTGATTCAGTAAGTGCTGTGAGTAACAATGGTTAACCCTATCATTACTGTAGAGCATTTGTTTGCCCAATATGGCGATACCCATGTACTCAAAGACGTCAATTTAGAGGTCAACCCCGGCGAAATTCTGGTGGTGATGGGCGGATCTGGTTCTGGTAAAAGTACCTTGCTTAACCATATGCTTGGGCTTAAAACCCCTACGTCAGGCACTATCATGATTGATGGTGTGAATATTTTTACGGCTAAAAATAAGCAATTACGTAACTTACGCAAAAAAATGGGCGTGGCTTTCCAAGGCGGCGCACTACTGAGTTCATTAACGGTGGCAGATAATGTCAGGTTACCTTTAGAGCACAACACTTCATTGGATACCCAAACCATTGATATTATGGTGCGGATGAAGCTTGAATTAATGAACATGGCTGGAACCGGCCATCTAATGCCTTCGGAATTATCAGGCGGCATGCTAAAACGAGCAGGACTGGCTAGGGCCGTTATTATGGACCCTAAATTACTGTTTTTTGATGAACCTTCAGCAGGGCTTGATCCCACAACTGCAGTTGAACTTGACGAGCTTATTCTCACTTTGAGAGATGCCATGAACATGACCATAGTGGTGGTGACTCATGAGCTAGAAAGTGTGTTTAAAATTGCCGATCGCGTGGTGGTATTGTTTGCGGGTGAAGTGGTGGCGAATGGCACCGTTGATGAGATTAAAAACTCTCCAGATGAACGCATTCAAAACATGATCAACCGTCAACCGAACACTTACAGAGATGATGGTGAGGTTTATCTCAATCGTTTGTTAAATAAGGATGAAAAATAATGAATGCCTTGTTTAATTCAGTCAGTAACTTGGGTGCCGCAACGCGTAAAAATATTGAAAGTGTTGGCCTAGCAACATTATTTTTACTGCGTATCGTCAGCAGCCTATTCACTGGGCTGGTGTCATTTAAGCAAGTGATTAAGCAGATATATTTTATTGGTAATCGGTCTTTAATTGTCATTATTGTTGCGGCGCTCTTTACCGGTATGGTTGTGGCACTGCAGTTTTACGATACCTTAGTGCGATTTGGTTCAGTGGATTTATTGGGTTCGGCAGTTGCCTTGAGCCTGATTAAAGAATTAGGTCCGGTGATGACAGCATTAATGGTAATAGCACGAGTTGGCTCTGCGACCTGTTCAGAAATTGGTATTATGCGTAACGAGCAACAATTTGATGCGCTTGATTGCATGGCGATTAACAGTTACCGCTATGTGATGCTGCCAAGACTATTAGCGGCGTTGTTTTGTGTTCCCATGCTGACGGCCGTTTTTGACTTGGTGGGCATTGGCGGTGGCTATATCGTTGGAGTACACATTCAAGGAGAAAGTCCTGGTGCATATATTCAAGGTGTAATGGATACCATTAGCTTTAAAGATGTGCTGGTTGGTCAAATAAAGTCATTGGTATTTGGTTTGTTTATTATGTGGATACCTTTATATTACGGCTTTTATTTACACTTAAATCAAAAAAATATGGGCGCTGAAGGCGTCAGCAATGGCACCACTCAGGCGGTGGTAATGAGTGCAATTATTATGTTATTTAGTGACTATATCGTTAGCTCATTAGCGCTATAACTAGAGGTTTCAATGAAAAACAATTACGTCAATTTTCTCGTCGGCCTGTTTGTATTATTCGGGATTGGGGCCTTGGTATTTATGTCAATTACCATTGGTGGAGCATCGGTCACTAATAGTGGTAACTACACCTTAGTGGCTAAATTTGAAAATTCTTCTGGTTTAAAAGAAGGTGCCTTTGTCGAAATGTCAGGTGTACGTGTTGGATTAATTCAATCGATTAATTACGACCCTAAAGCGTATGAGTCAGTCGTTAAAATATCATTAGATAATGCGATTACCGTACCTGATGATTCGATAGCCTCTATTCGTACATCAGGTATTATTGGCGACAGATTTGTTAAAATATCTACCGGTGGTTCAGAAATAAACATGGCAGATGGTGAAGAGTTTATTGAAACAGAATCATCAATCAGTATCGAAGAGTTAATAAGCAAATATATGTTTAGTCAGGATAAATAATGAAATCAATAATTTTTTTAATCATGATGCTAGTGATGCCGTCTCTAGCTTTGGCGGCACAAGAACCAACAGAACGCGTTAAATTAGGTGTGACAGATATCATTAGTATCGCATCAAATAGCGCCTTGTCAGTCGAACAGAAAAAACAATCACTCAGTGATGTGATTGAAAAACACGTCGACATACAAGCCTCTGCACAACGAGTGTTAGGTAAGTATTGGAGACAGGCAAGCGATACCGAAAAACGTCAATTTATGGTGTTGTTAAAAGGCGTATTAGTCGATACCTATATTGTGTTGCTAGAACAGTATGATAATCAAACGGTTGATTACACCAATGAAACAATCAAGAAAAAGGTTTATGCATCGGTAGATACTGAAATTCATACCAAAGAAAATATCATTCCGGTTTCATATCAGCTTTATCAACGTAATAATGAATGGAAAATTTACGATTTTGTTGCTGAAGGTTTATCGATGATCCGTACCTTTAGTAACGACTATAAAAGTACTTTGAAAAAAAGCGGTGTCACTGGTTTGAATGAAGCCCTTGCTGCTAAATTAGCCCAAAAGTAAGGTTACCCTTGAATATTGATAGAGCATTAGCTAACAGCATTATTGATGAAACCTTATGGTTTAAAACCAATTTGGCAGTCACATTAAGTGAGTTTAATTATTACTTAATTAAAAAAAATGGCCAAGTCAGCTGTAATTTTTCATCCTTGTGTGATGAGCATTACACCCGGCTCTATCAACAATTTAAAGCATTGTCGTTACAACACAGTATTACGGAAATTGTGCCTCTAAAGGACGATGGAAAAATGTGTTGGGTGCTGCCTTTTGGTAAAGAATCGAGCTTATTTGACTGTATTATTCTGCTTAATTTACCTGCAGGAACTGAATCGCATCATGTTAGCTCGTTGTATTTTAGGCTTTTGTACCAGCTAAAAAGCTTCCAGTTTTCCGAAGCGTCATCACAACTTAACGCTGCCCAGGTGTGGATCCGCGATGAGATAGAAGAAATTTCGCGCTTGCAGCAATTGATGTTGCCAGACAAAGGTATCGTACTTAGCTCTGTTAAAATGGCTTATACCTATAAAGCGATGAAAGGTGCTGGTGGTGATTATTTAGACATTGTCGACCTTGGTAAAAGTCGCCCGGATGTCCAGGGTGATATCGGAATGATTATTGCTGACGTATCGGGTCACGGCCCTGCCGCGGCAGTAGAAACCGCCATGATAGATGCCATCTTACGCACCTTTGAACCGAAAGATTTAAACAGTAGTTCTTCTGAAGTGCTTAATTATATCAATCAACATTTTTTCACTAAAAAGCCTCGTGGCAGCTTTTTAACCGCTACAGTAATGCGTTATAACTTCCAAGAGAAAGAACTTATTTATGCTAATGCAGGCCATCCTCACGCCTATTTGAAAAAAGCCAACAGGCTGGTTGCCTTAGATCAAGGTGGCATTCCTATTGGGGTACTGCGTGAGCAAAATTGGGATACCTACCGGGTTAGTGTTGATGTAGGTGATATCTTATTTGTGTATACCGATGTGGTCATCGAAACGCAAAATGCCCACAAAGAATTATTTGGTTTCGATCGCTTAGAAAAAGCCATCAGCGCAGCACCCGATGAACCCGAAGCTATGCTGGAGTATCTGGAGCAGCAAATGAAACAGTTTTGCGGTTTTTCAGAGTTTCAGGATGACTTAACCATGTGCGCAATCCAGTTTATTTAAGCTAATAGAGTATTTAATTATTGAGAAGATGACGATATCCCGTTCTAGGACATCTCCAGTCACAGGTTTAATCGTTTTTATCAATAACTAAAAAGCCCTGAGTTACCGCTCAGGGCTTTTTTATCTCACTGGTTTGTTGGGCTATTAAGCGGTTAATGCTTCAGCTGGGCCGAAGAATTCATAATGAATTTGGCTTTCTGGTACACCTAAGCTGGTGGCGATGGCCAATGCTGCTTTCATAAAACCGGTAGGGCCAAGCAGGTAAAATTCTACATCGCGGTCTGCAGGGAGTTGCTCTGCAATGATTGATGCATCAATAAACCCAGTGGCATGAGGTTGGCAGTGTTGTTCTGGTTGGCTGTAAACATACAAAGGTTTGATGTGGTCATGTGTTGAGGCAAGTTGATCGACATGGTGTTTAAACGCATGGACATCACTATTTATGGCCGCATGAATAAAGCGAATATCGCGTCCTGAACCCGCTTCAGTATTGAGCATACTAATCGCAGGAGTAATACCGACACCGCCAGTCAATAATATTAACGGCTTGGTGTTTTTTCGTAAGATGAAATCGCCACTGGGTGCACGTAATTTCACTTTATCGCCTAACTGAATATTGTTATGTAAGTGATTTGAAACCACGCCATTAGGTTCACGCTTGACGCTAATTCTTAAGTAATCTTTGCCTGCCGCGTCAGATAGACTGTAGTTACGACGCATTGATACGCCGTCGATATCATCAAATACTAAGGTCAAAAATTGCCCAGCATCAAATTTTGGTAAGCCTTTATTATCAAAAGGTTGAAAGTAGAATGAGGTAATCACTGAGCTTTCATCTACACGTTTGACTAAAATAAAGTCACGCTCGCCACGCCAACCACCTTGTTGTTGCTCTTTAGCTGTATAAATTGATTCTTCCGCCGCAATCAATATGTTGGCTAATTGGCCGTAAGCCTTGGTCCAAGCATCAATCACTTCATCTGTTGCAGCATCACCGAGTACGGCTTTAATGGCTTGTATTAAACAACTGCCAACAGCGTCATATTGTTCAGGTAAAATGCCTAATGCAACATGCTTTTGAACGATTTGACTAACGGCATCACTTAAATTGCCCAATTCATCAATATTGGCACCGTAAGCAATAACCGCATTTGCCAGTGCTTTAGGCTGAGTGCCTTTGGCTTGGTTAGTTTGATTGAAAAATGGTAATACTTCTGGATGCTGTGCAAACAGTAATGGATAAAAATGGCTGGTGATGTCATTAGCGTAAATTTGCAGAGCCGGAACGGTGGCTTTAATAATTTGAACAGTTGCAGTGTCTAACATTAATGATTTCCTTCTAGGGAGTAAAATAGCGATAAGCTTCAATCAATTACCTTGTCTACCCATACATTGCACAGAACACGCCAATATTTATCTAGCTGATTTAGCAGGTATAATTTTCATAAGGGTTAATTTGACCTAGATCAATATATATGTCAAATTAACCTAAATTGGGTTAATTTGACATATTATGAATATTGTTCCCTTTATCGACATTGTAGAAGACTTAAATCGTGACCTGATAAAATCGGAACGATACTTACGACTGATTTTAGCGATTCAGCGCGCTATACCATGTGACGTAGTGGCCTTGTTGAAACTTAAACATGATCATTTAGTCCCTGTGGCTGTTGTAGGGCTAAAGCAACAAGCCCTCGCGAGACAGTTTTCGATCAACCACCATCCACGCTTACAGCAAATTTTAGCTAATCCACATATTACCCGCTTTGATGCCGACTCAACGCTGCCCGATCCCTACGACGGTTTAGTCGATGATGGCAGTGAACAATTGCACGTGCATGACTGTATGGGCAGTTCTATTTATATCGATGGTAAAGCGTGGGGCGTTTTAACTTTAGACGCCATGAAAGCAGGTAGCTTTGATGCGCTTAACCCAACCGAAACCCGCGCTTATATTGCCGCTGTGGCCGCTGCGATTAGTACCAGTGAACATATTGAAGCATTAGAAGTGCAAGTGGAACGTAATCATCAAGTGGCGCAGTGCATGTTAGCTACTGCTGGCCCGTCGAGTATTATTGGTAACAGTGTCGCAATTACGGATTTATTGTCAGAGATAAATACCGTTGCTGCCAGTGATCTATCAGTATTAATCACTGGCGAAACGGGTGTGGGTAAAGAGCTGGTTGCCAAAAGTATTCATCAGCAATCACGTCGCAGTGAGCAACCGCTAGTGCAAATTAACTGTGCTGCATTGCCAGAAAGCATTGTTGAAAGTGAACTCTTTGGCCATGTAAAAGGCGCGTATTCTGGTGCGGTAAGTGATCGTCGTGGCCGCTTTGAATTGGCCGATGGTGGGACGTTATTTTTAGACGAAGTGGGTGAGTTACCGCTTGCCGTGCAAGCTAAGTTGTTACGTGCGCTGCAAAATGGTGAAATTCAACGTGTCGGCAGCGATAATATCATCGTAGTGGATGTCAGAATTGTTGCCGCAACTAACCGTAATTTACAGTTAGAAGTAAAAGAAGGTCGCTTTAGGGCTGACTTATACCATCGCTTGAGTGTGTATCCTTTACCTGTGCCACCATTACGCGAGCGTGGTAAAGACGTTATTTTACTAGCAGGCTATTTTTTAGAAAAAAGCCAACATCAGCTTGGCGTCGCGAAACTAAGATTGCAACAAACAGCGATTGATCAGTTAACCCAATACCATTGGCCAGGCAATGTGCGCGAGTTAGAACATTTGCTCAGCCGTGCTGCGTTAAGGGCTATTAGCGAGCAAGGGCGTCATGCCAGTATTATTAGCATTAGCCGTGTTCATCTCGGTTCCGAGTTTGTTGTGAGCCATACAGTAGCACCAGCAATAGCCGAGGTTGATAATATCAGCGACAGTAATGCGGCAGCTGCATTATCGCAGGTGTTAACCCTTGGACTACGCGATTCTACCGATGAGTACCAACGACAAATAATACAAACGGTATTAGCGACGGAACGAGGTAATTTAGCCGCTGTCGCCAGAAGTTTACAGCTGGATAGAAGCAATTTAATTCGCACAATGCGTCGTTTAGGGCTTGATCCTAACGCGGCATATTAAGAATAATATCCAAAGAAGCCGTGACGTGAGCGGCTAATTGTCTCGTCTGAAGCCATCTCGTTCTGCAGTAATGACGATTTGAGATTAATTAGAATATATTTTGTTATTTCAGTAATATATTTCGAAAAATTCTGGTCTATATACTGAGTGAAGTTGGATTAATTAGAGTTTCCTAAAGGATTAATGTTATGCAAAAAGGTTATGTAGGTAATATTTCGTTGGTGGTTGCCATCGTCGCAGTCGCGATTGCGGCTTTGATGGTGTTTGGCTCGTCATTGGGATTGTGGGACCCAATTGTCGGCTTTATGGCCAGCCGTAATTACAATAACCTGTTGGGTTATTTAGTGGTCGTGGTTGCGGTGCTGGCATTAGTGACCTGCTTTACCATTAAGCAAGACAGTAACGCTAAAGGCAAAGGCATATTAACCTCTACAATAGCGCTATTACTGGGCTTAGCTATATTGTCGCCAAGCATTATGGCGTTGGTTATCGAACCAGTGAAATATCCACCTATTCACGATATTACTACCAACACTCAATCACCACCGCAGTTTGAGTTTTTAACTGACAGCCGAATTGGCGCTAAAAATAGTTTGGTTTATGGCGGAGAAGAGATTGCCGCACAACAACGACAAGCTTTCCCTAATATTCAGCCTATAGCGTCAGACTTATCGGTAGAAGCGGCTTATGAAAAAGCATTAACGGTCGCTAAAACCATGGGCTGGACCATTGTAGCTCAAGACCCAAAAACACTGCGCTTTGAAAGTACAGCAACAACGCCTTTTTTCAATTTTGCAGATGATGTCATTATCGTTGTTTCTACGCTAGAGCAAGGCAGTCGTATTGATTTACGCAGCGTTTCGCGGATAGGCATTGGCGATGCTGGTGTGAATGCAAAACGTATTCAAGAATTTAGTCAGCGGTTCTCTGAGTCTTGAATAAATTAAGTGGTGGGTTTTAACCAATAAAAAGGAGCATAAAATGCTCCTTTTTTGTTTACCTCTAAATGAAGCTGTGCCCAAAATGCACTCCAGTGATGGACATCTAGCGCCACAATCTAGCTCAACAATCTAGCGCCACAATCTAGCTCAACAATCTAGGTGCGCCATGATGTGGCCCTGTTGTCATTATTACTGCGGGGGCTTATTACTCAGCTGCTCATTATTTAGGCGTTACGCAGGTAAAGTTAGTAGCCTCTTCCATGTCGCCTGTGCCGCTATAGGTTGCCACTTTTGGGAAAGGACATAATGGCCTAGTGCGTGTCTTAGACCAGTTAGCAGGCAACTCAGTATTTTCAGAACGAACAGCAGCCTTTATGCTCTCAGGTGCTTGGCCTTGTTCAACCCACTCAACAAGCGAATCAAGCATGTCAAAGCGGTCTGTAGCGAGTCCGTTACCGCAATGGTTCATACCTGGGACTAAGTATAAGCGAGCAAACTCGTCGGCTTGATTTTCATTAACGTCCTGTAACCCTTTGTACCAATTAACCGTATCGTTAGGTGAAAATACCGCGTCAGAAGTCCCATGAACGACCATCATTTTTGCACCACGATCTCGTAATATCGTCAGATCTGTTGGGTTTGGTGGCGTCATGAACTCCATGCCAGACTCGGTGTAAGTGTCATTAATGTTATAAATACGCTCAACATCGGTATCCATATCGAGACTCATCACATATTCATATGAGCCGAACTCCGATGAATCGTACGGGGTTGGTGCGGTTGAGAATATAAATGCCAATGCGCCAGGGTCTCTCATCATTGCCATGAAAAACTCCCAGCCATAATAGTCACTAGTTCCCATACCAGCGTCATAAGGGAAGTCTGAATAAATGGCTTCATCTGTATTGCTATTATGTGGCCCAGACATAATGTTGGTCATTACTGACTTCTGCGCAGCAGTTAAACATGTGCCATCTCGGTCAGCAGAACAGGTTGGCACATCTCGATCTAAATCAAATGCATCTTGGCAACCGTAAGTATCTTGCACCATTCCGTCGCTTGCACCATCTAGTGCGTCACATTGCTGAGCGACTTTACTTGAAACGAGTGCAAACTCTTCTTGGGTGAAGCTACTTTGTAAAGAGGTGAGTACATTGTCGGCATCAACATTCACTAGGCTTGAGTATTGCTGAATACCATAAACTTGCGAAACAGCAGCTTTGGGTAGGTTGAAACCAGGGTTACCCACTAAGAAACCATCATATAAATCGGCATAACGTGTAGCGGCAACCATGGTATGGCGTCCACCGTTTGAGCAACCACCAAAGTAGGAGCGGTCAGGCTGTTTTCCATAGGCTGTTTCAATCAGAGATTTGGCCATTGGTGTGAGTTCGGCAACTGCATTGTAGCCATAATCTAAACGTGCTTGAGGATCCATCCCGAATAAGGGCGCAGGTGATGCGTGTCCGGTATCGGAACTGATGACCGCAAATCCTTTGTTTAGTGCGCCAGAATCTTTGCTTTCAGAAATAAGGAAGCGACCCACCGCTTTTTGCACAGAACCATCTAAGCCGCCATTGGCTTGATAATAAAAACGGCCATTCCAGTCAGAAGGTAAACGCATTTCAAAACCAATGGCATAGTCGGCATCTCCGCCCATTCCTATGCCAGTTCTTTCGTTCATTAGCCCTTTGATTAAACAATGTGAAGGAGATGGGTAGATTTCGCCTGCGGCATATTCTACGTCACCCGCAGGGATAAGTTCTGCACTAGTGATTGTAGTATCGGCATAATTAAACTCAGTTGTTAATGTGGCACAGCTAATAATACTCGCAGGTGTTGCGGCCTCAAGCTGTGGAACCGTTTTTGTGGGTGAGTCACTGTTGCAGCCGTAAAGGGCAATACACAAAGGTGCCAAAGCTAGGGGAACCCATAGATTTTCCGTTTTCATACTAATCCTTATTGTTTATACTCAAATGGTGATACGTCAAACGTATAACATATGATTTATTAGGTAAATACTGATAAGAATTTAATGAAGAAGAGGTCTCAGTTTCGAAATTGTTGGGAAATGGATCGCAGTAGGGGTTAAAAAACAGAAATTTACGCGGTTTGTGGCGAGAATAAATAGGCTGTTAGCAATGTGATAAGGTCATTTAGCTGACTAAGTTATATTGTTCGTGGGTTAAGTCATCATGTTGAAAACCTTGGTAGGATTGTGTTTGACTGTGGATATAAAAACAGGCTCATGAATAAACATGAACCTGCATATAATCAAGGCTGTATGATATAAAAAAAGCTATTTTTCAGTGTCTCTATAATCTTTTTCTACAACGTTAAGTCTTAGGGTAAATGCTTGTAAGTGTTCGCGCATTTCTGCCTCTGCTTGTTGTCCGTCTTGTGCAATAACGGCTTCAATAATACCGTCATGCAGGCCCGCAGGATGGACTTTGTCATGGCTAGGTTCAAATTTTGTAGTCGCATTACTGATAACTTGTAGCAATGATTTGACGATAGCAGCTAAAAAACGATTCCCTGACATGTCAGCTAAAATATAATGCACTTTTTGACGTAAATAAACGGTATCAGGATAGTCTAATATGTGTTCTTCATTGCGTGAGGCTTCACGCAATTTTTCTGCCATTTCTGGTGTGCAGTTTTGCGCTGCTAATTTTGCGACCATAGGTTCAATTTGTAATCGTGCCTCGCAGACTTCGGCGAATGACATTTTTTCCATGATGAACAATTCCTGACACACATTAGTCAGTCGTTCAAATGTCATCAGTTTTACGAAAGCACCACCCATCGCACCTTGTTTAATTTCTACAAGGCCACTCGCTTCAAGTCCTTTAATTGCTTCTCGCACAACGGTGCGGCTTATTTGAAACAGCTCAATAAGTTCTCGTTCGGATGGTAGTTTATCGCCAGCTACATATTTACCTTCAAAAATAGCATTCTTTAGCTGGTTTCCAATTTCATCGGAAGCCTTCATGTGTTTGACAGGGGTAAAGTTAACCAAGTTCATTGTCCTACGTTTGTTCTTGCCTATATTCTATCATGCTCATACATATGCTTAATAGTTTTGCTGATGAAATATCCATGTTTCTACGCCCCTATTTATGCGTCACGATGACTTATAAGTGTGTGACTTAACTCCGATTATTCGCTTTTCTGTTGATATTCATCCTGAATTTACGTCACCGTCGATGCGATTTGTAATGTTTTTGTTAGAAAGTCACAAAATTCATTTTTTTTGAGATCTACTCCATAGATGTAATAACTATCCCTTTATGAGTAATGTCATATGTCATACATTTAACGTATCGAATTTGGGGTTAATATTTAACCATTATCATATTAAGACTTTTCCCCACTTTCTGAGCGAGCCCTACTTTTGATGCAAGTAGAACACAGTAGCTCTATACGGTTATGAGCGGGTCCAATATCGCAGTAAATGATGTTGTATCCATTGTGACGGTGGGGGCAAAAGGAGTATGACAATGAGTAATAATGATTCAAACAAGCCGGAAGCAATCGATCAATACACCGCGAATGTCCTGCAAAATGGTATTTCACGACGTAGCTTTTTAACTCGTGCTGCAGTGGGTACTGGCGCAGTTGCATTTACCGGCCTAAGTGGCGGAATGGCTTCTGCTGCAACAGATGAAGCTTGCCAAAACGCAGCTAAAAGTTCAGATGGCGGCGCAACGTTAGAGTTTATGCCTAAGCCGAAACCGATTTCTGACAGACTGATCGCATCGACACAAACGTTCGATGTGGTTGTGGTTGGTGCTGGTGCTTCTGGTGTTCCTGCTGCGTTATCTGCGGCAGAAAACGGCGCTAAAGTTGCAGTATTGCAAAAACAAGCGATTGTAGTGTCTCAAGGTAACACGGGTTCTGGTATTGATTTGGCCAACAGCGACAAGGCTGCCGTTGAAGCAATGGTAAACCGTCTTATGGGTGACAGCGCTCACCGTTGTCACCCAGAACTTGTAAGAGAATGGGCGTATAACTCTGGTGAGGCGGTTTCTTGGGTGATTGATCGTGCTAAAAAAGGTGGCGCGCAAATCGTAGACCAAGGCACAAAAGTGCAACATGGTATTCATGGTGTCACTGAACATAAACTCAACTTTGTTACCTCATTTTGTGGCCCTAAGCCATATACCACCGGTGACGGCATGCGTGATTTGGCTAAAGTGGCTGAAAAAGCGGGTGTTAAATTCTTCTTCAACATGCCTGCACAGCAACTTATCCAAGATGTATCTGGCAAAGTTATCGGTGTTATTGCCAAAGACCGTGATGGTAAGTATCACAAATACCTAGCCAAAAAAGGTGTGATTTTATCGTCTGGTGATTACCAGAATAACGAAGCGATGTGTAATTTTTTCATTCCTGATTTAAAGCATTTCGAACGCAAGCAAATGGATCGTACTGGCGATGGTTTCTCTATGGCGTACTGGGCGGGTGGCGTAATTGAACCTATTGGCCATACCAAAATGTTACACGATTTTGATGCAGGTCCTGCTTCAATGTGTGATATGCCATTCCTTGCTGTTAACCGTAAAGGTAATCGTTTTGTCAATGAAACTGTTGAAATGTCATTGATGAATAACTACCTACGTGATGCAGAAAATGCGGGTAATTACTCTCAGGTCTTCGATTCAAATTACATGACTCAAGCTAAAGACTGGCCTGGAAAACTGTACTCACCTGAAGAAATGAAAATCTATATGCCTGAAGATCCAGCGCCTAAGATCGGCGTGTATGCATCTCAGACAAATACCTACTCAGCCAATACTTTGGAAGAGCTTGCAGTAAAACTTGAATGTGACCCTAAAACCTTCGTTGCCAATATTAAGCGTTATAACGAGCTTTGCAAAACAGGTAAAGATGACGATTTTGGTAAGCCTTCAGCAAAAATGCTTCCCATTGTTAAAGCTCCTTTCTATGGCATTCATCGCCGCATGCGTATCTCAACCCTTTGTTCAGGAATGCTAGTCGATAAAAATCATCAAGCACTTGATGCTGATGGCAAAAAAATTGGCGGTTTATTCGTTATCGGTAACTTAGGTGGCGGCTTCTATGGTGGCGTTGATTACCCACTGACTGTATTCGGATTGTCACTAGGGCGTTGTTATACGTTTGGCTATTTAGCCGGTAAGTACGTGGCCAAGCTATAGGGCGTAAAGACAGTTAAATGGATGCCCGACGTTTGGCACCTTCCCCAATGAATAATGGAATAACACAATGAAGAAATTAACACTGCGCAACACCTTGCTTTGTCTTGCATTGAGCTTTTTCGCAAGTACTGCAATGGCTGACAATACTACCTTATTGGATCAAACTCATGCGGCTAAAGGACTTAAATGTGCTAGCTGCCATGGTAAAGCTGAAACGCGTGAGCCTGTGACTATGTCTAAGTGCGTGACATGCCACAACACTAAAAAGCTAGCCGCTAAAACCAAGGATGTTAAGCCAACAAACCCACATGAAAATCGCCATTTTGGCACCGAAACCGACTGCGTTAAATGTCACAACGTACACCAAAAGTCAGAAAACTACTGTGGTAGCTGCCACCTTCGTTTTGACTTTGTTGTGCCATAAGTCGGCCATTTGGCACCTTAATATCTCGACCACAAGAAAAGTTAACAATAATTAGGATGAGAAAAATGATGATGAAAACAAAACTACTGCCTTTGGTTGTTGCATGTCTCGCTGCAAGTCCAGCTTTTGCGGCTGACCCAATAGGCAATTTATTTAATGATGGTACTGTAAATGGTCAATTTCAATTATTTGACTTCCAACGTAATTTTGATGGAGATAGCACAGACAGACGCGATACCTCATTCGGTGGACTTTTTTACCTGCGCTCTGGTGAGGCTAACGGCATAAGCTTTGGCAGTTCATTTGCTTCAGCTAACCCAATTTGGGATGCAAACGATGATGGTCTGTACGGACTTGTTGGTGGAGGAGCACCAGGCTCTGTGGTAGAACGTACATCAGTTAACCGTTTACAAGAATACTTTGTTAGCGGTAATTGGTATGACACCAAAATAGTCGTTGGTGCTCAAGAGTTACGCACTCCTATGATGAACCCGTTCCCATTAAGAGCAATCCCGTTCACTTACCGTGGTGCCAGTATTAAAAATACCTCAATTGAGAACTTGGGCGTATCAGCACTGTATATCACTGACTACATGGGTTGGACTAACGAAGAGTTTGCTAGTGTGGCTGATGGTATCCGAGGTGAATTTGCACGTAAGGGCGTTTTCATCGATGTTGAAGACAACCCTATTTACGCTTTAGGTTTAGATTACAATCTACCGTTAGAGTCGGTAAAAGCTAAAACCAGCTTGTGGTACTACTCAATGGAAGATGTGTACAACCAGTATCATGTTAAATTAGATATGAGCGGTGAAATGGGTGCCGCCAACTGGTATTTCATTCCGTCTTATTTAAAACAAGACTCTACAGGTCTACTAGACCAAAGCGCTGCACAATTCGACACTTACCAAGCAGGCTTCCATTTAGGGATGAAATGGAACGGATTTGATGCCACATTTAAGTATGTGACCACTGGCGATGGCGACGTAGTGGCTCCATTTGGCGATGAAAAAGTGATCATTCAACAAGTGGTTCAGTCATCACGTGCTAACGAAGACGGCTACGGTGCTCAACTCGCTTATAATTTTTCACCCGACTCAGCACTAAGCGGCGTTAGCACCTATGTTAACTGGGCTAGCTATGAAATTGATGGCGACTCAAGCAAAGACATCGACGAAACCGACTTTTCAGTGGTGTACGACCTGGCTAAATACGTCGACGGCCTGAGTGTACGCGCACGTCACGCCATAGTTAACTACTCAACTGGCGACGACTTAACTGACACTCGTTTTTACGTCTATTATAAATTTGCTTTGTAATAGTGCTACAGCACATATACCGGCTCTGAAATAGAGTGACGGTTTTGATTAAGCCAGTTGGATATTCCAACTGGCTTTTTTATGTTAGTTAGCTTGCAGTATGTGTGGTTTAGTTAGTCAGCATAAAATGAAAAACGCTTTTCCCTATGTGTCGGAATCAAATGTTTGGTTAGGATTTGGCTAGTTTTGTGGATTAATTATCTATATTGGCTGCTTATCGTTTAACTGCAGTAAGTCCCAAAGATTGCCGTACAGATCTTCAAAAACCGCAACTGTGCCGTAGTCTTGCTCTTGAGGTGGGCGCACAAATTTAATCCCATCGAGTTGCATGCGGTTATAGTCGCGCCAAAAATCGTCGGTATTCAAAAAAAGAAAAACCCGTCCGCCGGCTTGGTTACCAATAAAATCATGCTGCTCCGGTTTAGATGCACGAGCTAGCAACAACGACACTCCGTTTGACCCAGGAGGCGACACCACAACCCAGCGTTTGTCTTGTTCTGCTTGATAGGTGTCTTCAATTAAATCAAACTTCAATTTATTAACATAAAAATTAATGGCTTCATCGTAATCATTCACCACTAGCGCGATGTGAACTATAGACTGTTTCATTATTATCCTTTGATAGCTTTGTAAATTAGCGAGTGAATTAGCCATTGAGTTAGCTAGTGAGTTAATGCAAATTTACTGTGCCGTCGATTATGCATTAATTAACCAGAACTCGGGATAATAAACGCCTCGCAAACAGCCTTTTTCCTTGCTAACTGCGTTATTTTTTACATGAGAAGACTTGCAATAGGCCAGCTATTGACGGGTTAATTCGTTTTGTTAGTAAAACAAATGACAAGTTTGAGAGTGGTTAATGGCTAAGCTTAATATCTTTATCATTCTATTCTCATCTCTTACCCCTAGTTCATGTTAATTTGATAGGTATGGAGATATTGACGCATAAAAAAAGCCACAGCAATGAACTGTGGCTTACTGATACTAGCGAGTCAGTGAATTCTAAATCGATTAGTTCTTTTTAGAATATTTTGCAGCTTCTTCACCCGCTAAGCGACCGAAGGTGATGATGTCTGAAATGGCATTACCACCTAAGCGGTTAGCACCATGAACACCGCCAGTAACCTCACCAGCACCATACAAGCCTGGGATAACCTGCTTCTTAGCATTCATGACTTCAGCTTTAGTGTCGATCATCACGCCACCCATAGTGTGGTGAACACCAGGTGTAACTTCAATTGCATAGTAGTTACCTTCGTTAAGTGCGCGCGGTAGGTTTGGACGCTCAAAATCAGTGTCTTTACCGCTACTCACTAAGCTGTTGTAACGCGCAACGGTTTCAGTAAGTGCTTTGCCGTCAATACCTTCCATTTTACCTAATTTAACTAGGCTATCTGCCGTTGGTGCAACACCTAAACCAATATACTTATCAATTTTTGACAGTGATTTACGCACAGAATCATCAAAAATCAAATAAGCTGATTTACCGGTTTGCGCTAAAATAGCGGCAGACGCTTTATCACGAGTAGTAATTTCGTTAACGAAACGCTTACCTTCACGGTTAACCAAAATCGCACCATTACCACGTACCGCTTCAGTGACCATTACGCCACCTTTAACAGATAGTGTTGGGTGAGCTTGGATATATTTCATGTCTTTCAATGCGCCACCCGCATTTTCTGCCACATCCAGTCCATCACCTACTGCACCGGGTTGGTTAGTAGAGATAAAGCCTTTTAGCGAAGGATCGAGTTTAGCGACACGTTCGTTATTTTTAGCAAAACCACCCGTTGCTAAGATTACCGCATCGGCTTTCACCCAGTAGTAACCTTTGTACATACCCTTAACCAGAATACCTTTAACAGTGCCTTTATCATCTTTAAGCACTTCAATGCCGCGAGTGTTCATGCGTAAGTCGATATTACGTTTCACTGCATTATCATAAAGTACTTGAACGACATGGGCACCAACACCAGCACCACCAGTTGGACGGTGTGCACGGTTAACAGATGCGCCACCCATCATGCCAACATCGGTTAAATCGGCACCCATCGCGGTCAGCCAATCAACAGAGCCTTTAGAGTGCGAAGTTAACACTTCAACCAATGCAGGATCGTTTATGTTTTGGCCACCTTTCATGGTGTCTTCGAACATTAACTCAGGGCTATCAGTAATTTTTTTAGCTTTTTGTTGATCAGTCCAAGCAGCGTTCATGCCACCTGCAGCCAACTTAGCATTACCGCCAATAACAGGCTCTTTCTCTATAAGAATGACTTTAGCACCACTGTCTGTTGCAGATATTGCAGCAGAGAAACCTGCGCCGCCAGAACCGACAACCACTACGTCAACAGTGTCGTGTGGGGCGCTAGCAAGAGCCGCCTGACGTTCTGATTTATCTTTGGCCAATTCAGCAATAGTCGGTTCGTCACGTAGCCATTTTTTAGCATAAGGCATGTTGAAATCGAAGCTGTGGCAAGAGTCACAGTACACCATCGATTTTTCGTGTGCGCTGTGGCATGAGGTACAAGCTACTTCGCCAGGGAAATGGGAAGCATGAGCATTATAATGTTCATGTTTTGTGGTTTCAGCTACTTCAGCAAGTGTGCCATGGCAAGATACACATTGGGCATTTTCATAGGTTAAGCTGTCATTTGACAGTTCACCATCTGGTGTATGACAGCTATCACACTCTTGGTTTTGTACATGGAATTCAGCTAAGTTATCAGCGGCAACAGCATTGCCCATTAGGCCTGCTGTGCCCATTAATGTAGCAATACAGACTGCAAGATTGATCTTTTTCATTTTTGCTCCCCCTTCTATACGTAATGACGGTTTATTCATTAACGATAGAAGCCTCTTATTGTTTTAGTTAGGCTGAAGTGAAACTGACTTCACTTCACTTTAAAAATACGGTCCAAATTAGCATCGAGTTGATCAGCTATTATTTTCGCTCAATGTAATCTTTGCCTAAGGGGGCGCAATCAACAACCAGATAACCAGAATAGAGGGCAGAAATGACAACTCAATCACAAGCCTAAAAATGCGCTATGCAAACATGCATAGCTATAAAGGGGTATATGCAATTTTGCATAGCTTATGTAGAGGTAGATCACATCGAGTTAACATCATAAGAAAACGTACATAATGATTTGCTAATTCGGGTAATGCTGCACAGTTTCAAGTGGAGAAAATAGGTAATATCGCGGCATGAAAACTCTATTGCTATTACTTATCATCATCACTATGCCGGTGCTCGCGCAAGACAGCATTGTCTTTGGCGTACACTCAAAAACAGCGCCATTAGAATGGCGGAATAACGGCGTTGATCAAGGCTTTAATATTGAGTTGATGGATAGAATTGGCCAGCTGACCAATAAGCGCATTATTGTACGTCGAAAGAGTTTTCAGCAATTGGTAAAAGATGTTCATGATCCTGACAGCGATATCGATGTGATTACTGTGGTTAGCCCGGTGAACATGGATCGCAAGTTAGCTCAATCTGATCCTATATATGCAACCCATGCTAAAGCTTATACTTTGCAAGGTAAGGCGTTAATAAACAATTGGGCAGATCTTGTTGGTAAGCGGGTTGCCATTAAAAATGGTGCCTTTGTTGATGTGTTTCTATCTGACCATCTGCAAAATTTTGACCGCGTGGATGTTGATTTGTATGAAACCGGTTTTCAATTACTGATAAAAAACCAAGTCGACGTGGTTATTGCTGAGAGCTTTGTTGCGCGGCGTTTACTTCCGCTATATCCATCGGTGCGAAGTTCCAGTGATGCGTTAATTTATGGTGCGTTTAATTTTGTCGCGAATGAGACAAAAACCGAACTGATGTACCAAATTAACGAGGCGCTTAGGCAGTTAAAATTATCGGGCGAATACGACAAACTGGTTAATAAATGGTTTGGCACCGGGCGTGAAAAAGTTGATTTAACCTCTTCCGAAAAGCGCATGTTTGCCCTCGCAATTTTAGTGGCGATTATGTCTGCTATTGGGATGATTTTCACCGGATTTATAAGCGCTAGTTTACGCCGTCATACTAAAGCGCTCGATGCCGAATTAATTCAACGAAAGCGGATTGAAGTTGAAATATCTGAATTGTCGCAACAGTTCCAATCTGTTCTCGATGGGCTTCCTAATGGCGTGACCATAGTAAACCAGGAACTCCAGCATTTATGGAGTAACGATAACAATATTCACCTGTTAGATTCAGATGGATTTTACTATGTCGACAACGATGTTTTTAAGCTTAAAGCCGCAGTATTGGAGGTGTTATCGACCCAAAAATCGCTTACTGCCGACATGCGGTATCAGCAGCAATTTTGGCAATTACAAATTCATCCCATTGCCAACAATCAGGTGGTGATTCTACTTGAAGAATCAACCGAGCAGCATCGATTACGCCAAGCTAATGAAGAAGCCAGTCGTTTAGCTTCATTGGGAGAGTTGTCTGCGGGAATTGCCCATGAAATCAATAATCCAACCGGCCTTATTGTGCATGCTGTATCACTATTTACCGCGGCCATGAAAGACTTAACGCCTGCCGCTAAGCATTATCAGAAACAAAATCCTTTCTGGTTAATTGCAGGGCTAAATCCAGACATTGCTATTGAAGAGTTACAGTATAGTTGTGGCTCTATAGAAGAGGGTGCTAAACGTATCAGTCGAATTGTTAATGACCTAAAACGTTACGCCATGCCGCATATTGCCGATCAATATACCCGAGTGAGCTTAAATGATGTGGTTCAAGTGGCCCAGCGCCTCACCGCGAATCAAACAAAATCTCATCAGATCAGCACCCTGTTATGTGACCCTAGCCCTAGCATTACAGGCGATGCTCAACAGTTACATCAGGTGTTAATTAACCTCATTCAAAATGCGTGTAATGCTTGCTCAACTCAGCCCGGGATAATAGTGATAGACACACATGTTGCAAACAATATGGCCATCTTGAGTATCCAAGATAATGGCTGCGGGATGGGCAGTGCCACATTAAAGCGTATTACCGAACCCTTTTTTACCACTAGGCGCAACGAAGGTGGTAGCGGCTTAGGGTTATCGGTGTGCAGTAAAATAATTAAAGAACATCAAGGCGAAATGCAGATTCAGTCTACCTTAGGCAAAGGCACGCAAATTCGACTTATTTTTGTATTAGCACAACAGGATTAGCCCATGAAACTAGCCAGAAATATTCTGTTAATCGACGACGAAGCTGCATGGTTACGCACACTCGCGATAACTCTGAACCGTCTAGTTCCCGAAGCTGAAATTGACACTTGTGTCGACAGTCGCCAGGTGAGTAGTCGCTTACAGGTTGGCGACTATGCGCTAGTGCTAGTCGATCTCACCATGCCATTTCACTCCGGTGAAGAGTTATTAGCGATGATCCGCAGTGATTTCCCTAACACTCGAGTCATTATAGTGACAGGGGTAAATGAGGTTGATACAGCAGTTCGTTGTATTAAAAATGGCGCTTATGACTACTTTATTAAAACAGACAATGTCGATGAACTTGCACGAACAGTTCGCCGTGCACTTGAAGTGGTCGGGCTTGAAAGAAACTACCTTTATATCAAAGAGAAATTTTTAAGCCGAACCTTAGATAACCCGCAAGCATTCAATAACATGTTAACTTGCGAGCCACAGCTATTAGATCAATTTCGCTATCTTGAAGCCGTATCATGTAGCCCTGAACCCTTGTTAATTTATGGCGCCAGCGGAACTGGTAAAAGCGAGTTTGCTCAATCTTGCCATGCACTTTATAGCCCTAATGAACCCTTCGTTAGCATTAATCTTGCGGGTATTAGTTGTGAGTCATTTGAGCAAAAAATGTGTGGTCAACTGTATCATCACAATAATGGCGAGCTAGAAGCAGTTGCAGGTTTATTGCATCAAGTGGGCCGTGGGGTACTCTATCTTAACGACATTGGCACGCTACCACTGGATGCCCAAATTAAGTTATTAGCGCTGTTAGAAAGCAAACAATATTACCCTTTAGGTAGCGACACAGCCTATCCGGTAAAATGTAAGTTTGTGGTATCAACTCAAGATGATTTACTCAAGCTTCATCAAGCAGGTAAGTTTAGGAGCGATCTACTCTACCGTTTACGGGCACATAAAATTAAATTACCGCTGTTAGCTGAAAGGCAGTTAGATATTGCTATGTTGATCAATCATTTTATCGCCCTAGCCGCAGCAGAAATGAATCTGCCTGTGCCGATTCAACCAAGCGACTTAGCGTCAAAACTCGCCAGTTACAACTTTCCCGGTAATCTACATGAACTTAAAGGAATGGTCTTTGATGCTGTAAGCCGCAGTGATGGCATAGCGCTTAACACCTCTGCTTTTATGGAAGCCAT
The DNA here is from genome assembly GCF_002836315.1 of Shewanella sp. ALD9. Classification (NCBI taxonomy): domain Bacteria; kingdom Pseudomonadati; phylum Pseudomonadota; class Gammaproteobacteria; order Alteromonadales; family Shewanellaceae; genus Shewanella; species Shewanella sp. ALD9. Next base: position 286,708 of record NZ_PJCD01000001.1, read on the forward strand.
TAATGAACACAAGTCATTGACTGCAACGCCGCAAGACCGAATTATCTTTCCCAAACAACTGCCCACCATTGCACAGATGAACCAAGCGTTAATGGACGAAGCCATGAGCCGTACCGCTAATAACCAAACTGCAGCAGCGCAAATACTGGGTATCAGCCAAAGTGCATTAAGTAGGCGGCTTAAAGGGCATTAGCGCAAAACAATGCCCGATATTAAGAGCCAAAGCCGTTTTGTGACCTTCTCGTGTATTCAATCGCGAATCGCTAATTGATCTTTGCTGAGTTTTGCTAATGTGATCGGTTCGGTTGAATGACCATGCCACTATCACTAAAAAGTGGTCAATGTTCCAAACTCGTATTTCAATGAAAGTTTATTCCCACCTTAACCTCTCCTTAACCCGTCCATCAGTATGCTTGTTCCAATATGGTGTAATACACACGTTTGGAGATGCAGTTGATGATGGTAAAACCGACCTTACGAAAGGCGATGCTGGCACTGATGGTCATAAGCCTGTTGGGCTGTAGCGCTGTCGATAATGTCAATTACGCCGACCGAGCCAGTCAAGCTGAGGCGGATACGAGTCAGCGTTTGATTGAGCCGTTATTGGCTGCATCAAATACTCAAGATGCGCCGATGCAATCTGTAGTTTGATTAACGGATTTAGATAAACCGTGCATTATAATGTGATGATAATTATATTATCATCAGGTGTTAACTTAATTCGATTGTACTGTAAGGTAATCGGCCTATAATGAGGGGTATCTTGACGCCGTACTAGGTTATGGGATCGCCGCAATGAAATACCGCACACATTTATTTTCTCTTCGTATCGGGCATGCACTCCGAGAGTCTTTAAAAGACGCTCCCTACAATGCCAATGCATTCGCTAAAGATTTATTAGCCGGCTTAACCGTTGGCATTATTGCCATTCCACTGGCAATGGCACTTGCAATTGCCATTGGGGTCGCGCCGCAATATGGGTTATATACTGCCATTATTGCTGGGTTTGTTATTCCGCTCACCGGTGGCTCGCGTTACAGCGTGTCTGGCCCTACCGCCGCGTTTGTGGTGATCCTTTATCCCATAGTGCATCAATATGGTTTGTCAGGGTTATTGCTTGCCAGCCTGTTATCCGGACTAATGTTGATTATCATGGCGTTGTTTCGCTTAGGCCGTTTTATTCAATATATTCCCGAGTCGGTCACGTTGGGTTTTACCGGTGGTATTGCTGTTGTTATCGCAGTATTACAAGTGAAGGATTTTTTTGGTTTAAGCATTAGCGAAATGCCAGAAAGTTTTGTCGGTAAGGTGGCTACCTTGGTTCAAGAAATACCAGGGTTTTCTGGGCCAACATTGCTGGTGGGATTAAGCACCTTAGTAGTGTTTATTCTGTGGCCTAAACTCAAGTTGGCGGTACCCGCACATCTTCCTGCCGTGGTTGTTGCGAGCATTGTGGCGCTGGTACTAAATCAACTCGGTTTTCATGTGGCGACAATTGGTTCTACGTTCAGCTTTACCTTAGCCGACGGCTCAATCGGGGCGGGCATTCCCTCTATGCTGCCTGACTTTGAATGGCCTTGGTTTCGCGCGCAATCCGGTGAAGTGCCATTGGTACTCACTTGGCAATTAGCCAGTGACCTATTGTCTGCCGCCTTTGCGATTGCCATGTTAGGCGCCATTGAATCGTTACTGTGTGCAGTGGTGTTAGACGGCATGTCAGGTAAAAAACACAGCGCCAATAGCGAATTACTTGGCCAAGGTATCGGTAATATTATCGCGCCATTTTTTGGCGGTATTACCGCGACTGCTGCTATTGCTCGTTCGGCAGCTAACTATAAGTCGGGCGCGGTAAGCCCAATCGCGGCCATGATCCATGCGGTGGTGGTGTTAGTGTCTTTATTATCGCTCAGTACTGTTTTAGCTTATATCCCCATGGCGGGCATGTCGGCGCTGCTTATCATGGTGGCATGGAACATGAGCGAAGCGCCTAAGATTGTCCATCTGGTTAAAAAAGCCCCTGCCAGTGAAATACTGGTGTTGATGGTGTGTTTATTACTGACCATATTCTTTGACATGGTGATTGCGATCAGTGCAGGGATCATTTTGGCGTCGTTATTATTCATGAAACAAGTGGCTGATATGACCAAGGTGCAAGACATTAGCGAGCAGAAGAAACACATTCATGTTGAATTACCGCCGCGTTGGAAAGTGTTTAAAATCAATGGACCATTATTTTTTGCTGCCGCCGACAGTGTCTTTGGCGAGTTGGCGCATTTGAGTGGCGACCAAGATGGGGTGGTGTTGTATTTTGATGGGGTATCGCTTTTAGATTCTGGTGGTGTCTCGGCGCTGTATAAGTTTATTGCTAAATGTAAGCATGATAATACTCGGGTATTGTTGGCCGATTTTCAATTTCAGCCACTTAAAACCTTAGCCAAAGCAGGCTTTAAGCCTGACGGCGTGCAGTGCGTGACGTATTCAACCTTGGCAGGTGCGCTAGACGATGTGGTGGCTGGAGCTTAAAATCACCATAAAGGCTGACAAACCAGTATGGTGTTTTCGATAAACTAGCTGCGATAACGTTTTGTCAGTTATTGGGCTGGTTTAGCCACTTCAATATAATGCCAGGAGTCTGCAATGTGCAGCCTTGCTGAAGTCACACGTTTATTCCGCTCGACATTAATGTGGTTAGTTTGCTCTGACCACAACTCTTGCAGGGCGGTCATCTTAAGATAAAAACCATCCATATTAGTGGTGATCGGCGTTTCCTGATAAACCCACAAATACTTGCCCTGTAACTCGGTGCCAACATAGGTCAGCGTTAACGGATGTTGCTGCTGATCCTGCATCGAAAACGTCGAAATAGCATAATAAGCAAACGCTTCACGGCCAACGGGATCGCCGATCAGATCGGTACTTTTATCGATCACTTGTTGGGCTGCGTGTTCAGCATCGTGTAAATAAAACCGATGCTGGACTTCTAGCATGCCGCTACGCTGATTAAATACAATACTGGTGTAAGCTTCTTTTTGCTGGTGGGCCGTGGCATTGCCCGCCAGCAAACCTAACGCGATAGCCATGAATCCTGCATAAAATGATAGACGCATTATTTCTTCTTCACTTTTATTTCAGGCTCTTTCAGGGCTTCTTTATTGTCATGCATAATGTCGCGATACTTATTGCCCTTACGTTCCTCTTCTTTAAAGGCTTCAATGCGTGAGGGAATAATTTGTCTTGGGTAATAGTTGTTTTCAATATCGACATCGGCTGTTTCGCCGCGACGATCAACCACGGCAGACACTAAGATTTTGTCTTTGTCGGTAACAATGAGCTTACTGACTTCAAACGGTGAACGGCGCCAAATTTCTGCAGGCAGCACCAATGACTCGGTATCACCGTTTTCAAACGTGAGTTCGAGTAAAATTGGCATCACTAAGCCACCTAAATTGGCAAAGTTAAACACATAATAGTTTTTATCTTCTTTGAGTGCGCGTGCGAGTGTTTGTTGCTCCCACGGGTCTAGCTCGGCGTGTTTTTTGTTATACTTGTTGCGCTCTTTATTGGTCACGCTAAATTGATCATATTGGTCATGATAATCAACGTTATCTGAATTAAGTTCTACCCAGGTTTTTAGGCCACTTTGTTGGTTACGCTCAACCGAATAAGGCATGGGTTTGTCTTTATAATCTTGGCGACGACGATCAAAATCAATATCAGGATTATTGCTGTCTAAGCGCAGTTTATAAATGCGATCTAGCGAGATATCAACATGATCTGTGGTGTAAAACCAGCCACGGAAAAACCAATCTAAGTCGACGCCAGAGGCTTCTTCCATGGTGCGGAAAAAGTCGCTTGGAGTAGGGCGCTTGTTCATCCAGCGACGGCTGTACTCTTGAAAGGCAAAATCGAATAGCTCACGGCCTAATACCACTTCACGTAAAATGTTGAGTGCCACAGCAGGTTTAATATAGGCGTTTGGACCAAGCTGTAACACGCTGTCTGACTGCGTCATCACCGGCACTTGCACATTAGACTTCATGTACTCAATAACGTCACTTGGCTCACGCCCCCACGGTAAATTAGGGTCCCATTCGCGGGTGGCTATGCCGTCTAAAAAGCTGTTTAAGCCTTCGTCCATCCACGTCCATTGGCGCTCGTCTGAGTTCACAATCATTGGGAAATAGTTATGGCCGACTTCGTGGATTACTACGCCGATTAAGAATTGTTTTTCCGACAAGGTATAAGTACGGCTTTCATCGTCGTGCCAAATGGTGCGTGGACCATTAAAGCTGATCATCGGGTATTCCATGCCGCCAACAGGGCCGTTTACACTAATGGCCGCAGGGTAGGGATAATCGAAGGTAAAGCGCGAATAGACTTCAAGGGTGTGAATAACCGATGCAGTTGAATAACGCTGCCAAAGTTCTCCACCTTCTTTAGGATAAAACGACATTGCCATCACTTGTGGGTTCTGGCTGCCTTTTTGTTGGTAACCTTGAGCATCCCAAATAAATTTACGTGAAGATGCCCAAGCAAAGTCGCGTACATTTTCAGCTTTAAAATGCCATGTTTTATTGCTTTTAGCAGTGCTTGACTCGTTAGTAATTGCTTCGTCTTCTGAGACAATAAATACAGGCTTTTTGGCTGTTTTAGCTTTATCTAAACGGTTGATTTGTTCAGGTGATAACACCTTTTTGCTGTTTTGTAATACGCCAGTGGCTGTGACGATGTGGTCGCTGGGTACGGTCATACTGACATCGTAATTACCAAACTCGAGGGTAAACTCGCCGCTGCCTAAAAACTCTTTATTGTGCCACGCTTCGTAGTCGGAATAGCTGGCAACTCGCGGAAACCACTGCGCCAATAAGAAGATGTCATTACCGCCTTTACGCTTGTCGTCAGGGAAGTGCTCGTAACCCGAACGCGCGCCAACTGCGTCTTCTTCTAAAATGTTATAGCCATAATTAATGTGTAACTGCGTCGATTTATTGTGGCTTAACGGGGTGGGTAAATCGACGCGCATTTGGGCGCCGACAATAGTGTATTTTAAAGGCTTATTATTAGTGTCAGTAACAGCCGCTATTTGATAACCCAAGTTATTGTCAGCTAAAAATTGTTGGCGACGAAGATCACCTAAACTGATTTTGGCAAAGGCATTATCACCGTAAGTGTTGTTAGCACTAACACTACCATCCACGCCATTAAATGCGGCGCTGCGTTCAGATATCGAATCTGATTTAAAACGATTTTGTTCTAGCTGTAACCATAGATATTTGAGCGTATACGGTGAGTTGTTGTGATAAGTAATCACTTGCTCGCCTTGAATGCGACGCTTTTTTTCATCCAGAGTGACATCGATTTTATAATCAACTTGTTGTTGCCAGTAGTCTTTACCTGGTTCGCCAGCAGCATTGCGGTAATCGTTTGGTGTTGGGAGGCTCTCTTCAAGTTGACGAAACTTGTCTACAAAATGACCTTTGCTTTGGACAATTTCAGAAGCCGAACTGGTAATAATAACTGAACTGGTTAATGCCAGTAACAGCAGCTGACGATACACGCGCATAAATACTCCTTTGACGTCAGCAAGCTGATGCCAATAATCCCAAAATGATGATTTGTTATATTTTTTGTAGGCGGAGTGTAACTAAATTGACCCTGTTATGCAGTGATTAGAGTGTTACGAAGTTTTGCACCTTGCTGATGCCAATTCCGTATGGCATAACAACAGCAAGCGAGATTAATTGAAAATAGGCAGGAATTTTTGCAGGTTTTTATGGCGGGCCTCGTCAGAAGTCAGTTCAGGTAATATTTTGTATTTACTCATAATCTGCTGATATTCGCCATTGGCTTTTAGCATGTCGATGCCGTTAGCAAAGGTTACAGCATAAGCTTTATTGTGTGGATTAAAGCCAACATATAAAGGCACCGGTTTGCCTATAGTGCCAGCGTAGCGAAGTTGCTTGGTTAAGTTTAATTGACTCGCGGTGTACTCAATGACATTTTTGTTGTCGATGATGACCGAATGACGTCCTTTTACCAGCCGAATAATATTCATCGCTAATGGGTCTCTACCCGAGGCAAAGTAGGTATTAGAATGTGCAGCAAACCAAGCATCGAGCTCAACACCATAGTCATAGCCAGTGACGACAGCAGCTTGTTGAGTGCTATTAAGGTCGGTAATCTGCTCAAATGTTTCATTACTATCAACAAGAGTATAAAAGTCATTGCTGTTATAGCCGACAATCACATCAGCATTAATCAATTGGTTTTCGGCAATGGCGTTCGGCGTCAATGCCAGTACAGCATCAATGTTGTTTCTTTGCAGTTCAATCAGTGCGCGTTTATAAGGAAGAATCTGAAATTCAATCGGTTGGCCTTGGATTTCAAAAGCGCGACGTGTGAGTTCTACAACGTAGCCTGTTTGGTTGTTGCAGATATAAGGACACCAAATATCAGATGCGATACGGATAGGTGTAGCATGGGCGTGAATACTGAAAATAGACAGTAAAACGAACAGGTACTTTAACAAGTATTTTGCTCCATGTGTTGAACGGGCGGGTATATTAATGGTTTAAAGAGTATAGGCAATCTTTTTTGATTAAAAAAAATACTACTTTATGTTTTGCTAACAAACATGCCGATTTTGTGAACAGGTAACCGGTGCCAGTAACAGGCTATTCATTATAGTTACATTTTAATAACAATTAACCAAGGTGATATTTTTATGGCAATTTTAAACAGAACATTTACTCATGTAGTGGTTGAGCAGCCTGGCGAACCCAGTGCGATGACCATGACTAGATCGACACTTGCGATGCCAACAGAAGGCCAGGTGACGATTAAGGTGCATGCCGCTGGAGTTAATGGACCTGACATTAAACAGCGCGTTGGCGCTTATCCACCGCCAGCAGATGCCAGCCCGATTATCGGGCTAGAAGTGGCTGGTGAAATTGTTGCCGTGGCAGACGATGTTACCCAATGGAAAGTGGGCGATAAAGTGTGTGCCTTAGTGCCTGGTGGCGGTTATGCCGAATTAGTGAATACTTACGCAGCGCATTGTTTACCCATTCCTACCGGTTACAGTTTTGTGCAAGCTGCCGCGTTGCCAGAAACTTTTTTTACCGTGTGGGGTAACTTGTTTATTCGTGGTGGACTTAACGCGGGTGAAACGGTACTTATTCATGGCGGTTCTGGCGGTATCGGTACGACCGCAATTCAAATGGCGAGTCGTTTAGGCGCAACGGTATTTGCGACCTCTGGCAGTGCAGAGAAATGCCAATACTGTCTTGATCAAGGTGCTAGCGTAGCGATTAACTATAACGAGCAGCACTTTGTTGAGCCGATTTTAGAAGCAACAAATGGATTAGGCGTTAACGTGATTATGGATATTGCAGGTGGCGACTTTATTAACGAAAACCTCAAAGCGATTGCTACCGACGGACGTATGGTGTCGGTTGCCATGCAACGTGGTCCACAAGCAAACGTGGATATTTTCCGTATTATGGCTAAACGAGTGATTTGGACAGGGTCAACGTTACGACCACAAAGCGTGGCGAATAAAGCCCTTATTGCTCAAGGTTTGGCAGAGTTCGTATGGCCGTTATTAAATAGCGGTAAAATGAGCATTCCAATTGATAGTGTGTTCCCATTCTCGCAAGTGGTGCAGGCACATGAACTAATGGAGTCGGGCACACACAAAGGCAAGATAGTGTTAGATCTACAAGCTGATCCTCGTTAAGTAAATGAATACCCTTATCAATACACATATTAATATTGTGGTTTTAATCAGCGATATATTTTGATAAAAAACTTGAAGCTTGATGTTTTTAAGCTAAAGTCGTGATCACAAAGTGATTGGCCTGAAACGGGTTAATCACTTTTGTGAGGCGTTTATTTTGTGAGAAAAATGACGATAAAGTGTTAAAAATTGACGACAACCAACATTTTTATGCGATTACTCGAAAATTTCATCGTTTTAGGCATTGATTCTCAGAAATATTCTGTTTAAATACCCACACAAATACAGAACAGATAATCGTGGCGCAGTATGAAGATGTTATCTTCAATAATCCTGCATCATTTTTAGAATATGTGTTGATTAAGGGCGTTAGCATATATGTATAACACTGCAAAAAAACAACTTTGGTTTGGTGAATTAAGAACATCGAAAGGTAACACTATCGTCGTTCATGATAATCAATTGCCAGAAGCGTCACCAGGGCGCATTTTCATGTACAACACTATCCGTAATACGATTGTGGAGTACGTAGAAGACATCGTTAAAGTTAACTTACACGACTTAGACGAGCAACAAACAAAAGCCGCTATGGCTGAGTTTGGCGATGCTTGGAAGGTGGCACGTAGTGAGTTTATGGCAAAGCATCAGTTACGAATTGATTTATCAAAAGTACCCGATACAGCGCCACCGCGTAAGGCTAAACCGGCTCCAGAGCCAGATGAACCGATTAACGCCGATGATGACATTCCAGAATTTGATGATTCAGATGATGACAATGATAGCTTTGATGACATGGGTGATAGCGTAGACGATTAAACCTGCAGATAACATTGAGTCTCTGGCTCAGTGTATTGCGTGGTCTATGTTATTATCCTGCTTATATCTGCTATAGATTACTGACCATATAAGGAATAATTTATTATTCCTTATATGGTTTATTCTTTGTCGAAACTGTCGACAATAATCGCACCCATGGACGCGGGCATCGCGATTAAAATAATCCGTTTTAACGCTAAAATTGGGTCGGTGATTAATGGCAATTTATCTAATGCCAATAGCACAATGCTGACCACCAATAACGTTAATATATACGCTGCAATTACCCGCAACAAAAATGCTCGTCTACGCTTAACAATATTTGCCTGAAACACACTCTGATAAGCAAACAGAGTAATAAATGCCAGCGACAATACCACCACCAATACCAAATTTAATGCAGGCAAACTGGCCGACAATCTCCATGCTTCTTCAGAAAATGCAATCGGCACTGACAGGGCAAAAGCCCCAACAGCAATTTGACCAATATCTTCGGCATTAAAATTGGATTTTACTGGCTGATTATTCTGCATCAAACTGATATCGAGTGATGTGGTGATAAACCTTGCCAGGTGTTACCCACACATCGCCGGGCAAGTCAGGTTGATTCGGCGAGTCGGGTAGCATTTGCGGTTCAATACACACAGCTTGATGATCGCTTAATACTCGCTGCTTTTTGCCTACAGTGCCCTGCAAAAAGTTTGCGCCGTAAACCTGCACCCCAGGCTGGTTAGTATAAACCGTCATATTACGGCCGCTATTCGGGCTGGCTAAACAACCAAATCGTTGTAAATCTGCACCGGGATTATCTAACACATAGCAATGGTCAAAACCCTTGGTGGCAGCTAATGCTGGGCGCTCAGTTTGTACCGACATCGGCGTGGCTTTTGCCATGTCTAAATCGCTACCTGCGGTAGGTTGCATTGCGGTAGGTACGCCAACATCATTCATTGTGAGGTACTTTTTAGCATCCACTTGTAAGGTATGCTGTGTATTGGTGTCGCTGCGATTACCGTCTAAATTAAAGTAGCTGTGTTGGGTTAAACTAATGGGACAGGCTTTATCGGTGCTGGCCAGCATTTCAATGTACAAGTTATTACCCACTAAACGGTAATCGAGTTGCACAGTACAATTGCCCGGAAATCCCATGTCGCCGTCTGGGCTCATTAAGGTTAAGCGAACCCCATCACTTAAGGTACCGAGTTGCCACAATTTTCGATTAAAGCCCTCAACACCACCGTGCAAACAATTGCTCGCTTGATTTACGCTAAGTTGATATTGATGGCCATCATATTGGGTTTTACCATTGGCAATTCGATTGCTATAACGTCCTGCTATCGCGCCTAAATAGGCTTGTTGAGCTAGATAATCTTCGACATTGTCGCAGCCTAAGACGATATTTTTGCGTTCACCGTTACGATCTGGAGTCCATAATGATCGAATGATGCCGCCTAAACTTAATACTTCAAGTGCGATGATGCCATTATCAATTCTAACCCGTTCAATCTCACCACCACGGGGATCTTGCCAAGGTTCCAGCACACTAAAACGTACCATTTATGCCTCTCTAATCTGTAAATTGTTAACCGATGCGTCCTGCACCGCCACTTGCTGAACATAAGTATATTGTTGCTTCGATGCCAGTTTGCTTAAAATATTGGTTTTCAACTAGGTTAATCACCTCATCGGTGAGGTCATGATTAACCAGCGCCAATACGCAGCCATCGCTCATACGCACGCCGCCTTTCTCACCGATTAAAGTGGCAATCATGCTCACTAAGGTGTCAATGTCGGCAGTGATAATGTCAAAGTCATCGCGCATAGATGCTTGAGACTGTGCCATTAACTGACTAAAACGAGCAATATTGTTTTGTTGCAAAGCTCTGGCGGCATTACTCGTACGTTGATTTTCGGTGATGATATGGCGCGCTCGACGAAATTGGACATCGCTGAGTAAGTCTTTATCTGCTGTGAGTAAGCTTAATGATAAATCACGCAGAGAATCGAGACCAAGTAACTTGGTTATCTGATTACACTCTTGTTTGCGTTGCTCAAATTGTTGGGTAAAACCATGACGGTCTTGTTTTAAGTCGATTACGATTAAGCTGAGTTCTTCAGGTAATAGCACTGATTCGCTTTCTAATTCTAAGCAATCAATCAATAAGGCGTGATCAGGCTCTGCCATCGCGCTAATGATTTGGTCCATCATGCCGCAATCTAACAGCATAAATTGGCTTTCGCCACGCTGAGCCAATTGGGCAATAGCGATAGGTGATAAGTTTAGCTGGCTGGCATAACTGATTGCAGTACCAAAAGCGATTTCAAGCGCTGCCGACGATGATAAACCTGCTCCCAGCGGCACGTCACCCACAATGGCTAAGTCTAAGCCTTTGGCTCGTAACCCCGATTGGTTCATGGCGGCGGTAACGCCTTTTAGATAGTGGCTCCAATCATCGCCTGCAGCAACGGGGCCTTCTTCACCAAAGTGCCATTGCTTAATTTCCCCAGGAAACGCCGTTGTCACAGCGCGAAATAAATTATCATCGCGATGCTTAACAGCAATAACAGTATGAAAATTAATTGCGGCGGGTAATGCGAGGCCTTCGTTATAGTCGGTATGCTCGCCCATAATGTTAACTCGCCCGGGCGCCTGGTATAAATCATCTGGCTTGGTGCCAAATGTACGAACAAATAATTTAGTCGCGCGTTGAGCAGGGTTTGACATACTTCAAAAAATCCAACAAAGGGTGACATGGAAAGACTTGTTACTTGAGTTATAGCATGACTTAACCGTGTCTGTAACTGAGATTTTTTTATCTGAAGCAAAATTGAAAATATGCGGTAGTAAACAAAAACGCCTAGAGAGTTATCTAGGCGTTTGCAATTGTTGATTAGTTTTATGATGGCAACTCAGATGTCGTTTCATTTATTGCCGATTGATTTGGCTTATCACTACTAGCAGCAACTGAACTTGGAACCAGTTCTGGCGGTGAATCGAGTAGCTCTTTAATCACATGGTCTACAAAACCGGCACCTGCAGCTTCATACAAGTTATACACAGTATTAACACCAGATTCTTTTAATGACTCGGCATCTTCAGCGTATTGCACAATCGCGCTGATTTTCCCCTCGTAATTAAGCTTTTGCAGTTGTTGCACTGCAAACAAATTACCCGCGTGATGTGGCATTGCCAATAGTACTAACTCTAAGTGTGGCGCTCGTTCAAGCTTGACCCAAAAGTCAGTATCGCTAGCGTCACCTTGCACAACATTACGGCCTTCATTTCGATGAAAATCAACCAATTCTTGTTTGTGTTCAATCCCTAAAATTTCGCCGGTGTATTTGGCGCGTAATTCATCATATGCCCCAGAACCAATACGGCCCATACCCAAGATCAAAAAGCGTGGATTACCAATACGGATTTGTCTGTCTTCTGGGTGTAATGGGTGGCGTTCGAGTTTGGTTAATTTAGACTGGAAACGCTGATAAATATTACTGACGTTATTATTAAACGGCGCTGCAAATAAAAAACTAATACTTAATGCCACTGCAATAATGATCAACCATTCTGGTGGTAACCAACCTTTGTGTGCCGCGACTGCTGCTACGATTAAACCAAACTCACTGTAGTTACCTAAGTTAAACGAGGCGAGCAGCGAGGTTCGCGACCGCAGCTTAAAGCGAGTTAGCAGATAGACAAACATCAAAATTTTCACTGGAATTAGCGCAACTAAAATCGCCGCTAAACCAATATCGGCTAAGGTCGGCAATCCATTTAACCCAATAGTTAAGAAAAATGCGACTAAGAATAACTCTTTAAAGAAATAAATAGATTTGGCTAATTCAGATGATTTAGCATGCCCAGCGAGTAAAATACCCACAATCAATGTGCCTAAATCGGGTTTTAAACCGACGGCTTCAAATAACCATGCCCCCACCACTAATGCCATAACAAGGCCAAACAATACCAACATTTCGCCGTGGCCGACCCGATCAAATATTTTATAAATAAGCGGTCTTGCAAGCGGTAGTAATAACAATGCAAATGCCCAAACCGACGGGATGTTACCTTTAGAAATGGTTAAAAATATCACCGCGAAGATGTCTTGCATAATCAAGATACCAATCGCGACTCGGCCATAGAGCGACTGCATATCACCGCTATCTTCAAGCACTTTTACCGCAAATACGGTACTGGAAAAACTTAATGCAAAGGAAATTAACATCAGTTGATTGAAGCTGTATCCGTCGAGCTGTTCAATGCCTAAAAAGCCCAATAACTTCAGCACTGGCACAAAAAATAGAATCGAACCAATTAAATGTAAGCTTGAACCCGCCCAAACTTCGGCTTTAAACAGGCTTTTAAGGTCAAGTTTAAGACCAATAGAAAACAACAATAAGGTGACACCTAAGTCAGCAAGTTGCTGCAAAATAGGTAAGCTAGTGTCTTCAATGCCTAAGGTGAACAATACAAAACCAGCAGCAAGATAACCAATCAGCGGCGGTAAACCCACTCGGCTGACAAGCATTCCGCAAAGTAGGGTGATAATCAGGATAGCGGGTTCCATAAAGCGCCTTGAATGAGGGATACAAAATCTTATTGTATAAGAAAAAAGTTAACTTTCGATGACTTTAATAGCCTAAAAGCAAAAAACAGCATCTTTAGTGGCTAAAGATACTGTTTTATATAGTGTATTACTAAATGATTCTACCAACTGCTTTTACGGTACACAGCACAACATGCGATCATTCATTAAGTTGATTTGATGAATGCTCTCACTTTGCACATTCACTCAGCCCAGTAAGTTAATGTGCTTAGTCTGTTAAGTAAGTCTGTTAAGTCAGTCTGTTAACTTACTTTGCTAACAGTATATCTAAATGAGCAGCAAAGTCTTTTGGTCCCATAAAGCCGGTAACCCGCAAGTCTTCACGCTGCTCACCGTCGCTATTAAACATTAATAATGTCGGTAAACCTAACACGCCATAATGTTCTAAAAGGGTGATATCAATGTCATCGCTGGCAGTCACGTCAGCTTGCAATAACACCATTTGGTTCATACGCGTTTCCACGTCGGCATTTTTAAAGGTAATTGCTTCAAATTCTTTACACGCCACACACCAGTCGGCGTATAAATCTAACATCACCGTTTTACCGCTAATACTGGCTTTATCCAATTCAACTTCTAAGTCTTCCAGCGACTTAATACGGATAAAGTGATTGGCTTCGGTGTTGGTTTTGCCATCAATACTGGTTTGGGTCATATTTGAGGATTGATGACCAAAGCTGCTCATCAATGCTTGGAAGCCATAGGAGAAACTTGCCATCAAAGCCAGTAATAACAACACCCCACGGGTGCTTTGTTTCCAGTTAAATTCTGACAACCTGTTTTGATGCATTAAGTAAGCGATTAAGCTTATTGCCCATACTGACCAAAGTAAATCGGACACTAAACCAGGCCAAATACGACCAATCATTACAATAGAAACTGAAATCAGCAAGAAGCCAAAGATAGTTTTAATAATGTCCATCCACGCTCCTGCGCGCGGTAAGATTTTGCCACCCGAAGTCCCGATCACTAATAACGGTAAACCCATGCCCATGCTGAGTACATACAGTGCTAAAAAGCCTTGCAGTAAGTCGCCAGACTGCGCCACGTAAATCAGCACGCCAGATAACGGCGCCGTGGTACAAGGCGAAGCGACTAAACCTGAAATTACTCCCATCATAAACACACCAATAAGGTTGCCACCTTTTTGATTGTTCGACATCGAGTTCATTTTTTCTTGCCACTTCGATGGCAGTTTTAAATCGTACATGCCAAACATTGATAAGCTCAGCAGCACAAACATCACCGCCAAGAAAATCAAAATAGCAGGGTGTTGCAAGGCCGCTTGAAACTTAAGTCCGGCAGAGGCAACCACTAATCCTAATAATGAATAGGTAATTGCCATGCCTTGCACGTAGGCCATTGATAGGGTGAAGGCTTTAGCGGTAGAGAGTTTCTTGCCTTGACCAACAATAATGCCCGACAAAATAGGGTACATCGGAAACACACACGGTGTTAATGCTAAGCCAATACCTAAACCAAAGAAAATAACTAAAGTCCATAATAGGCTATCGTTTTGGAGCATTTGGTTTAACGTGTCTTGCTGAGTAATCGGTGCCGCTGGTGTATCGGTTGCCGTTGTTGATGCTTGCGTATCATCAGGTGCGCCAATCACTTTTTTACTGCTTAACGTGCCGTCATTTGCTTCAATCGCTGCTAACGTTACATCGTGCTTGGTTGGCGGATAACACAAGGTACCTTCTGCACAACCCATAAAGGTGACATGAAATACCGCATCGGCTTGCGCTTCTTTAAACGCAATAGGGATTTCAACAAACGAGTAAAACACCTCTTGGTCGCCAAAGTATTCGTCATGATGGTTTTTACCATGAGGTAATTCAATATCACCAATCACCGCACCGTCGACCGAAAACTGCAGCTTATCGCGATATAAATAATAGCCCTCTGCAATGACAAAATTGATTTTGAGCTGATTACCTTGTTGTTGGTAATCAAACACAAAAGCATCGTTAACCTTCATTAACTCAGGTTCGCTGCTTAAAAAGCTAAATTTATTACTCAACACATTAGCGCTGTGTGCTGCTGGCGCGAGTATCATTGATGACATCATTAACAATGATGTCAGGCATATGGCGACGAGTTTTTTCATGATGGTGAGTTGTCTTTTATCCATTGTAAATAAGGGCCAAAACCACCGGTAATTGGAGTGGCAATGAATTCTGGTACTTCATAAGGATGCATTGTGATCACGAGCTGTTCAATTGCATGGTAATCAATTGCCATGCATTTTATCTGTATTGGCACTTCGTGTGACTGACAAATGCTATTGTCCCAATAATAAATTGACTCAACGGCTTGGCCTATTTGTACACATGCCGCTAACTTTGCCTCTACTAATGCAGTCGCAATACTGGCTGCAATGTCAGCATCTGGGCAAGTGGTTAATATCAATAGCAGTTCAGGTTTATACATAAGTTGTCTTAAAGTTTACTTAAGCTAATGCTGTTATCATGCACAAGGTCATCACAGTACGCTTTTTTAAACGCATTTTCATTAAACTGAGGTGATATTCGTGACGCGTCTTGAAAAGAGACCCGTTCACCCCCATTTAAGTTTCATCGGCAACAGTTTTTTTACAGGTCGCCACTCTGTTATCTTATAAGTCGTCACTCTATCAAAAAGCGATCCTTAGAGGCCAATATGTTTTTTATTTTATTGTTAATATTTGTTTTAATACCGGTTATTGAACTCAATGTACTCATTGAAGTTGCCAGCTCAATTGGTTCATGGACCACAGTCGCGTTAGTGTTATTTACCGCGGTTGTTGGAGTGTCATTAGTACGCAGCCAAGGCCTTAGTACTTTAATGAGTGTGCAACAAAAATTAGCCCGAGGTGAAGCACCGGGGCAAGAAATTGTTGAAGGTATGATGTTGGCTGCCGCAGGGGTGTTATTGCTTATTCCTGGTTTTGTCACCGACTTTATTGGCTTAATTTTATTAACCCCATTTACCCGCGCTCCTATCGCGGCGTTTTTATATAAACGTATGCAACTTCGTGTTGTGGCTAATGGTGGTATTCCCCCTGGCTTTGGTGGCGGACAAAGTCCTTTTGGACAGTCCGGTCCATTTGCAGGGCAAAAGCCATTTGATCAACAGGGCAACACTTTCGACGGTGATTTTGAACATAAAAATGATCGTCCACGTAGCCATCAAATTGAGGTAGTTGATCTTGATGATGACATTAAAAATGATCGTGATGATGACATTAAAGATAAGCGCCATGACGACAATCGCGACGATATTATAGATGTAGAGCCTATTAAGCCCAAAGATGACGACAAGCCGTCTTAATACATACCACTTATGACACACCATCTTAATACACATTATGGTAATACCAACTTATTTAACAAGACCAAGTTTGATCTGTGATTTGCCGTGATGTGTAGAGCGTGTTTTGTTAAGCGCCGTGTTTAGCACTTGATCAAATATAACGTAAACAGCCGACTAATGCAGATGCATTACTTGGCTGTTTTTGTTTTTGCGCCTGTCTCGGAATCGGCTTGCCGCTGGAGTTGCTTATCTTGCTGAGCACCAAACCAAAATGCACTGATGATACTTAATCCCCAGTTGGCTAAAAATATCCAAGTGAGTATCGGCATGGTTGAGCTACTGTCGATGGCAACGTTGGATACCGCAGCATAAATGGAGGTTAAATCGTTGCCGATATTGCCTGTTAAAATTTGCTCCGCAATCACTTGTGCACGGCTAATAATTTGATCCATTATCACCAAAATACACACCATACTGACACTGATAAATCCCCAGCCGAGTAGCTTTTTACCCAACCAAATCTGGCCACTGCCAGGGCAAACAATGCCAGAGAGCATGGCGGCGTAAATGGATTTTTTCATGTTAAACCAAGATTTGTTGCGAGTGATATATTGTTATTAATCCACTGACACAGATTAAAAAGCAAGTGTGGCTGCCATTATTAACACAGTTTAATATTCGCCAAGGCGAGAGGTTGGTTTATTAGTGTCGTCTTGCTCGCCGTCAGTGGCTAATGAGTTATCTGAACAAGGCACCGTGTGCTTAATCTCTTTTGGCTCACTAATTTGCGTCGCCAGGTAATAACAAGCTATCCCCATCAATGTATTCGCAATGGGTAACGCCAATAAAATCCCTTTCACTCCGCCAACATACGAGCCTAGCGCCGCCAGCGGTAACATTAATAACATTAAGCGGCACAAGTTAATCACCAGTGAACTCAACGGCCTATGGTAAGCATTTAAGCTAGTAGCAACCATAATAACAATGGCAAGTGGCCCATAAGAGGCAGGCAACACCATAATATAAAAACTCAACCACTCAATAACCAGTGGGTCGTGAGTAAACAATCTTGCGATAGGTTCGGCATAAAAATACAGCGGAATAAACAAGATTGTTTGAAATACAAAAGCAAATCGCAACGACATCAATAAGGCTTTTTTGGCGCGATCAGGTTGGCTGGCACCTAGGTTTTGGGCAATAAACGGCATTAAACTCGACGACAGCGCCATCACCACAATCAATAATACCGACTCAAGCCTAATTCCGGCACCAAAGGCAGCCACACCCGCATGATCAATCCGTGCCAACATGGCCATTATAATGCCGTTGGCAATAGGATTTATTACATTCATTAACGCCGCTGGGCGGGCGATATGGGATAAGACTTTCCAATGTAAAATTAATCGACCCACATCAAACTCAGCAAACTGAACCAGTTTACGTTTGACAATAATCAAGTGGCCAGCAAATGACATTGCCACTACCCAAGAGAGTGTGGTCGCAATAGCCGCGCCTTGAATTTCTAAACGCGGAAAAGGGCCAATGCCGAAGATAAGTAACGGGTCGAGAACCAGGTTTATAATGGCGGCCAGCATCATAATTTTAGCCGGTGAGTGAGTGTCACCTGTGGCACGTAATGCTTGATTACCCACCATTAATAGCACCAAGGCAGGCGCACCTAAATACCAGTACCACATGTAGTCATTAATTAATGGCAAGCTGGCACCGTTAGCACCAAGCAAACTAAAAATAGGTTCAATAAACACACAGCCGAGTATCGACAAGCCCCAAATAATAAGCAGTGTCATGCACAAGGCATCAAATAAAAACACTCTGGATTCGGGCGCATGCCCAGATCCAATCAAACGACCAAGATTGGTTGACACACCCGCGCCAATGCCAATGCCGATGCTCGTAATCACTAAGGTTACCGGAAACGTAAAGCTCACTGCTGCCAGTGCATCTGTACCCAACTGGCTAATAAAAAAAATGTCCACCAGACTGCCACCCAGAATGGTCATAATCCCAATCAGGTTAGGCAAAGTCATGTTAAGCAGTACACGACCAATAGGTGCGCTGAGCAACCCGTGTCTGTCTTTCATCTATTCTCAAACGTTTGGTGTTTCAAAGGAGCCGAATTCTATCAGGATTAGCATTGCTTTAATAAAACAGACGTAAAAAAAGTGCAATTATTTTTAAAATTCCCCTTGGATCTGTGACCAGTCACCCCCATATCACATGCATCAAGGGGGAAACCCTTATTTGTTAGTCAATAGCCTCGCTTTTTGGGCATCAAATCATTAGGAGAGTTCATAGATGAATATTCGTCCATTACATGACCGCGTTATCGTTAAACGCTTAGAAGTTGAATCTAAATCTGCAGGCGGTATCGTGCTTACAGGCAGCGCAGCAGAAAAATCAACTCGCGGTAAAATCCTTGCAGTAGGCAACGGTCGTATCTCAGAAAATGGCACAGTTACACCACTTGACGTTAAAGTGGGCGACGTGGTGATCTTCAATGAAGGTTATGGCGTGAAGAAAGAAAAAATTGACGGTGAAGAAGTGTTAATCCTGTCAGAAGCTGACCTGATGGCAGTCGTAGGCTAAGCCTCACGCATCAATCGACTTTCCAATTAATCATTAAATTTAAAGGAACATCAAAAAATGGCAGCAAAAGAAGTCTTATTTGGTAACGACGCACGCGTAAAAATGCTTGCAGGCGTTAACATCCTAGCCAACGCAGTTAAAGTAACCTTAGGCCCTAAAGGTCGTAACGTTGTTTTAGATAAAAGCTTTGGTTCGCCAATGATCACCAAAGATGGTGTGTCAGTTGCTAAAGAAATCGAACTAACAGACAAGTTCGAAAACATGGGCGCACAAATGGTGAAAGAAGTTGCTTCTAAAGCCAATGACGCAGCCGGTGACGGTACCACTACTGCAACAGTATTAGCACAAGCTATTGTTGTTGAAGGCCTAAAAGCAGTTGCAGCGGGTATGAACCCAATGGACCTTAAGCGCGGTATCGACAAAGCAGTTATCGCAGCCGTTGCTGAACTTAAACTACTTTCTCAAGAATGTTCAGACACTAAAGCGATTGCTCAAGTAGGTACAATTTCTGCTAACTCTGACGAGTCAATCGGCGACATCATTGCAACCGCAATGGAAAAAGTCGGTAAAGAAGGCGTTATTACCGTTGAAGAAGGCCAAGCGCTTGAAAACGAATTAGACGTTGTTGAAGGTATGCAATTTGACCGTGGTTACTTATCACCATACTTCATCAACAAGCCAGAAACTGGCAGCATTGAATTAGACAGCCCATTCATTTTATTAGTAGACAAAAAAGTATCTAATATCCGTGAATTGTTGCCAATCCTTGAAGGTCTAGCTAAAACAGGTAAGCCATTGCTTATCGTTGCAGAAGACGTTGAAGGCGAAGCTTTAGCGACACTCGTTGTGAACAACATGCGTGGCATCGTTAAAGTTGCTGCTGTTAAAGCTCCTGGTTTTGGCGACCGTCGTAAAGCAATGCTTCAAGACGTTGCTATCCTAACTGGCGGTACTGTTATCGCTGAAGAAATCGGTCTAGAACTTGAAAAAGCCACTCTAGAAGATTTAGGTACAGCTAAGCGCGTAATCATCACTAAAGATAACACTACAATCATCGATGGTAGTGGCGACCAAGTGCAAATTTCTGCACGTGTTTCGCAAATCAAACAACAAGTTGAAGATTCAACTTCAGACTACGACAAAGAAAAGCTTCAAGAGCGTATGGCTAAGTTAGCTGGCGGTGTTGCAGTAATCAAAGTTGGCGCAGCAACAGAAGTTGAAATGAAAGAGAAAAAAGCGCGCGTAGAAGATGCATTGCATGCAACTCGCGCAGCGGTTGAAGAAGGTGTGGTCGCCGGTGGTGGTGTTGCCCTTGTTCGCGTAGCAAGCATGATCAAAGACATTGACGTGTTAAACGAAGATCAAAAGCACGGTGTGGTTATTGCCCTACGCGCTATGGAAGCGCCACTTCGTCAAATCGCTACTAACGCAGGTCAAGAAGCCTCAGTTGTGGCTAACACTGTTAAAAACGGCACCGGTAACTTCGGTTACAACGCCGGTAACGACACTTACGGTGACATGTTAGAGATGGGTATCCTAGACCCAACTAAAGTGACTCGTAGTGCGCTACAGTTCGCCGCATCTATTGCTGGTCTTATGATCACAACAGAAGCGATGATTGCTGATGTACCACAAGATTCTGCACCAGATATGGGCGGAATGGGTGGTATGGGCGGAATGGGCGGCATGATGTAATCTAACTGGTTAAAATCAGTTATAGCGGCGTTACTTTTCCACTCACGTAGAAAAACACTACGCTTCGTGACAAAAAGCCTTGCTCTAAGCTGATTTTTCCTGCGTTAGATCAAATGTTGTTTCAAGCCTAAAAGCTTAAAACCAAATTTCTTTTAAAAGAAAAGAGAAAGCCTCGATTCCTAACCGTATTGAGGCTTTTTGTTTTTCGCTTGTTGCTTAATATGTAACGGTTTTTTCGTTAAGTCTGATTAGGATGCGATGTGAACGATATTGGCCTCAAAGCTTTACTTATTTCACCAATAGTTAGTTAAATTCAGCATTATTTGTAAATACTCTAATTAAGTTAAGTTTAACTTGTTGAATTTTAATAGGTTATTTTTGGCGCTGTATTTGCATTGTTATTTCATCTTGATCTATATAGGGAAATACAATGTTATTGGATATTCAATCACTTAGTCATCAATACCAAAGTGGGAAAAAGGCTAAGCCTGCAATCAAATCGCTGTCGCTGCAAGTTGAGCCGGGGATTTTGGGGCTGTTAGGTCCTAATGGTGCGGGTAAATCTAGCTTGATGCGTATTCTCGCAACAATAACAAAACCAACCCATGGGAATATCTTCTGGCAAGGGCAAGATATTCTTAAGTCACCTCAAGTATTGAGGAAAGAGCTGGGTTATTTGCCACAATATTTTGGGGTATATGATCAGTTATCCGGCATCGAATTTCTGCACTACATGGCTAGCTTAAAAGGGTTAGATAAATTAACCGCAAATCACACCATCGACGATTTACTTCATAAACTCAACCTAACGCACGCTGCGCATATGCCATTGAAAGGCTATTCTGGCGGCATGAAACAACGAATTGGTATTGCACAGGCTTTACTTAATGATCCCAAATTGCTGATTATTGACGAACCCACCGTTGGCCTTGACCCACAAGAGCGTGCTAATTTTCGCCAGTTATTAACCGAGTTAGCAGGTGAACGGTGCATTATATTCTCTACGCATATCGTGGCCGATGTTGAATCCATTGCAGACCGTATTGCGATTATGCACTCAGGGAGTTTAATTCAATCAGAATCACCACGTGCACTTCAAGATAAGATCGCTAATAAATGCTGGCAACTCACCGCAAATTTCAGTGAACTAAAGCAAATTCAGCATGAGTTTATTGTTAGCCATAGTGTGCGTAAAGACACCATGGTTGAACTCAACATTATTGCTGACAATTGCCCCGATGAAAGAGCCATTTCAAGAACTCCATCCTTAGAAGATGCTTACCTTTATTTTACCAGTAACCGACAAGCTCAAATTGGCTATGCGAGGGCAAGTTAATGAATCAAGTTTGGCAATGCATTGTCGCTGATTTTAAACAACGAACTCGCCAGCAAAGCTTTGTAGTAACACTTCTGGCGATGTCGGTATTAACATTACTTTTTTTCCCATCCCCCGATGCCCATTATCAAACGCTAGTGATTAATGGTTATCGTGGTATCTACAATAGCGCCTGGCTTGGTATATGCCTTGCGATGTTGAACGTGTTGTTTTTGCCTCTTATCTGTTTTTATCTAGTCAAAAATGCTCTTGAATTAGACCGAAAATCAATGACCTGTGAACTCATCGCAGCAACCCCGATTAATAAACTGACTTTTTTATTAGCCAAGTGGTGCACAAGTGTATTTATTCTGGTTTCTATTGTGCTGGTTATGTTGCTGAGTAGTATTGGGATCCAGCTTTATTATGGTGAAAGTTATCAAATCGATCTTTGGGCGTTAGCATGGCCACAATTCGTTTTTGTATTGCCAATGCTATTGGCTATTGCCGCTATCGCGATAATGTTTGAGTCAATTAAGTGGCTTAGAGGCGGGTTAGGCAACGTCGTTTATTTTTTCTTATGGATTGGCTCTATTGTTCAAACCATTGAAAGCGTGTCTGGGATCGGAGCATTAGTCGACCATTTAGATGCAGAAGTCGCAGAGCGCTTTCCGCTACAGCAAGGTAATACTAATATAGGCATAAATATCAGTGATGAAACACGCGAAATAAATACCTTTGTTTGGCAAGGAATAGAGCCGACGATAATGCACCTTTGGGGAGCGCTGCCTTTGCTTCTTATTTGTCTTGGTTGTTTAGTGTTAGCGTTTATCTTTTTTGACCGTTTTAGCGCACACTCACTATCTGAAAACAAACCAGATTTATGGATGAATTTCACATTAAAAACCAAAGTGGTTAGCCTACTGGATAGTTTTTTTGTCACGTTAACTCAGCATTTCGCTTTTACTCGTTTATTAAGATTAGAGCTAAAATTAATACTCAAAGGCCATTCGGTATATTGGTTTATCGGTTTGCTGGTGTTGAATGGTATTCAGTTGTTTATCAGCCAGGATTTACTTCTCAGCATTTTTTTACCCATTTCATGGTTGTGGTGCGTGTTAGTGATTTCTCAGTTAGGCCAATTAGAAAAACAATCGAATACGGTAGAGCTGATGACTTACAGCAAACAATCCCCCATATTACAAAGCTTAGCCAGTTATTCAGCAGCATGGATGTTATTAGGCTTAGCAAGTATGGGAAGTGTGCTGCGCTTTACAGGAGGAGCTGAGTGGTTGTTGCTGGTTCAATTGATTATCGCCATTTCATTTACTGTATCTTTGGCCTATTTTTGTGGCACGTTTACAGGAACAAAACGGATGTTTGAAGTGCTTTATCCGGCACTTTGGTACATGGGGCCCATTCAAGCTGCACTATATGTCGATTTTTTTGGTGTGAATAGCCAAGCAAGTTGGCAGGCGGGTGTACCGTATTTATTTTTTGCTACTGCAATCGGTCTGCTGATGTTAACCGTTAGTGCTAAACGCACCCGCTAGCATATCAACATCAGTTTAATAGCCGGATAGTGGCTAGATAAATGATGAAAAAGTAATTAAGTCCATCCGCAGGAATGAGTGTAAACCTCGAATGTAGATTGTGGTTGTGTCGTCTATTTCAAAAAAGTTATTAAAAATAAGTGGGGAAGAGTTAACTTTCCCCAACTATTTATCTCTGCTATTTACATCAAGTGAGCCTGATATTACTTGCGGGTAATCTTATCCAAATATCCAATGACGAATACCGATAAGACTGATATTTATCTCGTATTCATAAGTGTAGGTCGAATTTATTTTTCTTAAATAAGCGTTCAATTTGTTGTTTGGCGTTTTATTTAAGTTTAGTCAGCCAAGCATTTAAAGGATGTTATGTAAACATGCGATTATTGAGTTATATAATGCTCAATACGTAGTGTTATGGCTCATTGTTGAGTATTATACAACTCAATAATAAACTGGCCCGATAGCTTTTGAGTATTATAAGACGTATTAGCTATCAGCGTAGCAATCTTCTAATTATCCAAATTAACGACAAGAACAAACAACTAAATGAGTCTTATAGTACTCAGTAATTGAAGGTGATAACAATTATTGAGTACTATAAGTTACTTTTATTGAGGGTTTACATATTTTTGAGTACAATAGTATTCATTAAGTATAAAAAAGAGTATTCAATGGAAGATATTAATCTTGAAAATTTAAATGAACTAACTGTACAAGCTTTCATTGATAACTCATGGAAGGATATTGCGACGATTACATTCCCGAATAATGCTGATTACACATTTGACGCTACCGAAGTCGATTATGAACTTGACTATATAATTGCTAATCTTTCTGCGGATGATCACCATGCAGTATCTATAAATCACCCTGTTGAATTCTATTTTGATGACAATGGACAACAAGGTTGGTTGAAGTTCATTGACGACATCATCCCTAGTGGCTCAAGCCGAAAGTACTGGCTGACTCAAATAGATACTGATGGGATGTCAGCCAATCAACAAAAGTTCGTGTTGCTAGCATATGGCACTATTTCTCCCATTGGAAATTTGCGTATCAAAGAATCTATAGAAGCAGTTAATAGAGTTCCTAATCAATACTTTGAAGTTTCAGACGTAGCAAGTAGAGGTGCAGACTTTTTGAGTTACGCACAAACTCGGGGGGCCGCTGCTGGTGGAGCTACTGGAGCAGGTGGAGAAGCCCCAAAACTGCTACTAAGACGTAGCAAAAACGATGTCGTGTGGATAGATACCTATCAAGACAATACAAATATTGATGATATGTATTACCTCGTTAAATTCCCAAGAGGGAATAGAAGGGGAGTTAATGATGCGGTGTTAGTTGCCGAATACCACTATTATCATGAGTTAACCGCTATGGGTTTTAGTACTATACCTGTAGCAGACATGAAACTAGAAAAAGGTGAAAACTATCATTCACTTTGGTTGCCAAGGTTCGATATAGAGACTCAAGTAGATGGGACTACCAAACGTTATGGTATGGAATCTGTGTACTCAATGTTAAAAAAACCGCCAGCTACTATTTTAGATCATGGTGAGACAATACGTGAGTTGGTTGACCTGATCACTCAGAGTAATACAGTCAAAGAGAAGCACCTGCATTTTGATGTTGAGGCATTTATTATTGAATGGGTTCGCCGTGACTTATTAAATATTGCGTTTGGTAATAGCGATAACCACGGACGAAATACTTCATTCTATAAAGATGACAAGGGTATAAGGTTAACCCCCATTTATGACTTTGCGCCTATGAAAGCTGATCCAGATGGTATACCAAGAACAACGAAATGGGCTGCTCCAGATCTTGAACTTGGTGGTAAATTTAATTTTATTGAGATTGCCTACTCTTTAAGTGATTTAATTGATCCAGAACTATTGATAAATGAACTAAGGACAACAGCACATCAACTAGTCGGTTTAAAGCAAAGGCTAATCGATCGTGGTGTTCCTGATCAAATAGTGAATATGCCAACATTTGGGTTTGATTTTCTAGATGAAAAATTAAAACAATGGGAATTATTATGAAAAAGAAAAATTTAACGAATACAGTTAACTTCTTAAAAAAACATAATTCTGATAGCAATATGAAATTTAACAGCGAGGGTGAACGTATACAGACTAGAAGCGACCAAATTATAACGAATCGAGTTGATAACAGCGTTGTCCATATGACTGTTGCAGATGCTGGAAAACCCGTTGTTGTTCAGAGAGGCCCGCTCCCTAGATTGGAGGGAACTCTTAGAGGTAAGTCATTTGCAAGCGATGTAACAACTAGTGATAAAACTCAAACTAGGCAACGTTCGTCTACGAACACGGCTATTAAGGATGCTAAGTTACGTAGGGCAGTTATTAATAATGTTATGACTAAATTACTATTTTCTAACATTACACAAGGAGATGCCTTAATTCAGTTACGCATACAGGTACTCGGTTTGAACCAAGAAAAATATGCAAAGTTAGTGAACGTTTCTCGTAAAAAGCTTTCTGATATAGAAAATAATAGAAGCAACCCAAGCGTTGTGGTTTTGAATAAAGTGTTTAAGCCTTTTGGTTTAAACGTAGGTTTGATCCCAATCTCACCCACGGTATTGCAAAATGTTCTAGATGATGGTGACTTTGTTAGGTATTTACCCGAGTAAGGTAAATTTTTGCTCCTAAAATAGGTTGATGATTTTTATTAAGCTTGTTGGATCTCCCAACTGGCTATTTTATGCACTTCGTTTGGGGTTTCATTCTAAATCAGTGAGGCAGAGTAAGGTTTCTGCCCCACGATATTGTCTATGCTATTTCTAGGACGTAAATCTGCTATTACTTCCGCGTAATCTTATCCAAATATCCCATGGCGAAGGCCGATAACACGAAGGTGATGTGGATGAGCAAATACCACATGATTTTGTCGTTAGCGATATTTTCGGCATTCATAAAGACTTTAAGTAGGTGAATAGACGAAATCGCCACAATAGATGCGGCTACTTTGTTTTTTAGCGAGCCTGCATCCATCTTGCCAAGCCAGTTGAGTTTCTCGCTGTTTTCGCCCACATCAAGCTGTGATACGAAGTTTTCGTAACCTGAAAACATCACCATGATGAGTAGACCACCGACTAAAGTGATGTCGATTAACGATAGGGTGATTAGCACCAAATCGACTTCTTTTATCGAGAAAATATTGGGGATAATATGAAAGATCTCTTGAAAGAACTTTATGCCTAAGGCGAATAAGATTAGGCTTAATCCCAAATAAATCGGCGCCATGATCCAACGTGATGCATACATCAATCTTTCAAACACTTTTTCCATTAAAAATTAATCCTTCAGATAAAATACGTAGAAATAACTCAAGTCACTCATTCTAAAACAATAACAAAATGAACGTTAACTGCGCCGACATGCAGTGGCACACGTGATGATGTGTTGCCTGTACACTTTGCATTATGCACAGTGTATTGCATTATGTTCTTAGTGGTCGATATTTAGTGAGGGCAGAGTAAACGTTATTGCCGTCTAAATCACCTATTGTCTATTCATCCCAGACGTTTTTAATCTAAGCCTCAGGTTTATTGATTATACTGTTTTGCTTGGGTATGTATTTCAACACTTAAAAGAGAGATCTATCATTATGGATAAACCTACCAACGCGCCTCGTAAAATGCCTTGGGTTGCGATAAGTGTCATAGCATCCATAGTATTGCTGTTTGGGTTGTTGTTAATGCTGATGCCCAAGGGGTTTACGTCTAATCTTGAACAAATTGGTACGGGCAAACCTGCGGTAGTATTTGTCTATGATCCTAACCTTGTTTCAAGTATCACCCAAACAGAGCAGATGAATGAAGCTCGGTCTCATCTTGGTGATAACGTGTACTTTCTGCTTGCTAGAACAGCAACGCCTGAGGGCGATGCGTTTATCGCCAAGCATAACGCACGAGTAACTGAACTATTCCTCTTTGACTCAGCAGGAAGCCTAATTAAAAGACAGCGTGCGGTGATAGATGCGAATGAGCTGATGCGGTGGGTACGCTAGTCATTTATAGGAATCCCTTAGTTTGCGCTTAGGGGGTGAACTTTGATGCTTCAATATTTTGAAGTGGTTGTTGTATATTTAAGTCATTGTGAATAGCTGCTTGCTTAGCTAAGTTGATTAAAATTTATAATCCAGATGTTGGATACTAAAAAACCTCGACACTATAAGTTTAGAGGTTTTTTACTTTTTAGATATTTAAGTGTATTGGTGTTGGCGCGATAATTAATAAGTTTACTTACTTGTGTAGCGCCATTTCTTTGTGCCTGTTGCTTGCAGTAACGTTTTAAGCTACAACTTAATGAATACTCTTTAGTGAGAGGCTACTAATGTACGTTTTTCAGACAATATATCAACATAGCCATTGGGATAAACCGTTACTGCAAAATTCAGCGATTAATTTGGTGCTGGCATTTGGTTCACCTGAGCTAATGTTAGACAATAAGCTTAATGATGAGCTATCAATAGCTTTTCCTAATGCGCAAATAGTGGGTTGTAGCACTAGCGGTGAAATACAAGATGATTGTCTGTTTGACGACAGTATATGCGTTACCGCAATTGATTTTGAGCATACCCAGGTGCAAGTTGTCAGCAATTCGATAAACCAATTTGAGCATTGCGCTGAATTAGCAAAGCAGTTGATAGATCAATTAAGCTTTGATGGGCTAAAGCATGTTTTCGTTATTTCTGATGGTCATGTGGTTAATGGTTCTGAACTGGTTGATGGTTTACAGCAACACTTGCCTAAAGGCGTTATGGCAACGGGAGGCTTAGCCGGTGATGGGGAGCGTTTTAGTCAAACCACGGTATGGCATAATCAGCGAATAGAAAGTGGTCTTATTGTGCTGGTAGGGCTTTATGGTGAAAGATTATCTGTTGGTTTTGGTAGTCTAGGAGGCTGGCGTCCATTTGGGCCTAAACGGGTGATCACCCAGTCGATAGATAATGTGCTTTATGAACTCGATGGGCGGCCAGCTCTTGATTTATATAAAGAGTTTTTAGGTGAGTTTTCTGCTGGTTTGCCTGCTTCTGCTTTACTATATCCGTTAGCGCTACAACTCGATGGCGAGCAAGAAATTGTGGTTCGCACTATATTATCCATTGATGAACTGCAAAAAAGCATGTTGTTTGCAGGTAATATGCCAACAGGCGCGACATGTCAGTTAATGCATTCTAATAATGAAGACTTGCTTGATGGCGCTCAACTTGCCGCAGAGGATGCTGTCTCTTCCTTTGAGGGGATACAGCCTGAACTGGCTATTCTAATCAGTTGTGTCGGTCGTCGACTCGTTTTACGGCAACGGGTTGAAGAAGAGTTAGAAATTATAAAACAAGGCTTATCTGCTCAGTGCGCTATTTCGGGTTTCTACTCGTATGGTGAAATATCGCCTATTAAGTCTATTGGTCGGTGTGGTTTACATAATCAGACCATGGCTGTCACGTTATTTTCTGAGAAATAGTGATATTAACAATGCATAAACTGCTATTGCGTCAGCTTAAACGTAACCAGAAAGATGATGTGTTTATTTCAAAAAATGACCTTTTTTTAAATTCAATATCAGATGCTTATGCTCAAAACGAGCAAAGTGTAAAAATGTTAGAGCGTTCTTTATTTCTTATCTCAAATGAGTTGAACGAGCGTAACCAAACGCTAAATGACCAGTTAGCAAAGATGAAACTGGTTCAAGATAAGCTTGAACATTCCATTGGTTTATTAAATGCGACGGTTAATTCGACCGGTGAGATTTTATTTGTGTATGGATTAAATGGCGAACTATTGTCATTTAACACCATGGGGCAAGAATTTTTTGACGATATAGGCTTTAAACCTGTATCGCATTGGGAAGAGTTTCTTAGCATTATTAAAGATAAACAACATATGTTATCTATTATTGATCGTCTTAAACATGACCCTTTTCAATATTTAACTGGCACTATAGAGTTACTCGATAACCGTTTTTTTGATTACCGGTCTTTACCTCAGATACAAGAGAAGCAAATTTATGGCCGAGTGTGGTGCTTTCGCGATGTGACAGTGCAAAAGCAGTATGAGGCTACTATTGAATATCATGCTTTTCATGATGCACTCACTGGCTTACCTAATCGTGCATTATTATTGGATAGAATTAGCCATTCTATTGCGACGAGTAAAAGAGAAAATAAAAAGTTAGCGGTGTTATTTTTAGACTTAGATGACTTTAAAAAAATCAACGATACAGAAGGCCATGACGCAGGTGACTTGCTGCTAAAAGAAGTGGTTCGACGACTTCAAACACGCTTAAGAGATTTTGATACTTTGTCCCGCCAAGGTGGTGATGAGTTTATTATTGTTTTAGAAAAAATAGAGTCTGAAATGACCATAAAACAGGTTTGCCAAGACTTGTTGGCATTGATTAAACAGCCTTTTACTATTGGTTCTCGTCAATTTATTGTGACCTCAAGTATTGGCATTTCACTATTCCCTAATGATGATGACAATGCCAACGCGCTGATCCGTAAAGCGGATTTAGCTATGTATGAGTCAAAATCACTGGGTAAAAACAGCTTTCATTTTTATAGTCAGGCGCTTGAAAAAGAGGCATTAACTCAACTTGCTGTAGAGCAAGCGCTACGCCAAGCCATTGAAAATAATGGTTTACATTTGGCGTATCAACCTAAAGTTGATTTAAAAACAATGAAAGTGGTTAGTGTTGAGGCGTTATGTCGCTGGACTCAGCAAGATGGCACAGTGATCCCACCCGATATATTTATTCCAATAGCAGAACAAACTGGGCTGATTATTGATATCGGCTGCTTGGTGATTTCTAAAGCCTGCTTACAATTAGCGAAGTGGCGAGATACTGGTATTACTGAGTTGGCTATTTCAATTAATCTAAGCTGTTTAGAATTTCAAAACGAAGCGCTAATAACACATTTAATTGATACATTAACCCATTATAAGTTAGAGGGTAAATATCTTATTATTGAATTAACTGAATCGATTTTTATGGAAGATAAATTCAGTGTAAAAGAAATTATGTTACGGCTTAATCAATATGGGATTACTTTTGCACTGGATGATTTCGGAAAAGGTTATTCATCATTTAGTTACTTACAATTTTTGCCATTGCATTATCTCAAAATAGATAAAGCATTTTTACAAGATGTTGAGAGTAGCAGCTCATCGGCAGCGATTGCTAAAACTATTATCGACATCGGACATAACCTAGGATTAAAAGTTATCGCTGAAGGGGTGGAAGACCAATTTATGCTTGATTACATTAAGACCTATAAATGTGATTTAGCCCAAGGTTTTTATCTGTATAAGCCCATGCTGCCAGAGGCGATAGAATCCTTATATCTCGGCTGATCTGATTGAGTAAAGGCGGGATTGAGTAAGGCCAGAGCATAAGGTATAGATACTTATTCACTGAAGTGGTTGTTTCACGCTAAACCTTGCTCATTCTGTGGTGAGTCGTTAGTGCTTATTGATTAGTTATTTCTCAATCGTGCGATTTGATATATGATGCGCCACCCTAAATTTGCCTATGTCGCCGATCCCTTTTTATGTCTACCAATGCCCTTTATACCGATTTGTCCGCTTATTACGATTTAATGTGTTGTGACATTAATTACCAGCAGCAAAGCAATAGCATAGTGCGCTTGCATCAGATTTTGGGTAACAGTGGTAAACAGCATTTAGATTTAGCCTGTGGAACGGGGCCTCATGTAAGGCATTTTATCGACTTAGGGTTTCAAAGTAGTGGCCTCGATATCAATCAGCCTATGCTCGATATTGCTATGCGTCGTTGCCCTGAAGCGCAGTTTAGTTTGCAAAATATGACTGAGTTTTATGTAGAAGAAAAACTCGATTTGATTACCTGCTTTTTGTACTCCATTCACTATTCTCCAGGTATCGAGGCACTTAAAGCCTGTATTGCCAGTGTGCATAAGGCATTAAATACCGGCGGCTTGTTTTGTTTTAACACCGTTGATAAACATAAAATCAATAACAAGGCGTTAGTGAGACACAGTGCCGAATTTGAAGATAGTCAGTTTGTGTTTGAATCGGGTTGGCATTATAGCGGTGAAGGTGAGATGCAGTCGCTCAATCTAAGTATTGGTAAAACTCAGTCTGATGCGACGCAGTTATGGCAAGATTCGCATGCGATGGTCGCCACCAGTTTTACTGAACTTGAAGCATTGTTAAGCCCGTATTTCGATATTCAAATATTTGAACACGATTACGACAAAATCATCCCTTGGGATTTGGCTTCCGGCAATGCCTTGTTTGTGTGTACGAAACGTGAGATTTAGTGGTTAAGTTTTTAGCTGCTATTTTCGGTAATGCTTATAAGCCTATATCCAGTTTCTTTAAGCTCTGATATTGCGTTTGATGGGTGAGAATCTTATGGTGTTTCGCCCCATCATTTTTAGCATAACGTTGTTGTTAAAATGATGTGTTAGTGACAGATATACTGATAAATGTATTTATCATCAACCTGATTTTCGGACACGGAAAAGGCACAATCACTGTTGGCAAGTGTCCGGATATACGCTTCAAACTTATCTTTTTCACCCATATCAGCAAAATGAAAAACACCTGTCGCAGACTTGATTGTCATGGGTATTGAGTTGTTAAAACCATCTCGTCCACCTTGAATGAAAAACGAACTAGAGACAATATCAAGCGATACATTCAAGAAGCTATTTTGTGGTTGATTAAATTCCTCGGTTGAATTGAAATCAATCGTTAAGAACACACCTAAATCATTCATGCTAGGGATTTGTATTGCCTTTAATGCCATGGAACTTGCCGCTTTTAACGCTGGAATGTGCTCTTTGAAATAAACATCATGCAGATCATTTCGTAAATAGCTTGCTTGTAGGAAGTCATAAATACTGCCATTACCGTCAATATGACCGGCATAAACAAGGTGCTTGTCTGTATAAGCTATAGGCATTTTAGCGATTGATGTAGGCAGAGTCCTAGCCGGTTGTAATTGATTTTTCTGTTCAGCTTTTTTGATGGTACTGACTAATTCATCTGTATATGAATAAAGTAAATTCACTTCGCGCTGTTCAATAGTCGACATGTCGATGGGATGCAAGATTGGTTTGGTATGATTATTTTGTTCAACTCGATATTTTTGAGCTACCTTATTTTTAATATCAACCACGATGATGTAAGGCAGCGTAAACTCTACAGCCTCTTTTAGGGCAGTTTGACTCATAGATAATTCTGAACAATCGTTACAAACCAATGTCTTAACGCTTGCAAAAACATTTGTAGATAATCCACACGCGAGCAGCGCGATACAAAGCTTAAATAACATCCGTTTCATCTACAAAATCCTTATTTATCTAAAGTATAACTATAATAAAGCAAACAATGAGAGCTGTCGGTCAGAGTCAGTGGACAGATTAAGCTTTTTAATAATGATTTGGAATGAATAAAGAAGGGGGAATAAATTTTTACAACTCGTTCAAGATAAGAGAATTGCTATTTAGTTAACAATATTTGTGCTACTTAAAATGCTTCTTGAAGTGAATTTAGGATTAAATGCTGTAGTGTTTTATGGCAGCAAGCCTGTTCGCTAGCAAACTTCACCAGCTTTCAAATACCGATTTTTATAGGCTAGAATGTATAAAAATAAGTATTTGAATGTGGTCAGCCATCATCATTAACAATGGCTGTTGATGGATTTTTACTGCGCGGTATCAGTAAATTCAGCTTGAACCTTGTCTAATTCTTGCTGATTTTTAAGCTCAACTTGTTGCTGTTTTTTAATACTGACTTCTTCTACAAGTGCCGCTTGTCTTTCTTTAAGACTGTGTTTCTCATCTTTGGTCAGAAACTTAAACGCTTTTTCATTGGCAAGTGCATACGCAACGACATCTTCGCCTTTTACTCTGCGTTCATCCACTCGTTTTGAAAAACGATCGTTATCTCGAGCTTTACGCTCTTCGGCATTTAACTTACTCATTGGTGTATCCTCATTAGTTAATCACGGTAGGGTTCACTACGCTCAGTCAAACAAATGAGAATTGCACATTCATAAAGCTGATCGGCGCATTTTAGCATAAGTTGGCTTGTTAGCCTGTAATACATGGCGTCTGAGTAAACTTTATCATCTGTTGGCGATTTCTAGAGTCGGTTTTGCTGTCAGTTACCTATAACGATCATTCATTAAAGCTGTTTAATGCCATTGCGATGTTATGAGTGGCTTGTTTGGCGCGCGGGCTGAGTTTTGTGATTGAAATAAAGCCATGCATGCAATCATCAAAATGCTGATGTTGTGTATTGATGCCTGCCGCTTTTAGGCGCTGGGCATATGCAATGCCATCGTCCCTTAATGGATCGAACCCAAGGGTTAAGATGTAGCTTTTTGGCGATTCGCTAATGTCTGCTGCTTGTAGTGGACTCACTAATGGCAGAGTGACTTCGTCGAGAGAGTGTAAATATTTTAACCTGAAATAATCCATTAAATCGCGGGTGAGTATTAACTGTTTATTGAAACGGCGATAAGACTCGGTTAAGCCTTGTAAATCTACCATTGGGTAGATCAAAAACTGAAATGCGGGTGTTACTTTTGCCTGTACTGGTAGTGATGTTTGCAGTGAATGTAAACCGATGATACACGCTAGATATCCGCCTGCGCTGTCACCACCCACGCCTATGTGCTGTGGATTAATATTAAGTTGTTGATGGTTGGCATTGATATAGTTCCACGCTTCGATAGCATCACAAATCGGGATGGGGAATTTATGTTCTGGAGCCAGTCGATAATCGACTGAGATAATGTTCATGTTGCCATGTTTAGCCAGATAGCGGCAAAAGTGATCGTGAGTGTTAATACTGCCAATAACGCCGCCGCCACCGTGAAAGTACACTAAGGTTTTTTGAGATTTGGTGGCGCTAGGATGGTAGATGCGAAGGTTTATTCTGTTAGCGATGGTATGGCTGCTATCGCTGGCGCTATGTTCGTTCAAAGGAATAGTGCCCAAAAGAGGAGTGCCAGTACTCACCGGGACCGTTAAATTAATCACCTTATCCATTTCAATTTTAGTCAGCCCCAGTACTCGGTCCATCGCTAGAAATACATATCTGAATAATGTGACTGGCAACTTGTATAGCGGCGCTAATGATAACCACTTGGCGACCATTAATTGCTTCGCTTCAAGCTTGGGCGCTTGTAGACGTCTGCCTTGTAGCGGTTCGTCTTGTGGTAGTTCGTTTTGCGACGGTTTGTCAGATGATGATGTGTCTTGTGACAATGGTGTTGGCTTATTAACGTTATCCATTTTTATGGCCTTTTATTATTGTTAACTGATTAAAACCACATGTTTTATCGACTTAGCCACTTCATCGCTAGGCGATTGATAAATGCCGGTGATACGTTACTTAATCTATGTAATAGGCCATAAAAAACACTGACCGTTCTATGGGTTTTAGGCTGTTTCACTTGTTTATCTATCACTGCGACTACGTGTTCAGCGGTGATGTTCACGCCGAGTCGTTGCATGACTTTGGCGCTGTTTTTCTGTGCTTTAAGCATATTGGTTGCCACAAAAGGTGGCATAACATCGCATACGCTGATGCCGTATTTTTTCCACTCAAGTTCCAGCGCCTCGGTAAGGGCTTTTACGGCAAACTTACTGGCCGAATAGCTGGCTAATTCTGGTACACCATAATCGCTGCTGGCTGATGACATATTGATAATAGTACTTGTGCCGGAATTTTTTAAATAGGGCCATGCAGCATGGCATAGGTTCATTACTCCAATGACATTGACACTTAATGTGCGCTGATGTTGTTCGATAGGGATTTCTTCAAAGGAGCCTATGTTCAATATGCCGGCATTATTAACTAATATGGCCAGGCAGTTATTATGTTCAGCACAAAATTTAGCCATAGCGTGTTGTACTTGTGAAAAATCACTGACATCCAGTTGAAACAACCTTATTCGAGTTCTATCCCATATATCGGTGGCTTGTGTTAATTGCGCCAAATTGATGTCGGCCATACCGACCCAGTAGCCCTTTTTGTGAAAGTGTTTTGCCGTCGCTAAGCCAATGCCGGAAGCTGCGCCGGTAATAAATATAGTATTTTTATTCATCATAAACCTGGTTATTTCTAGTATGAGTCAATCAGCACGAGTGAATCAATACGGGTGGATATGTAAGGGTGAAAAGGTGGCTAAGCCAACTAAAATGATCGGGTATTAAGGTGTTCCATCTGCGGCTGTTTCATTTCATCAACCCATCGCTGCCAAGTGTAGGGCCATAAAATTGGGTCGCCATCGGCATCTAAATACCAACTTTGGCATCCTCCAACCCAGCTAGTGTCTTTTAACCCTTCCTTTACGTAGGCATTAAAGTCGTCAATGGCTTGTTGCTTGGCTTCAAACTCATCAAATTCATGGTCACGCCATTTATCGATCAGTTTAATAACGTAGTCAGTTTGAACCTCGCTCATGGCGATAACGGAGAAGTTACCAATAGGTGTGTTGGGGCCGAGCATTAAAAAGAAGTTAGGGTAGTCGCTGAGTAACATTGACCGATAGGCTTTGATTTTATGAGCCCAGGCTTTATCAATGTGCAAATTGTTACGCCCAATGAGATTCATTGGGCGCATAAAATTAAATGCATTAAAACCGGTCGATAACACCAATACATCGAGGTCGTGATGTTTACCGTCTTTAGTGATAATGCCTGTTTCAGTTATGCGCTCAATGCCTTCTGTTATTAACTCAGCATTAGGTTTTTGAATGCCTTTATAAAAGGTGGTGTTGATAATGACCCGTTTGCAGCCTACTTGATAATGAGGTCGTAGCTTTTCGCGTAAGGTTTTGTCTTTAATGCTTAATTGTAAGTTGGCTTTACACAAAAAATTTAACGCATGCTTTTGGATAAAGTGTCCCGTGACTGCTTTGGTAAAAAAATGTTCTAGAAAAAACTTGCCCATATTGCGATGAATTTTGGTGATGATGGGAAAGCGAGCCATTAACTTTCTGTTGGTTTTTGAAAAGGTAAAATCGGGCAGATGCATTAGCCATTGTGGTGTGCGCTGAAAAACCGAGACCTTAGCTCCGGTTTTAATCAATTCGGGTATGGCCTGTGCGGCCGTTGACCCAGTACCGATAACTCCAACACGGGTTGAGGCGGATATGTCGACATTGTGGTTCCATTGGGCGGTATGGAATGTTGTACCTTTAAAATCTTTTAATCCGGGAATATCTGGAAATTGTGGATGATGCAAAATGCCGGTGGCGCACACAATAAAATCAGCGATGTAGGTTTGCTGTTGGCTGGTTTTTACCGTCCATTTGCCATTGGCATATTGTGCATCGGTAACGGCTTCGTTAAAGCGAATGTCTCGTTTAACATCATATTTATCTGCTACGTGCTCAAAGTATTGTTTAATCTCTGGTCCATGGGCAAAAAAGCGGCTCCAATTTGGATTAGGTTCAAATGAATAGGTATACATGTGAGCGGGTACATCACAAGCAGCTCCAGGGTAGGTATTTTCTCGCCACGTTCCGCCCACGCAGTCTTTTTTCTCCAGTACTACAATATCGGTGATGCCAGCTTGGCGTAGTTTAATGTCCATTAAGATGCCCGTCATACCTGCACCAATGATCACCACAGTAGGATTTCGTTTCACTTGGGTCATGATGCCCTCTATTCTTGTTATGGTTATTTATCAACGAGCTTGGTTGTTGTTAGCTTTTGTTATTAGCTTTTGTTATTCGTCATCGCTATTTTTACTTGTTACGTTGAGCATTCTTTCTGGATAACGGATCATTCAAACGTTGTTAATAAATTGTATTATCTATCCAGCATAGGAAACTATTGTTCATTGATCTACGCGCTAAAGGGACGTATATTTGTGATTTTAAGACATGGCGGCCTTAAGTTATGACATTTCGCAGCATTACCAGTGTGCAAATTATTGTTTCCTATGGCATTGAGCAGGGCATTGAGCAAGATCAGTTGCTGCAAGGGTCTGGTTTGGTGGAGGCCCAATTAACCGATCACGAGCAATTGGTTGAAGAAAAACAAGAATTACAGGTGTTAAATAACCTCATGCTCAATACTCCATGCCCATTCAAGGTTGGAATGGAGTTAGGCTGCCGTTATCACCTGACCAGTTATGGCATCATGGGTTATGCTCTATTGGCGAGCAGCACTGCGAGAAAGGCGATTGAATTAGGCTTACGTTATCTAGATTTAACCTATGTTTTTTCACAGATAACATTAACTGAGCTTAAAGATGATTTATCTCTAAGGTTCTCATGCGACATTCCTGGTGAGTTAGGTGAACTGGTGTTAGTTAGAGACATGTTGGGCGCTGCGATGATCCAACGAGAAGTATTTGAAAGTAATGACTTACCGATAAAATTGCAGTTTACGTCGCCTCAGCCCGCAGGCTTGTCACTCGAAGGTATAAAGCAAAAACTGGGTGCTGAGATCCAATTCAATGCTAGTTATAACGGTTTTACTGGATTAGCACCGCTATTAGATTTGCCATTATTAAAAGCCAATGAAGCTACCGCCAGATTATGTGAGGCGCAATGCAACCAGCTACTGCAACAAAAGCAAAACTGGAAACCTGTTGCTAAGTTGGTCAAAGACACCTTAGTACACTTAGGCTTAGCAGCATCAATGGAAGATATCGCCCAGCATTTGGCTCGAACGACTCGCACTTTACATCGTCAACTCACACTAGAACAAACCAGTTGGCGCCAAGTGCGTGACGATGTTCGTTTTGGCATAGCCGAAGCGCTATTATTAACGCCGATGCAACTTGATGAAATAGCCGAACGCCTTGGTTTTAGTGATGGGGCTAATTTTAGTCACAGCTTTAAACGCTGCAAAAATATGACCCCAAGCCAGTATCGAAAGCAGGCAAAAAAATAGCGATAGCCGCCTGTGCCAAATAGATAAAGGCTAGCTGGAACTTTATGCCTCAGCCTAGAATCTAAAGACTCATACCTAGGGTCTAGGATTTAGCACTCTAGTGCCCAAGCAAGCGGTTAGCCAAAACCTGCTTTCTATGACTTATTCCTTAATGTTTAATTACAGAACTGCCTTTCACATGGGACTCCGTCCCCATCACCATCCATTTCAGTTCCTGGACAGTTGCGGGTGTAAAAGGTTGCTTCTGCACATGAGCGCATTTGGCTGCAGTGTGTTTTACCGGCTTCGCATCTGAACTGTGGTTGTAGATTGATTGAGCTTGGTTTTGATACGGTTGGTGTCCACTCCATCTGTTCAACATTCTCATTGGTCAGCACTGGCGTAGCGGTCATTTTTTGATATTGTTTATAACCGAAAATACCAACCCCAAGTAGGATAATAAGCATGATTACGCGGCCAAGTACGGG
The DNA here is from genome assembly GCF_002836315.1 of Shewanella sp. ALD9. Classification (NCBI taxonomy): domain Bacteria; kingdom Pseudomonadati; phylum Pseudomonadota; class Gammaproteobacteria; order Alteromonadales; family Shewanellaceae; genus Shewanella; species Shewanella sp. ALD9. Next base: position 325,740 of record NZ_PJCD01000001.1, read on the forward strand.
GCTTGAACGGTAGTTTTCGTCTTGATGAGATGGGCTGTTTCGATGATGTTGACCAGTGTGAGAAGCTGGACGGGTTGTGTTAGACATAACAGCCACGCCTTCAATACTGGCTTTTACTGCTTTGACTTTGCCATCGGGTTGGTTCTCGCGATGAAATAGTATCTCATCGCCAACAATAGGCTTTCTGGCCATGTGCTTTAGGGTTGAGATGTGAATAAAGACATCTTGATTTTCACCGGTTTCTGGCTTGATAAAACCAAAGCCTTTTTCGGTATTCCAACGAACTAACGTGCCTCTTTCCATGGCGATACCATATCCTTGATAGTCATTAAGTTAATAAAAATCATGATGTAGAATCATGCTTTTAAATCAGTAACATAATACCTATAACTGCAGTGTTTTAGCCAGTAATTTGATTGAGTTTATAGATAGAGTCATAAAATATATCCGCTACGCTTACCTGCTAAGGTAAAAACTGAACTGATATCTACTTGGGCAAATTATCAACTGGCTACAACAAAAGCGTGGTGTTATTTAAGATTAAGTTTAACGTGTATATAGACATGATTATTTTTAATGAATTGACCAAAAGTGAAAATAGAAGGGGCCACAGATGAATGATGAACAATACCAAAAAGGGCTTGAGGTACGTCGCCAGGTGATGGGGGACGCTTATGTCGATAAAGCGCTTAGTAATGTCACTGATTTTACTCAACCATTGCAAGCGTTAGTCACTGCAAATTGTTGGGGTGAAGTCTGGGTGCGTGATGTTATTTCTAAGCAAACGCGCAGCCTAATCACTATTGCAACATTGGCAGCATTAAAGGCGCCAACTGAATTAAAGGGCCATGTTCGAGGGGCATTACGTAATGGATGTTCTATTGAAGAAATTCAGGAAGTATTGCTGCATTCAACCGTTTATTGCGGCATGCCGTCTGGTATTGAGGCTTTTCGGGCTGCTAAAGAAGCCATCGAGGAATGGCAGCTAGAGAATAGCTAGCTAATGAGATGCTTATGGTATTTTGCTTTGGGTAAAATGAGGGTACAGTAATCACATTAGCTTTTTAATGCTGTGAATTATTATTTGAATTTGGCAACAAGCAATCCTTTTGCCATTTGGCTGCGTATAAAAGAATCGGATATTTATAAACAAGGATTACAGATGCGTTTTTTAATGATTATTGCCGTTTTACTGCTGAGTGCTTGTAGCACCAGTTATCCCAATCAGTCTATTACAGGGCAAGATTTTCCATCGGTAACAGGTCAAACACTTGAAAACGAGTCGATGGCTTTACCTGAGGATTTACAAGGTAAATTGTCGCTGTTGTTGATTGGTTACAAGCAAGATTCACAGTTTGATATTGATCGCTGGTTGATTGGCTTAGACATGACTCAAACTCAAGTGTCGGTATATGAAGTTCCGACTATTCAGGGATTGTTTCCTAGAATGTTCAGTCCTCTGATTAATAATGGCATGCGTGCAGGCATACCTAAACCATTATGGAAAGGTGTGGTCACCATCTATAAAGATGGCGACCAAGTACAAGCCTTTACCGGTAATGAAAATCCAAATAATACTCGAGTCGTGTTGCTCAATGCGCAAGGTAAAGTCATTTACTTTTATGACCAAGGCTTCTCTGTCGATGCGCTCAATCAGTTAAGAGCTCTGCTTTAGTTATTAGCTCAATGACTCGCCCATAGGCTCAGTTAATCGCTCGCGGTAGTACTGAGCTTTTTTGGACGCAGTAGCTGAATTAATGTTGGCGCGATAGAGGCTAAAATCATCCCACTCATTAATAAATATTGGTGTGATGTATATGATTCGCCTATTAATACTAGGCCACAGACGATGCCCGCTATCGGATTGGCAATGCCGCCAAATGTGAAGTCGACCACAGACATACGTTGCAGTAACCACACATACATACTGTAACCGAGTACGGTGTTGAGCAATATTATCCAGCTTATACCGAAGCCATTGGTCAGGCTAAATTGGCTGACCACATTGAGATATTGTTGTGGTGAAAATAGCGCCTGAATACCAGCGACAACGAATAGCAATGTACCGCCGATAATCAATTGCCAGGTGAGTATCGTCCACCAATGAATGCGCGACCCTAACGCTTTGGTCATTGTGCTGCCGATAATTATGCAGCTGATTGCGGCAAACATTGCGACTAATCCTATGGGGTTTAAGCTAATGGAGCTAGGGTCAAACAGCATCCAAGCTAAGCCAATTAACACCGCACCAGAAAGTGCTTGTAGCAAATTAGGACGTTTTTTACTGACTACCCAATGAAATAACATCGCAAAAACCGGTACTGAAATCATCCCGATACCAGAAATAGCCGATGGCAGCGTCAGTGCCATGATAAAAATCAAACTGAAAAACACTGCAATGTTAATGGCACCGAGTTTAATTAAAATAGACCAGTCGGTTTTGTGCGGTCGGCTCGGTTTAATCGCCAGTAAGATAAGCCCAGCAGGCAGCGCACGAAGGGCACCGAGTAATAATGGTGGCCAGTCTGGCAAAGTAAGCTGGGTCATCGCATAGGTGGTACCCCAAAAAAATGCAGGGATCATGGCCAGTAAAATATTCATAAACTACCTTTATATTAAATATCTTCATGTAAAGATAAGTGCTAATTCTGGACTGATAAGTTATTTTTGTAAAGTACCTTTTTATGAAGTATCTTTACGTTAAGTTTTTAAGTTATGTTTTGAGTGCAAAATGATAAGGGTGAGGTATGGAGGATATTGATAGAGTCGTAGCGCAATGGGGCGAACAAAAGCCGCATTTAGATACCGAGCCAATGGCGATTCTTGGGCGTTTTTTGCGTTTGCAAAAACATATTGAGGCTGAAATATCAACTTGTCATAAGCAGTTTGACCTGACCATGGGTGAGTTTGATGTGCTGGCGACATTAAGACGTAATGGTAAACCTTACACCTTAACCCCTTCAGCGTTATTATCGTCGATGATGTTAACCTCTGGCGCGATGACAAATCGCTTAGATAAGCTTGAATCTAAAGACTTAATTGCCCGTGTACACAGCACTGAAGACAGGCGCAGTGTATCGGTAGCTTTGACTAAAAAAGGTCTTGCCACAATAGATGAAGCGATTGAGGAGCATGTAAAGGTTCAACACCAACTGGTGGCAAATCTTTCTGACATTGAACAGCCCGAGCTTAACCAATTATTCAAAACCTGGTTAGCAGGCTTTGAAGGTAATCAATAGCAGTCGTGATCGGATAAATCAAAAACGGCCAGCATCTTAAGATACTGGCCGTTGTTGTTTGTGCATTTTTAATGGCTTAGTACTTATGGTTGTAGCTGCGCTTTTGCTGCTTCAACTTTAGAAAAATCTAGTCCTAACTCTTCAACTGCTTCTTTGATTAAGGCTGGGTTTTGCATCACCATGCCCATCAACTGTTGTAGCTTTTCTGCAGGAATACCTAATTGACCAATAGTTGCCATTGCTGCGAATGGGTTTTCAGTTAACGTCTGGAACAACTCATTAATTTGTACGTCACTGATATTGTGTTCTTTGAAGATGGCAAGAATCGGGTTCATTGCTATACCTTGTAATGTTAATGGACTAAGTTGTGATTTTATCACGTTTTCACAATACTGGTGCAAGCCTCATTATCTATTCATGATAACTGTCGATATGATTGATGTAATGTTTAAGGCCTCTGAGCAGCCGCTACTATTAACGTCAGTCTAGTGATTCAGTCTCGTCTCTATGCTTCATGACTCTATCTTAATTGCTCTGTCTTATTACTCTACAAAATATCAACTACTTGAAATAACTACATGAATAAAGATCTGTAATAATTCATAGGCTTATTCATGCCTGCTTGGTGTTGAGTTGAGGGATTATAGTGATAGTTCATCATGCCTATATTAACGGCGATGAATTATTGATTGAGTTTACAATATTGGCGTTTATACTAAGCCCGGTATGGCATGGTGCTGTATGTTTTGTTTAACTACACGGATGTTTTATATGGATATTGTTACCCTTTGTATTACCGTTGTTATTTCTCAACCGTTAATTGTGTATTTGGCATTTTATAAAGATACCGGTCTGACAACGAAAAAAAACGAGTTTTATCAATCCTTTTTAGTTATTCCCCCCAGCTTTGCTTTCTTCTATCTAGACCAATATTGGTATGCGTTAAGTTTACTGGCTGCAGTCACGTTATTCGGTCTGCTATTGGCCAAAATGGTTAATCATAAGGCAAGTCATCCTATTGTTCGAGATGATCTCATCTCATTCGGTATTGCGTGGTTGATAATATTCGGCATAGGTCATTTTATTGCAAGTTTGTTTACAGACTCAAGTCCAGACATCGCTGTAACACCAGAAGTTACGGCGGTAACAATACAACAAGGAATGTACTCCGCATTATCAATTTCACTGCTTTATTTAGCGATTATGCTGGTGGTATTTTTTGTCCGAGTCTTAGAGAAAAAATATATAACCAAAGAAAAATTTAGCGACTTTTTGCTACTCATTTGTAGTGTTATCGGTGGCGCGCTTCCCGTCATGGGCGACTATTTTATGTTGAGTATGATGCTAAACTTTTTTATCTTGTTTTATATCAGTGGAATAATTATTCGCTTAGATGGGACCGGTCCTTCTAGTGGGGCCGTTGGTTTTATTTTTGGCTATTTATTTATGATGGGTGCAGGAGTTTGTCTGTTGATCAAAGGTGGAGCTTGGTTGTTTGGTTAGCCTTTACTCAGCATAAAGCTCATTATTCAGCTGCCGATGTTGTACTAGCATTTCAATACGCCTAATGACAAGAAAGGGATATAAAAAAGCTAGATTATTTTGTGGTGAATGTTGGGTTTTGCACTGCGTTTTTAAGGTTGTTTCTACGATTTAACATGCTTGCAATAAGGGCTTGGTATTACCGCTTGGTACTTGTTATGTTATGCAGGGTTATGACTATTAACGTGATGTTAATGGGGCTTTTATAGGATCAGCAAAGCACAATTGAGGTGTGACATTTAGTGGTTTAAAAATAAAAAATCATCTCAAATTGAGATGATTTTTTGTTCGGATTATTTAAGCTATAGCCTCATTAATAACGATTGTTTCTAGCTAATTAAAACGTGACACTTTTTTCTGCACTACAAGTGGCTGTAGATGATTCGCATACTTGATAAGTGTATGTTCCACCGCCTTTTGCTGAAATGCTATCTGTATAGCTACCGTCATTTGCCGTAGTGGTTACTTTGCTGTTGTTGCGGAAAATGTCTACATTGGCTGAACTTGCACCGCCAAAGGCTAAATCAACTTGGTTAACGCCTTTCGATTTATAACCATTAAGTGACAATGTAATATCGCCGCCCGTTGGTGGCGGAGTTACCCCACCGCCTGCACAGCCATTACTTGATAAATAAGCATCTGCAGCAGCAGCTTGCACAATACCATAACCAAAGTAGTCATCTTTACCTGATGCTCCGGCGTCTAACGCTGTGGCTTTAAGTGCTGCACGGATTTCACTGCCCGTACATTCGTTATGTTGTGACCATACTAAAGCTGCAATTCCCGACACAGCAGGAGTGGCCATTGAAGTACCACTCATAAAGCCAAAGTCCGATGTACCAATATCAATATTTGCAGTTGCCGCATTCACTAAGGCTGATCTGTCTTCAAATGCAGCCCCAACAGCAGGAATACTTGTGGCATTAGTATCGCCTAATGTCCCGTATAACATGCCTGGTTCGTTATTAATAATAATGGCACCGACACCACCAGATGCTTCACAGTTAGCGACTTTATCGTAAAACGAAATTACACCACGGTCGATCACACATATATTGCCGTTAGCACCTGAGTTAGTTGACTCAGCGGTACCCATATAAAAAGTGTTACCCACTACTGAACCGGCGTTTTCCATTGCCGATGAGGAAAGAGCGAATCCGTCTGCTGATAAATTTGACGCAGTAGCTTGTCCTGCTGGATAGGTTGAAAGGGTATCTACACCGCCGGCAGAAACTTCAACACAAATGGTTTCATCAGTTGTGACTCTGCGACCTTTACCCGATGTACATGTCGGGAACTGAGAAAAATCTGCAATAACGTTATTACTATCATTGGCACCAATCATCATCACTGACGAATAACCTGCAGGGTATGAACGTACATTATTGCCATCGTTACCTGCAGCGGCAATGACGAGTCCACCTGCATCGCTGAAGCTTTGGAATGCATTTGATTCTGTTGAGTTTGAACCGCCGCCACCTAAACTCATGCTAATGATATTGGCGCCCGCTTGTGAACAAAGATTTGCAGCTTGAGCTAAATCAGATGAGTAACCCCATCCGTCGGCGTTAAAGACTTTGATGATGTGCATATCAACACCAGGAGCCATGCCAATAACGCCAAAACCGTTATCTGCAGCGCCAATGGTTCCTGCTACGTGTGTACCGTGTGGGCCACCATTTTCGTCCCAGTTGCCCGTACCGCTGTCGTTGTTACCGGTAATATTATTCCACACAAAATCAGCATTACTGCGATCGAGACCTGAGTCGATTACACATACCTTGATGCCTGCATTAGGGTTAAAGGTGACCTGATTTGCTTGTGATTGGTAAACTGCATAAGGTGTTATTTGGGTTGCCATTGGATTACCAATGTCGTCAGCAAAACCCATTAAATGACGTCGTTGATCTTCTTCAACTAACTTAACGTGTGGGTTATTGAGTAATCCCCTAACTTGATCTAAATCTTTGCCGGTAAATGTCGCGGCGATAAAACCTTCACCATCAACATTAATTTGTGCACCTAATTTTTTGGCAAGAGCTTTTACAATCCCTTTTTTTTGCGGGTCAACTTGAATGACATAACGGTCGTCGCTTGCTTGTACTTGGGCCGTTGCTGTAAGTCCAAGAGCTAATAGTGACATTGAAATGGTTGATAGTTTCATAGAGTAAGCATTCCTATTTGTTATTATTTTGTGGTTGTTAACTCTGCTTTATAGACATCTCTGGATCACATCTCTGGATCACATCTCTGGATCTTAGTCTTCAGCAGTTAAACTATTTCTACATTTATTTTGTAACATAAAACCCACTTAATTAACAAATTATTAACCATGTGTATTTTAGATCTAACCATAAAACTGATTTTTATTTGCTGTTTAGTCGAGCAGGGCATTACCATGATGCACAATAAGAGAATAGCAAAGGGCATATCATGCGAGCTTTATCAATCAATGGATCACCACCACTCAGTCTGCAACGTGGAGCCTCTGGAGCCAAACTGTTACTGATTATTGCAGCAACAATGCTTGTTACAGCAGGGCTGACATTTTTTATTATCCGCACTTATATCTTTCCGTCACCGCTCACCCCGGTTAGCTTAAATGCTAAAGAAGAGCAACAATTGGATCAAAAACTGACTCGGTTAGGTTGGCAAGTTGAACCTCGCTCAGCGGTTACAGCATCAAGTGGTGATTCCCGTGCAGCTGATAGTGCTAGTGAAAATAGTGATGAGTTAACCCCTGAAGCGTATCGTGAGTTTGACGCTGATCGGCAAGTGACATTTAGTGAGAAAGAAGTGAATTCGATGATTGGCCGTAATCCTGATTTTGCTCGGCGTGTCGCGATTGATTTTTCTGATAATTTAGCCAGTGCCAAAATGCTGATCCCGATCCCAGACGACTTTCCGATTATGGCTGGGGAGATTTTACGCGTGAATACTGGGCTTGATATTCATCTTGATGCTAATCGTCGTCCAGTTGTTGCGCTAGTTGGCGTGAGCTTAATGGGCGTGCCTATTCCGAATGCGTGGCTAGGAAATATGAAAAACGTCAATTTGGTCGGTGAGTTTGGCGATCGCGGCTTTTGGAATGCTTTTGCTGATGGTGTAGATGATATTCAAATTCGTGATGGCGAGTTGTCGATCAAACTGCGCAAGTAAATATTGTAAGTCGTTGGTGTTTTGAAAAGTGGGCGTTGATATCAAGCCCACTTTCGCCTTGAAATATCACGGATGAAAACCGTTCACCTCTTATCTTATCGCTAGACTGCTCTGGACTCATTCATCTTATGTGTGATTGATTCTAAGCGCGACTATTGTCGACGCGCTATTCCTCAGACCGACTATTGCTAGGTGCGATAAAGTACCTTCACCACATGCCAGCCAAATTTAGTTTTGACGAGGTGTGGCGTAATGAGCTCGCCGTTGAAACAGACTTTATCGAATGGTGGCACCATTTGCCCCTTTTTAAACTCGCCCAAATTACCGCCGCTTTTGGCCGAAGGACAGCTAGAGTGCTTTTTGGCTAATACATCAAATTTAGCACCATTATTAAGCTGCTTGATGATGTCTTCAGCCTGAGTCTGATGTTTAACTAATATATGTAATGCTGCTGCGGTTTTGGCCATGTTGGTGCCTGTATTTATTTGTTTGAATGGGTAGAACAATGTTTAGCGCGACATTATACCTGCTTAGTCGACCAAATTGGCATGATAATCTAGCAATAATTTGCTCTGTTATGGGGCTTGCCTGTTACAGTTTGCTCTCCTTATCGATTGAACATCTACATGGATCCTATAAAGTAGATGCATGCTAGTAAAATGCCGCGAGCAAATAACAAAAAGGAAATTTTTAATGCTTAAGCGAATCATACCCCTATGTATAGCGAGTGCGATGACAATGGCAACACCAGTAAATGCAGAAGAAGACAAATATATTTGGTTAGAAGATGTTGAAGGCGCCAAGCCGCTGGCGTGGGTTAAGCAGCAAAATGCCGTATCTGCAACTCACATTAAGGCTTACTCAGGTTTTGATAACTTGGTGTCAAACAGCCTAGAGATTTTAAACGATAAAGCCCGTATTCCTTATGCCACTCGTATTGGCGATTATTTGTATAATTTTTGGAAAGACGAAACCCACGAGCGTGGTATTTATCGTCGTACCACACTAGCGGAATATGCTAAGGCTGAACCCAACTGGGAAACCGTGCTTGATATCGATGCCCTTGGTAAAGCCGAGGGGGTTAATTGGGTGTTTAAAGGCATTGAATGTCAATACCCACAAAACGAGCGCTGCTTTGTGTCGTTGTCTCGTGGGGGCGCAGATGCCGCTGAGGTGCGAGAATTTAATTTAACCGCAAAAGCGTTTGTCGACAGCACTCAAAAGCCGTTTGTGTTGGCTGAAGCTAAGTCAAGGTTAAGCTGGATTGATAAAGATACCGTGTTTGTCGGAACTGATTTTGGTGATGCGCAAAGCATGACGGATTCAGGCTATCCAAGTGTGGTTAAATTATGGAAACGCGGCACACCGTTGTCTGCAGCCAAATTAGTGTTTAGAGGTGATAAAGCCTCCGTTGCCGTGTCGGGTTATGTGATGTTTGATGATAAAACACCGCTGAATATCGTCACAGAAAGTTTAACCTTCTACACCGCTAAACATTATGTTTATCAAGATAGTAAGTTAGTGTCGCTGCCTATTCCTAAAGATGCCGATTTAAAAGGTTACTTTAAAGGTCAGCTATATATAGAGTTAAAAAGCGATTTAGTCACCCCAAAAGGTACTTTCAAACAAGGTGCCATTGTTTACACACCCGTTGATAAACTCATTGCGCAAAAACCTGAGTTTAGTGAACTGGTATCGCCAACGAAGCATGCTTCTATTTCACAAGTCGCATTTAGCCAGAATGCCATTTTTGTCACTTGGCTGGATGATGTAAAAAGCAAACTTGTACGATACATGCAAAACGATAAAGGTGAGTGGCAAAGCAAATCTGTGCCATTTGAAGCCAATGGCACCTTAAGTGTGTTTGATGTTGAACGTGATAGTGATGATTTTTTTGTTAATTACACCAGCTTTTTAGAACCAGCCAGTTTATATCGCTTAAATGGTGCCAGCTTAAAAGCCGATAAAATTAAAGCCATGCCGCAACAATTTAGCGCCGATAAGTTTGTCACGAAACAGTACTTTGTTAAGTCAAAAGACGGCACAAAAGTGCCTTATTTTGTAGTGATGGCTAAAGACATTAAACTCGATAGCAGTAACCCAACATTACTTTATGGTTATGGCGGTTTTGAAGTATCGCGCTTACCAGCCTATTCGGCCACTATTGGTAAAAACTGGTTAGAGCAGGGCGGTGTTTATGTACTGGCTAACATTCGCGGTGGTGGAGAATACGGCCCAGCCTGGCATCAAGCAGCGTTAAAGCAACATCGTCATAAAGCGTATGAAGACTTTGAAGCCATTGCTGAAGACTTAATTGCTCGTAAAATTGCGTCAAGCAAGCATCTTGGTATTCAAGGTGGTAGTAATGGTGGTTTGTTAATGGGCGCAGCGTTTACTCGTCGTCCTGAACTGTATAACGCCGTAGTGTGCCAGGTGCCATTGTTGGACATGAAGCGCTACAACAAGTTATTAGCCGGTGCCAGTTGGATGGGCGAATACGGTAATCCTGATATCGAAGAAGAGTGGGCATACATTAAAACCTATTCGCCATATCACAACTTAAAACAAGGGGTTAAATACCCTAAAGTGTTCTTTACTACGTCAACACGTGATGACCGTGTACACCCAGCGCATGCGCGTAAAATGGTGGCGAAAATGGAAGACATGGGCATAGATGTGTTGTATTTTGAGAACATTGAAGGTGGCCATGCTGGCGCGGCAGACAATACTCAGGCCGCCGAGTTAAGTTCAATGGTTTACGCATACTTAATGCAACAGCTTCGTTAAATTTATCAGTAGCCAGTGTTGAATAAAAAAGGGTTTCAGCGCTGTTGAAACCCTTTTTTTGTTTTCAATATTCACAGCTGTACAGCGTTAAACTGTTTATTTAAGCCCAGTTTTGTATATTCAAGCCGTGCTGCGAAAATGATAAAAAGAGCCGCAGTGTAGTACTGCGGCAAATAGCCTGAAGCTAATGAGCACAAGTGGTCTTCTCTCGCCATTAGCCGGGGGGAGGCTGAATGATGATTAATTGCTTGGGTCAATCAACTCAATTTCATTACTGGCAAGCGCGCCCTTAATTTGAACCGCAACCTTAAAGACCATTTCAGCATTTGCCGATGCTTTACTTTGTAAGTCGAGATCGCTCACATTAAAAGTATATTTACCCGCAGTATCTGTCGCTTCTAATGTGCCTGTACAGCTGTCGGTGGCTGTACTATCGCATTGATAGTTTTGAGTGACATGCCAACGTTTCCAAGCTTTAGGCTTTATGGAAGGTGAGGCTGGGTCAGGAAAACCAAAATACACAATATCGTAATTGGCTACGTTCGTTAGCGCTTCACCTTCACTATTAGCAACAGTGAATGATAGTGCGCCAGTGATGGAGTCAAATGTGTCGAGTTTAACCACCACAGTGCTGGCATCATCAATACTCACGCCATCAACAACAGGCGGTACAACGACTACTGGTGGCACAACAACAGGGGGAATAACAACCACTGGTGGCTCAGTGACAACTTCGTCATCATTGTCGCTATTACAGCCAAAGATTAACAATGAACTCGCTAATATGGCGCTAAGATATTTAACCTTCATGATGCGCTCCTTAATTGTAATGCCCTGTGTGACAATTGGTACATTCCATATCCGTTTTCACGCTAGCTGCAGAGCCCATCGTTTCGGTAACGCCATGACAAGACTGACATGCTTGCGCTTCAGCAGACGGTTTTGCTTCTGCTAATACTGAAATATCTTCACCGGCATTGGCACGATTGAGTAAATCAACAATATAAAAAGCCATGCTGGCAGAGAGGCGTTTGCAACGTTCACCTTTTAACGCAAAAGGCTTTCCAGATGCCGCAGACCAATTACTAATAGATGAATGGCACAGTGGGCTGTTAGCAATAGAGGTTTTACCTACTTCGAGTGATTTAGCATCTGTAGAGCCAATGCCCGCAATGAACTCAGCAGATGATAACGGTAAATCGTTGGTTTCGTAGTAACGGAACGATGCACCAATAATGGCGCTGTTTTGACCATTAATATCGTCAAGGAAATTAATCAACATACCGGCAGCATTAAGGTTGCCACATAATGTTCCCTGGCCAACTACGCCTGCCCAACCATAACCTGCTAATGCGGTAGGGATAGTGGCAAACTTACTGGCGTCTACGCTGCCAGATGCCGCTAGCATAGTCACAATGGCGTGAAATACTTGGTGCATACAACCGCCACCCGTTTCATAGGCAAGTTTTGCTGTTTGCATCGCATCAAGTGGCGCATATTTAAGTTTTTCACCAAGTTCTAAACGGTAGTTGCCATCTGCGTCTGTGGCAGCAAATGCAGATGTGCCTAATAACGTTGCCCCAGCTGCTGCAGTGCTTAAACCAATAATTTGTGTCAATGCTTGACGTCTGTTTATGCTCATAATAATCACCCTTTACTCATCGTTATTTTATTATTCCCAATCTCTAGTGTTGGGGGTTTTGAGTTGCTAGTAAAAATGGGTTAGCAACTTGATGTGGTAACAATAAGCAATGGAGCAATTAAAGATGTGATTCAAGACAGATAAAAATAGCGGCTTGAAATGAGGTTTTTTAGTGATTGTGGCATCGATTTATTGAAGCTGAATGTGCTTAACGTCATAGGATTTTGTGATGTGAGTCTCACTATTTTGCACATTTATGCATTTTTGCAGCCGTTTAGTGTGTTTTTAAAATCATGAAATGATGTGATGTCGCTCGCAAATTTATCAGTTTGCACATTTAAAGACTTACTTTTACTAAGGAATAAAGCGCTTAGGTATAAGGATCACAGATTTCATAAGATTTTATGCATACACTTCAGTATGTCGAAGTTAGGTCAATTATTGAGGCGGTCTACATGCAATTGGGACATTGCAGGTTCAGTGTCGACAAAGGGGAGTTAATTAACCAGGAAACCGGAGTGGTGTGGCATCTTCCCAGAGCCGAGTTACATGTGCTGACATTATTGGTCGAGTATCAAGGGAAAGTTGTTGCTAAACCATTATTAGAGTCGGGTCATGAAGACGATTCACATTTGAGTTCAGCGTCAGTCGCCAGGGCTATTTTTACCTTACGCTCTTTTCTTGGACCACAATATGAAACGCTTATCGAAACAGTAAAAGGCCAAGGCTATTTGCTGAGGCATCATCGTGCCCGTAAAGAAACCGACAATAAATTAGCCCGCGTAGTCATTCGGCCATTACAAGCTTTGCTGGTGGTTATTGCAGTTGTTAGCGTGTCGCTGGTAAGCCTATGGTGGTTTAATCAATTTGGCCATGCTGTCAGCCCAACTATGCCGTTGAGTATAGAAACGGTGAGCTTAAATTCGGGCCAGCAAGTAGATGTGATTCTGTATTCAGCTTCAAACACCAATAATGAGTTACTGATTGGTCAAGGACAACTGCTCACACAAAGTTTATTAGGTTGTGCTGAAACGGTATGGAATAAAGCTTTTTTATCGTTATCTCATGACAAGCAAGTACTGAACATTACCCTCAGAGGTGATTATTTGGGCCAGTCTATTATTCGTAATTTAAAAATTAGCGACTTACGCCAACCTAAGCGATTTATCAATTCAGCATGGCTTGAACAAGTGAACATTTGCGACTCATTACCTGTTCGACTCGCTTCATCTCATCGATCTCAGGGGCATTAGTGCAATGGCAAGAAAAGGATTATGGGTAATCAATATTGTCATTCTATTGTGTTTGCTGGCCAGTATTGGCGGCATTTACTCGTTAACATCCAAGACTCCGAGTTTTATGCTGAGCTGCAGTTCAGAACTGTTTAATCATGAAGTTGGCGCTGCAGATAGCGATCATTATTTATTGGTCGATCTCGTTTCTAAAGATGGTTTAGCCCAAATTAATTACCGCTATTATGACTTAGAGGGCAATTCAGCTGGCACATTAGCGATGACGGGTAGAGTGAATAGAATTGATGCTCAAAGGCAAATGTACGATATTTCAGTGACCACTAAACAAGAGTATTTAGGCGGGGGCAGTCTCGATATACCGGCACATTATGAATATTTGTCGTATGTTAGCGGAATAAATTTAAACAAGAATGGTATGCACTCATTAAGTCTTCAGGTATTGGAGCGCGATGAAACAAAAGATTATGCAGTGGTTTTATTTCAGCCGAGTAATACCGTGTGTGGCTGTCGTTTGGTGCATTAATTTATGCAAACAAAAAGGTCGATGCAATGCATCGACCTGTTAAGTATTTAACCCGAGCTCGGGTTATTTATGCTTTAACCGAGTGTAAGGTTACTTTTTCCGCTTCAGTTGCTTGGGGCTGAACCTGAGCTTTAGTCTGAGTTAACTCCCCAACAGGTAAAATAGTGCGACCATATTCAGCGTTAAGCACTTGGGCCATGGCAAAGTAAATAGCGCTTGCTCCGCAAAAAATACCTTCAAATCCTGCAATAGTGCCAAGCAGTGCATTATCGGTAAAGTCGCGTGCGGCCAATAAGAAAAACAGGATGGTTAATGAACCAAATATTACTTGTTTTGCTCGTGGATAACGTAACGATCCCACAAACATAAAGGCAGTAAAGGTGCCCCACAGCGTTAAATACCAACCCATAAAGTGTGCTGGACTGGCGGCTACGCCCATATTTGGCATTAAAATAATACCCACTAAGGTTAACCAAAATAAGCCGTATGAAGTAAACGCGGTGGTGCCGAAGGTGTCGCCACGCATAAAGCACATCATGCCGACAATCACTTGGCCAATGCCACCGTAGAAAATCCCCATTGCGAGGATCATCGAATCAATTGGAAAATAGCCAGCATTATGGATATTGAGCAGTATGGTTGTCATGCCAAAGCCCATTAATCCTAATGGTGCAGGATTCGCTAATTTTGTAGACATCATGTTCCCTTAATGGAAAGTTTTAACGCCGATATAACGGCGCTAAAGATTAATTTACACCCCGATTGGGCAAGGCGCGCATTTTAGAGAAAGCGTCTACGGGTAGCAATAAGCAGCAATAGGGATGAATAGCTAATCGTAAAGCAAGTTATTCATTATTAAAAACAATGACTTAATTTATGTTTTGTATTTAATAGTGTAAAGCTAAACTTAATTTTTCCAATAAGTTATTTAAATTCAAACAGATACTGAAAGCACATGCGAGTGGGGTGATATTGTGCAAGTTGTTGCGGTTAGTGCGACAGGTGTCAAAAATAGCATTGTTCTGCTATTCACTAGGGCGGTTAAGTGGTGACTGATGCGGAGTATTCTGTGATGTAAGCGATACAAATTCACTAAGTTTGGTGTGGCTTGCAAAAATAACATTTACAGCAAAAATCATCTCTATGGCCAATAATTTATGACTAACCCCGGCTCTCTTCTGCTATAACGTTGAGCATTATACCAACCATTTTCACCTGCTCGATGACATAATCTATTGGTATGTTTGGTTGTTGATGACAACTCATTTGTTTGATTTGTGTGCTAGACCACAGACGTGCTTTCGCGTGATAGCTAGTCTGTAATTAGGCTTTAATTAAAACCACATTAAATATACCAACATCATTGTGGTTTATTGGGATCGGAGGTTATATGCAACATAGGTTTATCACTACTGTATTAGGGACTTTAAAGCCCAATCTTCTGCAATCACTTGCTCAAGTTAGCCGTGAAATAGGCGCAAGTTGGGAAACCAGTAAAGTCATTAAACTCGACGGACAATTTGTGGCCATGATGCGGGTAATGATAGATGTCGATAAGGAAGCGGCGTTAAAACAAGCATTAGAGCAGCAGTTTTCACAATTAACGTTTGTCTATGCTGAGTACGATCGTGAATCTAAACATCTATCGCCAGAATGTAAACTCACTTTAGATTGCAATGATCGCTCGGGCTTAACCCATGACATGAATCAAATTTTAGCGGATCTTGAAGTCAGCGTAGACCACCAAGAATGTTACCGTGTACAAGTCACCAGTTTAGGTAAAACGGTGTATAGCGCTAAGCTGACATTAAGATTACCGGAGAATGTGACTATCGCACTGTTAATTTCCCAGCTTGAAACATTAAGCGATAATATTCGAATAGAAGTTAACTAACCTTCTCTTAATCTGGGCAATCGTTCATCGTTTTAGGCAGTGGCTTCGATTCACAAAGGGTTAGTTATCCTTAACGGAGGTTAGCTAAACACGACTTTGTTTCTGCCACTGCTTTTGGCTTGATATAACGCACTGTCGGCGAGATCGATAGCTTGCTCTATCGTTATGTCTTGGTTACTGAGTTCAACGACCCCAAAACTGGCGGTTATGCTAATTTGCTGGCCGCAATACACAATAGGTGTTTGGTTAATCATGGCTCTTAATCGCTCGGCAACATTGATAGACTCTTGATAATTGCTGCGCTCGATCAATATAACAAACTCTTCACCGCCCATGCGGCCGATTAAGTCGTCTTTTTTTATATGTCGTTTAATTAACTGGGTAATGCTGATTAATACTTGATCGCCGCCAGCATGGCCGAACTGATCGTTAATGGCTTTAAACTTATCAATGTCCCAGTAAATGAGGCATGCATGTTGCGGCTGCTTTTGTAGCTCAAGTAATTTTTGTTTTGCGTGGCTATAAAATCCCCGACGATTAAAGCAATCAGTCAATGAATCTGTCATCGCCAGCAACTTCATTTCTTCGGCCAAATCAGAAGCCAGCATATAAATCACAAATACTGACATACCAACATAAGCCGCAGGTAGGGCGGTAAAGTTAACAATGGCGTAGAGCTTGATAAGTTCCACATCCATCTCTTTACCTTGGAATAGCGCGATACTCGCTGCAACAAATATGCACATGGCAAATATGAAATGCATTAACGACGCACCAATTTCGGCTGGCCGTGATTTGGTGCGATGCTTAATAATCACCACACTAGTGATCATCAACAACAGCACATCAACGTATAAATACAACGACATTCTTAAGCCTAGATGTGGGCTAATATAAGTAAAGTAATAGGTTAGCGCCATCCCACATATGCCTAGGCCAAGCAATGTTGCAGGGTGGATTTTAGTGTTAGTGCGTAAACAATGTCCCCATGTCCCGAGCACCACCGACAGCATGGATACACTGCAGCCGATCATCCAATACAGGTTATGAGAAAGAAATAGGCTTTTAAATAAACTATTAGCCCACAGCACAGTCGAGGCTAAAAAAGACAAAGAAAACATCAACGCATATTTTTGCTTACCCATGGTTTGCCAGGTCATGAAAAAGATTATCGACAGTAAAATGCTAGAAAAAAACAAGGTGATTAAAATATACGTAAACGGACTTTCCATATGGTGACTTCCTAGCTTATGGCTTTGTTTATACAAACCCAAAACGAAGCTATGTTTACTCGAATTAGACTGAGGATTGCAGTGTTTGTTGGTAATAAATAACCGATGGATGACAACAAATACTACAGTGTTTATCAACTGTAGACGGCAATAGCAGCCTTAGCCAATAGGGATAAGATAATAGCCTTTAGGTGGTTAATTAATCAGCAATAATGAGCGTTAAGCTGTGGTGAGTTGTTTTATCGCTTGCTCGGTTAGCGCTTCGGTATATGGGTTGATTTTGAAATGCTCAACACTCCAACCTTTAATAAAACGCTGGAAATCAGCCCAGGCTAAACAATATAAAGGTCGCCATGCCTGTTGTACCTCAAGCGGATTGATTAGCGGATGACACTCAGCTAGGCCTTGGGTTAGCGCGACAAAATAATGATTAAGATAGCCATTAATTAACGCTTCTGGTTCGTGATAGCTCAATACGCTGCTGAGTAACATGATTACGTCTTTCATACCGCAACCTTGGCCGATATATTGAAAATCGACTGCTGCAGCATGGTCATCCTGACTAAAACAAAAGTTAGCTAATTTGGCATCGCCATGCACCAAGGTTTGAAATGGACATTGTTTCAAGGCATCGTCGATGAGATGGGCTGCCGACTTAAGCGGGCTGTCGGCTAAAGCGGCTAACTCGTCTGGTCGTGTATCTAGATGCCAGTATGTGCCGACAGGCCAAAGCCCTTTTGGCTCTACGTGCATGTATTTAGCATGAAAATGCCCTAACCACGTTAAGCACGCGAGTACGGTTTCAGATGTGGTGGTTTTTCTTACTTGAGTAAATCCCAGGGTATGCAAGTCTTGTAACACTAACAGGGTTTCATTGGCTTGTTGGTCTACATACAAACAACGCGGCAGAGGACTGAATCTCTGCTGTGTATGAAGATTTGCATAGTGCTGATACCAATTCACTTCCACTTGGTACGACTGCAATTTACGCTGATGCGACAGTGGCGTATTCCAACCTCGAGGATGCGATTCCTGTTGAGGTAAACAGATATATTTCACAATCACTGACGAGTACGATTTACCCGTTACATAAGCCCTAAATAACTGACCATAACCACCCCAAAGCGGTTGGATCACTTCAATATGAGTTAAGGTCGAAGCATCAATTGCGAGGCTAACACGCTGTAAAATATAGTCTGGAATATACAAAGGTGTCTAGTATTCGTGATTTTGGGGTGAATAATAACAAATATTTCGAATTCATTTTTATGAGGCTGCATTATTAATCTCTTTAATTCGTGCTGTCTTCTGTTTTATTGATACCTCGATGATAAATTATCCTGTTCGGATTTATCTTTATATTGGCATTTCATTTTTAGCTCAGTCGCTGCCATAAAACATCTTCATGGGTATTTTTATCAATATTCATTCACGATAATGAAAAAAACTAAATTAATGCCCCTTATTAGAAATGCTCATAAAACAAGCTGAAAAATATTAGGCGATGATTTTTTTTGATTGTTTTAATAATCGAACTAGCAATTGTTTTGAAACATATTTTTAACATTTAATTGTTTCAATTACGATAGGATTATCTTCAAAGTAAAGTCAATATAATGGCTGAAACATTGTGCTTTTACACAACCTATTGTTTATATTCTATTTGATAATTAAGTCTGCGTTGTTGAACAGTCATTAAATTGACGGTATCCTATTATCAAAATGTAACAAATATTTACAAATATTTACAAGTTAGTATCAAATCCGCCAAATTTATCCAGGAGTAATCATGGCAACTGCAAAGACAACTATTTTCAAACTGAGTACAATTTCTGCTGCTATTTTATTGACTGCATGTAGTAACTTGTCACAACCCGCTAATGTATCTGTATATAACGCTGAAGAATTATCGCAACGAAACAGTGCTTTGTTAGAAAGAGAGAAAGCGGTCGCCAAGCGTGAAGCAGAAGCGCAAGATGCTTTAGTTGTTAAAACCAGTCCAGAGGGCGAATTACTTCCACCTAACGCTAAGCCAGGTGAGTGTTACGCGCGTGTATGGGTAGAACCTACATACGAAAATTACACCGAAACTTTAATGGTAAAGGAAGCTAGTGAAAACGTGAGTATTGTGCCAGCACAATACCAGCAAGTAACTGAAACCATTGAGGTACAACCTGCTAGCTTTAACATGGTCGCCTTACCAGCTACTTATGATGTTGTGACCGAGAAAAAGTTAATTCGTGCGGCGGGTTCGCAATGGTTAGTCGACCTACGTAAAGGCAGTGCGCCTGCAAGTGCTGAATTACTAAAAGCGGCTACAGAGCACGGCATTAACCTAAATAATGCAACTGCTGGTATGTGTTTCCATGAACATTACATGCCTGCACGTTATGAGCAAAAAGGTGAGTCGGTTCTTATTGCTGAAGCCTATGATGTGGTTGAAACTCTCCCAGCTGAATTTCGTTGGATTGAGAAGCGTATTTTAGTTAAAGAAGCCAGTACTCGCATGGAGCAAGTGGCAGCACAATATGAGACTGTTACTGAAGATGTTGTCGACGTACCAGCTCACAATATTTGGAAAAAAGGCGTTGGCCCAATCCAGAAAATTGATGAAGCGACTGGCGAAATCATGTGTTTAGTTGAAGTGGCAGCCACTTATAAAACACTCACAAAACGAGTGTTAGTTTCACCTGCTACATCACGCACTGTCGATATTCCTGCAGAATACGAAACAGTACGTGTACAAGAATTAGTGAGCGAAGCAAAAGAAGTGCGCACACAAATTCCTGCTAAGTATAAAAATATTCAGGTAACTCAAAAAGTTGCTGATGTTGAATTTGTTTGGCATGACGTGCATAACGAGGAACATCCCAAAGCAACTCGCACGGGTAACAAGATCTGTTTGACAGAAACGCCAGCTGAATTTGAAACGGTTAGTCGCCGTGTCGTAGTAAGCCCTGCATCGACTAAACGCATAGATGTTGCTGCAAAATACGAAACGATGAGTGTCACTAAGTTAGTCTCTGCTGCTAAAGAGATGCGTTCTGAAGTGCCTGCAGAGTTTGAAACCGTTTCGCTGAGCCGTATCGATAAAGATGGCTTTATGGAATGGCGTCCAATCTTATGTGAAACCAACATGACACGTTCGACCATTACCGATTTACAACAGGCGTTAGCATCGAAGGGTTATAACCCAGGTAAAATCGATGGTGTTGTTGGTGTTGATACCATTAAAGCGGTAAATGCTTTCCAAAATGATAATAACTTACCAACCGATAAATACATTAATATCGAAACGGTAAAAGCATTAGGCGTTAACCTGTAGCTTACGGTTTAATCGCTAACATAAAACCCCAAATGCCAATCGAACGTTGATTGTCTCTTGGGGTTTTTATTTGTTTTACATTTGTGAGGCTTGAAATTTCCGCCCTGATAATAGTTTCAACATCATCAAGTTAGTCCTGTCCAACTTTTGTTTCTATAGTGTGAGTCAATCACTTCATTTCGTACCAATATAAAGCAGAATTGCGTTATCAATCATAGTGTATTAAGTCAATACGATACCGACATCAACTAGCCTAAAAGATTAATATTATTAATTGTTTACAGAATAATATTACATGCTACTATTCTGCGTTTTTTCAAATATCATTAAGGAACAATGATGTACAAAATGTCTCTTCTAGCCACAATATTGTGCGCGATTTTAGTTACTCCGGCTTTTGCCAACACAGATACAAGCTTATCAACATCAGATAGCAGTGGTTTTTATATTGGTGGTGCGGTGAATAAAACAGAACTTGGTTCAGATGATGCCAGTGGTTCTGAATCAGCAACAGGCTTCGGTGTTTACGGTGGCTATCAGTTTAATGACTGGTTTGGCTTAGAAAGCAATTTTTTTGCGGCCAACGTAGGTGAAGACGATTTTGATGTTGTTGCCGGTGCGCTGACCTTTACACCAACATTTACTCTGCATTTTAATGAGACATTTTCGGGTTTCGTTAAAGTGGGTTTCGCATCAATGGCCGTTGTTGTAGATGGTTATTATGATGATTTTACTGCTTCTGGTATTGGTTTTACCTATGGTGTGGGTATTAATGCTGCATTGACTGAGCACCTAAACCTGCGTTTAAGCTACGATATGAGCAAAGGTGATCTTGATATTGATGAATATGGTTATATTGATGATATTGATGCTGAGATTGAACAGATTGCATTGGGTTTACATTACCAGTTCTAATCATCAGCTTTAACTGATTCTAAAGTGATTTAAGGCTACCAATGGTAGCCTTATTTGTTTCATAGGATTGGTATAGATACTTATAAAGTCGGGCGATGTAAGTCGAAACGCTGTTCGTCGGAAATACCATAATAAGCCGATGGTCCACCTGCGCGCAAAACAGGCTCAGCTAATGCTGTTTGATAAATTCCTTCTGGGCTCAGCAAGTATTTTTCAATGTGTACAGCTACAACCTCACCAAGCACTAACCAAGTATCAATTTTGTCACCATTAGCTGCGGTTAACTGAATGCATTGCGACAGTTTGCATTCGAAGCTGACCGGGCTTTGTGCAATGCGGTCAGCTTTAACAATGTTGCCTGCTATTGGTGTCAATCCAGCAAATTCAAACTCATCAGTGCCACGGGGTAATGCTGCAGAGGTTTGATTCATTTGCGCGGCTAAACTGCGGGTCGTTAAGTTCCATACAAACTCGCCAGTTTCAACAATGTTGGCGACGCTGTCTTTCCAACCTGTACTGGCAAAGCCGATAATTGGCGGATCGTAATTAAAGCAGTTAAAGAAGCTATAAGGCGCTAGATTTCGCTGGCCTTGAGCATTACGAGAGGCAATCCAACCAATGGGACGTGGGCCTATAATGGCATTAAGTGGGTTATGTGGCAGACCATGACCTTTGCTGGGTTCATAAAAATAGCGATTATCAGCACTCATATTTTACCTTATTTATACTGTTGGGCTTGTTATAGCGGTATCAAATATTACGATGATTTAAATTGGATGGCTCAATTTGATAGCTCAATTTATGAATCAACGCGATAGGCAAATATTACCACATCAATTATGGTATCAGTGCCGTCCACAATAAGCGTAAACCTACCACGATCATTAAACTGAGGATTATTTTTTTAAACTGTTTTTCATCAAACTTATCTTGAATGCGCAGTCCGAGTTTTACCCCAATCCAGGCAATGGGCGCCAATGATGCAGAGACTAATAAATTACTAAGGTTAATTTGTCCTAGCATGCTGTAGGGAATTAACTTCACAGCATTCACTACTGCAAAAAATACCACCGCAGTGCCTAAGTATTCTGTTTTAGGCAAACGCAGCGGGATTAAATAGGCATTTAATGGCGGCCCACCGGCATGAGCAACAAAGCTGGTAAAGCCAGCAATTGTGCCGCAAACTCGGCCGATAAAAGAGGATGGTTTTCGTTGTGACCATTCTCCCAATGTCAAACCATAAACACCAAATCCTAACGAAATAACCCCTAATAAGCCGCGTAAATACTGCTCGTTAAGTTGATCAAATAGCAGATAAGCCACCACAATACCGATAATGGCCGCAGGCAACAAAATCCACAGTTGGGTCGTATTTTGTTTTCCCCACCAAGAGCGCACACTTAAAAAATCCATGTAAACCAATAGCGGTAACATCACTGCCGCGGCTGCTGCAGGGCTAATGGCCAAGGCAAGTAAAGGCACGGTTAATCCGCCTGCACCGCCAGCAAAGCCTGATTTTGACATCCCGGTGATTAATACCGCTGGAATAGCGACTAACCAAAACAATGGATCTGTTAACACTGACGTTCCTCGCGATGTTAATCAGTTAATAACTATTGGGCTAATAGCTGATCATTAATATTTTATTCTTTAAAATAAAAAGCTTAACTTTATGTGTGGTTTAACTGAAGTCGAATAAACTGGAATCATAGCACCAGCGCCCATTAATCAGACAATAAATTAACAGAACATTTAGTTTTATATTAGTAGGTGGTTAAGTGATTGTGAGAGCAGTAATTGCGATACCAGGAATGGCGCTACGGTATAGCAATTTAAGATTATCATGCAGTGTTTGTGGGTCAGCTAGCATTTGCATCAATAAGTTTACCGTCATTACGAGGGAATACTAATAAGTATACGTCCAATGCTTAAAAATACTACTTTCGTGATGATTTAAAGGAACAAAAAATGCTAGCTAATTTAAGTATCGATTTATCATTAACTTAAGTGTAATTAAGTTATTTTTTATGGATTAATTTCCATAAAAACAGACTAGCCAATATGGGGATGATGTGTGATTCTGTTATCTAAACTCATTATTTAGCGGAAAATATCGTCATGATCGAACTGTGCGAGTGGCAACAGCAGGGGCAATTTTTGTCTATTAACGATCAGCAGATCTTTACTCGTCAAGCGGGTGATAGAACGGCACCAGCGTTATTGCTAATTCATGGTTACCCTAGCGCAAGTTGGGATTGGGAAGGTATGTGGCATGAGTTAACTCAACACTATTTTGTGGTAACTCTTGATATGTTGGGTTTTGGATTTTCAGACAAACCCAAAAATGTTGATTATTTAATCAGTCAGCAAGCCGATATTTATGAAGCTGTTTTACAGCAATTTGGCGTTAGCCATTATCATATTCTAGCCCATGACTACGGCGATACGGTCGCGCAAGAGTTGTTAGCAAGACAACTTGATGGCAACAGTACATTGAGCATTAACAGTGTGTGTTTTCTTAATGGAGGTTTGTTCCCCGAAACCCACAAACCTTTGCTTATTCAAAGCTTGCTACTGTCTCCATTAGGGCCTCTGGTGTCTAAGTTAATTAACAAACAAAAGTTTGCTGCTAATTTACAACGTATATTTGGGCCATCGACACCGCCTAGGCCACAGGTTATTGACACATTATGGCAATTGCTTAATCACAATAATGGTATCGCGGTAATGCATAAAGTCATTCGCTATATCACCCAGCGTAAACAATACCGTGAACGTTGGGTTGGGGCGATTATCAACAGTACAATACCGATCAAGTTGATCGCAGGGGCTAAAGATCCGATCTCTGGTCAACACATGATCGATCATTATCGTAAATTGATTCCTCATGCAGATGTAACTGAACTGTCTACGCTGGGACATTACCCACAAATCGAAGATGCCAATGGAATTACAGCTGCCTATATGCAATTTAGGTTAAGTCGTACAAAGTAGATGAGTGAAAGGGGGCAGTAAAATTAATGCCTGTTATATCATCGAATAAGGTGAAGTATTCAGTTAGCTCTAGACGGGGATGTAGCAAAATCTATCATTGGATAATAAGCACTTTGGGCTATTTTTAGGTGGTGGCTCCATTGTGATAATTTACAGTAATATATCTGTTTTTCTTTAAGAGCAATGAACAGGTACTAAGTGTGTAAAATGATGTCTTTAATGATAATTTCAGATGTTTGTTCAGTGCTTATTTTAGGTGTTTGGAATAAATAACCTTGTAAAAAAATAGGCTTAAATTGACGTAAATAATCTAGCTGCTCTTTGGTTTCAACCCCTTCAGCAACAACATCAATATCGAGTTTATGAGCAAGTGCGACAATGCTTTCATAAATCCCTGCGCTTTTTTTATCATTAACAGCATCATTTAAAAATTCACGATCAATTTTAATTTTGTCTACTTTTAGATGTTTTAGTCGGCTTAATGACGAATAACCTGTCCCAAAATCATCAATCATGACTTTAATGCCCATCGTATTAAGTGCGTCAATTCTGTTGGTTGTTTCTGTAAAATTTGCGATTAACGAGCTTTCTGTAATCTCAAACTCAATATTAATATGATCAAATGCAGAGATGATTTTTTGAGTGTTAACCAGAAAATTTACGTCTAAAAATTGTTTAACTGATACGTTTATCGCGATAAATTGATCTCGTTTTAAAAACCGACTTCCTTCTGCCAACGTTGTTTTTAGCAGCCATTAAAAAAAGTCTTCCGATAGACCAATGTCTTCAGCAAGGTTAATAACCAGTTCTGGATTAATATGTGTTCCTTGCAAATTCCAGCGTGTCAGTGTTTCATAACCCTCTATTGCTCCAGACACAGCGCAAGCGATAGGTTGATAGACTAAATATAGTTGTTCGTTTTGAATGGCCAGCTTAAGTTGCGCGGATAGTCGATAGCGTTCAGAGATTTTTTGGCCTATTTCATCGGTATAGTAACAAGCTGTATTCAGTTTATTACGTTTTGCTTCATACATTGCACAATCTGCTGCAATTAATAATTCTTGAACGGAGTTACCATGCTGTGGTGAAAGTGCGACACCCATGCTGAAGCTCATATCAATGCTGCGACTATTGATGCTAAATGGTTCGTTTTGACACTTAAAGAGCCGATTAATCAGTGACTCTATATTGGTTGTTCCTTGAGGAAAACCTGCAATTATTAAAAATTCATCGCCGCCAAGTCGAGCCACTATCTCATCATTTCTTATAATCGAAGCTAGCTTTTCACCCACCTTTTTAATGAGTATGTCGCCCGCTTCATGGCCGTATGAATCATTAACATCCTTGAAGCCGTCTAAGTCCAAAAAAATGACACCAATACTCGTTGATGTTCTATGAGAATTTTGCAGTAATTTATCTAATTGAGACAGCGCTAATGTTCGATTTGGAAGACCAGTTAGTGAATCGTAATACGCGTGATAGGTGATTTCTTTGTTAATTGATTTAATGTCAATGACTCGTCTTATGCCATAAATAGTTGCAGTTAATGCAATCCATAAAAAGCTAAAAATCAACTCATCCATTTCCCAGCTTTCGTGGCTACGAGTAAATTCATAAACTGATTCAACAAATTCGACATTAAACGCGAAAGACAAAATGACCATGATTACCACGAATAATGTACCAACAATAAAATCAACTCTAGCTCGTTTTTTCATGAGCATGCTGGACTGAGTTTGTGATTTTAGAGTTTTTAACTTCATCCAATCTCCAACATTGTGATGCCAATAACATATTGGTTCTCAGTAACTATATATTAATATCGCCTGTTTCACGTCAGCCATTTACTCATTAATAACAAATCATGTTTAATTCTAATTTGTTTACTCTGCTCACCGTTAAAATATGCACGTTCTCATCCTGAGCCTATTGAGAATGTCTTGGTTACGTGATCCACGCTTATCTTCTCGAATTAATAAGGTTGGGTGGCTAGGTTATTCGCCATGTGATTGATACGTTCTGCGGTGAATCCATTATTGTGGGTATATCTTCAATACTAATGCCACTGGAATGTCATTAGCATGGTTTATTTGTAGTGTAGACATCATATTGACAGCGCTTTATATATTGATAAATATAGAATCAAAATCAATAAAATTGTCATATTCATTTGATATTATTAATATTTATATATCATGGGGAATCATCATGCGTGTCATTGCTATTATATGTGGATTGATTACTAGCTTATTGAGCTGTTATTTATCAGCTAACACTACAGCAGCAGTACCAGAAAAACCCTATGTATTACTCGTGTCTATTGACGGTTATCGATACGATTACAACAGCTTGCATAGCCCTAATCACCTTACTGATTTTGCTAAACACGCTGCCACAATCACTCATTTTAAGCCGTCGTTTCCGACTGTGACGTTTCCTAATCACATCACCTTAGTGACAGGTCTTTACCCCGCTCATCACGGCATAGTGTCAAATCGATTTTATAATCATGCTTTGCAACAGCCTTATGCCATGAATATTAAACAAGCGGTCACTGACGGCCGCTTTTACCATGGGGTGCCGTTATGGTCATTAGCGGGTCAGCAAGGATTAAAAAGTGCCACCTATTTTTGGCCAGGTTCAGAAGCTAAAATTGCTGGTCAGCGACCAAATTATTGGTTGCCTTATCGTGACAATGCTCCCAACAATGAAAGAGTCGAGCAGGTTTTGCAGTGGTTTAATTTGGCCGAAGATCAGCGGCCACAATTTGTAACGTTATACTTTTCAGATGTAGACACCGCAGGCCACCTTTTTGGCCCAGAGTCTACAAACACCTATCAAGCGGTGCAGAAAGTTGACCAAGCTGTAGGGCTGCTTTTAGCGGGAATAAAAGCCTTACCTTTTAAGGTTAATGTGATTATTACATCCGATCATGGTATGGCGAATGTTGCAGGATTTGAACGTCTGTATACCGATAAATTGTTTGTGGACAATAAAGCGTTAAAAGCTAGATTTAGCTTTAATAACGATGCGGCTTTTTCATTAGTCACAGCCACTGGTGAGAATAAGCAACAAGATTTAGATGCCTTAAAAGCGTTAACCCAAACAGTGCCTGGTTTGCAATTTTATCGCCAACAAGATATTCCCGCGTCTTTGCACTTTAACAATAATCCGTCAATTGGTGATGCAATATTAATCAGTAATCAACATTACATTACTAGCACCGATGCGAGGGCTGGCGTAGTAGGCAAGCACGGTTATGATGCCAGTGTCATCAGCGACATGAACACAGTGTTGTACGCTCAAGGGCCGGCATTTAATCATGTGACAGTCGACTATGCCGAAAACATTCATTTGTATCCACTCATTGCTGATATTTTAGGGTTAACCATAACCGAACCCATTGATGGAAGATTGTCGGTATTATCGCCACTATTGGCCGACTCGAGATAATATTAGCGCGTGGCGTATTGATGTTGTCTAAACCCCGTGGTTAAACTCATTGGTTTGACTGAGCTAGAGGTAATATATTCTAAAAAGTGTTGCTGTTTCATATCCTCTTGCAAAATAACATGATATTTTACAATCAAATGGAGTTTAACCCGTTAGGTTTATGGAGGAGCCATGCAGGCTTTTTTAGTCGCTCAAGCAAATATACCCTTTTCAATTGCGCTTGTTATTGTGGTCATGCTGGGGATGTTTGAAATCATCGCCATGATTGCAGGCTTAAGTGTATTTAGTGCACTTGATAATTGGTTTTCACTCGATGTCGATACAGATGTTGATACCACGGTATCGGTTACCGGTATGACAGGTATATTGGGTTGGCTGTGTCTTAATCGCTTACCGTTACTTATCTGGTTTGTATTAGCATTAAGTAGTTTTGCGATAGCAGGGTATGTGATTAACTTTGGCTATTCACAACTTTTTGGCAGCTTCTTACCCCAAATCATCACCGTACCTGTTGCGTTAGTCATAATGTTTTTTTCAAGCCACTTTATTGGTAATGGTATTGCCAATATTCTCCCTAAAAACGAAACCTCAGCAATATCAATTGATGCGCTTGGCGGTTGTGTAGGCAAGATAACCCAAGGTCGTGCAATAAAAGGCATGCCGACAGAAGCGGTGGTTCGGGACACATTTGGGCAGAAACACTACGTGTTAGTTGAACCAGAACACGACGATGTCGAATTTTTGCCTGGCGTCGATGTTGTACTCATCGCTCATCAAGGCAAAGTCTGGACAGCAACCAGATTCAGTTAACCTAAAAATATCTTATTGAGATATACCCTAAAAATAAAAATGTCATTCCAATGACACTTTTTGATAAAACACAGTTGTATTTAAAAGGAAATTAAATGGAAACGTTAACAAACTTTGATTCAGGAAGCGGCTTTGTCCTCCTCATTGCTGGCATAGCAGTATTAGGATTGATTATTATTGGACTTATTTTTGCCAAATTGTACAAACGAGCCAGTAAAGAAATGGCTTTTGTTCGTACTGGGTTCGGCGGTGAGAAAATCATTAAAGATGGTGGCGCAATTGTGCTGCCAGTGCTGCACGAAACGATTTCGGTCAACATGAATACCTTGCGTATTGAAGTCGAAAAAAATCAAAAAGATGCCCTGATCACCAAAGACAGAATGCGCGTGGATGTAAAAGCCGACTTCTATTTACGTGTTGCGCCAAATGCCGAAGGGATTTCAATGGCAGCGCAAACGTTAGGTACTCGCACTAATCGTGTTGAAGAACTTAAAAAATTAATGGAATCAAAGTTTGTCGACGTATTGCGTACCGTTGCAGCTGAAATGACCATGACCGAAATGCACGAGCAGCGCGCAGACTTTGTCCAGCGAGTGCAGAACAATGTCGCCAATGACCTTGAGAAAAACGGCCTAGAATTAGAATCTGTGTCGCTCACGGGTTTTGATCAAACTGACTTGCAATTTTTTAATGAAAATAACGCATTTGATGCCGAAGGTCGTGCTCGTCTAGCAAAAATCATTGAAGAAAAACGTAAAGAAACCAACGATATTCAACAAGAAAACCGCATCAAAATTGAACAGCGTAATCTTGAAGCAGAAAAAGAATCGTTAGAAATCGAAAAGTCGGAAGAAGAAGCTCGCCTCGCGCAGCAACAGTCGCTTGAATTTAAACGTGCCGATCAAAAAGCTGAAATCATTAAACAAAAAGAAAACAAAGCCCGCGAAGAACGTGAAGCAGAAATTGCCAAAGAGCGCGCAATTGAAACGGCTGAAATTGAAAAAACCAAAGACATCGAAACCCGTGAAATTGAAAAGTATAAGTCTATTGAACAGTCACGCATTCAGCAACAACGCGATATTGAAGTATCTGAACAAGACAAACGCATTGCGGTGGCCGCTAAGTCGGAAGAAGAGTCAGCCGCTCGCGCTCGCGCTGCAGAAGCTGAAAAAACCAAGGTAGAAAAAGAAGAAGCGGTTATTACTGCGCGCCAAACTGCTGAAGCTAATCGTCGTAAAGACATTGAAGTTATTGATGCCCGAAAAGAAGCTGAGCGTGAGGCCGTGGGTGTTACGGTTCGAGCTGAATCAGAAAAAGTTGCCGCGGAAGATAGAGCTAGCGCCATTTTAATTGAAGCGCGTGCCAGTGCAGACGCTAAGATGCTAAAAGCCTCAGCCGATGAGAAAATCTATGCAGTTGAAGCTGCGGGTAAGCGGGCACAGTACGAAGCTGAAAACGTACTGAGCAACGAACAAATTGCACTGCAAAGATCATTAGCCATATTAAAAGCCTTACCAGACATTATTGCTCAAGCCGTTAAACCGCTTGAAAAAATTGAAGGTATTAAGATTTTACAAGGCTATGGTACGGGCAATCAAATGAGTAACGGCGAGGGTAACCAATCCCAGGGTGGTATTGCAGAGCAAGTAACCACTGCTGCATTAAACTATCGTGCTAATGCCCCTGTGGTCGACGCTATGCTACGAGAGTTAGGTTTAGTTAATTCAGAGTCTGGTAATTTAAATGACCTACTGACAGGCAATAATGCACTGACATCTGAAGCGATTAATGTCATTCAATCGGCCAAAACAGGCTTTGGTGTGGATGAAGTTATCCCTGGCGTTAATCCAGCGCAATAAATGCTAAGTTGCTAAAGAGGTATCTTTCCTCTTTAAAATATAAAAAGTGCCTTTTGGCACTTTTTGTATTTATCAGCATCACTCTATAACAGCGTTATGCCGACTATGTTCAATCTCAGTCACTTAGCGGGAGTGTGAAACACTTTTTAAGCTAAAGAGTGAGTTACAACAATTGATCCTGTAAAAGATTCTGTGTTGTTCTGCCTTATGACATTATGGTCTTAATCGTTGAGAGACTTAATATTCTTTAAGGTTTATTGTGAGATTATCATAGACTTGATATTAACTTTCTCAGTGGCCAGAAGGCAGACTTTCAGCCATAGTACTTGGAATTTAACTGTTAGTTATGATTGTATTATGGTCGTTACCCGTTATCTATTAGCAGTTAATGCTAGGTATAAGCTAAATACACGTGTGTGATGACTCAGCCCCTCAAATAAGCCCAAAAAGGTAATGTGAACCATGACAACAGCAATAGAGTATTATTTTACGAGTCTTTCTCCTTATGCCTATTTAGGCCATAGCACCTTTACCTCGTTGGCTGAACAGCACAAAGCTGCTATCAACTATAAGCCGATTAAACTGGCAAAATTATTTGCTGAATTAGGTGTGTTACCGGTAAAACAACGCCTGCAAGCTCGACAAGACTATCGCTTAATTGAGTTAGCTCGTTGGTCAACAAAGCGCAAATTGACCCTTAATCTACAGCCTGCTTTTTTCCCTGCAGACCCAAGTTTGGCCGACAGATGCACAATTGTGTTACAACAAGCTGGACAAGATGTCGGTGAATTTGTTGGTAATGTACTGGCAGCATGTTGGGCAAAAGATCAAAACATTGCTGATGAAGCGGTGATTAAGCAAATATTAACCTCACTCAATGTCGACGCCGACAGTGTTGTACAGCAAGCATTGTCAGCCGAAATCGAAGTAATATACGAATCTAATACTGTAGATGCTATTGAAAAAGGCTTGTTGGGAGTACCGACCTATGTGTATCAAAATGAGCCATTTTGGGGACAAGATAGACTCGATTTACTTAACGACAAGCTGGCTGGATAACGTTATTTAGGTGAGGTCTAAAATAAGGTTGCAGTGGTTATTTACTGCAACCTTTACCGGTGCCAATAGTAATGAACGTTCAAAAGTAAAAACCAATAATCAATTGCTGTTTACACGTATTAATTTGGTTTTTGTAGTCAATAACTTTACTTATAAATAGTCATCAGTTGGCAGCCATTATGGTTGAATGTTTTTACATCAACGTTTAATCACAATCCATTATTTCAACTTTGTAATACCTATTAGAACCGCAATAATACCACCCGCCATTCCAGCCCAGGCTTCAATAGGTGTATCACCACTTATGGCGCGGGTAAGTTGGGAGCTCGCTGCATCATAAATATTGTAGCCCCACAATGCTAAAAAAATACCCGCAATAACAAGTACAATCCCAATAATTTTATTATTCATGCTAACTCCAGACTTTGATGAGCTGATAGTTGATAGTTGATAGTTGATAGTTGATAGCTAATAGTTGATGATGTCACCGTTGATGACGTTTAGTTGACCATGTCGCAGTAGATAACCTGAAACTAACCAAACACATAACGGCTCTGTATACGAACGCTTCAGACCAACCTCTGGGTAAGACCGTTTCCGTCTATTTCATTTTTAGCCAAATGAAATAGACACAAGCTAACCTGTTATTTACCTGGCAGTCACTATAGTTTGACGTTATTTCTAATCTGTTCTATTCGCTCGCGGTTAACCCCAAAGTCAGACTCTCCGATACGAGAAGCGGATCTAACATGGATGGTTATTTTATCGGATGCTGTTGACGGAAAGTAAAACTCAACATCATCGACAAACCGCATTATCTGAGAGGTAAACTCTACTCGGATATAATCATCCTCAACCACGACGATATTCGCTCGTTCAGCAGTCTTTAATACGTGCAACAGTTTTGCCTGCGCCTGCTGGCGTGTGCCGACGAACTCAATCGGTTGTATCGCATGCTCTTCATCTGCAGCTGATTGTTGGCTACTGACACAATTTGGCGATTCAGGACATGGCATTAACTGGCCATCATTAATGCCTAAAGTAGGCACTGTGCCAGAACAACCCATTAACAGCATCATGCTGAGTGTAATAATTGAAACTTGCTTGTACATTATTAATATCCTTTTATTTATTTTCACGGTGACCATAACTCAATACTCGGGTTATTTGCCATTTGTCGTCTACTTTACGCCAAACCATGACAAAGTCAGCTTTACCTTCACATTGGTTGGTTTTATTTTGACAAAAGATATGCACCCCTTCTGTAATCGCACCAAAATCTTTAATCGAGTGGACGTTAAAAGATCCTTCAACCAGTTTTCGGGTGTAATGACCACATGCATTATTTTTTGTATTGGCAATCATGCTGTCACGGTCCCACGTTACCCCACCATTATCATGATAAAACTCAACATCAGCTGCAAAAAAGCTTGCGTGCTTATCTAGCTCTTGCAGATTTTGGCAATGGTTAAATGAGTCAAACACCGCAGTATCAAGCGCTTTCATTGTGTCAGCTAACACCATGTCATCAGCCAATGAAGGTATTGAGAAAAAAGCTAATAAAACCAAGCAGATTTGTTTCATCGTTTCGATTCCTAATGGGTTAGTGACAAGATCAGTGGTTCAGTCACAAAGCGTGTTGTAAATAGGCGGCCAAATACGGTTAACACAGAAACTTTATGAGGGCTAAAGTATAACTACAGAATATAAACGTAAAGTCATCGTTCTGAAAACTCAATATTCAAAGGGGTAGGGATTTGAACCCTCGCCCCTACTTCTAAGACGCCTGTATTCGCGGGTTGTACGAGTTTTGAATTAGTTAATTGTTACACCAAACTGTTGTTTTATTTATCGTCAGAAGAATTATATTCAGCTT
The DNA here is from genome assembly GCF_002836315.1 of Shewanella sp. ALD9. NCBI lineage: Bacteria > Pseudomonadati > Pseudomonadota > Gammaproteobacteria > Alteromonadales > Shewanellaceae > Shewanella > Shewanella sp. ALD9. The sequence goes on from NZ_PJCD01000001.1 coordinate 359,302, forward strand.
CTAGCGCTAAGGCCTAATAATAGCTATTGGGTCATAGTTGTTATGTTTACCGATGTCAGAGGAAACTATGCTTAACTTCACTGCGAGTTTCCCTGAAGCTTGTCATAGAAACCAATTGAAGATAGTAACTCCTCACCTTTGTGTAATAGTTCTAGCTTCACAAAGCCAAGACTATCCTCTCCCTTGTCCTCACCTTCTTTGATTACTTTTGCTAGCTTTCCTTCTTCCAACTGGTCGAAGTAATTTCTTTCACTCTGATATATACTCTTTGACCAAGCATTTCCGCCAGCCCCACCAATTAATAAACTTAAAGTTATCGGATGAATCGCCCCTAAGATTGCGGCGACACTTTTCACCTCAACTGCTAGTTTGGCTCTGAGTTTTGGGTCCGTTTCGTCAGCAATCGCGTCTACCTTTGAGCTAATCATTCCAGAAGCCACTTCAGTAAAACTGAATTTTGCGCCTGCAATTTCACTCGTTTTGACGCGTACAAACAGGTTTTCAACTTGTTTTTTAAATGAGAAGATAATTACCAATAACACTCCTGGCCAAACAAGTGCATTTATGTACTCCAATGAAATTTCTAGTATCTTTTCAATACCCATTTTCTACCTTTGTTTGTTCGGAAACATAACGTTTTAGTATTTATGCGTTGCGTTGTTACAAGGCATAAATCGCTTTTTGGACTTGGTCGGTACCTAGTCAAAATTAATTGGCATACTTCATTCTATAGGAATTTGCTTTTTTTGATGCTGGCTCTGGCTTACAGAACAGTTTTGAGTCAATTGGTATCGAGTAGTGGGTAAGTTTTTCATTGAAATTCCTTTTCATCGTATTTTTCTATCATACATCTTTAAGCTTGGTTGATTCAATGAGGGTAATAAACTCAATTGAAGCCTCTGTTGGCTCTGCGCAGCGGCTTAGTGCAACGCCTTGTTAGACTAGTATGGTGGATAAAATGACCAAGGACTTTTATGGTCATGCTTCTCTTCCCACTTGCAGTGCTCTACCACTTTATCTCTTAGTTCTTCATAATTATCTTTCAAACTGTATACGCAAAGAAGTAGAGATAAATTAAGTAAAGTCCCACCTATAGTTTGAAAGTTTGTGCTTCCGTGTAACGATTGATTTCGCCATGAGTAAATAAGATCAAAAGGGTCTTGAGAGCCATCTAAACTTGAAATATGAACTCTGAATTGATCCAATAACACCTTAAGTTCAGAATCTGCAACCTGATCATATACAAGGTTTAAGGCATCTCGAATGCTTGAGCATTGAGTTCCCGTTTTATAATGTCGTGGTTTGCCTGCACGATTTTGTACTTGAAAATCAGACTTTACTGTACCGTCCATATTCAGACATTTTGAACTCACTCGCTTTAGAGTCGATTCAAGCAATGGGAAACTGATATAGGCTAAAACTAGAGAAGAGTCAGACAGAAAGTATCGAGCATGATGCGGGAGTTTTTGTTCAGCTTCGTATTGTAACTGATGCTCTTCACTTGATCCTGCTGGCTTTTTACAATTTGCCAGTGAAGCTCTGATTGAAGCCTGAAATAATGACTTAATTTCATGATCTTCATGACTAAAATATTCGGATCTGCTACCAACGATAATTTCTGCACACCAAGACCATAAACCAAAGTGATCTTGTACAATAATTGTATTTAATCCTGGTAATAGCAACACTTTAGAGAGACCGAGGATTGATGCCATTAAACTCAAGTGATCCAATTCATGGAATTTGACACCATTTGCAAAAAGTCGAAATTTTTCAGAATTTCCACCAATTGCCATACCTCCATCAGGGGTCTTGACAGATAAACACCATTGCTCGCATAGACTGTTTATTTTTTCCGGAGTGATTGTCATATATATTCCTTTGTGCTGCGGCCATGACACTTTGGAGTGCTAACGTTTTAGTATTTATGCACTGTTAGCAAGACGTAAATCGCTTGTTGGACTTGGCCGATGCCTAGTCCAAATTAATTGGCATGCTTCATGCTTTAGGAATTTGCTTTTTTGATGATGACTCTGGGCTACAGAGCAGTTTTGAGTTAATTGGTATCGAGTAGTGGGTATGTTTTTCATTGAAATTCCTTTTCATCGTATCTTTCTATCATACATCTTTAAGCTTGGTTGATTCAATGAGGGTAATAAACTCAATTGAAGCCTCTGTTGGCTCCGCGAAGCGGCTTAGTTCAACAGCTTACTGAACGGCTCGCCCAATAAAGTCGACCGTTCAAGTTATTGATTTATATCATCGTACATTCTCTATGTCTTTGATGTAAAGTGATAAAATACTCTCAACATTCCAAAATAAACCAAGGTTGCGCATTAGTGTCGTTTAAAAAACAAGCGATAATATTTATTGCAATATTATCAATCCATTATATTTTTCGAACTCAATCTACATTACGACATTAGACTTACGCTACGAATTGTTTGACTTTAATTAAGCTAAATTTATTTATGCCTGTATCTAAAATCAGTTCATTCGGTTAAGCACAATCTAACCAGTAAATAATGGTTTCTATAGAAAAGCACCTCAATACTTCGAGTAACTATTTCTCAATAAATAAAGTCAGCATGTATACCTCAGTGAATGCACTTCCGCGTGCAGAGACATGCCGCCCGTAGACATAAATGACTACACTAATTCGTCATTGAATGAGTAACCACATGCTGAATACACTTTACAACTCATATATAAGTATCGATCTTATAAATAGGAACCCGTGGGTTCAAAGTCCTATCTTTCGCCTAAACGAAAAAAGGCTCATCATTTCTGATGAGCCTTTTGTCTTAAATCTTGCGGAGGGATAGCTTGCTTGTAATAAAGAGGAACCCTTGAGTTTAAAGTCCTATCTCTTGTCTTAAATCTTGCGGAGGGATAGCTTGCTTGTAATAAAGAGGAACCCGTGGGTTCAAAGTCCTATCTTTCGCCCAATAAAAAGGCCCGCTATAAATAGCGGGCCTTTTTATTTGAATGTGGCGGAGGGATAGGGATTTGAACCCTAGAACGGGATAAACCGTTGCCGGTTTTCAAGACCGGTGCATTCGACCACTCTGCCATCCCTCCGAACGCGGTGAATAATAAGGGTATTAGAAAAAATGTAAAGCCTTGATGTGTTCGATGGCACAACAAATGTGCAAAATGACACAAAAAGGCTCACGTTTGCACAATATTTACCCTTTTAAATCTTTAAAGCGCTTTCATTGCAAGCTTGCCTCTCTTGTTGGCGAGTTGCCAATAAGAGAGGCTTATATCAACAATAATACTTAGTGTACTAAACCACGACGCTTTAATAGGGCGTCGGTTGATGGTTTTTTACCGGCAAAGTCGATGTAGCTTTGCATTAGATCTTGGCTATTACCTTTTGACAATACTGCGTCACGGTATTTTTGGCCGTTCTCTAAGGTTAATCCACCGTGAGCCATCATGTAAGCAAACGAGTCTGCAGCAAACACTTCGGTCCAAAGGTACGCATAGTAACCCGCTGAGTAACCGCCGCCGAAGCTGTGGCTAAAGTAAGTGGTTTTGTAGCGTGGTGCAATTGGGCCGTAGTCTAGGCCGTGTTTGGCTAGTGCTTGTTTCTCAAAGGCGGCAACATCGGTAATTTCGGTGCCAGCTGGAATTGAATGCCATTCCATATCAAGCAACGCTGCAGCTAAGTATTCAACTGTGCCAAAACCTTGGTTAAAGGTGTGTGCTTTTAACACTTTAGCTAATAACTCTGCAGGAATTGGCTCACCAGTTTGGTAGTGTTTCGCATAGTTGGCTAGCACTTGTGGATCAATACTCCAGTCTTCGTTAGCTTGTGATGGAAACTCAACAAAGTCACGTGCAGTTTTGGTACCAGCTAAGCTTGGGTAGTTAACTTGCGAATATAAACCGTGAATGGCATGACCAAATTCGTGGAATAACGTGCTCACTTCATCAAACGTTAACAGAGTAGGTTGACCTTCTGCTGGTTTAGGTACGTTAAGTGCGTTGTACACCACTGGCTTAGTATTTTGTAAGAATGACTGACTAACGTACTCATCCATCCATGCGCCGCCACGCTTACCAGGGCGGGCGTACATATCGAGATAGAACAAACCTAGTGAACTGCCGTCTTTGTTAAAGATTTCATAACCAGTGACGTCTTTGTGCCACACAGGTAAGTCAGTACGAGGTTTAACGGTAATGCCGTACAGTTTTTCCATTGCGAAAAACAAGCCGTCGTTTAATACGGTATTCATTTCAAAATAAGGTTTAACCTGGCCGTCGTCTAAGTCATATTTGGCTTTACGCACTTTTTCTGCGTAGTAAGCCCAGTCCCATGGCTCTAAAGTAAAGTCTTTACCGTCTTTAACGATTTCGGCTTGAATGTCTGCCGCTTCTACTTTGGCTTTAACCAGTGCTTTTGGGGCTAAGTCGTCAAGAATGCCATAAACCGCTTCTGGGTTTTTGGCCATTTGGTCGCCTAGCGAGTATGCCGCCCATGTTGGGTAACCTAATAGTTTGGCTTTTTGTGCACGCAGTTGAGCAATTTTGATGTTTAACGGCGCGTTGGTGTCCATGGCGCGATATGCTGAGGTTTCCCATAGCTGTTTACGTATATCGCGGTTTTTAAGGCTAGAAAGCAATGGTTGAGTGGTGGTGTTCACTAAAGTGATCATGTAACCCGTTTTACCAGCAGTTTTAGCGGCAGCAGCTAATGATGCAATGTCGTTGTCTGATAAGCCGTCAAGTAGGGCTTTATCTTCAATTACGATCACGTCGTCATTAAATGACTTTAATACGTTTTGTGAGAAGCTGGTTTCAAATTTGGCTAGTTCACCGTTTAGCTCACGCATTGTTGTTTTGTCTGCGACTGATAATTCAGCACCTGCACGGACAAAACGGTCGTAATACACTTCAACTAAACGTAAGTCTTCGCCTGTTAATGTGGCTTTATTTTTATAAATCGCTTGGATACGAGCAAACAACTTTTCATCAAGATAGATGTTGTCTTGATGTGCCGTTAGCTTAGGCACAATTTGTTCTTCAACACTGATGAAGTTGTCGTCTGAGATAAGCCCTGACAGGTTGAAAAACACTCGTTGAGTACGGTCTAGAATAGCCCCGGTGTTTTCTAGTGCGACAATGGTATTGTCAAATGTGGCTGCTTCGCTGTTATTGGTGATAGCGGCGATTTCAGCTTTGTGATCTTTCATACCTTGCTCAAATGCTGGCAAGTAGTCGCTGGCTGTTATTTTGTCGAACTGTGGTGCCATGTATTGTAAAGGGCTTGGTGTTAACAGTACGTTTTCGGCAGTGGCAGGCGCTTTAGTCATAGTTGTTGATGCATCTGTTGTCGTTTTGGCTGCCATGGCGGTGTCTGCTGATTGCTCTGAACACGCGCTGAGCATCAGTGCAGCACTAACTGCAGTCGTGATAAGTGTTTTACGCATTGAAATATCCTTGGGTCTTGGCCCTTTTAGGTGTTTTTATGCCTATTCAAAGTGTGTGGTGCGGCTGAATAGTGACAATAAAAACATAAAGTAATAACCCCAGTACAATACCAAGCCTGCGGCTTGCAGCAAAGGTTAATGGTATTAACTAAGATTAATTATTGTAACTAAAGTTGCCAATAGTGATGTTTGTTAGATTTTGCGGCATTCTGGCCGTAATTGTAGTGGTAATTTGTGGATATTCGCGTAGCTTAATAGCAATAGATAGCACGATGAGGGTGATAGATGAAAGCGGGTAAACACGATACAAAACTGCTCAAGCTCGCGATGGAGATTGGCATGGGATACGCGCAAAAGCGTGGTTTTGAAGATTTTGGCAAAGGCATTTCGCCAAAAGATAAAGTGGAATGTATTTATCGATTATTAGTGCAAGACAATTTAATCCAACCATTAGCCGAAGATAAAGATGATGGTCCGAATCGTAAACATAAATTGATATTGTGGATTAGTAAGCAACTGCCTAAAGAACATGAGTTATTGAACTAAGGTTACCAACCTACACCATAAATTAAGCCCAAATGAAATGGTATTTCATTTGGGCTTTTTGTTATTGATTTTAAAATGTATTTCTCGTATTGGGTCTAGTGCTGACGCTTACATCCGTACCTATTTTAGTACCTATTTCCGTGTCTAGGTTCAGGATTAGATATTGAATTAGCGTGATTCAATTTCAACAATTTTTAAGCTTATCAACTGCTTTTGCCATTGCTGCTTATTCACACCCTCTACCCAAATAGTATCACTTTGGCGATGTTGACCATTACGTAGGTAAGTTTCTGGCATACGGAATATAGCTTCCCAGGCTTCAAGCTTTTCTGTTTTGAGCAATGCACCGTTGTCATTGTAAAAACTCACTTCAACTTCAACAACCGTGACATGTTCGTTACTGGTGCTGTCAAAATCGAACACTAAACCGAGTTTATCGCCTTTCCATTTTGTGTCTGCAAGGGCGATTTTAATGCCGTCTTTAGCCGTACTACCCAATAACTCTGGTTGTGCTAACGCCGCTGCAGTTAAGCGTGTGGTTGATACTTGAGTATTCATTGCTGGTGCAGTTGGCATGGCAACCGTTGGTGCTGCAACAGGTGTTGTTACTGCTGCTATTGATGCTGCAGATGCAATGGTCGGCTGTGTTACTCCGTTTGCTTGCTTTGCGATGTCGGCTTTAGCGGCTTGCACTGGTTGGGTTACTGTTTCGGTAATGATGTATTCCCAAGTGAAGTCGTCTTTTAGACGAACATTGGCGCCATTTTCTAAGGTGATAACAGCAACATTGGCGGCCATAGCGGCTGGAGCAAGTAATAAAAATAGGGCTGATGCGATCGCATTAAGTTTGGTTTTCATCTATTCATCCTGATTGAAAGTCTTTAACACTTTGGCTCATTCTACGGACTTTTATAGTAGAAATGGAAATAAACTGTGGTTCGATATTCATATTTTGCCCCTGTATGTGATGGGGCAATATTTTATGTGTGTGTCGCTATTGTTAGGTGATGCATGAATTCATTTTAGAATGTTAATTTCAGGTTAATAATCATACTCATTTAAACGCTGTTTGTTGATGTCGATCAAATGCTGATACCTCTTTGTGAGTAACACTGAGCATGTTTCGAATACATAGAGGACGTGTGATGAAAATTTATTATTCAGTATTGATGTTATCTTCGGTTTTATTGCTGAGCGCTTGTGGCGGCAGTGATAGTACAACCGATGAAGTTAACCCTTTAGGACAATTCTCTTTAGGGGTGTCTGATGCCCCTATGGCGGGAGTGTCCCGGTTAGGGCTAGTGATGAATGAACTTGTTATGACGGACGCTGCGGGGGAAATACACCGTTATAGTTTACAACATATGGAGTTTAATTTGCTCGATTATCAGGGCATGAATAGGCATCTTGCCATTGATAATATCGATCTACCTGTTGGCCAATATCATAATGTCCACGTGACAATTGATCAGGGTGATGGCAATCAGGGTTGTTATGTTGAAGATGGCCAAGGCCGTCATAGTTTGCAAGTTGAAAATGGTTATTTGCCAATAGAAGATGTTGAGATTATAGCTAATCAACACCGTGTAATGACATTGGAAATTAACTTGTACCAAGGTCTGCTAATGGATCAAGAACAATACCAATTACGTCATCGTGCAATGTGGTCAGTCGATAATAGTCAAATGGGCCATTTAATTGGAGAAGTTGATCCGCAATGGATTGCCAATTGCGAAACTGAGTATTCGGCTCTCACTCCTGTTGGCGGGGAATTTTATCATTTAGCTTATTTATATCCTGACAGTGTCAGCTCTATTGATCAAATGGCCGATATGGGAACAACACCTCCTGCAGAGCTAACGGCTCCACTGTCGGTGAGCCGATTGTTACAAACTACGGATGGAGATTGGTATTTTGCAATGGGCTATTTACCCGAAGGGAACTACCGCGTTGGTTATAGCTGTTTAGGTCATTTAGATGATCCAATCCTTGATGACATTAGCACCGGACCATTTGTTATGTATGAAGATGCAGGCTCTATAGCGATTGAATCTGGCCCTCTTGGTGGACAACAAACGGTACATGAGTGTGGCAACGGCAATGGTGGGCATCATGAAGGCCATGGTGGACATGGTGGCTAGTACTGAGGTCAATTGAATTTATCCACCATTTGATTTGGTCAATCAACTGGGTCAGTAAGACATACAATCAATGATGTCTTACTGACTCTAGCCACCTTATTTTCCCTGTATCCATGTTTATTATGTCGCGATAGATAATGATTTTAGCGCGCCATAACCTCCGTTTTCTCTCTCGATATGATTCAATAAAAAACCAATCAATATTAGCAATTGCTGAAGGTGATGTAGCTCATAAAATCTAACATTGGTGTCAAAAACGGGTTTTGATTTACAGAGTAAAGAGTAAACTCATCCTTAACATGTAAAATTTATACATGAATAATATTTGAGGAGTAGAGTTATGTTTTGTGTGCAATGTGAGCAAACCATTAGAACACCAGAAGGCAATGGCTGTAGTTACTCGCAAGGTATGTGCGGCAAGTTAGCGTCGACGTCTGATATTCAAGATTTATTAATCTATATGCTGCAAGGCGTGTCGGCTTATGCAGTTAAAGCGCGTGAGTTTGGCATTGTAGACAACGACATTGACACTTTTGTGCCTAAAGCCTTTTTTGCCACGTTAACTAACGTAAACTTCGACGATGAACGCTTAATTGATTATGCCTACCAGGCACAAACCTATCGTGACCAATTAAAAGCGGCTTACATTGCTGCTTGTAAAGGCCAAGGTGTCGAGCCAGAAATGGTCAGCGGTCAAGGTGAGTTATTACTTGCTACATCAAAACCTGAGATTTTAGCCCAGGCGCCAATTGCACTGCTTAACGGCGGAGACGTAAATGAAGACATTTTAGGCTTACGTTTATTATGCCTATATGGCTTAAAAGGCGCAGCGGCTTATATGGAACATGCTCGCGTATTAGATCAAACTGACGTTGATGTGGCTGCTGAGTTCCATAAAATCATGGCATTTTTAGGTGAAGATTCTGTTGATGCAGACAAGCTGTTTGCTACTGCAATGGAAATTGGCCAATTAAACTACCGCATTATGGCGATGTTAGATTTAGGCGAAACCACCTCTTTTGGCCATCCTGAGCCAACACAAGTGAATACCAAATCTGTTAAAGGTAAAGCGATTTTAGTGTCTGGTCACGACATGAAAGATCTAGAGCTTATTCTTGAGCAAACCGCAGGCAAGGGCATTAATGTCTTTACTCACGGCGAAATGTTACCAGCACTTGCTTACCCAGCATTTAAAAAATACGCGCATTTAGTCGGTAACTATGGCGGCGCTTGGCAAAATCAGCAAAAAGAATTTGCCACCTTCCCTGGTGCAGTAGTGATGACCTCAAACTGTATTATCGACCCTACCGTTGGTGAGTACTCTGACCGTATTTATACCCGCAGTATCGTAGGTTGGCCTGGTGTCACTCACGTTGAAGGTGATGATTTCAGCGAAGTGATTAACAAAGCCCTTGAACTTGAAGGTTTTGCTTATGATGAAATTCCCCACATGATCACCATCGGTTTTGCCCGTAACGCCTTAATGGCAGCAGCACCCACCGTAGTTGAAAACGTTAAAAACGGTTCTATTAAGCACTTCTTCTTAATTGGTGGTTGTGATGGCGACAAATTAGAGCGCAATTACTTTACTGACTTAGCTAAGTCTGTGCCTGATGATTCAATTATTTTGACCTTAGGTTGCGGTAAGTACAAGTTCAATAAATTAGACTTTGGTGACATCAATGGTGTGCCACGTTTACTTGATGTGGGCCAATGTAACGATGCCTATTCAGCTATTCAGTTAGCGTTAGCGTTAAAAGATATTTTTGAGTGTGACCTTAATGATTTGCCGCTGAGCCTAGTGTTGTCGTGGTTTGAGCAAAAAGCGATTGTAGTGTTGTTAACCTTGTTATCACTTGGGGTGAAAAACATCCGTACAGGACCTACTGCGCCAGCATTTTTATCTGAAAATCTAATGAATATTTTAGAGCAACAGTTTGGTTTGCGTGGCACTACCGATGTTGAGTCAGACTTAAAAGCAATGATGAACGTGGCGTAATTAGCCATAAAAATCGTGCATTTATGTTACACGTATTTGCACGATAACGATTAAAGGCGATATGAGATTTTCATATCGCTAACTGTATTTTTTACTGCGTTAAGGTATCAAAATGAGTAGTGCTCCCTCAGTCGGTTTTTCATTTTCACAAGCGCTTTCTGCCCAAGTGGCTAAAAAGGTGACTCCTGTTAGCGAGGCCCCCGTTATCGAGACCACGCCAACGGTTGAACCCGCTGCACTGGCAACCCCGAAAGCACTTTTGGCAGCTGATAACTGGCAACGAGGCGAGGTACAGCTTTGCTGTGTTGAAAAATGGAATGAAACCCATGATGTGGTCAGTTTCCGCTTTCAGGGACTCACACCGGTTAAATTTAATTTTAAACCGGGGCAGTTTATTACCTTTAAATTAGATATTAATGGCGACAAGGTTTACCGCAGTTACACTATTTCATCGTCACCTTCACGACCATTTTCATTAGTGGTCACGATTAAAAAAATCGCTGGTGGTGTGGTGTCTAATTACTTAACTGAGTCGCTCAATGTTGGCGATGAAGTGACGGTTACTGGCCCTGATGGGATATTTAACTTGGTCGACATTGAGGCCGATAAATACTTATTCTTAAGCGCGGGTTGCGGCGTAACACCAATGCATTCTATGTCGCGCTGGCTTTGCGATACCACTACCGACAGCGATATTGCCTTCGTACACAGTGCCAAAACTGTCGATGACATTATGTTTGCTAATTCAATGGCGTCGATGGCATCACGAAGCCAACATTTCAATCTCAATTATGTATTAGAGTCTGACGGCAATAAGCAAAATTTGACTGATAAGCATGCCTCTACAGGTTGTGAAAGTGGTCGCTTAAGTTTAGAAACCTTAGTTAAGTTAGTGCCAGATTATCAACAGCGTACCGTATTTGTGTGCGGACCTGAGCCATACATGGCGGCGGTAAAGTTAATGCTTGAAGCTGCCGAATTTGATATGAGTCAGTTCAACCAAGAAAGCTTTGGTGCAAGTAGTGCCATGGGGTTGAAAGCTGCGTTAGAAAGTAATCCATCAACCGAGCAGTTTATGCTGAGCATTGGTGATAAACAGGTGCAGCTAACTGGCGACCAAAGCCTACTTGATGGCATTGAGTCGGCAAAATTACCGATTATTGCCGCATGTCGTTCAGGCGTATGCGGTGCGTGTAAATGTCAGGTTGTTTCAGGCACCACTGTGTCGTCTAGCAAAATGGCGTTAACGGCTGACGAAATTGCAGCAGGCTTTGTATTGGCGTGTTCAACCAAAATGACCTCAGATGTGCGCTTACAAATGTGATATGTCTTACCGTAGTACATATAAGCCAACTTTGTAACGGTCGGCTTATACGGTACTCGTTGAGTGCGAAACTATTGCGATACCATTTGCGACACATGCAGTAGATTAAAATAGTGGTGTCATTGAGGGGATTAAGTATTGCTGGGCAAACTCATTGGCATCTACCGGTTTTCCCAGATGATAACCCTGCCATATGTCAGCCCCTTGCTTAGCCACAAAATCGGCTTGAAATTGATTTTCCACCCCTTCTGCCACTAACGACAACTGTAAGTTATTTGCCATGGCGATAATGGTGTTAACTAACTGTCGGCTCTGTTCTGAAGTATCAAGATTACGAATAAAGCTGCGATCAATTTTGACTGAGTTAAACGGATAGTATTGCAAGTAACTGAGTGACGAATAACCGGTACCAAAATCATCTAACGACAAACGGATCCCATGCTGATTTAACTTGCTCAATACTTCCTGGGCATATGCTGCATCGTGGATTAACGCATTTTCAGTTAGCTCAATCTCAAGCAAATGGCCGGGTATGTTGTATAACTCAAGCAAGCTAACAATCTTATCGACTAAGTAACTGTCTTTTAGTTGTATGGGTGACATATTGATTGCCAGATAAAAATCGCGATTATATAGCTCACGCCAGTAAGCTAATTGTTTCAGAGCGCTTCTTAATACAAAATAACCTATTTCAATGATTTTGCCTGAATGTTCTGCAATTTCAATAAATTCAGCAGGCGAAACTTGGCCTAAAGTTGGGTTGTTCCATCTTATAAGCACTTCAGCGCCAACAACACTTTTGCTTTGAGTGCTTACAAATGGCTGGTAATGCAATGACAATTCATCGCGTTTAAGTGCGCCTCTTAATAATGACTCCATTTGTATACGACTAGACAGTTCGGATTCCATTTTTTGGTTAAAGAACTTATAGCTATTGTTATTACCCATTTCACAATGTGATAGCGCGGCGCTGGATTTTCTTGATAGGTCCATAAATCCACTACCATCGTTGGGGTAAAATGCGACTCCCATAGCAGTGGTAATGGATAGCGGTAATTCATCGACATAAATATCTTGGCTAAAGTGCTGACATAAGCGACTGCAAAAAGTCGCCATCTTATCGCCATATAGTTGTTTCTTGGTGGAGATGACGATACAGAAGGTCGTATCACTGACAATGGCAAGATAAGTATTATTGGGTATAAAATGTTGTAGTTTTTGCGCGACCACATTACGTACTTTTTCAGTGATGTCATAACCTAAACCGTCTTGAATGACTTTTAAGTTGGTGATGCTGAAATGGGTTACCGAAATACAGGTTAAGGCGTCGCTTTTCGTCAGGTTGTTAAACACTGTTTCGAGTTGACTAAATTTAGGCAAGCCAGTGACGCTGTCGAAACGTTGTTGAATATCTAATAGTTTTTCCGCGGCGATGCGTGAATCGATTTCTTGCATTAAATTGCTGTTAAGCTGCTCTAAGTCTGATGTGCGCTGCGCAATACGAGTTTCTAACTGTAAATTGGCTTGAGCCAGCTTTTCTTTTTGGTAGAGTATTTCTAGATTACTTTCAACATTTTGACGAAAACAATCTAACAGCAAAATAAGATCATCGGAGTAGCTATTTGCTTTTTGGTCTAGCATACAAATGGTGCCAAAGGGCTCTCCATCAGGCCAGTTGAGTGGTACGCCATAATAAGAAACCATACCAAATTCAAGCTCAGGATTTTGACTCCAGCGGGGATCTTCTAGGGCATTTTTGACATGTAATTCTGTTTGCTGCTCAATCACTGATTCGCAATATAAACTATGTCCCAGCATGTCTTTCATCCCGGGGGCATATGGGCTGTTGGCATTATGATTGGCGACAAACACTTCCATTTCATCAGTATGAAGTTTCATAATTAACGATGCAGGCACTTGAGCGACTTTGGCAATCAGATCAACTGTTTTTTGCCAAGACTTCAGCATTTCAGGGGTTATCGCAATCGTATTATTTTTCAAAAGTGTAATTACCTCTTATTTTATTGTGTTGTTACTCAATAAACAGGCTGTTTGTATGTGAAGAAATACGGTAGCAGGCCACCAGTCTGTAATGGGTGAGTTCGAGATAATTAACATCTAAACTTTATGGCATCTAAATTTATTGCATATAACTAAGTGATATTATTATTCTTTACAAATCAATTCGTTATATTGGCACGGCGTCATGGTGCACTGATGTAACCTGAAGTCTTGAATGAAGGAAAAATACTGGTTGGGTAATTTCAGAGAGTCCATTGTGATACTACATACCGGCTTAAGTGTTGTAGCTGCTCTTTCATCCATGAATATCGTATCGATTTCTTGCAATACACTAATACAACCTAACACATATGCAGTCTCTATGTTGGTCATTAATATTGTTTTGTTATTTGCTCAGCTATAGGCGAGTGATATGGCTTAGTGTGAGCTTTATGGTATTTAATTTTTCATGTAAGCTTTTGATTAAAAATAATTTATATTTTATTGCTAAAAACGTTTAATACTATTCTCAGCGGTACTAATTTTATAAGGTTAATTTGATTTCGGTACATGAAACGAAGCTAATGTTAAGCCAGCACGATAGAGCCAGCTTTAATGAAAAAGCAACATGTTAGTTTTTGGCTTACTGTTTTTTTAGATTTAGATGTTGAGATAGATTTAGTGCTTAGATTTAGTCACCCGATTAACGACCTAGATAAGCGTTAGTTATTCACCATTCAATGATATCTCATAACGATTAATGGTGAATTCGCCATCTTGGTATTGAGAGTGATACGTCATGCCTAGTTTAGTGACCACATTGATTGAGCCGCTATTAGCATCGACAACAGTGGCATAGACGATGCCTAAATCCATGTGTTGTTTAGCATATTCGATACAGGCTAGGTTGGCTTCTGTCGCTAAACCAATGCCCCAGTAATCCGGGTGTAAGCGATAGCCAATATCGACGGCATTAATACGAGTTTCATTTTTAAAACCGCAAAACCCAATCACAGTATTGGTCTCTTTAAGTACCACAGCCCAACGGCCAAAACCGTATTGCTGATATTCAGCTAACCAAATATTGGTAATGATATTTTCGGCGTCGGGTAATGTTGTGCACATTCCAGCGTCACCGGTATAGAGGCTGACTTGTTCTGGAGTATTGAAGTGTAATACGGCTGGCGCGTCATCAAAGGTAAATTCTCTTATAATTAACCTTGGTGTTTCAGTAATGATTGTCATTGATTTCCTTTATTATTATTTCTCTGACCACAATGACTTAATCACTGTGCCACTACTAACATTATCCCTTAACTTGCGGTTACCTAAAACCCATTACAAAGTGGCTTAAGCTTATGGTAGGTTAACATACTCAAATCCCGACAATTAAGAATAATAATATGACCTGCTTACGTGTTGCGTACCCCTTATTGGCGTTAGTGTTTTCAGCTTCGTCGTTATCATTTACTGCTAGTGCGAGCGATCTTGATCTCTCTGTAAGTAAAGCATTACCAAAGCTTGAGCAACTATATCTACACCTGCATCAACACCCTGAATTGTCATATCAAGAAAAAGCCACTAGCCAACGCATGGCGCAAGAACTCAAGCAATTAGGCTTTGAGGTTACTGCTAATTTTGGCGGTTATGGTGTGGTCGGTATTGTCAAAAACGGTAAAGGGCCCGTGGTGATGATCCGTGCAGATATTGATGGCTTGCCTATTATTGAACAAACGGGAAAAGAGTACGCCTCGACCGTGACAACCCTTAATGCGGACAACAGTACCGTTGGTATTATGCATGGTTGCGGCCACGATATTCACATGACCAGTTTAATTGGTACTGCACAGCAACTGATGCTTCACAAAGCCGACTGGCAAGGTACTTTGATGATGGTGGCTCAACCCGCAGAAGAAGTCGGTGGCGGCGCCAAAGCCATGCTAAAACAGGGGTTGTTTAGCCAGTTCCCAACACCAGACAGCATTATTGGTTTGCATGTGAGTGCGTCAATTCCTGCAGGCAAAGTCGGCACCGTAAGTGGTTATGCCTTGGCGAATGTTGATTCGGTTGATATTACCATTAAGGGCAAAGGTGGCCATGGTGCTTATCCGCACGTCACTATCGATCCTGTGGTACTTGCTGCGCGCACAGTGCTTGCACTGCAAACCATTGTTAGCCGAGAAGTCTCGCCGTTAGAGCCTAATGTGGTTACTGTTGGCGCTATTCATGGCGGCTCAAAGCACAATATTATTTCAGATGAAGTGAAGCTTCAGCTAACCTTGCGTTCATATAACCCTAAGGTTCGTGAGCAGCAAATCGCGGCGATTAAACGTATTACTACCGGTATCGCGATTAGTGCAGGCTTGCCAGATGACCTCATGCCAGTGGTGTATGTGCATGATGATGAAACCATTCCATCAACCTATAACGATCCCACGTTAGCCGCTAAGGTTAAAGCCAGTATTGAAGCCGAATTAGGCAGCGATAATGTGCTGGTGGCACCACCGGTAATGGCTGGCGAAGATTTTGGTTTATATGGGCTCACTGCAGAGAAACGTCCGATTACTTTATTTTGGCTGGGCGGGGTAGAACCTAGCCAGTATCAAGCGAGTCTTGAGTCTGGCGATACCTTGCCGTCTTTGCATTCTAGTCAGTTTGCGCCAGATTATTCGTTAACCATTCGCACTGGGGTTAGGGCTATGACAAAATCCGCGATGGATTTATTTAATCAGCCAGCCCAATAAGTGGAAAGTGTTTAAAGGATAGAATTTCATTCAACAATAAGCGCGATAGCCGCCTACGGTTCTATATAATATAATGGCGGCTATTCTCATTTTTGGAACATGGCTGTATATGATTATCTTTAGCACCAACCTTGGCGATTTTACCGTAGAGCTTGAAATGGAACGTGCGCCGGTTTCTTCAAAAAACTTTTTAAAATACTGCCAAGACGGTTTTTATGAAGGCACTATTTTTCATCGGGTTATTAAAGGTTTTATGGTGCAGGGCGGTGGCTTAACCGCCAAAATGAAAGAAAAACCTACTCGTGACCCTATTGCCAATGAAGCCAATAAAGGTTTGAACAACGTGTTGGGTACTTTGGCGATGGCTCGAACAGATTCGCCGCATTCAGCTACTGGGCAATTTTTTATTAATGTCGCCGACAATGATTTTCTAGATCACGCAGCAATGACCAATGCGGGTTGGGGTTATGCGGTGTTTGCCAAAGTGACTGCCGGTATGGATGTTATTCAGCAAATGGAGCGAGTTAAAACAACGACGATGGCAGGCCATGAAGATGTACCGCGTGAGCCGATTATTGTTGAGAAAGTGACCATTGTTGACGAGAAACCTGTTGCTTAAATATGCTGTGCTATTTACACACTCGCTATTAAACATTAGCGAGTAAGTAATAGCTATTAAGCACTTACTATTAAGCACTAGCTAAAACAACGCAATAAAAAAGGTTCGACATCACTGTCGAACCTTTTTTGATCTGTGTTAAACCACAGTAGTCACATTAAAGTGTGAAACGAATACCAATGGCAATGCCGTCATCTTCAGACAGTTCCATTCTGGCTTGTTGTGCTTTGTCTGCACTGGTGAAATCGCTGTAATCACGGCGAGCTTCAACATATAAAACAGTATCTGGGTCAAATACATAATGTAAACCTACTACGAAAAACTGACGTTTAAAAACGTCATCTTGATCGGCATTGTAGTTAGGTTGGATCACGTAGTTAGATCCAGCATCAAGAATGTTGTACGAAATAAAAGTACGAATGTTGTTATCGAACTTGTACGAGAACAATGATTCAATACCCACAGCGTCGTTAATTAAACGACCGATATTGTCGGTGTCATGATTTTCGTTTTTGTTTACGTTGGCAGCAGCATAAAAACCATTCTGCTCAAAGTTGCCCCAAGTGATACCCATGCCGTAAATAAGATCAACAGCAGTGGATGTTCCACCGTTACCAAAGGTCACATCAAACTCACCACGGTTAACACCGGCAGTTAGCACTAGCTTATCAGTGGCTTGGTAAGTGACAGCACCACCATAGGTATAGTTATACTCAACTTGCTGTGCCGACGTTGAACTTGCTGCCCATAACTCTTCACAGGCATCTTGAGTGATATTTTCTACATCACAAGTATAAAAAGCACTGTTTTTAAGTTGGGCTTGCACAGCAAAACTTACGTCGCCAAAGCTGTTACGATATTGAACGGTTTTGTCACCACGACCGACACCATTTACCGCGCCGTCATCTTTGTTGTAAGTGTAAACACCCGCAGTGTTTCCGTCCCATACAAAGCCATAGTTTGTGCTGTACACCACGTCATACCAAGCACCCCATTGCTTGCCAATTGTGATGCTACCGTATTTGTCATGTGATAAACCGGCATAACCAAGACGATTATAGAAAAACTCGTCTTGAATTGATTCAAAGCGATTATTGTAAACAATATCTGTGCTACCTACTGGATTTACACCCCATTCAAGCAAGGCGTAAGCTTTCCAGTCATTTTGTAGTTGACGACTAAAACCAAAATTAATCCGTGAAGCACCGTTAACAACTTCTGTTTCACCTTGAGTATTGATCACGCGCGCATCGATAAAGCCGCCAATTTTAACCGCATTAACATCATCTTTATAAACTTCGATTGCTGACGCTGCAGGTGCAATAAGAATTGTTGAAATTAATGCTGCAATTAATGTTCTGTTCATTTTAATCTCTTGTCTTGTTGTTTGAGTAAGCACAGCTTAGTCCGTTAATATATCTTTCCATTGAGGCGACGGAGAATATCAAACCTATGAGTGACTCACAAAGTGAAATGTGCTCAAAAAAGGCGATATATCTCATAAAATTCGTTGTTCAATGACTTAGTAAAATCGAGTGTTAATACTGAGTTGTACCGCAGTTAATAATTGTAAGTAAATGTTACTTGGTGGTTACTTATGCACTTAATGTGGTTTTTTATTTGCCTTTAAAATAGCGTGTTTTTTGAGCGTTTATTTGATGTAGATCGCGACTTTATTTTACCAATGGCATACGCTTAATTTAGCACTGTTATCGATTTTATCGGGGGCGACATTATGGACATGACTTTGCAGTTTCACGGCGCAACTCAAGAGGTCACTGGATCTTGCCATTTACTCACAGTCAAAGGGCAGCAAGTGCTGCTTGATTGTGGATTAATTCAAGGGAGTAAAGCTGACGCGTTACGTAATCACGATCCTTTTCCATTCGACGCCACACAAATCCATGCAGTGGTATTAAGCCATGCCCATATTGATCATTCCGGCCGTTTGCCTTATTTGATTAATCAGGGGTTTACTGGACCCATTTATACTCAAAAAGCCACCGCGCAGTTATGTGATGTCATGTTGCGTGATGCTGCCATGCTGCAAGAAAGAGATACCGACAGGCAAAATAAAAAACGTGCAAAACATGATTTAGAACTGCTTGAACCGCTATTTACCGAGAAAGATGTCGATCAAGTAATGGCGCAGTTTGTGATGGTAGATTATGGCCAGCGAGTGCAGGTTGCCGATGGGGTAGAGGTTTGCTTGTCCGATGCGGGACATATTCTGGGTTCTGCGGTGGTGGAGTTGTGGTTAGGCAATAAACCTCAACAGAAAAAACTGGTTTTTAGTGGTGATTTAGGTCGTGCAGGTATGCCGGTTTTGGATGACCCAACGTTTATTGAACAAGCTGATTTAGTGCTAATGGAAAGTACTTACGGCGATAGATTGCACCGCAGTTGGCAAGATACCTTGGTTGAACTGAAATCAATTTTCAAACGAACTATTCATGAAAGTAGGGGCAATATTTTGATCCCGGCATTTTCGGTGGGACGTGCTCAAGAGCTTCTTTATCTTTTTCATTTATATGCCAAAGAGTGGGACTTATCACGTTGGCGTATTTGTTTAGACAGTCCAATGGCGATAAAAGCAACCGAGGTATATGTTAACAATTATCCGTTGATGGACGATGACTTTAAGCGTTTTACCCGCTTATCGCCTGGGCAACATCCGTTGTTATCCAGTGCTGAATTTGTGTGTAGCACTGAAGAGTCGATAGAGTTGAACGATATTCATAAAGGATTAATCATTATTGCCGGCAGTGGTATGTGTAATGGCGGCCGAATTCGCAATCATTTTGTGCATAACCTATGGCGTAAAGAAGCCGATATTATTATTTGTGGTTTTCAGGCAATGGGAACGCCAGGGCGAATATTAGTCGACGGTGCTGAAGAGCTGACGATTCATGGCCAAAGTATTAAGGTTGCTGCCAGTATACATACTGTAGGTGGGTTATCAGCCCATGCAGACCAAGCCGAGTTATTGTCTTGGTATTGCCATTTTGAGCAATCACCCGCGGTAATATTGGTACATGGTGAACTAAAAGCACAGCAAGTATTGATTGAAGCGCTTAATCAAGACAGTGTTAAAAAACCGAAAAATAGCGCCATTGCTGAGCGAGGAGATTGTTTAGACTTAAACGCTTTGCCAGAGTTTGTGTGGCTGAATAAGGCGAGTGAATATAATGATCCATCAGCAATTTAATTTGAGTGAAGGGGTTATTAGGTGAACGATTGCTTAGCCTGCGGGCTAAGCATCAATTTCGTGTTGCAGCTTTTCAATATCGTCTAATATGCGCATAAACTTTTGCCCAAATTCGGTCACTTGGTATTCTACTCTCGGTGGAATTTCAGGGTAATTAATTTTATTCAAAATGCCAAATTCGATGTTTTTTTTCAAACATTGATTCAGTACTTTGGTGCTAAGTCCTTCAACTGATTTTACCATTTCACCGGGACGATTAATGTTATTGGCTAATAACTGATACACAGTTAATGACCATTTACAGCCGTAAATGGTTTCGACCATACGGGCACTTTTTTCTGGAGCAGACTTTCGCAAAAATAATTTTTCTTTTGTATTCATTAATATGTACCTAAAAGTACCTATAGGACTTAATTGTACTTACTATTCAATTGGATAGTTTGCCAATAAGCTTAACACACTTACTCTTTTATTAGGTGTGCTCAAATGACGAATTCAACTCAAACAACAGCGCTGATTATTGGCGGCACAAGCGGTATCGGTTTTGAAACCGCCAAGCAACTCGTGTCGCAAGGTGTTGATACCATTATCGTTGGCAATAAAACCGATAAACTCAATGCTGCAGTGGCGCAACTGTCTTCGCTGGGGAATGTCAGTGGGTTTCAAGCCAATTTATATGACCCGCAAGATCTCAGCCGTTTGATCAATATGATCAATTCCATGGATCATAAAATCGATCATTTAGTGAATGCTGCAGGCTATTTTAATCCTAAGCCGTTTTTAGATCATCAAATGAGTGATTACGATATTTACATGGAGCTTAACAAAGCCATTTTTGTGATTTCACAAGCGGTAGCCAGAAACATGATTAAACATCATGGCGGTAGCATAGTGAACATTGGTTCTATGTGGGCTAAACAAGCCATTAAAGCCACACCGTCAAGCGCATATTCTATGGCCAAAGCAGGATTACATGCGTTAACTCAGCACATGGCAATGGAACTAGCGGATCATAATATTCGTGTTAATGCGGTATCGCCAGCTGTTGTTAGCACGCCAATTTATCAAGCTTTTATCGAACCGCAAGATATGGCTAGTGTGCTCGACAGTTTCAATCCATTCCATCCCATTGGCCGAGTAGGTAGTCCGACCGATGTAGCCAATAGCATAGTATTTTTGTTATCAGATAAAGCCGCTTGGGTGACTGGCGCGGTATGGGATGTAGATGGCGGCGTGATGGCTGGTCGTAACTAACACTTTGCTTACAATAGAGCATTGCCTATTTGAAATATGAATGATTGGGGGGCGATCTTGGTCGCTCCTTGTTACTCGCTAACTTACATCCAATAACATTACATCCGATAACTTTAGATTAAATCACACTTAATAAGCGTTAATATTTCATTCTATAAATCGCTCTAACACGTTAAGCTATAGATAAATAAGTGATGTGAGCGGCGTGATGAAGTTAGTTAACATTAATAAAAGCCAGTATCGTTCGGTTAATAATCAAGTGCAGATAGGTTTAGTGGCAACGCTGGCTATTTTGTCAGTAATATTGGGTCAGTTGATGATCTATTTTTTTGGCGTTAAGCCATTACCCGGTGCAGAGGCTACTGGCAATTTTCATCTTAATTTTACTGGGGTGATTTTGGCGTTAATGGTGTGCGTATTTTTAATACGTAACCTGCGTTCAAAACCGAAATTTTATGAAGTGTATTATGTGTGGCAACTGAAACAGTTGCAGAACAAAATTTACCGCAAGCTTAAATCGATTCAACTAGCCGCCAAAGACAATAACCGTGATGCATTAGTCATCCTCAGTTTTTATTATCAAAGCTTAGCGCTAGTGTATGAGTTAGATAACAACACCTTAACTATTTCAAACGTCAATAATGAGTTAGATAAACTACAGAAATGCATTGATGCGGCTGGTATTTCTGTTGATGCTGATGAGTTTACTCTCGACATGCTACAAGCCTTTTAGACCATCATCTGTTGATAACTTTTTTGCTAGCGTTATAGCGTGGTTTTCAGCGGATGCCATCAATTCTTACCTTAAATAAGGAGCCATGATGTCAATATTGGCAGATATTCCTTTTTCATTACTTGAACTCGCTCCTATGCGCGAAGATGCCAACGTCACTGAAACGTTACAAGGTAGCCTGCGTTATGCCCAACATGCCGAAAATGTTGGTATTAATCGTTTTTGGTTGGCTGAACATCACAATATGCCAGGCATTATATGTTCGGCAACCTCGATATTAATTGGCTATATTGCAGGTGGAACTCAACGTATTCGTGTTGGCGCTGGCGGGATCATGTTACCTAATCATGCCCCCTTAGTGGTTGCAGAGCAGTTTGGCACCTTGGCCAGCCTGTATCCCAACCGTATCGATTTAGGCTTAGGTCGCGCACCCGGTAGCGACCAAGTGACGAGTCGCGCATTGAATCGTGATGATAGCCGAGCAGAGCATTTCCCAGAAGAAGTGAGCGAACTGCAATCATTATTAGGTCCGCGAGCGCAGCGTCAGCAAGCTGCCTCCGCCCAAGTGAGAGCGATTCCGGGCGAAGACACTAATGTGCCAATTTGGTTATTAGGTTCAAGTTTGTTTAGCGCTCAGTTGGCTGCAAAACGTGGATTGCCATATGTATTTGCAGGCCACTTTGCGCCGCGTTTTTTACATGATGCAGTAGCACTTTATCGACGTGAATTTATCCCTTCGGCGGTATTGAGCAAACCTTATGTTATGTTGGGATTACCTTTGGTCGCCGCCCCAACAGATGCTGAAGCAGAGCACCTTAGTACTAGCTCGAAACAACGTATTTTGGCGTTAATTCGTGGCAATGAAATGTGGCTTAAACCGCCTGTCGATAGTATGGATGGGTTGTGGAGCGAGCAAGAGAAAAGCTACGTCGATAACTTTTTAAGTTTGTCGGTTTGTGGCGGACCAGCAACGATTAAACATCGACTTGAAGTGATTGTTCAACAGCTAGGCGTTGATGAGCTTATGTTTACCAATGACTTATATGACAGTGAACATCGTTTACGCGCCCTGGATATTTTAATGAGCGTGAAACAATAAGTTTCCATAATAACGGTAACGATAACATCCACAAATATGATTAAGCGTTCACAACTAGTGAGCGTTTTTTTGTGTCATAACAAACCTGTGTTCATTGATATTAATAAAGTGGGCACGGGTGCTCTCTAACATGGGTAGTGGCTATTTGGGTTGCCTTGTAATGTTGAATTAATTGATTCATATTAAGTTAATCAATGACTACACGGAATGTTGCCAATGCCTATGCTGAGCGTTAATCGTTTATGCCACCCGAACCTTGTCTTATTACTATGCACTGTTTTACTTAGTGCTTGCTCTGCCAATTCAGAAAATAGCCAAAACGCTTACCATTTACCGCAGTTTAATCAAGCTCTGATTCATTCCACTTCTGCCGAAAATGTGCCTGAGATTGCCAGTCTGACTTATCTCTCCGAAATACAGCGACAAGAATTAGCTGGGTTTACCGCCAGAGATAACATTAAAGCACTGCCCAATCGCTTAAAAGTGTCTGAGTTTATTAACCATAAAATGACTAATTTCAATTATGAAGGGAAAAATTATACCAGTACTGAGTCATGGAGTAATCAGTCTGGCAATTGTATGGCATTGGCATTGCTGACCTATTCAGTCGCAAAAGAATTGAATGTATATCCGGTATTTCAAGTGGTTCATGCCGCGCCAATATTGACCAATATCACCTCCGATATTCTTGTCACATCAGACCATGTACGCACATTTTTGTATGATGAAAAACCGAGTGGGCATTTTCTTAGTGGCGGTATTGCTACTGTGATTGATTATTTTCCAGATCGTTTTGATCGCACCGGTGAAATCGTCTCAGAATCTAAATTTTTAGCGATGTTTTATCGTAATTTAGCGGCCGATGCCATGCTAGAAAAGCAGTATGAATTTGCTTTTATCTTACTTGAGCAAGGGCTAAAGCTAGCGCCAGATTATGATGCTTTGATTAATATGATGGCCATTACTCATCGCCGTTTAGGTGACGAACAGACAGCCGAAAAACTCTACCTATATGCCCTTGATATTAAGCCGAATTCCTTGGCAGTATTAAGTAATTACCGCTTATTACTGGAATTACAAAGCAGAACTGCTGAAGCAAAAAAGATCGACCAATACTTGTTGTCGCTTGAGTCGAGTAACCCATACAGCTACTACAGTTTGGGTATTGAGGCATTGGAATTCAAAGACTATAAAACCACCGTCATCTTCTTAGAAAAGTTTATCGATAACGCGCCTTATTTCCATCCGGCTTATTTTGCGCTAGCCAGAGCTCAATTGGGTCTAGGTAATACAAAAAAGGCTCAGAAAATATTAAAAAAAGCGATTGAACTAACTGATATACCAGACAGTAAAAAGCACTATTTAGCCAAATTAGATATGTTAAAATAAGTGCCTGATTAAGTGTTGATGGTTCATTAAACAGTCGTTGTTCACCACGATGATGACATTTGACATCAACATAGAAAAACCAAGACAGATGTCTTGGTTTTTTGTTTGTAAGTCAGTAAAACTGGTTTACAAAAAGCTTAAATCGCTTGACCGTTTACGGTTAATTTTACATCGATGTTGCCACGTACTGCGTTTGAATATGGGCAAACTTGGTGGGCTGTTTTCACTAACTGTTCAGCTTCTGCTTGGTCGAGTTCAAGTTCAACTGCTAGCGCTACTGTTAATGCAAAACCACCATTGTCATTGGCACCGATACCGACAGTTGCTGTAGTTGGAGCTGCCTTGATAGCGACTTTACTTTGGCTGGCTACATGCAGAATCGCGTTAGAAAAACATGCGGCATAACCGGCAGCAAATAACTGTTCTGGATTAGTAAACTCACCACTGCCACCCATTTCTTTTGGGTAACTTAATTGTAAATCTACTTTTTTATCGTCGGTAGAAACTTGGCCATTACGGCCTGCTAATGCTGTTGCTGAAGTGGTATATAGTGCTTTCATAGTAAACCTCGTGTAAAAGTTAGTTAATTTAAGTTGTGTGCAATCTAATTGTGTTTACTATAACTAAGCCGGAAATAATTTGCAACTACATTGTGCGCAATTTAATTTTTATTGTTGTCTTGTTCTCTAAAAATCACTATCTAAAAATCACTATTCAATGGCTGTAAACCTTAGTTTTACTTCAGTATCAATTTGATTAGCTTGTCATTCTTCTGTCACCTTTATGTCATCATTAGCTCTCACAATAGCCACTCATTAGACCTCTTAGGCTGTGCTAAGCATCGCCACATAATATGCGAACGATAAAAAATAAGGATAGGCTATGAAACGGTTTGTAACTCGTCGTGACTTTTTGGCTATGTCAGCTAAAGGTGCTGGGGCAGTAGTGGTGTCTTATGGATTAATGGGCTGTAGCAGTGATGATGACGATGTTGTGTCAGGTCAGTTTTTGCAAGGGATTGCCAGTGGCGACCCTGCTGCAGATGCGGTGATTTTATGGACTCGCGTTACGCCTGATGTTGAAGGTGATATTACTGTGTCATGGGAAGTCGCCACTGACAGCAACTTTAGTCAAGTAGTCACAAACGGCCAAACGGTGACGAATAAAAACCGTGACTATACCGTTAAAGTTGACGCTGTTGGGCTTGAAGCGGGTCAGCAGTATTACTATCGTTTTAAAGCGGGTGAAACGGTATCGGAAATGGGGCAAACACTTACATTACCTGAAGGTAGCGTAGCGTCAGTTAAGTTGGCGGTAATGTCATGCGCTAATTTCCCTGCTGGTTATTTTAATGTGTATGAAATGGCTGCACAGCAAAATGATTTGGATGCTGTCGTGCACTTAGGCGATTATTTATATGAGTATGCTCGTGGTGAATACGCCAGTGAACATGCTGTCGAGCTTGGGCGTGAAGTGTTGCCAGCTGGTGAATTATTTTTATTAGACGACTATCGCACCCGTTACAGTCAATATCGTAGTGATGCGAGCTTACAAAAGCTACATGCCAAAGTACCGTTTATTACCGTGTGGGATGACCATGAAGTGGCCAATGATACCTGGAAAGACGGTGCTGAAAATCATAATGATGGTGAAGGTGATTTTGATCAACGCAAACAAGCCGCACTACAAGCGTACTTTGAATGGCTGCCAATTCGTCCATGGAGTGAAGGTAATCATGAAGAAATTTACAGAAGCTTTAATTACGGTAACTTGGTTGATTTGCACATGCTCGATACTCGGGTATTGGCTCGCGATAAACAATTAGAATATAGCCAATATATTGATGCGACCACAGGTGCATTTAACAGCAGCACATTTCTCGCGGATGTAACCGATACTAACCGCACCCTGTTAGGCCAGACTCAACTATTGTGGTTACAACAAACTTTGTTGCAGTCTACTGCTAAGTGGCAAGTATTAGGTCAACAGGTGTTAATGGGCAAAATGTTAATGCCTGCTGCCATTGCGACTCAGCAAATGAGTATTCCGCAGTTTGCTGAGCTTGCCGGATTAGCGCAGCTAGCGGGCCGTGCTCAAGCTAGCGATCCAACGTTAACCGCAGAAGAGTTAGCTTACTTACAAGCGAATCAAGCCAAGCTGACGCCAGAGGTGATTGCATTACTACAGCTGCCCGCAATTCCATACAACTTAGATGCGTGGGATGGTTACGCTTACGAGCGCGAAGTGATTTTAGCGACGGCAAAGTCGTTACAACATAACTTGGTGGTGATTGCCGGTGATACCCATAATGCATGGGCCAGCGATTTAACCGATAGTGGTGGCGATATTGTCGGGATAGAGTTTGCCACAAGCTCGGTATCATCCCCAGGTCTTGAGTATTACTTAGGCTTGTCTGATGCTGAAATGCCAGCAACTGAAGCAGCAATAGTCGGTTTGATCGCCGATCTTAAATACGCCAATTTAAAAGATCGTGGCTACTTATTACTGACATTTACTGAAAATGAAGTCCGCAGTGATTGGCAATATGTTGATACGATTTTAGATAAGACATTTGTTCAGTTAGACGCCCGTGGTTACAGTGCCACCAGTACCGCTGGTAGCCCTAAAGTCACGCCAGTGTCGTAATCAGCTGATGTGAATTCGCAGATATAATTCAGCCACCGTGAAGGTGGCTGAATGATTTATATAAGCGGCATATCGCTTAGCTAAACCTATGGTTAATCCATAGTTAATCTATGGTTCATCAATAGCTAATCTATGGTTAGCACGACAATTTTTAACGGATGATTGTCATCAAATGCGGGGAAGTCTGGGTGGCAATCTAACCACTGAGTCGCAGTGACTTTACGGCCTTGCTTTTCTACGCAGCGGACTAGGCTGTCGTACCATGCTTGGCGATCAACTTTAGCGACATTATTACAACAGACAATTTTACCGCCGACTTTGGTGGTTAATACTGCTGGTTTAAATAAACCTTGGTAATCATTGACTAAGTCGACAATACCGAAGGCGCTTTTAGCAAACCGTGGTGGATCTAAAAACACTAAGTCGAACTGAGCAACACGCAGTTTAGGGTATTTAGGCAGCTTTTGATTACGACGACCGCCAATAGGCAACCCCGCTAATTGACGCAATGCCGGAAACGCATCACTTTGCACAAATTCACACACATCAGTGACATTGTTTAGCTCAGCATTTTTTTGTCCCGCCGCTAATGCAAATGATGAAAAATCGACATTCATGACTTTACGAGCACCGCCCATCGCAGCAGCAGTACCAATACCACAAGTGTATGAAAACAAGTTTAGAACACTCTTACCTTGGCTGTTAGCGCGTACATATTCACGCCCAATACGCATATCTAAAAATAGCAGCGGATCTTGACCTTCATGGCGTAGCTTGGAGGTAAAAGCAATGCCATTTTCATGGATAACTTGCTCTGATTGCGAGAAGTCTTGGGCTTCATTTTCGGCATGATTGACAACACGAGAATGGCTGCCAGAGCGATCGTTGTAAACGATATGGTAGTCCGCGTGAGCAGTCAGTAAGCTTGATATGTCTTCAAGTTGCTGAGCCGATAAGGTTTGGTGAAACGTTTGAATCAGCCATGCATCGCCGTAACGGTCAATGTTAAGGCCATTTTCACCTTCAACGGTGCCGTGAAAAACCCGATAACAATCAGTATTATCTTTGGCAGCTTGCTCAAAAAAAGTGGCACGCTTGGCTAAAGCATCGGCTAAAACAGCTTGAATGGACATGAGGGCTCATTAAATGGTGTGGCTATTGGCGCGGATTATAGCAAACATTCTAACTTAGTGAAGTTGCAGTACAGACTATTAGGCGTCGCAATTAATCTGGTAGATGCACCTTAAAGGTTTTGTCGGCAATAATTTTGCCATTTAACTCCAGCGTCATCCGCCAGTTACCGACCTTATTAGTGATCGGTGCCCAGATGCAATCACCCAGATAAAAGCGCCAATCATTTTCTTTGATAAATATCTCACCATCAAACGGTGGGCTAACATTACCGTCGTCATCGGTAATGTTAGGGTGGTAAATACAATAAGTGAGTACTTGGTTTTTAGCCTTTTTGATGCGCGTGATAAAGCCAAATTCGGTGTCGATAATCGCAGGTACATGTATCGTTGCCTGCAACAAGCGCGGCAAGTCATCGCTTTGATTGTCCCATTGGCTGAATATGCCACTGTAAATAACGCTTACATCGGCTTTTAACTTACTCAAGGGCTATCCCTTTATAGAATGATATTTAGTGTTTATCGCTCAAGTGCTTAATCGCCGCTTGCAGAGCAAAATCATAACCCTGTGCGCCTAAGCCACAAATCACTCCTAGGGCTTTATCTGAAAAGTACGAATGGTGCCTAAAAGGTTCGCGGGCATGTACGTTAGATAAATGTACTTCAATAAACGGAATCGCTACCCCAAGTATGGCATCACGCAAAGCAACACTGGTGTGCGTAAAGGCAGCTGGATTGATAATAATAAATTGAGCGTCGGTAGCATGAATTGCATCAATCAATTGATACTCGGCATTAGACTGAATATGTTCAAGCTTAATGCCAGCCTGAGTCGCATTGCGAGTTAATTCATCCACAATAGTGCTGAGTGTTTGGTGACCATAATGTCCGGGTTCGCGACGGCCTAATAGATTGAGATTAGGACCGTTGATCAATAAAACTTTTGCTGTTTGGCTCATGATGGTTCCTATAAAAATCGCAAGATAAGTCGGCTTAATATGCAGCACAAAAGAGGGTTCAACAAGCATTCTTACCGAAGACGGTTATCAGGTAAACCAAAAAATGCTCAACTAGGGTAAGACCTTAGTCATTGAGTGATGGCGGATTCACTTTTTTGCTAGTAATTTTGCTAGCGACTTACTAATGATTTACTAGCAACTGGCTAATTATTTACTAATTACTTATTAATAATCAGATTTATTTTGGCGCATCGCTTTAGTGGCACCGCGTTGTTTTTTGGTTTCAATGCGTCGTTTTTGGCTGCCTTTTGTCGCCTTGGTTGGTATACGGGCTTTTTGTACTATGCCGACGCTTCTTACCAGTTCAATAAATTGTTCCAGTGCGGTTTGGCGGTTAAAATCTTGGCTGCGTGATTGTTGGCATTTTATAATTACTTTGCCACTTTTGGTAATACGGTGATCGGCTTTTTCAAGCAGCTTTTGTTGGTAGAACTCGGGTAAAGAAGATGAGGCAATATCAAAGCTGAGTTGCGCTGCGGTTGATACTTTATTGATATGCTGGCCACCCGCACCACTTGAACGGACAAACTGCCATTCAATTTCGTTATCTTGCAATATGACGCGCTGAGTTATTTGTATCATTCGGTTGTCGTGTTCCCCTTAATTAACGGTCATAAACCTATAACGCTGCTTACTGTTTTTTAAGCGGCATGTTTATGTGCTGTGGCTTCATTCTACCGCAGTCTGGGAAACTTTTCAGGGTTGTCTGCTGTGGCATGGATTGCGATAAGTGAATTGACCTTAGCGTGGGGATTGAATTAAAAAGCCTGACTGGCCTCAGAGTTATGACATATTTAATGAAATAACCAGAATAGTTTTGTTATCATGAGCGCCATTGTCGCTTTACACGATAACATCACCGTATAAAGTCTGTTCTATGGCCTAGTTAGAGGGCCGGAGTTGCCGTTATGTTATGTCAAATCCCCGATATCACTAAAGGTGTTATTAGCTTATTTGTCAGTGGCCGTTTATCGGCACAAGATTACCGTACCCGTTTACAGCCCGCCATTAAGAGTTATCGTAAAGACTGGAATCAAGTGTGTCTTTATATTGAAGCTGATGTGTTGTTGGAAGGCTGGGAGTTTGGCTCATTAACCGGTAGCGGAGAAGTTCAGTTACCCGCGTTTGATGCGTTAGTGTTTGTGGGCGGCCCAGATTGGGTGGGTAATTCTGTTAGGCTGATGGGACCTTTTATGCAGGGCGAAGTTGCATGGTTTCCATTAGAGCGTAAACAAGAAGCCATTACTTGGATTGCTAAGCGATCTCTGCGCTAGAGTGGCCTGTAAATAATTTTGTGGCACCTTTTTACTCGGTTATCGCTTATTTATGTCGAACAACGACAGATGATAAGTTCTTCCCAGTAGCTAATTGTCACAAATTACTGCAAAATTCATCTACAAAGGTCAACAGGACCTAGTACTGATTTTATTATTTTAGAAAAGGATAGCTTATGTCATTGTCAAAGTTGTTTGCCGTATCAAGTGCGTTATTGTTAACTCTTAGCTTATCGGCATGTGCTCCAGAAGTAGGTAGTGAAGCTTGGTGTAAGCAAATGAAAGAAAAAGAAAGTGGTGATTGGACTGCCAATGAAGCAGCCGATTACGCCAAGCACTGCGTATTTAAATAATATCGTTTAGGAGTGGGTGGTTGAGTCATACCGTTTTGCCTTTTATGGCTAACATAGCCAAATTACTAATTGCTTTAGTACTACTGCAATTTGTGGGTGCCAATTTAGGTGCGCATCAATTACACGTGGGCAACAGCAACGAAGAGCAAAATAACCACCCGCATCTTCAGTTCACTACCGAAGTGATCAGCCTTGCTGAATGTGCCGATTGCGCTTGTGCACTCGATGGTTCATCACTGCATTCGGTTAATGATGAACATCAACATTTTGATACTATTACTGATTTTGAGAAAGTTGATGTGTGTTTAGATTGTCAGTGTCATGGTGGTCATGTGGCACTTGCTAAGCTTAACGATAATGTTGTTAGTGAACATTTTCATGACCTTTTTGCCGATACCAAACTGAACTATTTACCTCCTGAGTCTTTCCCTACTTATCGTCCTCCTATCGTTTAATCCCTTTAAAGCACGTTTTTACTGTTTAGCTTCACCTCTATATTCGCTTTCATTGCGCTAATGAATGCTTTTTTGCATTCCATTATGGCGTGATATCTCGCTTGTAATGACGGTGGCTAAGCCTATTTCCGTTGATATTCATTGTCGACGGTCTAGATTGTTTTTAGGATTAACCATGAAAATCAAATCAGTCCAAGTACTACCTTTATTGGCAGCGTTGAATGCCAACGCTATGTTGAGTCATTTAGTGAATCATTTTGTGAATCGTTTTGTGAATCGTGCTCAGTTAAATATTCTGCCAGGCACTCACTCCATCTCTCTGCCAAGCATTCGAAAATCTTACCGCATGAACTCCAGCGTTTCGCGAGCATTATTGTTCAGTGCAGCGCTATTGTTATCATTATTTGCACTGTCTAGTTCGCCAGTGCAAGCCAGCAGTCAGCCAGCAGAGGCGGCTCATCAAGAGTCGTTGTTAACCTTAAGTGCTGAGCAGCGCCAACTCGCGGGAGTGGAAGTGGCACAGTTAAGTGCGACTGCGTTTAATTTACAGGCCGTTGCCACCGCTCAGCTGGTTGTTGATAAAGACAAAACTATCACCATAGCGCCGCAATTAGATATGCAGGTGCTTAAGCGCCATGTGGTGCCAGGACAACAGGTGCAAAAAGGCCAACCATTATTGACTATCGGCGGGGCAGATATTGCTGCGGCGCAAGCTGACTACGTTAATGCAGCAACGGAGTGGGATCGCATAAAGCGCATGAGCAAAGGAACGATTAGTGCTAGTCAGCGGATGCAAACCGAGGTCAATGCAGAGCTTAAACGTGCCATTTTACAGTCGGTAATGATGTCCACAAAACAGATAGCCGAGCTAGCAACATCGCCAAGTTCAATTGGTCAGTTTCAGCTGTTAGCGCCTATAAATGGCCGCGTTCAGCAAGATGTTGCCACAGTAGGACAAGTGCTAACTGCGGGCACACCTTTAATGCAACTGACCGATGAATCGTATTTGTGGGTAGAAGCAGAACTGACGCCATTACAGGCAGATCAAGTCAACATGGGCAGCGATGTTTTGGTGCGAGTAGGAAGCCGTACTCGTGATGGCGTCATTATCGGGCGTTCGCATGAAATTAACGCGCAAACCCGCACTGAGCAAGTATTAGTGCGTATGGCAAACCCCGGCCATGACTTACATGCAGGCGAGTTTGCCGAATTATACCTCGCAGCAAATCAGGGGGCAGAGCCGCTTGGATTTATTGTGCCAGATGCGGCGTTAACACGCAGTGGTGACGGTGACTGGCAGGTGTTCATAGAACAAGATGGTGGATTTAGTGCAGTAGAAGTTTCTGTGGTGGAGCGTCAACGCGGACTGAGTTTTATTCGTGGTTTATCCCCACAAACTCGCGTTGTTGTATCTGGTGCGTTTTTCTTAGCATCTGAGCAAGCCAAATCTGGCTTTGATATTCATAACCACTAAGCGCTAAGGCATCATTATGTTATATAAATTAATTGAGATTGCCGTTGAAAAGCGGTTATTGGTGTTACTTGGATTACTGGCCACTGTGGTGGCATCGGTATTCATGTTACCAAAACTAAATTTAGATGCGTTTCCGGATGTCACTAATGTGCAGGTGACCATTAATACTGAAGCGGAAGGTTTGGCGGCAGAAGAGGTCGAGAAGCTGATCAGCTATCCTGTCGAATCGGCAATGTATGCATTACCGGCGGTGACCGAGGTGCGTTCATTATCACGTACTGGTTTATCGTTAGTGACAGTGGTGTTTGCCGAAGGTACCGATATTTATTTTGCACGTCAGCAAGTGTTTGAACAACTGCAAGCTGCAAAAGAGTCGATTCCTGCGGGTGTCGGTAACCCTGAAATTGGCCCGAATACCTCTGGTTTAGGGCAAATTTATCAATACATTTTACGGGCTGAACCCGAAACCAATATCAGCGCATCTGAGCTGCGGAGCTTAAATGACTATTTAGTGAAGTTGATATTAATGCCGGTGAGTGGCGTGACTGAAGTGCTTTCATTTGGCGGCGAGGTGTTGCAATACCAAGTGCAAGTTGATCCTAATAAACTGCGCAGTTATGGCTTGTCGCTGACCCAAGTTAGCCAAGCATTGGAAAGTAATAACCGTAATGCTGGTGGTTGGTTTATGGACCAAGGCCAGGAGCAATTAGTGGTTCGTGGTTATGGTTTGTTGCCCGCTGGCGACGCAGGTTTACAGGCCATTGCCGACATTCCGTTAACCGAAATCAATGGCACGCCAATACGAGTGGCCGACATTGCTAATGTGGCTTTTGGTAGCGAAATAAGAGTCGGTGCAGTGACCATGTTGCGCAGGCAAGCAGCGGCTAATGGCTCGTCGTCCGATGTACAAGCGCTGGGTGAAGTGGTTGCTGGCGTTGTGCTTAAACGCATGGGCGCCAATACCAAAGCCACCATTGATGACATCAATTCACGTATTAGTTTAATTGAGCAATCCTTGCCAAAAGGAGTGTCATTTGAGGTGTTTTACGACCAAGCGGATTTAGTCGATAAAGCGGTCACGACTGTGGTTGAAGCGCTATTGATGGCCTTTGGATTTATCGTGATTATTTTGGCGTTATTTCTGGTCAATATACGGGCGACATTGTTGGTATTATTGTCGATCCCAGTGTCGATCGGGATCGCACTACTGATCATGTCTTACTACGGCATGTCAGCTAACTTAATGTCTTTAGGTGGCCTTGCTGTTGCGATCGGTATGCTAGTTGATGGTTCAGTGGTGATGGTCGAAAACATCTTTAAACATGTTAGCGGCGAAACTGGCGTCAACCAATCTGCTGATGTTCATTTTGATAGTGATGTTGATAGTGATGTTGATAGTGATGTTGATAGCGAATCTGATGCACAAACCCAAAGTATGGCGATTAGGATCATGCTGGCGGCAAAAGAAGTGTGCAGTCCTATCTTCTTTGCAACAGCGATTATCATCGTAGTATTTATGCCGTTATTTGCCCTAGAAGGTGTAGAGGGTAAATTATTTCAACCTATGGCCGTGAGCATTATTCTCGCCATGATGGCAGCATTAGTTGTGGCGTTATTTGCAGTGCCTGCATTGGCGGTATTTCTATTTAAACGCGGTATTGTGGTGCGTCAAAGCAAAGTGTTGGCCCCCATTGACGCAGTCTATCGACGAGTACTCACGCTAGTGTTATCAAGCCCTAAATCGGTGATGTTAGCGGCAGTTGTTTTGTTTGCTGCAAGTATGCTGTTATTGCCAAAGCTAGGCACTGAATTTGTGCCTGAATTAGAAGAGGGCACCATCAACTTACGGGTGACACTGGCGCCTACAGCCAGTTTGGCCACTTCGGTCAACGTTGCGCCTAAAATTGAAGCCATGCTGCTTGAGTTTCCTGAGGTGGAATATGCGTTAAGTCGAATCGGGGCACCCGAACTTGGCGGCGACCCTGAGCCTGTGAGTAATATTGAAATATATATTGGTCTTAAACCGATAGAGCAATGGACATCGGCAAGCAATCGCTTTGAGCTACAGCGTTTAATGGAGCAACGGCTAGCGATGTTCCCAGGACTATTGCTAACCTTCTCACAACCGATAGCGACTCGAGTCGATGAGTTGTTATCGGGCGTTAAAGCGCAGTTAGCGATTAAGATATTTGGCCCCGATTTGAGCATCTTGTCGGAAAAAGGTCAGGTGTTAACCGATTTAGTCGCTGCCATTCCTGGGGCGGTTGATGTGTCGCTAGAACAAGTCAGCGGTGAAGCTCAGTTAGTGGTTCGACCTAAACGTGAAGTCCTTGCTCGCTATGGTATAAGCGTCGATGAAGTCATGAGTTTAGTCACTCAAGGTATTGGTGGTGCCAGTGCAGGCCAAGTGATTGATGGTAACGCCCGTTATGACATTAATCTGCGATTAGCGGCGCAATATCGTAATGCGCCAGATGCGATTGAAGACTTGCTACTCAGTGGTGCTAATGGCGCGATTGTACGCTTGGGCGATCTCGCTGATGTGGTGATTGAAATGGCGCCGCCGAATATTCGTCGTGACGATGTACAGCGCCGAGTTGTGGTGCAAGCCAACGTATCGGGGCGTGACATGGGCTCGGTAGTCAACGATATTTATGCCATTGTGCCGCAAGCGGAGTTACCTGCGGGCTATACTGTTGTGGTGGGCGGCCAATATGAAAACCAGCAACGGGCGCAACAAAAGCTAATGTTGGTGGTGCCCATTTCTATCGCACTTATTGGCTTATTGCTGTATTTCTCGTTTGGGTCACTTAAACAAGTGGCATTGATTATGGCTAACGTGCCATTGGCATTAATCGGCGGCGTAGTGGCTTTATATGCCACTGGCACCTATTTGTCGGTGCCCAGTTCAATCGGCTTTATCACCTTGTTTGGTGTTGCGGTGTTGAATGGTGTGGTGCTGGTGGACTCGATTAACCAGCGCAGACAATCAGCAGATGAAAGTCTGTACGACAGTGTTTATCAAGGCACGGTAGGGCGGTTACGTCCGGTGTTAATGACGGCACTCACCTCAGCATTGGGGCTGATCCCTATCTTGTTATCATCTGGTGTGGGCAGTGAAATTCAACAGCCATTAGCGGTGGTGATCATTGGCGGCTTGTTTAGCTCAACGGCTTTGACTTTACTGGTGTTGCCGACGGTTTATCAGTGGTTGTATCGAGATAAGTTATCATCGAGATAAAGCCAATTAGCTAAATAACATTTTAATTTTAAGCCTAATTATCTGATTAGGCTTTTTCATTTTTATTCGTAAATTGCTCGAAAATAAACCTTGCTTATTTATGATTACAGTTGTAATTTAAACAAATGGATTACACATGTAATCCATTTTCAGCCTAACAAGTACTAACAACAAATGAGCGATATCGCATGAAAGAAATCAGCAATAGTGAATTAGTCGTGTTGCAGCAGCTTTGGCAGCAGTCGCCATTGACCTCGAGTGAAGTGGTTGATGCATTAGAACAAAGCCATGACATGCATGAAAAAACGGTTAAAACCTTGCTTAATCGTTTAGTCAAAAAACAAGCCGTCAGTTTTGAAAAACAAGGTCGGGTTTACCATTACTCACCATTAATTGCTGAGCAGGACTATACCGTTAAAGAATCGCTTTCTTTTGTGGACCGCATGTTTGCTGGCAAGTTAACCCCATTGGTTGCCGGTTTTGCGCAAAAGAACAAGCTGTCGGCAGAAGATGTCGCCGAACTGCAAACCTTACTTGATGATTGGCAAAAGGAACAAAAGTGATGATTAATTGGTTTATGGAACAAACCATCTCATTGAGCGTGGTGTGTTTAGTATTACTGGTATTGCACCGGTTTATATTGTCTAGATTTGGGGCGCACTATACCTATTTTATGTGGATATCCGTGCCACTATTAATCATTGCAGATTTACTGCAAATGATATTGCCTCACCGCGTTAACTGGTTTGGTAGCAATAACGCAGCCTCAATCATCCAGCAGTATTATGTGTTTGCTAGCGATACCGCTGCGTTGTCGGCAGGCTTACTTGACCTGTTATACCTGCCTTATCTCTACGGTATCGTTATCACGTTATTAGTCGCTAATATCGTGATGGAATATGGCTATCTACAACGGTTAATCCAGCATGGACGTCAGCTAGATATTCCTTCTGTAAAGCTTAACGTATTAGTCCATCCAGATATTGAATCACCTATGCTCGCAGGGTTTATTACCCCCAGCATTTTAGTCCCTAATAGTTTTATGTTACTCGATGAAAGCCAGCAGCAAGCCATTATTCAGCATGAGGTTTATCACTATCAACGTGGTGATTTATGGGCAAATGCCCTGGTTTATGGATTAACCGTATTGTTTTGGTTCAATCCGTTGATGTGGTTGAGTTACCGCCGATTTAGACAAGATCAAGAATTGTCATGTGATGCACAAGTCACTGCCGATATGAAAGCCCAAGCTAAAATTGCCTATAGCAGAACACTATTGGCCTATTCACAACATGCACCTTTGAGCATGTTACACACCCATTATGGGGATAAAACCATCTTAAAAGAGAGGATCTTACAGATGAAAAAGCAACATGGAAAAAGCACCTTAGCATTAATTGGAATGACATTGGCTATTGGTGTTAGTGCCTTTATGTTTAATCCGCAGGTATTTGCAGGCAATAATCTCAGCGTTGAAAACAAAACCGACTCTATGGCAATGCCTGTGATAAGAATTGAGCCTAGCTATCCAATTGATGCCGCTAAAGAAGGGCTTAATGGCTATGTGCAAATGTCATTTGATATCAGTCCAAATGGCAGTGTGAACAATGTTAGAGTGACCAAGTCGTCGCCGAAACAAGTGTTTGATGCATCGGCGGTTGCGGCGCTTGAACAATGGAAGTATCAACCCTCTGCAACTGGGTTTAAAGACCTACAAGTACAGTTAGACTATGTGATCCATCAACCTGATAAATCAGTTGAGAGAATCACTGTAAAATAACCTATATCAAAGATACTGAAAATGATTCAATGCCTCATTGTTATGGGGCATTGAATCATTTTTATAGATCAGGATTTTTGGGCTGCAGTTTTAGGCCTAGTTTATTGGCTAGCGGTTCAATTGCGGCGCCTTGAACAATGACCGAAATCAGTACAATGAAAAACACCATGTGGATCATTTCACGGGACCCCTCTACTCCAGCCGCAGCGGGAATAAGCGCAAAGACAATTGGCGTAGCACCTTTTAATCCGATCATAGAAACAAACAAACGTTTGCGCCAATTAGCTTGTTTAAATGGCAAGTAGCACAGCTGTACAGCCAATGGGCGCGCGACGACAATAAGTAATATGGCCGGGAGCAATGATGCCATGAACACCGGCATTAATTGCTGCGGGAATATCTGTAAGCCTAAAATGATGAACATTAATGACTGCGCTAACCACGATATACCATTAAAGAAATGCTTACTGACTTCAGCGCCCTTCTTTAAATAGTTGCCGATGATCACCCCAGCAATATAAACCGCAATAAGTTCGTTACCACCTAAGATTTCGGTACTTGATACTGTAATGGCAAAACTGGCCAAAATAAAAACAGGAATAAGTCCGAATTCAGGCAGTTTAATGTTATTAAGTGCCCAAACGGCTAATTTACCCATTATTAACCCAACGACAGCCCCAACACCAATTTGCTGGCCGAGACTCGATATCACTGAAAGTGCTGTGGGTGCGCCGTTGGCACTATTGATAATAAAGTCGGTTAACATCACCACCATTAACAAGGCTACAGGGTCATTGGTAGCTGATTCGAATTCTAAAATGGTGCCCGTACCGTGTTTTAATTTAAGTTTTTTTGACTCTAAAATAGAGAATACGGCTGCAGCATCAGTAGACGACACTACCGCGGCGAACAACATGCAAGTAATAAGGTTAAAGTCGAGTAACGCATTAAGGATAAAGCCAAAAATAATGGTAGTGAATATCACCCCAGCAGTGGATAACATGCCACCTTCTTTCCAAGAAAACTTAATGTGTTTCATTGGCGTATTTAGGCCACCTACAAATACTATGGTGTTTAATGCTAAGGTGCCGATAACTGAAGTCAGTTGCAGGTCGTCGTATACAAAACCAAATTCACCATTGCCAAATGCCAAGCCGACACCCATAAAGATTAATAACGACGGTAAGCCTAATGTTTTAGAAGGGTGATGGAGTAAAATGCCAATAGCAATAAGTATGGAGATCCCTAAAATAATAATATCTGATGGCATATGGGCACTCCTTGTGTGATGAAGATTGTATCAAATGGCTATTTTAGCATTAAAATCGCCTAAACTTACTTTATGAGCATTTATTAATATTTTTTTATATTCTTATAATCAATTTGATTAATGTCATTGCCGTGTGTTTATTAGACTATATAAGTGTAATAAATAGCCACTCACATTAACCTTTTTTGTTAACACATCTTGCTTAATCATCTTGTTGATAGTGGATGCGACATTTTTAGTTAACAAATTACCTCATTAGTGAGGTGTTAATATTAGCGTTAGCAGTATCACTCGGAGTTAACATGGCCATATTCATTAGCTTGTGGGGCGTAATCACATTCAGTTTTGGCCTGTTCATGATGCTGGCTCCAGCGCATTTTGCAGACCAAATTGTTCGTTTTAGCCATCAACGCTATTTCCATTACATTGAAATTATATCTCGGTTAGTTATTGGGGCGGTCTTACTGCTCGATGCGCATAACACTTCATCACCATTAGTGTTCGAAGTGATAGGTAATTTATTGTTTATTATTGCAATTGTTCTTGTTTTCATGACCGAAAAACATCACAAACAGTTTGCTTTA
Source organism: Shewanella sp. ALD9 (assembly GCF_002836315.1). Classification (NCBI taxonomy): domain Bacteria; kingdom Pseudomonadati; phylum Pseudomonadota; class Gammaproteobacteria; order Alteromonadales; family Shewanellaceae; genus Shewanella; species Shewanella sp. ALD9. The sequence continues at coordinate 399,023 of NZ_PJCD01000001.1, forward strand.
TGGTCTGCTTCATATTGTGTCAAAGCATTTAGACCCGCGGGATTTTGTGCCATCATTTTTGGTTTGTGGACCATTTATGTTAGCTATTATTAAGTTGATTAGGTCTAAAACGTTATATTTTCGCTTTTTTTGTTAAAAATTTATGCCATTCAAATCTCCTCCTAAGGTGCATAGCCATTGGATTTGCATATTTCTGTCATGTTAATGAAATGTGACTGTCATGTTTACGCAGTCTTTTTGTCATTTTTGCAGGTTAGCTTGTCATCCAGCCAACTAACTCACACGCTTAAATCCGTCTTCGGAGATGACAATGGAACTGAAAAACATTTTTAAACTTACTGCACTTTCTACAGCCCTTGCTGCAACATTAGGGCTCGCTGGTTGTGGTGGTGATATTAATATCAATGCGGGTAGCGATACTGTTACACCTACTACGCCAACAACTCCAACTACACCAACTCAGACAGTTCAAGAAAAATCATACAGTGGCTTTGCAACTAAAAGCACCACAATGACAGCCGTTGATGGTAAAGAAGTTTGGGTATTAAAAGGTACGTTAGCTCCTTCTAATGCAGCATCAACGATTACCACTGGTGGCCAAGATGGCGACAAAATAGTGTTAGGTAATGACGTTGTATGGCAGCTTGATGGCGCAGTGATTGCCGGTGGCGATAATGCTAACGCGGTTGAGTTATCAATATTACCTGGCACCAAAATCTTAGGTGGCAGTGATTCTTATTTAGTGGTTAGCCGCGGTTCAAAAATCATGGCTGACGGTACGGCAACAGCACCAATCGTATTTACGTCTGTTGAAACGGCTTTAGGCCAAGAAGGTAAAGCGGGTCAGTGGGGTGGTTTAGTGTTATTGGGTAATGCGCCAGTAAACACCTGCCCAGATTTAACCAATTGTTCAGCGTCTTTTGAAGTGGGTAACCACAGCTACGGTGGTAATGATACCGAAGACAATTCAGGTTCAATCAAGTATGTACGCGTTGAGTTTGGTGGTTTCAAAATCAATGACACCCAAGAAATGAACGGTATTAGTTTTGCCGGTGTGGGTGCGGGTACTGAAATTGACCACGTACAAGTTCACATGAATAACGATGATGGTTTTGAATTCTGGGGCGGTAATGTTTCAGTAACAAATATCGTACTGACAGAAAACTTTGATGACTCGTTAGATTGGACAAACGGTTGGCAAGGTAGCGCGCAGCACGTTTATATTCGTCAAGCGGACAATGCTTCTAACCGTGGTATTGAAGCTGACAGTAACAGTGACGCAAGTGCTGTACCTATGTCAAAACCAGTGTTAGCCAACTTTACTATTCAGGTTGCTAATGGCACCAACAGTGGTGGTGACGATGCGGAAGGTATTTTATTCCGTAAAGGCACTGGCGTGAATACCTATAACATTCTTGTTAAAGGTGACGTTGATTCTGGCGAATGTTTAGAGGTTAACGACGACAATACCGTTAACAACGCCAACACCGCTGAATTGACGATGCAAAACAGCTTAATTGACTGTGTTGAACCGTTCAAAAATGCCAAGGCAGATGCTGCAGAAGGCCGTGCTTTAGCGCTAGATGTAGAAGCTTGGTACAACGGTCAAGACGGTAACTTAGTTGCCGCTTCTGATTTAACTGATTACATGCCTAATTCATCATCTGTTGCATTAACGGCTGGTAAGGCTGATTTGGCTAACCTTGATGCGCGTTTGGTTAATGCCAACTATATTGGTGCATTTGATGGCACTAACGACTGGACTAAAGGCTGGACTACAGCTATTCATGACGATGTGACGCCAACGGCAACTGAATTACCTGTATTAACTTCTTGTCCTGTAGGCACAACAGCTTCAGCAGCGGCAACAGGGTTATATAAAGATGCATCAATCACGTTAATTTGTACCCTTGAAGGCAATGTCTTAAGCAACACGACGCTTCTCGCTGGCCAAAACGTAATGTACAAAATTGATGGCGGTGCAGTAGTAGTAGGTGGTGATAACACAACACCTGCAACATTAGCCATTCAAGCGGGTACTAAGCTATTCGCGACATCTAACAGTTTTATCGCAGTGAGTCGTGGCTCAAAAATTATGGCTCAAGGTAGTGCAACTCACCCAATTGAAATGACCTCTGAAGAAGATGTTATTGCGGGTGCAAGTGGCGAACGTGGCCAATGGGGTGGTTTGGTTATTTTAGGTAATGGTTTAACCAACACATGTCCTGATCATAATGCTTGTTCAGCGTCGTTTGAAGTCGGTGACTTCCCGTACGGTGGTAACAACAATGCTGATAACAGCGGTCAAATCAGCTACGTAGTGATTAAGTATGCTGGCTTTAAAGTGAATGATACTCAAGAAATGAACGGTATCTCATTTGCAGCAGTGGGCAGCGGAACTCAAGTAGACCATATTCAAATTCACGCTAACGGCGACGACGGTGTTGAGTTTTGGGGTGGTGCAGTTAACTTGAAATATGTTTACTTAACAGCCAACTTCGATGACAGCTTAGATTGGACTAACGGTTGGACAGGTAAAGCACAGTTTGTGTATATCACTCACGAAGACGGTAATGCTAACCGTGGTATCGAAGGTGATAGCCATAAAGGTGCTACGGATACTCCAGTGTCAGCGCCTAAATTAGCTAACTTCACTATTTTACCGGGTACAGATATTACTAACGCAAGTGGCGATAAAGGTGAAGGTATCTTGTTACGTGTTGCTACTGCAGGTGAGTTATACAACGTGCTAGTACAAGGTCGTAAAGGCACTACTGCTGAAACTGAGTCTGGCGAATGTTTAGAGTTAGATGGCTCTTACGCTGGTTTAGTCGACAACGTAAACAACAGCACTTTGACTATGTCTCATTCAATTATCGACTGTAACGAGCCCTTTAAGTACAGCTCTGATAATGCCGCAACAGCAGACGCTGTGAATGTTGAAACCTGGTTCATGGGCCAAGAAGGTAACTCAACAGCTGCAGTGACTATCACTGACGGTATGCCAGCAGCTACAGATACAACGCTACTTGGCAAAGGTAAAGACTTAAGCACAGATGATAGCTTCTTCGAATCAACCAACTTTATTGGTGCATTCGATGGCCAGAATGACTGGCGTCAAGGTTGGGCTTACTTTCCACAGTAATCACCTCGATAACATTAATCTGTGACCTATTAATAGCCGCCCGCAAGGGCGGTTATCTCTGAACCGCATACAGGATAGTTAAGTATGAAAACCAAGCCGAGTTTTACCGTTAATAAGTTAAGCCTTGCCATTATCTCTGTGATTTCTGCGGCGACACTATTAACAGCTACCCCCGTATACTCGCAAGAACCAGCGCCTGTTCGTGATCCTGGTGAAGTGATTCCAATTGAACCGATAGAAGTGATTTCAGTTACTGGGCGTCTACGTAGCTCTGCATCAGAAGCAACTGAAGAACGTCGTGAACAAATTGCTGTAGCCGATATTATGGGCTCAGAACAAATTTCAAGAACCGGTGACGGTGATGCCGCCGCAGCGCTTCGTCGTGTGACAGGTTTAACCTTAAAAGATGGCAAATTCATTTATGTTCGTGGCTTAGGTGAGCGTTATTCAAGTACCTCACTGAATGGCGCGACAGTGCCGTCACCGGATCCAACCCGTAACGTAGTGCCTTTAGATATGTTCCCTGCATCGATCATTGAATCGCTATCGGTGCAAAAGTCTGCCTCAGCCAATTCACCTGCCGCATTTGGTGGTGGGCATGTTGATATTCGCACTAAATCAATTCCGGCCGATTTCTTTTTTAAAGCGTCAGTTGGCGGCCGTTATAACACCAATGACTCAAACGACAGCTACACCTACAACGGGGGTGGCGATGATTGGACCGGCCAAGACGATGGCACTCGCAGCATGCCAAGCAACATTAATAACACCATTAATCAATATGGTGGAATTAGCCCGATTGATATCGTGAGTAATTCTAATGGCGCTATAAATTACCCAGCAGCACAACAAGTTAACCGCGAATTGGCACTAGACATGTACCGCGATATGACGGTGCGCAGCCAAAGTACAGACCCTGCAATGCGCGGCGATATCGCCATTGGTGATCGTTGGGACATTACCGACGACATTATCTTTGGTGCATTGTCAGCCGTGTCTTACAAGAAGCAAGCTGAAAACTACACTAAACGTGAAGTTGAGCTTGATGGTGATAGCAGCCAAGTACAAGTTGAAAACCAGAAAGACATCGTCGGTACTGATTCAATAGTCCAAGTGTCTGGCATGCTTAACTTAGGCTTAGAGATTGGCTACAACCATAAAATCGAAACCTTCAGCACTTACCTGCAAGACACTTCCGATGACGTGTCTATGGGGATTGAAGAAACCATCGATACCTTGGGCGAACCAAATGCACTGCAAGTTTACGCCATTGATTACGAAGAACGTTCGCTTATCAGTAACCAAATTAAAGGTCATCATTTTATTGAATATTTGAATGACTCTGAATTTAATTGGAAGTTCTCCGATGCACGTTCTGAGCGTTATGCCCCGAATGAAGTGTCGTATACCTACAACGTGATTTTAGATGAGAGCAATCAATTATTATCACGTAACCTCAATACTCAAGATGCACCCAAGTATGTTTATAGTCGCCTAGAAGATGACAGCCAAAACTATGGTTGGGACTTTATGTACCCCATTAATCTAGACGGTGCAGTGGTTAAACTGACTACCGGCTATGAATACTTTGAGCGTACTCGCGAAAGCTATGCAACTCGCTTAGGTTTTGATGTCGATTTAAGCCCAACTGATGCCAATGGCGCTATTTTAGCGGGTGATTTTGATGAGATTTTCTCTGATAAAAACATTACCGACAATACCTTAGGGCTAGAGCTAAAAGACGCATCAACTGACACCGAAGACTATATTGCCGCCGAGAAAAACGACGCTGCATTTGTGAGCATGGACATCGACTTTGACGATGTTTGGCGCGTCTATGCTGGTATTCGTTATGAAGATTTTCGTCGCGTCACTTTGCCTATCGACCCAAATGGTGAAATATCAGATGAAGGTGGTCGTTATCAGTTATCTGACTACGTGATAGCAGAAGACGGTTGGTTCCCATCGTTGTCATTAACCTGGAAGCAAACCGACACCACCCAATGGCGTTTTGGCGCGAGTAAAACCATTGTACGACCAGATCTACGTGAAGTGTCACCGGTTCGATTCCAAGACCCCGTTACCGGTTTTGACTTCTTCGGTAACCCAGAGTTAAAGAGTTCAGACATTCTTAACTTAGATTTACGTTGGGAATACTATTCTGATTCAGGCAATAATTTCAGCATGGGCGCATTCTATAAAGATGTAGACGCACCGATTGAACCTATTCAACGTATTTCAGAAGCTGGGCGTCAGCTCAAGTTTTATAACGCGCAGTCGGGCTATGTGTACGGCCTTGAAACCGAGTTCTTACAAGAGCTTGAATTTTTGGGTAGTGATGGCAGCATTTGGGAAGACTTCTTTGTTGCGGGAAACTTAACCCTTGGCGACTCAGAAATAGATATTGCTGCTAACGGCGAAATTGACCCAACCAATAAAACGCGCCGCATGACCGGACATTCACAATGGGTGGCTAACTTGCAGTTAAGTTACGACTCGTCAGACAGTTATCACAGTGCCACATTAGTGTATAACGTGTTTGGTGAACGTATTGCTTATGGTGGCCGTGGAGGTTTAGACGATGTATTTGAAAAGCCATTCCATAGTCTTGATTTTACGTATAGTTTCTTCCCGACAGATAGCGTTACCGTAAAAGTAAAAGCGAAAAATATCTTAGGTGAAACCACTGAATACGAACAGCAAGATCTGCAAGTGTACGCCAAAGACCCTGGCACAGAGTTCACCTTGCAGTTTAGCTATGAGTATTAATACGTTTAATAGCCATATGTAATCGTCACGTTCAAGAGTCACGTTTAAAAGAGTACTTGTTTTTAGCGGTTTTTACTCATCATTTCAATCGCTAAAAATGTGCACGGCCACTTTCTTCGGAACAAAGAAAGTGGCCTTTTTTGTTTAAGCATATTATGAAATTTATACCGGTAATGCGCTTATATACATCCAAAAGAGCAGGTCAACAGCATGAGTGTGCGCTTTTTACTCACAATGAATGATTTAAATATAGAATCACTTCCAATCATTCATAAAGAGAAAAAGTTATGAGCAAATGTAGTTTGAAAAATATACTGAGTCTGTTCGTAAAACGTTCGTAATCTCGCCCAGCCCAAAAGAGTCACTAATTGATAAAACCCATTCTATTGGATAATAGTAATTTGCAATCGAATGGGTAAAATAAACAGTGAGTATTTTTAAGTAAAATCGAAATTACTATTTAGCAGGGATAGCGAATGAACAATCGTTTACAGTGGCCCCGTCGTGTCATATTACTGGTTTTTTTAGCGCTTGCTTACCCTATTCTAAGTCATGGAGTTGATATGTTTGGTTGGTTTAAAAAAAAGGAAGTCTTTTTAAGCTCAGAAGTTAATGGTGTTATTACCAAAAATGGTAATCCAGTGGCTAATTTAGAGGTGACGCGTTCATTAATGTATATTGATGAAAAAGATCATCTTGATGTGGCTATTACCGATAGTAAGGGTTATTTCCATTTTCCTCAAAAAAGCATTCGTTCATCTATTCCTAATAGACTTTTCTCTGAAGACAGAGTGTCACAACAGATTACTGTAGTTTACGATAATGAGCTGCTAGCAATATGGTCTGCTAACCATATTGGTATTGAGGAAGTGCCAGAGTTTTCTAAAAAGCTATCTTTTATGAATTGTGAATTGACCGATAAGCGTGTGAGTTTTCAATTTAACAATACCAATAACGAACATCTTGATCATATGGCTTCAAGCATCTGCCGCTGGGGTGAGGATTATACTCCCGTATTAGTTTATGATGGTGACAAGGAATATATTGTTGAAGATGGTGATTTTAATAAACTAACGGATCGTTTTACCGGCAAGGAAGTCGAATTATGAGTAACACAATTTCACCTAGCACAGCAGCTAGTATAGCCTCAAGAGTATATGATACTAGGAAAAATAAAAGTTTTCAGAGTGACTTTCATCTTGATTTTATTAAAAATTTTAAAATAACTAATAGTCAGATCCAAGGCGTTAGTGGTGGCTTAGTTAACCAACTATTGAATCGCAGTACTGGCTTTGCATTAACGGCACAAGGGATCTCGCCACAATTTAAACAGCATCATATTATTAGTGTTCGTGGCACTGTTTTTACGTCATTTGCTGACTGGTTAACTAATGGCAATATTGCTATAACAGTTGGGCCTAAAAGTCTTGAAGTACACTCAGGATTTGAAAAAGCTTTTAGCAGTATGCAGTCTGAATTTAATGATTATGTAGCACTGCATAAACCTCATTGTTTACATGTTGTGGGTCATAGTTTGGGTGGGGCTATTGCGCAATTAACAGCGCTTTGGGCAAGTGAGAAAGGGATTGACACCAAGTTATATACCTTTGGTGCGCCAAGGGTTGTTACTGAGAGATTTGTTCACCAAGCATCTACTAATATCGAGCATTATCGTGTTACGCATGGTGCGGACCCTGTACCAGCAGTTCCGGTATGGCCCTTTAGTCATACTGTCGGTGAGTACCAAACAGCAATGAACAGTGGATCTTTTTTCTCGATTGGTGCGCATTCTATGGAAAAAGCCACACCTGGTTATGTCAATACCGTTGCATCATATAAGAGCTATAGCGCGATGAATAGAGCTCTTAAAACGCTTAACCATAAGCATACGGTACTAAAATATGATCAACGTCATAATGCATCATTCTCTCAACGCTGGCAGCAAATCATTACCGATGCTTTAATCACTCTTTTGAAAAAAACAGGTCAGTATGCATTAATTGTCGCCCAAGCCTCTTTAAGTCATGGTTTGCAGTTTTATGACATATTAGCTCGCTGCCTGCATGGTATCGTTGTTAAGTCAACTGATGAAATAGCTGAGGAGTTAAGAGGTTTATTAGGTCACATGCTAGTTTTTGCTGGAAATAGAATACAAACGGTTAAAGAAATGAGTGTGAAGTTTATTCGCTGGGTTTTAGGCTTGATGATAAAAACACTATATACAACCGCAAAACAAGCTATTGAGCTGGTATCTTAAACCTAGATTGACGATGAAATTCTCAGTGAATAGATTAGTGGCCGAGTGCTCTGCGGCCTCAACGGCTGACGTGAGTCGTGGCGTTGAGGCTACACCAGATCAAAGGGGCAAAGCGTTTTTATCCCTTTTAAAATCCTCTGCACCCCAGACTAAAAATGCTGAAAAGCGCATATTTTCGATGGGGAACTATCCCGCTTTAAAGCGTATCTGTAGTCAGCTCCTGCCATTGTCGTCTAATACAACAGTACCTCATGGTTCCGACGGGCCGCCCTTGGCCTAATGAAAGCTAGCGCAGCATACATGCCAAACTCACGGAATTTTCTCGATGTCCTCAATTCATATGGGTCATGTAAAAAACTAAAACTACTCACCTATGGATTTATTTCAATATTTTTGCTTTTACAATTTTCTATAAATGAAGCTAAATCGAAGAGACAAAATCTCAGGTGCAGATAAGTCAGCGAGTATCAAAAATATGAGTATCGTGGGGAATTAGATAATAACCGTCGTGACATTATTATCGCTATAAAAATCAAGACAACTATGAGCTTGCGCTAGACAATAGAGAATGTATTTCATTCGATAATAAAGGTGGCGGTGTTTAATCAAATTGAAACAATTTCAGGTATGCAAATGTTAAGATCTGAAATCTCATCAAAGGAGAGATTGTTTTGGAAATCAGTCCACTATGGTTGCAAAGTAAAATGAAGATATTATCGTTTTTATTATTTATCTTAACTACCTCATCTTCACAAGTTTTAGCGGATGAGTACTTAGATTTTGGTATGAATTTATTGGGTGATAAATTTACTGCCTTTGAAATCAAACATGATAAATGTTTAAGTATGTCAAAAATGAATCAATTATCTGAGAACAGTATAGACATTCTGAAGCAGTTACCCATTTCAGCTGGGGAGGCTTTAGGTTATTTGCATCTTAAAGCGATGAGACTTTGTGTTGGAGATGAATACACAGAGTTACTCCAAGTGCTTTTAGACTTAGAATATGAAAATAAGAAAAAACAAAATACTTTTGTCGGTCAAGAAATAGACAAAATAAAATTGTTAATATTTTCTGTTTCAGAATTGAGAGCGCAAAAAAAGTTTGATTCATTACTTGCGAGATACCGAAGTAAACTGCAGTTAGTGAAAGGTATTAATCAACCATTTGATATGACAAATGCATTTGAACGAGCATGGTTATAACAAATCAGTAATCTTTAAAATTTCGATGAATATGAGTTATTCGTTTTTTATCTTTTTAGTAACCATCTCGGATATTGTTGTTAGAATACACCAACTTTTGCCTGCGGCTGCTCGAGTAACTCATCATTATGTTTAATCGTATTTCTGTGTTTTTGTATTTAATCTTAGCTTTATCAACCAGTGCATGTGCTATGCCGATAGGCATGACCCAAGCGGGTAGCATTACCGCCCCGACCATTGACGAAGCCAGTGGTTTGGCAGTATCGCGGCTCAACGACAATATATTGTGGGTACATAACGACAGTGGCGACACAGCAAGAATTTTTGCCATCGATACCCAAGGCCATCAGTTGGCCACAGTCAACATTACAGGTGTTAGGAATACCGATTGGGAAGACATCGCCTCGTTCGTTTATCAAGGTGAGTCGTATTTATTGATCGCCGATGTGGGTGATAACCAAGCTAAACGATCGCAATATCAGTTACATCTGATCAAAGAGCCAGATTTAAGCCAGCTTAATGGACAAAAAACACTGGCGGCTAAACCCGTTTGGAGCATGACATTTACCTACCCAGATGGTGCACACGATTGTGAATCTGTGGCCGTTGATGTCGCCAAGCAAAAAATACTGTTATTGAGCAAACGCGATAAACTGCCAATATTATTCGAGCTGCCTTTAATCGCTCCGGTTTTAGGGCAAAGCGCTTCAAGCAATTCATCGGTTCAAATTGTTAACAAACAAGCCAAAAGGCTAGGCGAAATCGCGCCATTACCAACAGCCATGCTCGATTACGCCAGTATCTATACCTGGATTGGTTTTGCCGGGAAACCCACAGCCATGGATATATCAGCTGATGGTTTATCGGCGGTGGTATTAACCTACACTCACGCGTTCTATTTTACTCAAACTGAGCCAGGTGATTGGTTGACGCTGTTTTCTACGCCACCACAAGTGATTTCTCTGCCAGCGATAAAACAAGCTGAAGCCGTGGGTTTCAGCCAAGATGGTAACAGTGTTTTTATCACCTCAGAGATGATCCCAGCACCCTTGTATAAGATGGATTTGAAAGGTTTTCAGACTCAACAGTAGGTGATTTTCTTTATTTTTTAGATATGGCCTACGGCCACTAAGGTCGTGGCGCTTCGCTTACACCTGACTTTTCAAACTCCGTTTGAATTAAGATAGCAAGGTTCCACCCTGCACGGGCCAAAACCACCGTTATTCCGGTAATGCTTTTGAGCCGCAATCCAGCTCTATTCTTTTATGTTTTGTACTTATAGCCTCCGACATGCCCAATGGTGTCGTCGGGTGAAGTTCTAGAGGAACTGCTGGTGGCTTAATCTATGACTATTAGTAACTTAGGCTGAGTGTAGATGGATCATCTGATTCAATGTAAACTGCTCTAAATTGTTTAGAACCATTTTCACCTTCAATGATATTGGTAAAGGAATAGTTATCAATAAATTTAGACAATTCACTGGCACTTTCGTCATTACCATCAAAGTTAAAAGACACTAAACAAATTTTTCCAGCGCAAGAGTAACTTTCCGAATAAACGTGAATTCCCTCTAATTTATACAAACTCTCGGATAAAAGGCTTTCCCGCATTGCTGCATCTTCAGACTTTTCAATTGAATTAATACGTTCAATAAAGTTTTCAAAGTCATTCACGCGGAATGTTTCTTCTAAAGCAATTTGAGATACAGCTCCATCTTTATTTATGAAGCCTGATGTTAACTGTTCAGAACTCTGAAAATGACTTTTATTCAAATGGGTAAATTGGTTGAAGAAATCTTCATTATCCTCATCGACTAATTTTTTTGTGAATTCAATATTATTGGTTACTTCTGCGATTATCTCTTTATCTGTATTCGGTATGTGATTATCTGATGAAGTTTGCAGTTCAGAATTCATTGTCGGTGCGATATCAGGCAGAATAATAGGTTCAGTAGCTTGTTGATTAAAATATGAGTAGCAAAAATAAGTAAAAAATAAAACACAAACAAAGGCGATAATCGATTTCAACATAGTTGTTTTTTCCTTAAAACAAACTGTAGGTACATGACGAGCCTTAAATTACTTTATCGTACCATCACAATATTATCGATATATATACTAATCTGTTTATTGAGCTTGTACGTCTTCAATCAGTTTTTTCCACTGAGGATATTCAGCAAAGCTTTGTTGTAAGTCGCCCCAAGGGGTGAGTGCTTCGGCCATCGTCGGTGCTTTTTTTTGGCGGGTTTGGTATAAATAATAAAAGGCTGATGCACGATAATTAGCCGCGCAATGTACTAGCACGGGTGCGTCGCCATTTTGCTCCATCAGGCTAAAAAATTGCTGTAGATTCTCTTGGGTAGGGTTTTGCCAGTCCACACTAATATTGTGATAGTTCATGCCCAGTTGCGTGACGATCTGCTGCTCATTTTGTAATGCATGCGGATTGTCATTAGGAATAAGATTAATCACGGTTTTGATACCCGCTTGAGCAAGTTGTGCAAATTGCGGCTCTGTGGGTAAACCTGCGGTAATCACTTGCTGGTTATTAAATTTAATCGCTTTTATGTCGCCAAGCTTGCTGGTATCAATGTTGGCCATGCTGCTTGCGCGGTTCATATCGACACTATTCACTTCCGAGCTATTCACACCCGAACTAAATACTCCCGCACTAAAAAAGAAACAACACATTAATATGCTGGTGGACAGTAGGTTATAACGTTGCAGTATATTCATGTGGTTCCCTTGGGTTAATTTAATACGTGGTTGGTATTGTTAAGCTCAAGTTAACCATACCATTGTTAAGTTTTCATATAAAAATTACAGGTCTAAAGTGACACCTTGCAAAGGCCAAACCCACAGTTGTTCCGGTAATGTTGTTGATCTGGAATTTAGCGCTAAGCCGTCATCCTCGAGTGCTTTTATCGGGGATCCAGCTCTATTTTTTGTATTTATGGCCTGCGGCCACTAAGGTCGTGGCGCTTCGCCCACACCAGACCAAGAGGAAACCAACGGCTGTTCCCTCTTGGATCACCCAGCCGCCCCGCAACATTTTCAAACAGCGAAAAGGTCGCCATGAGGTCAAGTTTAACTTTGACCTGCATTTGTGTCTGCTTCAGCCTTATTCGAAAATGCTATCGCTTCCGATGGTACATCCTGTACCGCGAAAGCTAGCCAGACATCCATGTCTGGACTCACGTCATTTTCTTCAACGACCTCAATTCATGGAACCCTGAAAATGTTAAACCAAGCATCATAATGAGATTCTGTGATGAATGGTAAAAATCGGCTGAATGACTAAAAAATACATCTTAAAAGGTGTAATTAGAACAATCGATTAGCAGAAATATTGTACAAAAAATCACTACCGCAAAAAAGAAAATTCCGATAGCATGTTATGTTAATAGTTACCGATTAATATGGATGTGGCATCGGCCAAGTTCAACAAGCGATTTATGCTTTGCAAACAGCGCAACACATAAATACTAAAACGTTATGTGTAAACGGATATCGTCGAGTATATGGATATTTTCAAAGGTATAGATTTCAATGACTCGTTTGTTCTCGGTTGGAGTTCAAATGCAACTGAAATCACATTCAAAATTGAGGCTAGCATTTGGCCTGATTCACCTCATTATCTAAATCCAAAACCTGATGAATATACTTGCTACCGTAAATGTGAAATTCAATTTACGGATTTTACTTCATATTCAGGGCTTTCTGAACAAAGTAGCGTTAACCCAAGCATAGATATAAATGGTTCAATTGATTATGGCAATATAGATTCGTTAATTATAACAAATCAAGGCTTTAAGGTTGTTGGTGAGTTTGGTAACTTAGAAGTTATAAACGGTAAAGTTCAGTTAAAAATTTACACATAACAAGTTGCTCAATTTCGTTCCGGCCACAAAAAGCGTGGCCTCCACGGGACTGCCTACGCTGCGCTACGGCAGCCCATTAGCAATGCGTTAGGAATAGGATTTTCATTTGAAGCAACATAGTGTTCAAGAAGCTTACCTTAAGAAGTTTGAGGACAAATGTCGAATTTGGGTTCATGAGGCGACAGATATGAAGCCTCGCCAATAGACCGGCTAAAAATTGATAACAATTGGCCTGCTGATTCTTTTGAACATTGGCTTGAAATAGTAAAAGATTCATCTAAATAGGTGTTGTAGTGAAACAGAATTTAACAAAGCGTCGAAAAAACACGGTTTTGGCTGGCGTTAAACATTTTAACCAACAATCTCTCTCCGCTCAATTGGGCGTATATTCTAAGGATTGTTATGAGTAAATTTGCATTTCTTCTTTTCTTTTTAAGCTCAGCCGTTAATGCCGCCGAATTTAATAAAGATATCGTTTCAAGCTTAATTGAAAGAACGACTCATCATGTGACTTATGACGGTTCTTATTTTTCAATTCCATACCCTAATGGAGATGTACCGAAAGACAAAGGAGTCTGCACGGACGTTATAATTAGAGTTTATCGTAAATTAGGTACTGATCTACAAAAACTCGTTCATGAAGATATGAAATCTAATTTTTCACTTTATCCTTCGAAAAAGATATGGGGATTAAATTCAACAGACAAAAACATAGATCACCGCCGAGTTCCTAACTTACAAACCTTCTTTAAAAGACATGGTGTAAATTTAAACGTTAGTGATAATAAAACAGACTACTCTGTTGGAGACATTGTTACATGGATGCTCCCAGGTAACTTACCTCATATTGGGATAGTCATAGATCAAATTAATCCAATATCAGGTAACCCTATGATTGTCCATAATATTGGCCGTGGCCCTGAAGTTGATGATATGATTTTTGATTATAAAATAACTGGCCATTATCGTTTTGTGCCAGAGAAGTATAATAAGGATAGTCTGCGCGAAACGTCGTCCATATCCCAAGTGTTAACCCATTAACCATGCCGCCCACCGATAAATTTCTGCCACCCACAATCCATTAGTGCGTTAGCTGTTGGTGCATTACCCGCATTAACTGAATATTGTGAGCATTTAGACCGAAAACGACGACAAGGTGCTGCAAATTGCCAGCGCTGGCTGTGCGCTTAAGTCTTAACTTCCACCCCAAATTACAATTCACCTTGAACTTGATTAACATCAAGTTTTTCAGGTGTGCTGAATTCTGCTGATGACGAATAAACCACTCATATAACGCTAATGATTTAGACATATTGATTGAAGTTGATGAGTTGAGTGCATTGAGCTGAACTCTCGCCAAAGCAATGAAAACAAGATATGTTACTTATGCAAATTATGGGTGGCATGGTTTTGTTGGTTATAGTTTTAGCAAACAATGCTAAAAGCCACGTCTACACATTGAGTGTTAGGCGGGTGCTATCTACTTCACATATATAAAAGGAATTTTCTGTGTATTCTAATATTAAAATAAACTTCACTAACTATTTTCTCATTAGGTTCATCATTTGCATTGCCTTCGTAACATTGTACGGTTGTGGCGGCACTTCTGAAGTGGAAGACGAAAGTATAGCACCTCCCATTGTTTCTGTGCCTATTGATGAAACATTCGATCTAACTGGTTCATGGTTATCAAATTGTGGCGAAAGGAAAAATTTGGCATATTATACAAATGAATTAGTCATAACTAGTGTCAATTTAGAAATAATTCAACATAAATATGATACCTCTGATTGTGCAGGAACCCCTGTAGAATCTATTTCACAAACAATTAATCCCTACAGCTATCCCGAATCGAATCGTGATACAAATGATAAATTTATTGTTGTCGAAGTTTTTCAAGAGCCTCTATGGGAAATGACTGTAAACGTAGAAATTTATAATAACCTTTTGTATTTATCAAATAACTTATCAATTACCTATGAAGGCTATGCTTTCGAGTCAAATCATACAAGTGAAATTAACTATGTTAATTATCTAACAAAGAAAGAATAATTTTTTGTACAAGAAGTCATTAAAGTAGGACAATAAATAGTTGTTTTTTTGATCATCCACTACTTCTTTTAATCGCTTATAAAAGTGAATTTAAAGGTGAATTTAGTGGGGGCAGGGTAAACTTTGGGCGTTAACCATGCCACCCATTATTAAATTCCCATTGTTAAATTTCTGGAGCGAGCTGTATTTTGAGTACTTTTTTAGGCATTTGTTTACTGATACTGCCATTGATCTTTTTTGGCATTTATTCAAATCATGAATTCGATTTATCGCTTTCGGATAACTTAAAGAAATGGAAATGGGGTAAGTATTTTGCCGTTATTCTTGTACTCATATACATAGTCTATTTACTGATGTATGGGCACAGTTACGTTGTAATGGGTGCCGGTGAAACAAGCACGTATTTAGAAGATTGGGTGCTGTATTATCTTGTGCCAGGTTTATGCTTAGCGGCAGTAATATATTCCAAACCAGTAGGTTACTTTTTTGGTGATAATAGCTCAGAGTTTGGCTCATCGATTAAAGAAGATGTCGCTTTTATGCTTGGCCTTCTGTGGTTGTTATTTTTTACTTGGCAAATATTCTTAGAAAGCTTGTAAACGACACGAATTAATCATGGCATCCATTGTTAAATTTTCCATTATTAAATTTTTACCTAGCCTTTTAAAGCCAGCTAGTAAAGTGAAGCTAGACTGTTCACCCTTTACTATGATGAAGTGCCACGCAGGCCATAAATGCAAAGAGTAAACACCTGGATTCCGGCTCAACCGCATTGCCGGAACGACGGTGAAAAAGTAAGGTTAATCTACTTGCATCCAATCGACTTGAACGCCAGCTTGCTCAAACATCTCTTCGCTGACTTTAATCTTATCTCCCCAGCGTGACAGGAAATCTTCGTTGGGTTGTGGGCTATGCACAGCGCGCAATCCTGTTTGGATAATCTTGGCGGCGCAGTTTGGGCAGGGGAAGTGGGTTACCCAAATCTCACAACTACTGAGATCTCGTTTGGCATGCAGAATGGCGTTTTCTTCTGCATGGAGCGTTTTTAGCAGTTTCATTTCACGGTTATCGGTTTCAGCGCTATCTGATATTCCGTGAGGATAACCATTAAAGCCTAGCGAGACGATGCGATTGTTTTCGGTGATTACTGCGCCAACTCGGGTGGAAGGGTCTTTACTCCAAGATGCTACGAGCTCGGCCATTTGTAAAAAGCGTATTGCCCATTTTGTCATCATCTTATTGCCATTCCTATGCTTTATATATCAATGTATTTGGGTGCTATTCTCTATGCAGAACAGTGATAAATCAACCTTCAATATTCTAACCTTGGACCCACTTACTCTTTCTCTTTCTTATATTAAGTAGGGTTATGGTGCGTCTGTATAGCAGAATTAGACTGCCAATTATTTAGGTCGCGTTTACTTATTCTAATGAAATAGCCCGAATCTACTCTTCATTACCTACTCTTCATGACTCAGAATAAAGTTATTAATCGCTTTTGATATCAGGTCTTTCTTCATTGAAGTGCGGGAAACGGGTTCGTTGAACCAGAAACTCATTGGTTGATCGAAGCCGATACCGTGCATGTAGTTGTAGATTGCTTTACGCAGTCCTTCGCCCAGCATGTCATGATCCGTTCCGGTCGGGTCGGTGAAATCGACATCGTTTTCAGCAAATAAGATCTCTGGGCGTTCAGCAAGGGTGATACCAAATTGCTCTGGGTTCATGCCTATCGGGCTGTGGATGGTGGCGACAAAACGGTGCCAATAGGCTGACTGGAAACAACCTAGTTCCATCATCTGACGCACCATTTCTAGCGAGTCTATGGTTTCTTGCTCGGTTTGTGTTGGGAAACCATACATTAAGTAAGCGTGAACCATAATACCGGCATCACTGAATGCTTTGGTTACATGGGCTACGCGCTCAACGCTGACGCCTTTTTTCATCAGTTTAAGTAGACGATCTGACGCTACTTCAAGGCCGCCGCTGACGGCGATACAACCTGAATCTGCCAGTAATTGACAACGATCTGGGCTAAAAGTCCGCTCAAAACGGATATTGCCCCACCAACTGATCACTACGCCGCGTTCAATGAGACGTTTTGCAAACGCAAATAAGGTTTTTGGTGGTAAGGCTTCATCGACAAAATGGAAACCAGTTTGTCCGGTTTCTTCGACAAGCTCTACGATTCGGTCAACCAGCACATCGGCGCCTGCAGTATCGTAGCGGTCGATATAGTCCAGGCTGACGTCGCAGAAGCTGCATTTACGCCAGTAACAACCATGGGCTATGGTCAGTTTGTTCCAACGTCCATCACTCCATATACGGTGCATTGGATTAAGCATTTCACACAAAGACAGGTAGTCACCTAGTGGCAGGCCATCGTAAATTGGGGCGCCAACTTCGCTTTGTGGAATATCATGCAGCTGTGTGTTTTCATTAAAATGGACATAAGGCTGGCCATTTTCATCTTCTGCGAGAAAATAAGTTCGCACTAAATCGTCTATTTCACGTTTGCCTTCAAAGTATTCCAGCAAAGTGATAAGCGGGCGTTCGCCGTCGTCCAGACAGATAAAGTCAATAAACTCAAATACACGAGGATCTTTTAGTGCGCGCAGCTCGGTATTAACAAACCCGCCGCCGATGACGATAGGAATGTCTGGATTAATGGCTTTACAGGTTTGGGCAATACGTAACGCGCCCAGCATATTACCGGGAAACGGCACGGTTAATGCGACAACACTTGGTTGGGTGTCTTCCAGATACATCTCGACCAGCTGCTCCAAAATTTCAGAGCTGAAACTCGGTTCACCCATGAGGGTGTCGTAGAGGTTGTCAAAGCTTGGGTTAGCCGCAGCTAATTTCTCGCCATAACGGCTGACTTCAAAGTAGGGATCAACGCCCTGAGTAATAACGTTCGACAGATCATTAATAAACAGAGTAGCCAAATACTTGGCTTTATCTTGTACGCCTAAATTACCAAAGGCGGCTTGCAACACGTCGCCAGATACCGCTTCCATCTCAGCAATTGCATCAAACGCTGGGCCTTCGGGTAAAAAACGACGCGTGTTAATGCGCATTGCAAGGCTGGGATCTTTGCCTTGTAAAAAGCGAATGGCAGGTTCTACGGTGAGGTGATAACGCTCAAATTCAGCCAAAAAATTAAAGATGACATCTGGCAGTTCGTCGTCTTCAAAGTGTTCGAAGTTTTCTTCTACGTGCTGACGAATAATGTCCAGCGCAGGCGCTGTCATCATCTCAAGGAAAAGCTCAATCGCAGGATCTCGCTGAACCGCCTCATAGCCTCGTGAGCGTAAAAAACCGGTTAAATACGCTGTTGCTGGATACGGTGTATTCAGCTGGGTCATCGGTGGAGTCATTAGAAGAACGGTCATAGCCTGCCTTGATCGTAAAAGCCGATAAAAATGAGCTCGCATTCTAACAGTAAAAATAGTTCAAATCCTGTTAATTCCGGCTTTCATCTGGCTTGCTAGTAGGCATCATGTTTTCGCCACATGATGACGATTGGAAGAGAATAGTATTTTTTTGAATGATATTAAAGGCTAAAGGCTTATCAATGATCAATATTTTGATCTTTTAAATATGAAGGGCAGTTCGAGTTGTTATTGCTCTTAACAAAGAGCAATAACAACGGGCAACTGATGGCGGTTAATTGGTAAGAATAGGCTTTAAATAGCCAGAGCCAAGTTGGCGCATTTGTTTTTCACCCCAAGCGACTCTTTGGCGCAGATATGGGGTTAAATTGTTAGGGTTTCGGTTACGCGGACTCGGCAACAACACTGCTAGGCGCGCCGATTCGTTGTTGGATAAATAGCGGGCCGATTTATTAAAATAGTGCTGGCTAGCCGCTTCTACGCCGTAAATACCTTTACCAAATTCGGCTACGTTTAAGTACACCTCTAAGATACGCTTTTTGCCCCAAATCGCTTCAAGGCTCACGGCCAATATGGCTTCTAACCCTTTGCGAACGAAGCTTCTACCCGGCCAAAGTAATAGGTTTTTGGCGGTTTGCTGGCTGATGGTACTGGCACCACGCAGACCTTGGCCGTCGTCGTACTGGTTAAGGGCTTTAGTTATGGAGGTAAAATCGACCCCGAAGTGCTCTGGAAACAGTTGATCTTCTGCGGCCACTACGGCTAAAGGCATGTGCGCTGGCAGTTCATCAATACTTACCCAGTGCTGACTAACCGGATAATCGCTTTGCAGCATAAATGACGTCGTCGGTGGTGGCACAAATCTAAGCAGCAGTAACAATAGCGCCAGTAATAGCAAAAATCGCCACATGACAAACCATGTCCAACCGAAAAAACCTCGTTTACGATCTGTCATTCACTGCCTCATGTTATGTTTAACGAGCCTGTGTGGGGCGTTGTCGTTTTCGACGTGCAGAGTATAGGATATTGGCCATTAAGGCCAAAGGCTAATCAACGTCGTGCAAACTTTATATCTTAAGTGACGTTTACCTCGTGACGGTGCGTAGAGTCATTAAGTCATGCGGTCCTAATGTCCTTATGGGCTAATTAACTCGGTTGGGTTGTTAACAAAATTGTCTGTATGTCTGCCAAGCTGGTTTGCCATTGATGATAATCAAGCCGAATAGGATAGGCGTTGTTATCGACCATCAGCACTAATGAGGGAAATCCTTGAATGGGAAGTTGGCGAGCAAAATTGATTTCTTTGAGTAATTTATCTTCTGTTTCATCAGCGCTTAATTGCTCTGTGAACAAGTCTGCGGGGATCCCTAATTGAGTCGCAATCGATACCAAAGTATCAACATCAGATGGATTACGCGCGTTCAGGTAATAAGCCTGTTGAATGGCGTTGATCATTTGTTGCTCTAGCCCATATTGGCGAGCAATGATGCTAGCTCTGCATGCTGGGTAAGTTGAACGCCTTGGTTGGCAATGCTGCCAAAAGTCGTGATTAAACACGGTGCCAAGCTGTTGAGTAATTTTTTGCCAGGTTTGTTGTAACATTTGCTGCATGGGTTGCGGCATGGGTTGGTCGGAGTCGGGCGCTAAACCACCGACTAGATAGTGTAGACTCAATTGCTGGCCAAACTGCTGTTGTAGTTGAACTTGCAGAGCATCCCATGTGGGGCGATATCCCCAACACCAACTGCACATTGGATCGTGAACATAATAAAGTGTTGTGTTTGCCATTGTGGACCTCATTGTTAGTTGTTTACTCACTATCGTTTATTTGCTTGTCTATTTACCGTTACCGCAGTTAGGGTCATGTTTTATATTATTCAATCGGTCGGTAAAACAGTAGAAACTAAGGTTGTCATATTAATTCGATAATTCAGTCATATTCATTGCGTAAGCTGTTCCTGATGATGAATTTTTCAGCAAACCATTACAACTGACATTACCGCATTACAACATGGAGCAAAAAGATGACAAGGAAAAAAAGTGTAACACTGGGTATCATTTCAGTTTTAACCAGTACGTTATGGATTTCGGGGTGTAACAGTAACGATAATAATGACACCACTGCAGAAGTGGATAAAAGTGTTAGCGCTCAAGTAGGCCCTAGGCCGCTATTTTTAGTCGGTCAAATGCAAGACAGTGAGTTAAAAGATCAATTAGCGCAATGTGCTTCAAATTCATTTTACCGTACTGACTTTTCTATTGGTCATCGCGGCGCATCAATGCAATTTCCTGAGCATACCAAAGAAGCTTATCAAGCAGCTATCGATTCGGGCGCAGGTATTGTGGAATGTGACGTGACATTTACAGCAGATAAAGAGTTAGTTTGCCGTCACTCGCAGTGTGATTTAGCCACTACCACCAATATTCTTGCTATCCCGGCCCTAGCCAATAAATGTTCAGTGCCATTTTCACCAGCCGATGCCGTCAATGGCGTGAGTGCAACGGCAACCTGTTGTACCAGCGATATTAGTCTTGCAGAGTTTACAACCTTAAAAGGCAAAATGGACGGCTTTAACCCTAATGCCACCACAGTAGAAGAGTTTATGGATGGCACGCCAAATTGGCGCACCGATTTATATGCCGGTAATGGCACGTTAATGACTCACGCTGAAAGTATTGCCTTATTCAAAGCTGCTGGAGTAAAGATGACTCCCGAGCTTAAGTCGGCCAGTGTCAGCATGCCATATGATGGATTTACCCAACAAGATTACGCCCAAAAAATGCTAGATGAATATGCCGCAGCAGGTGTTGATGCATCGCAAGTGTTTCCACAATCGTTTAATTTAGACGATGTAAAATATTGGATAGCCAACGCACCTGAATTTGCCGATCAAGCGGTATACCTTGATGGCCGTGACGAGCAAGCTGGATTTGATCCGCAAAACAGTGCCACATGGTCACCGAGTATGGACACCTTAGCGGCAGACGGGGTCAAGATTATTGCACCACCTTTATGGATGCTGGTTACCGTAGGAGACAATAACGCGATAGTGCCATCTGAATATGCCAAAGCAGCAAGTGCCGCTGGCTTGAAGATTATTGCTTGGTCATTAGAGCGTTCGGGGCCACTGAGTCAAGGCGGCGGTGGTTGGTATTATCAGAGTATTGCTGACGTGATTGATAACGAAGGTGATACTTTTGAGCTGTTAGATGTACTGGCAAAAGATGTCGGGGTAATAGGGGTGTTTTCTGACTGGCCTGCCACAGTGACATATTATGCTAACTGTATGAATATGTAAGGCTTAATAACATTCCAGCCTTTCATTTCATTAGGGCTTACACCATAGACTAAAAAGGTGCCGACATTGTTGGCACCTTTTTATTTCAATTAACTATACTCGTGGATGGCAGAGTATTTATTGCTCGCTGCCCAGACAGCCCTAAAGCAAGTTGGTGATGAAAAATGCTAATGTTGCTATTGGTGTCGTATCGAAGTAACTGAAATCGCGGAATAAAGGCGATTTATAATGATGTTATTAGCCTTTAGTCTATATAGATTGCACAGGATGTCAGTGGTAGTGTAACGACATAATAATACTCATAACAATATAAAAAATAAGGATATTGCAGGATGAAATTAACCAAACGTTTTTGCATGATTGGCGCAGCTGCAGCGCTATCTATTAGTACGGCTGTTATGGCTGCGCCGACATTTATCAATATTCTCACCGGCGGAACTAGTGGTGTTTACTATCCTATCGGTGTGGCTTTATCTCAACTTTACAGCAATGGCATTGAGGGCTCTAAAACCTCAGTACAAGCGACTAAAGCGTCGGTTGAAAACCTCAATTTATTACAAGCTGGGCGTGGTGAATTAGCGCTTGCACTAGGTGATTCGGTATCGGCTGCATGGGAAGGTGATCAGGAAGCCGGTTTTAAAGCACCGCTTAAAAAATTACGCGTTATTGCGGCAACTTATTCTAACTACATCCAAATTGTCGCCAATAAAGATGCCGGTATTAATAGTCTTGCAGATTTAAAAGGCAAACGTATTTCTGTCGGGGCGCCAAAATCAGGTACTGAGCTAAACGCTCGCGCTATTTTTGCTGCTGCAGGACTCAGTTACGACGACATGGGTAAAGTGGAGTTTTTGCCTTATGCCGAATCTGTTGAGCTGATTAAAAACCGCCAATTGGATGCGACTTTACAATCGTCTGGTTTAGGTATGGCTGCCATTCGTGATTTAGCCGCAACAATGGATATCAACTTTGTGGCTATCCCTGCGGATGTTGTCGCTAAAATTAATAATCCTGCTTATCAAGTTGGGGTGATTACGGCCAATACTTACGAAGGCCAAACAGAAGATGTGAGTACGGTTGCGATACAAAACTTATTGGTAAGCCACAGTAAGGTGTCTGATGAGATTGCTTATCAAATGACTAAGCTGATGTTTGAAAACCTAGACCGTTTAGGTACTGCTCACTCAGCTGCTAAGGCGATCAGTTTAGCCACAGCGGCAAAAGATCTGCCTATTCCACTACACCCAGGTGCAGAACGCTATTACAAAGAAGTGAATGCGCTATAAGTAATAGTCTTAAGTTAACAGCGCTTGTTTGGTAAACCCAGCAAGCGCTTGTTTATTTCTGTCTTTCAACCATATTTGCTAACTTCCGTTTTAGATCAAGAGTGACTGATTGAGTCAACGTCATTGTTAATTGACTCATTTTTCTGAGCTGAGGTTATTAGTTGTAGTAAGTGTCGAGGCATACCATGAGCGATCCAACCCAAATTACCGAACCAGAGCAAGGCTTAAGTGCCGATACTCGCAACTGGCCAAAAGCCTTGTTTGCAGTAGCATTGATTTTTTCTATTTTCCAAATTACCACCGCGGCATTTCATCCAGTTTCGACACAAGTATTGCGCGCCGTACACGTGGGCTTTTTATTATTAGTGGTGTTTATTAGCTACCCAGGTATAGGCAAGAGTCAGCCATGGCAACCTTTGGCATGGATACTCGGTTTAGCGGGTATGGCTACAGCGGTTTATCAATGGGTGTTCGAAGCAGACTTAATTCAACGTTCTGGTGACTTAACCCAAAATGACATGATTATTGGTGTGGTGTTAGTCGCTTTAGTGTTTGAAGCCGCCAGACGAGTGATGGGAATTGCCCTGCCAATTATTTGTGGTATTTTTTTAGCCTATGGTTTATTTGGTGAGTATTTACCCGGTGAATTGATGCATCGAGGTTATGGTTTCGACCAAATAGTTAATCAGTTGGCCTTTGGTACCGAAGGCTTATACGGCACGCCAACCTATGTGTCCGCGACCTATATTTTCTTGTTTATTCTGTTTGGGGCCTTTTTAGAGCAAGCTGGAATGATCCGCTTATTTACCGACTTTGCTATGGGCTTATTTGGGCATAAAGTGGGTGGGCCTGCAAAAGTGTCGGTGGTGTCTTCAGCACTCATGGGCACCATTACCGGTTCGGGAGTTGCCAATGTGGTCACCACTGGCCAGTTTACGATTCCGTTAATGAAGCGCTTTGGTTATCGGTCTGCTTTTGCGGGGGGTGTAGAAGCCACATCCAGTATGGGCAGCCAAATTATGCCGCCGATTATGGGTGCGGTAGCCTTTATTATGGCAGAAACCATTAATGTGCAATTTATTGAAATTGCTAAAGCGGCGATGATCCCCGCAGTATTGTATTTTTGTTCGGTGTTCTGGATGGTGCATTTAGAAGCTAAACGCGCCAATTTATCTGGCTTACCCAAAGACCAATGTCCAGATCCGTGGGCAGCAATTAAGCTGCGTTGGTACTTATTAATCCCACTATTTATTTTGATTGGCTTACTGTTTTCAGGTCGTACACCGCTGTTTTCTGGCATGGTTGGCTTAGCACTCACTGCGATTGTGATTTTAGGTTCGGCCATTATTCTCAATCTATCATCAGCTGCTATGCGGTTTGCTTTTTGGATAGCGCTAGGGGTGTTATGTGCAGGTTTTTTCCAATTAGGTATAGGGGTGATGTTTGGCGTTATCGCTATGCTGGTGGTGATTTGTTGGTTTGTTAAAGGTGGCAAAGAAACCCTAACATTATGTGTGCATGCGTTAGTTGAAGGTGCGCGACATGCAGTACCTGTAGGTATTGCTTGTGCGCTAGTGGGCGTGATTATTGGTGTTGTGTCACTAACCGGTATTGCTTCAACGTTTGCCGGCTATATTCTGGCTGTCGGCCAAGATAACTTATTCTTGTCTTTAGTGCTGACGATGGTGACGTGTTTGGTATTAGGTATGGGGATCCCGACAATTCCTAATTACATTATTACCAGCTCAATTGCCGCGCCAGCGTTACTGGATTTAGGCGTGCCGTTAATTGTGTCGCACATGTTTGTGTTTTATTTTGGCATTATGGCAGACCTTACACCACCCGTTGCCCTGGCGTGTTTCGCCGCGGCGCCAATCGCCAAAGAGAAAGGCTTAAAAATCAGTTTATGGGCCATTCGCATTGCCATTGCTGGGTTTATTATTCCGTTTATGGCGGTGTACGACCCTGCGTTAATGCTCCAAAGTGGTGGTGTGCTAGAAACGGTTTATGTGGTCCTTAAAGCGACGGTTGCTATAGGTATTTGGGGCGTGATATTTACCGGCTACTTATTACAAAACCTTTATTGGTGGGAACGTGTTTTAGGCTTTATTGCTGGTGGCAGTTTAATTATGGCGACACCGCTAAGTGATGAGTTAGGCTTTGGTTTGGCACTGGTGTTTATTTTGCACCATGTATGGCGTGCACGTAAGCTAAAACGTTTAGCGCAGGGCGAATAATGCTAGGGCTATGTTTGGGTTTAGCAGGCACAATATGGGCTCAAGTGCCTGCTGAACAGATGACATTGTCTTGGACTCACACCATTGAGAAAATTCGTTGGGCCGAAGATTATCGATTAACTAATGAAGGTTTTATTTTAGAACAAGCAAGAGTAAAAGGCAGTGGCGCAGGAATGGAGATCCCTGCCGATGCAGTGTTAAAAGATGGCAGTTGGCACTACAAACCGCATTTACCTATTTTGCCAATGCTAAAGTTGGGCCGCACGCCAGAAGCTGGCGATTATCAGCTATGTGTGTCATCGACTCAGGCTGGGCAACAATGCCATTCTATGAGTTATTGGGTGGGTGAGCCTACCACTGAGCAGCCCTCCATTGAGCTATGGGGCTGTGATATACCAAGTTAGTTAATCGACATAATAGATAGGCGTTGAAGCATAAAAAAAGCTGAATCAATTGATTCAGCTTTTTCTTTATTTGAGATGTTTACAACCAGTTACTTTGCAAAGGCATCTTGCAGTGCAGGTACAACTTGTTTTTTACGGCTTAATACGCCGTCTAACCACACGCGACCATCAACGGTAGGTTTACCGTAAGCGCGCTCAGTTAAGTCTGCTGAATCAGAAACAACTAACATTTCTGAACCTTCTTTCATGATATCGGTTAGCAGCAATAATACGCTGTGACGATTGCCTTCAATTTTCAATTTAGCAATATCAGCTTCTAGGTCAGCTTTGATGTCGTCAAATACAGACAAATCGATAACTTCTAATTGGCCAATACCCACTAGGTTACCGTTCATGTTGAAGTCTTTAAAGTCACGCATAACAAGGTCACGCGCTGGCGTGCCTGCAACTGCTGATTTTACTTTAAACATGTCCATGCCGAGTTCTTTAAAGTCTTCTACACCGGCGATTTTTGCTAACGCTTCAACGCAACGGATATCGGCAGTGGTACAGGTTGGAGATTTGAAAATAACCGTGTCACTTAAGATGGCGCACATCATGATACCAGCGATGTTTGCTGGAATGTCTACTTGGTAGAAATCGAACATCATTTTAATGACGGTGTTGCTGCAACCTACTGGACGGATCCAACATTCTAGTGGAGTAGAAGTGGTTAGGTCGCCTAATTTGTGGTGGTCCACAATACCGACGATAGTCGCTTGAGCGATATCATCTGGCGCTTGAGTAATTTCTGAATGGTCAACAATATAGACTTCTTCACCAGCGTAACTGGTTTTATATTCAGGTGCTTCAAAACCAAATTTTTCTAAAATAAATGCGGTTTCTGGTGATAGCTCGCCTAAACGGGCTGCAATTGCCGGTTCATCGATTTGGTTTTTTAAATATGCTAATGCTATAGCACCACAAATTGAATCTGAATCAGGGATCTTGTGACCCACTACATACATTGCCATTGAAAGACTCTCCTATAAAGTTGCCCTGATTTTAACAAGAATTGATCTTCATCGCATTAAAAAATACCACTTCAACGGTTCAACTTACCACATGAGTGTTATCCATGATGATATGCGTGTTTAATTGACAAAAAAAGGCCCCGAGCGGAGAGTCTCGGGGCTTTTTCTATTTTACACAGGGTAAGTGCATATTTGTCTTTAGCTTGGGTATAACAATGATATTGAAGTCTGTTTCAGTGTTCTATTGAGACTATATCAAGTGCTCTGTCGAGGTGCTTCTTGTGCTCGAATTAACTTTAGCAGACTTCTATCAAATAGCGATGTCTTACTCATAACTCAGTAGTAGGACTGAGCGTTGGTCATGTTTTAAGGTTATACCCGTATCTTTATCACCACTTTGCGGACTTTTTGTGGTGTAGGGCTGGTGCCCGGCATATGGATGTCACCAGGAAAAAACAATGCAAACATGCCCGCTTTTAGCGGAATAAATGCCGCATCATCTTTGTTAGATTCATAGTCGTATTCAGCATAGTCATGCTTGTCAAAATAAGGCTTAGAAGGCGTTTGATTGGCTAACGGTAAATAGCCAAATTCTTCTTCACCGCTAACCACATACTGCACATCAATATACTGTTGATGAACTTCAAAGGGTTCGATCTCTTTAGGCTTAGTTTCATAGTCATTGACGATAACGAAAATGTCTTTTCCTTCAAGCGGATAGTTGCCCACTTCAAGCTGGCTAAAGTCGGTGTCCGCGAGATGAGCTAATGCTTTGGCTAATCTCGGGCTAAGTTGAGTGTATAGGTGGCGATTTGCTAAAGTATCAACAATCATAAAAATTCCGTAAGATAAGAACCATAAAAATATGCTAGCGTGTTAGCGCTAAAGCATACAGTTTTACAAAGATAACAGCATTACAAATATAAGAAGGATTGTACATTGCCTGCATTACGTTTACTTGCTGGACCAACGGCTTACGAACAACTAGAAGCGAATGGCTTAGATCAATCATTATTTACTCAGCTCTTTGCTGCATCAGGCGGGCCTAAGTGGCTGGCGATAGCAGGCTTAGATAAATATTTATTTAGTGAGTTTTTTCAGGGGCGCGAAGATCCTCTTTATACTATGGGCGCATCGTCGGGTGCGTGGCGTTTAGCTTGTATGGCGCAACAAGATCCATTAGCGGCTTATGAACGTTTAGAACATTTTTATATTCATCAAAATTACGAAAAAAAGCCGACGCGTGAACAAGTCAGTGCCCAAGTATTGCAAATTGTTGATGGCATTTTAGGTGAACAGCAAGGCGCGGATATTATTGCTAATCCGTTAATTCGTCATCATATGGTGGCCTGCCGTGCCCGTCATTTAAATCGCATTCATGCCAAATTTGGCTTAATGATGGGATTATCGATGGCAGCGGTAAGTAATGTCATCAATCGAAAAAGCTTAGGCTGGCACTTCGAGCGGGTTATTTTAAGCCATAAAGACGCCGCATCACCTTTTAGACGTTTGAAAGATTTGCCCACCAAACATGTCGAGTTAACTCAAGACAATATCCGTCATGGATTACTAGCGACAGGATCGATCCCGCTATTGCTTGATCCGGTAAAAGATCTGCAAGGCTCGCCAAAAGGCCATTATTACGATGGAGGCATAACCGATTATCATTTTGATATGCCATTACCCGCTGCGACAGGGTTAAGTTTGTATCCGCACTTTTATCCGTACATGAGCCCTGGTTGGTTTGATAAATCCTTGTTGTGGCGTAAAGCGAAAGCGAATTATCACAATGGATTAATTTTAGCACCGAGTAAGCAATTTATTGCAAGCTTACCGTTTAGTAAAATTCCTGACCGTGAAGACTTTAAAAATTTAGATACTGAAAGTCGAATTGCTTATTGGCAGCAAAGCGTGCAACAAAGCCAGGTATTAGCTGACGAGTTTGCTGAGATTGTCGCTTCCGGCACTATTATGGATCGTATTGAGCGTTTATAAGATCCAATAAATTGAATGTTTTTTGTACTTTTTTTGAAAGATAGTCGTATTGATTAAGGTCTATTGGAGTAGGGCGTAGCGAAAACGGGTGGTTATGTCGGTAGTAAGCATTATATTATGCTGCTTAAGTTGTTGAATAATTAACCACTGCTACACTTGTTTCATTGATTTGACTTTGGTTCAGTAACTTCACCTATGGTGTAGGAGGCTGTTATGCAAACAAAAGAAGTAGCATTACTGATTCAAGATGCAGTGCTATTACCCGGTGGACGACTTGAAATTCGAGTTGTGGCACCGAGTGATTTAGCCATGGTTGCCGATGTATTAAAAGGTCACTATGGTTTAGCATTTGCGCCATTGAAAGTGAATAGCGAACTGCCTTGTTATATTGCAGCAACCCAATGCAATATTATTGATTTCAACCAGTTAGATGATGATTCTTTAAGCATCGTTGTTGAGGGAACACAGCGTCTTAAAATTTTATCTGCGGCGCAAAAACGAGATGGTTGTTGGATTGCTCGTGCGCTCCCTTGCGCTAATTGGTGCCATGAGCCCATTGCGGGTGAGTTTGAAATTATCAGCGCCGCACTTGAACAATTTTATCAAGTGAATCCAGATTTACTGGAATTGTATTCACAAACACATTTAGAAGATGCCGCTTGGGTGAGTCAGCGTTGGTTAGAGGTTTTACCTATGTATAACCGTGATAAGCTGATTTTAGTTGAACAACCTAATTGCCATAAAACCATGGATTTTGTGCTGCAATTACTAAAATCTCACGTGGATGTATAAGCGCAATATTGTGTTATCGGTATCAAGTAATCAAGATACATTTTAAACCTAGCCTGATAAGATACCTTCTCGTTTGAACCTTACCTTCATCTTTATATAGCCAAGTTGTTTATGCCTAATTCATCAAACTACACTGCGGATCATCCTCAATCCTCTTCCCAAACACCAAGCGCTGCCATTGCCGCTCAACCTTCGTATATTGTGTTGCCGCGTGCTAATGAATTAGCAGGTAAGCAATACCACACAGTAGTTGAGTTTTTGGTCGATCATTTTAAGCAAATCGATGCCAGTGTGTGGCAGCAACGGATCAAAGATGGCAAAGTTCATTGGCAAAATGGTGAGTTAATTACCGCAGACAGTGTCTATCAAGCCACTGCCAAAGTGTATTATTACCGCGAAGTGCTGGCCGAAACGAAAGTGCCTTTTGCTGAGCTGGTGTTGTATCAAGATCTTGATACCATTGTGGTTTATAAACCGCATTTTTTACCTGTTACCCCAGGCGGAAATTACGTCAATGAATGTTTAGTGCATCGATTACGTATCGCGACTCAAATTGATACGGTCGCCCCAGCACATAGGCTCGATAAAGACACGGCTGGGGTGATGTTAATGACGCTCAATCCGCAAACACGCCATGCATATCATCAGCTATTCTTAGATGACAATATCACTAAAGATTATCAGGCCATCGCTAAATTAACGCCTAGGTTGGTGAGTGAATTAGCCGATAATACTTGTACGCTTCCTATTCATTGGACGGTTCAAAATCGTATTGTGGCGGCAAATCCAAGCTTTACCATGCAGGTGGTTGAAGGCGAGGCGAATAGTCATTCTGAAATCAGTTTAGTGGCGGTAAAAAATGGTTTTGGCTTATTTGAGTTAAGTCCGATTACCGGTAAAACTCATCAATTACGTGTACACATGCAAAGTTTAGGCATGCCGATTTTACACGACCGCTTTTATCCAGTGTTACAGCCTAAAGGGCCGGATAACTTTGATAAGCCGTTGCAGTTGTTGGCTAAACGGTTGCGCTTTACCGATCCCATCAGTGCTATTGAACAAGATTTTCAATGCCAAGGTTTAGATTTTTAGTTGGTTATTTAGCGAATAAAAAAACCGCCATCGTAAAGTCGATAGCGGTTTTTTTGTATCAGCTTATTGCTGTTGCAGTGAGCTTATCTGAGTATTAGTCAGCTTTTGTGTGTTTAATACTTTTACGATTTTTCATTGGGTCGCCATCATAACCAAGGGCTTTCCAGTCTAAACGCTCGCCTTTGTTGTGGCAGTCATTACACTGTAGTGCCTTGTCTTTTGGTGACACCATGTGGTTGATGCGCCACCACATCTCAGTTTCAACAAAACCATGCTGGCCACTGTATTTAAGTCCTTTCTCTATCATGGTTGGGTTAGCTTCCATGCCTAATTTGGCTGCTAAGTCCCAATCAAACTTATCCCAGTAGCCACCTTCACCGTACGTTTTAGGGGTTATTAGAATATTGAGTTTAGTATCATAGATTTGCTTACCCGTGTGCACTTTAAATGGGTAGATTTTAGCTTTAGGGTCGCGAATATCACCTAATGGATAAGCTAATTTAACCGTTTTAGTTGGGTCCATTTTATCGCCAGCCATATACGCATCGGCGCGGCCATTAAACCAGGCATATTGTGGTTTAACGTCTTTTTGCCAAATAAAGCTGCCTTTCTTTTTCATAAAGGTGTGCTTGCCGTATTGGTCTGTTGTTTCAGGAAGATCTTGACCTGCTTTTGACCAATCCCAACGCATTTTGGTGGGTTCATTTTTAGCAAATGATGGTATGTGACAAGTCTGACACGCTACAGTTGCTGTGTGTGTATTGAGCTTTTTATTTTTGTGAGGCGCAGCATCATGGCAATTTACACAACCAATTTTGTTTTCACCACCAGGTGATACGCCCATCGAGTTACCGGTAATTTGATGATTTTCAGTAACGTGACAAGTTTGACACTGGAAGTCATTGCCATCGGTGTCCATGTGGACATCGGTCGCTTTGTCTGGATAAGACATTGATGAGTCTAAATCGCCGTGTTTAACCGCATCACCGCCGCCACCGTAAAAGTGGCAACTGCCGCAATTGTCACGCACGGGTGCACCTACATTTTGGGCAACATTGGCTAAATTGACTCTTGCTAAGGCCTCGCCTGCGCCCGCAGGATCTTTAATGTAAGTTCCTGTGGTGTCGTGACAGACTAAGCAATCGACTTTGGTCATGTCTTTAAAGTCGAATGTAGAATCTTTCCAACCATAACCGGCATGACAACTGGTACAACGCGGTTCGTTACCCGATATCGATACACAAAAGTTGTTAATACTGTTCTTTTTACCACGCATCACTGTGCGGTCAGGTAGTTTTTGCTCTAACTCCCAAGTCCAATGTGAAGATTTCATAAACTCTTCAGCATGTTCTTTATGGCAGGTTAAGCATTGTGTCGTCACTTCAGGGCCATTAGCAAAAGGCCCTTTCAGCGCCTCTTTGTGGTTAAAGGCAGCCTGTGCGCTACTGCTTAATAACAGTAATACAGCCAGTGCTGATAATAGTTTCATGATATTTGTCCTTACCCCTGAGCTTGTGCTCAGGGGGGCCAAGTTAGAAGGTTAAGTTAGCGTTAGAAGTTAACAGTCAGTGAGGCATTGACGTCATAGGCGGTGTCAACAACGGGCAACATTGAGTACGCGCTACCGGCAATCACATCGTCAACCTTCATCGGTGCACCTACTGGTGAGCCACTTCCGGTATATTCATAGTCGTAATATAAACCGGCTAACTTGATAAACATTTTTGGATTAATATCAAAGATATAATAAGCTTCGGCAACGTGGCCGCGAGTGGCTAACTTACTGCCGATTGGGTCGTCTTGTGCTTGGGTGAAGGGACTCCAGTATTTAGAACCGTAGTTATATTCCAAACCAAATTTGCCGTATGGTGCAGGAATTTGCATGCCCACATAAATGCCGTAACCATCTTTGGTGTCGCTATCAACGGTTTCTTTTGGCACCATAATGATTTCAGTACCAGTGCTGTTCAACTCTGCTTCAAATACTGCATCGCTTAACATGCCACCGAACAAACCAGCATTGCCGTTAGGTTCAGCACGAGTCCATCCTAATGAGGCAAACATTTTCAGGTCGTCATCGGTTTCATAGGCATAACCTAGGCCACCTAAGTACATATCACCAATGACACCGCTTGGTTGTACGCGGGTGACGAAGTTAAAGTTGTCGAATTTTTGCATGTCTTGATACATGGTTGGGGCAAAGATACCCGCCAGTTGAGTAGGGAATGCCATGGTGCCCGTAAAGCCATCATTGACATCTTTAGCACCGAATAAAGTGAACTGTAAGAAATGGTTACCGTCATTAATCACGTCGATATTAAACCCGCCGAGGTGGGTATCTTTAGTGATGATGTCACCAAACAATTCGCCATTGCCGTACTGTGATTCAAAGCCTTGGCCATAGCAAAAACGTACTGTTTGGCCTTCAATACCGGTAATATCACCCAAGTTGTAACCTAAGGTCAGACCATCGAAGTTGAAATTGACTAAGTGACCTGATGGCGTGCCGCCTCTGAGTTCATTTTCACGATAATGATTTGGTGGACCGTACGTTGAAGGGCGACGTCCAATAGAAAGGTAAGTGCCACTACCATTAATGTCTTTCCAATTAAAATAGGCGCGCTCTACTTTTAACTCATCACCACTGGTGCTACCGCTACTGGTGCCGTCCATGGTGAATGAGTTCCATGAGTCGAATACTTTAACTCCAGCAGAGTCTCCCCAGCTCTTAAACATGGTTAAACGTCCTGCAAAGCTGACGTTATCCCACACTTTAGCGTCAATGTTTAGGCGTAAGCGCGTGGTGTAAAATATATCGTTATCAATGTCCTGTTGGGTTTTTTGGCCCAACAGCATTGGCATAACGCCTTGAAGCATACCGCTTTGAAACGCGCTGGCTAAATCAGGGTTTGCCATCATCATTTGGCCTAACGGTGAGGTAGCACTGTTTGGATCGCCAAATACTCCTGACATGGCTTTAGCGCCAAAGTCAGAAAAGTTAACGTTCATGGCTGGGTTCCAAGTGACGTTTTGATAATGTAATGAATGTGCTTTGGTTCTAAAATCACCCGTAATGGCTATTCTGTCTAAGGCTGTGTGACGCTCGGTTTTGTCAACTCGTGAATTTAAGTAATCAAGATCTTCATTAATAGTAGTCAGTTGTTGTTTAAGATCGGCAATCTTTTGTGCATCGGTATCTGCTGCTAGGCTTGCGCCGCTCATAAAGAGCGCGTTAGCCACTAATATTGAGATGAGAGTTCTCATGGTCTTTCTCCCCTTTATTTGCCAAATAACAAGGTCAATTTGGCAAATTTTTTGTGTCAGGATCCCTGAGGCTAAGCCTCACAGTTTTTTCGTTTGGTTTATTGGCTGATGTTTCGTTTAGAACGAAAAGATACTCAGCATTGATGATTTAGCCGCAAGTAGCTGGTTGGTCTGAATCGGCGGCGTGGTCATATAAAAACTGTTGAATATCTTTTATGTCTTTTTCTGATAAGGCTTCAAAAACGGCAGGTTTAGCTTTGTGCTTATCACGAGTAAAGAAACGATCCCATTGGCTCATGGTTTTGGTCATTGGGGTTAATTCAGGACCTTCACTGTTAGCGCTGTGGCAGGCTTTACATTCTTTTTTGTACAGGTGCTTACCTTTTTTAGGATTACCACCATCTGCGGCCATCACTTGGGTGCCAAGTGATAATGCCATAGCAACTGCGATACCAACTTTAATGTAAGTGTTCATCATTTTGTCCTCTGTCGGGCTTATTAGGGTTGTGCATTAACAGCATTTAATTATTTATTTGCTGTAAACAATGTTACCTAAAAGTGAGTAGTGTTAATTTGAAGTAGATCATATCCATGAGAAAAATCTAATTGAAAAAAAGTTAATTGAAAGAAATCTAATGAACTAGTGTGATGTGGATCTATTGCGCCAAGATGAGGATTTTGCTAGAGGAGATAAAAGTGGTTTTTTTGATACTTATTGATGGCGTTTTTAGGTGAGAAATAGACTGCTTGATAAATAGAAGGGGAAGATTTTAATCATTATTAGCGAACAAGCCCATTGATGGCTGGTTTTGTTTACAGGTACAGAATAGCTGATTAGCTCATTAACGTGTTGGTCGACATAATCACTAACACAGTGGCACTAATACTACATAACACTAAGGTGACTATGCGGGTTTTATCTTTATCAACGCGGCCAATTAATCTACCTGAGACAAGATAACCAGCAACGACTGAAGGCAATAATAGCAGTGATAGCCATAAATGCTTCACTTCAACTAAGCCGACGATGGTTAGAATAGCTAAGGCAATTAATGAGCTAAACACGAAAAAGGCAGATAATGCCGCTCTAAACTGACCTGGGTCTTGGCCTGCAAGCAAAATGGCCATTGGTGGACCACCGATAGCAGCGATATTGCCAAATATGCCTGAAAATACCCCAGCGATAAATAAACTGAGGCGATTAATAGGGGCGGTAAAGCGAAAGATGCTAAGAATAACAGCAATAAACACAATGCCTGCAATCACTAAGCCTAGTATGGCTTGTGGGGCAAACAGCAATAATCCAGCGCCTAAAAACCCCCCAGGGATCCGCCCGAGTAAGGCATATTGCAAACCATTAAATTGTAGATGACCGCGTTCTCTAAATAAGGTCATTGCAGAAATGGCAAAGCCCATAACAATAATAGGAACAGGAACTAATTGAGGATTAACAATATACAGCAGCGGGCTAGCAACAACGGCTAACCCAAAGCCAATTAAGCTTTGGGTTAGCGCGCCAAAAAACACGATAATCGATGCCAGTATCAAGGTCGTTGGATCGATAAATGACATCATAAGTTCTCTTTAAAAACATGACGACTTCTTATTAGGGTCGTTTCAAAGTCTGTGAGGTATTGACTAATCAGTGAATTATTCGAGCTCTTCCCACTCGATACCCATATCATCCATTAACTT
The DNA here is from genome assembly GCF_002836315.1 of Shewanella sp. ALD9. Lineage (NCBI taxonomy): Bacteria > Pseudomonadati > Pseudomonadota > Gammaproteobacteria > Alteromonadales > Shewanellaceae > Shewanella > Shewanella sp. ALD9. Next base: position 434,803 of record NZ_PJCD01000001.1, read on the forward strand.
TTTCGCTTCACTTGGAATGCTATCAGGCTGATCTTTTGATAGATCACCGTCATAAGGTAATGGTTGACCTGTGTACGCATGCAAAAATGCTTCGCATAGCAGTTCACTGTTAGTTGCATGGCGCAGATTATTTATCTGGCGACGCGTCCGCTCATCCGTCAGTACTTTTAATACTTTTAAAGGGATAGAAACCGTAATTTTTTTTACTTGTTCATTTTTTTTGCCGTGCTCGGCATATGGGCTGATATATTCGCCATTCCACTCAGTCATTAACTTACCCTTAACGATAAATACGCTGCAGATTTTAAACCGTTACAATCTCTAGTCAAATTATTGCTACTATTTAATCCCGATTGCAAATAGATTTCTTGATGTTTAGACGTCTAAACGTCTATTTAAGTTGACGGATGGGGATCTCTTAGGTAAATTTGGACGTCTAGACATCTCTTTGTGTGTTTGTGAAATTTTAGGAGTTACCATGACTAAGCATCAAAACGCCACATTGGCCGTTCGCCAAGGTATTGAAACAGACACACAACATGGTGCTATCGTGCCACCGATTTATTTATCGACCAATTATTCATTCGATGGCCACAATAATCCGCGCGAGTTTGATTACAGTCGTTCGGGTAATCCTACTCGATGTATTTTAGGTGACGCACTCGCCAAACTCGAGCAAGGTGCTACCGGCGTGGTGACATGTACCGGCATGGCGGCGATTACATTGGTGACTAGCTTACTTGGCCCAGAGGATTTATTGGTTGTGCCGCACGATTGTTATGGTGGCAGTTACCGCTTATTTACTAACTTGGCCAAAAAAGGCCAATTTAAGTTATTGGTTGTTGATCAAACTGATGCGCAAGCGCTGAGCAAAGCGATAGCTCAAAAACCGAAAATGGTGTGGTTAGAAACGCCATCGAATCCTTTATTGCGGGTGGTAGACATTAATGCCATTAGTATCGCTTGCCATGACGTTGGCGCGCTAGTGACAGTCGATAACACCTTTTTATCACCAATATTACAGCAGCCATTATTATTAGGTGCAGACATTGTGATTCACTCAACCACCAAATACATCAATGGTCATAGCGATGTGGTCGGTGGGGCTGTAGTGGCTAAAGATCCTCAAGTGGGTGAGTTGTTACATTGGTGGTCAAATACTCTTGGGCTTACGGGGTCAGCATTTGACAGTTATTTAACCCTCCGAGGCTTACGTACTTTAGCGGTACGAATTCGTGAGCATCAACGTAATGCACAAAAGATTGTTGAGTTACTCAGCGCCAGTGATGTGGTGGCCAAGGTGTATTATCCGGGTTTAAAAGACCATCCAGGTCACGAAATTGCGGCAAAACAACAACAAGGCTTTGGCGCTATGTTAAGTTTTGAGTTAATCGGCGGCGAAGCGGAAGTGGTGGCATTTTTAAAGGCGCTGTCGTTGTTTAGTGTTGCCGAAAGTTTAGGCGGAGTGGAAAGTTTAGTCGCCGTTCCGGCCACTATGACCCATAGAGCAATGGACCCACAAGCAAGGCAAGAGGCTGGTATTAAAGAGACTTTATTGAGACTATCTGTCGGTATTGAAGATGCAGATGACCTCTTGGCCGATATTCAAGCAGGCCTAGCAGCTGTTGCCGCGATAAAATCAGCTTAATTCGAGTTTAAGTTAGCTGTGGTTTCGACCAAATTGGGTAAAATAGCAAAACATGCACTTGCAACACTATTGGTTTCAAAATAGAAGTCTAGCAGTCGCAACAAAAGTCGTAGTTGTTTAAGGAGTCAGTAATGACGCGAAGTCATTTACATAAGTTTGGTGGTTCAAGTTTAGCGGATGCAGATTGCTATCGCCGTGTTGCACATATTCTACTTACGCATGGTCAGAGTGATGATTTAGTTGTGGTATCCGCCGCCGGAAAAACGACTAACTTCTTATACAAATTATTGAGCCTGCGTGACAGCGGTCAGTTGTGGCAAGAAGAGCTGCAAATTCTGATCAGTTACCAGCAGACGTTAATTGAACAATTATTATCAAACGAGCAAGCGCGTGATTTACGCGAACGTTTGTCTACCGACAAATCTCAGTTAGTCAGCTTATTATCTTTAGAGCAACGTAACGATTACCAATTAAACCAAGTGGTGAGTTTTGGTGAACGTTGGTCGGCGCGCTTAATGGCCGCTTTGTTACGAGAAATGGGCGTAGCTGCGACTCATGTCGATGCGTGCTCTATTTTGGTAGCCGATGAAGGCGCCGTACCCAATATTTTAGTGGCTGAGTCTCGTGACAAGGTACAGGCCTTATTAGCCTTGCACCCGCAAGAGCGTTTAGTGATCACCGGCTTTATATGCGCTAACCGCCACGGCGATACCTTATTGCTGGGTCGCAATGGTTCTGATTTTAGTGCCACCTTAATTGCCAGCTTAGCTGACATTGAGCGTGTGACCATTTGGACCGACGTTGAAGGGGTATTTAACGCCGACCCGAATAAAATTAATGATGCTAAATTACTCAAGAGTATGTCACTCGCAGAAGCGGATCGCTTAGCGCGCCTGGGCTCTCCTGTACTGCATTCTCGTACCTTACAGCCACTGTTTAATACTAAAGTGAGTTTAGCGGTACGCTCAAGCTATGCTTCGCACACCGACTTCACCTTAATTGCGCCACTGAGTTCATCTGCGAGTGCGCCAGTCGTGACTAACTTAAATGAAGTGGTGTTGTTTAGTTTTAAAATGAACGCAGACATTGAACCATTGTTGGCCATTTTGGATAAAGCTGGTATCACGCCGTTAGCTTATTGGTCGCTAGCACAACATAAGTTTGAGTTGGCGTTAACGCTTGAAAGCCAAAAACAAGTGCAAGCTTTGCTCACTCAATACAGCAGCGAATTTTTGATTGAAGAGTTGAGTGCCCAAACTGACTTAGGCCTAGTGGCATTAGTCAGTGCCGATGCTCATCACTTTAGACGCAGTTTTGCCCGACTACTCAGCCGTGATGCCAAACCGATTTATCAAGATGCATTAAGTTTGGTCACCTTAGTCCCGCAAGCTCAAGTGAGTTTATTGACCCAAAAAGTACATCGTCGTTGTGCTGGACCAAGAATGCGTATTGGAGTGTTATTGCTGGGAGTGGGTAACATTGGTGAGGCGTGGATTGATTTGTTTAAACGCGCCAGTCCAGCATTAGATCATGAACTCGAAGCCTCTGTTGAGCTCGTTGGTTTAGTCGGTTCGAAAAAAGCGTTAATTTCTAACGACGGAATTAACCTTGAACAATGGCAACAAGATTATCAACAGCAAGGTATTGAATGGGATTATGATCAACTGTTTGATCAATTAGCGCAGTTATCATGCGATGAAATTGTCGCCTTAGATATCAGTGCGAGTGCTGCCTTAACCTTACAATATCCCGAGCTATTTGCCCGTGGTATTCATGTGGTAAGTGCCAATAAATTAGCCGGCTCAGGGCCATTGCCATTTTATCGTGAATTAAAGCAGCAGCTGAGTAATCGCCGCTTATTTTGGCGTTATAACGCCAGTTGTGGCGCAGGTTTACCTATTCAACATGCGTTAAATGACTTACGTAATAGTGGTGACACTATTGAAGCCGTGGGTGGTATTTTCTCGGGCACGTTATGTTGGTTGTTCGAAAATTATGATGGCAGTAAGCCGTTCTCAGAATTAGTACTGCATGCTCGCAGTTTAGGCATTACTGAACCGGATCCTCGTGATGACTTATCTGGCCGCGATATGCAACGTAAGTTGTTAATCTTGGCTCGCGAGATAGGTTTAGCGGTAGAGCTAGACGATATTAGTCTTAACTCATTAGTGCCTCAAGCTTTAGCAGAGTTGTCACTAGAAGATTTTTTAACACGCATCAGTGAGTTAGACGATGATTTGTTGCAGCAGTATGTCGCTGCAGCTGAACAGAACAAGGTGCTACGTTATGTGGCTTCGCTGGATAAAGTCGAAGGTAAGTTACAGGCTGAAGTGGGTTTGCAGTGGGTTGATAATAATCATCCTTATGCGAATTTAACCCCAGGGGATAATGTGTTTGTTATTCGCAGTGCGTTTTATCAAGGTAATCCATTGATTATTCGCGGCCCAGGGGCTGGGCGTGAGGTGACTGCTGCGGCTGTGCAGTCGGATTTGGTGCATATTTGCAAAGACCTGTTGCAAGAGTAGTTTTGTTAAAAAAGACCATTATTGATGGTCTTTTTTATGTCCTCTCGGTAATGTTTTTGAGCTGGGATCTCGTTTTATGGCCTTATTGCTTTATGACCTGCGGCCAGTAACGTCGTGGCGCTTCGCCCACACCAGAGCAAAGGGGTAAAGCGCTTGTACCCCTTTGCAAACCCTCAGCGTTCCGGCAACATTTTCTGAGAAGCGAAAAGGTCGCGACGGAAATTGATTCAGCTTTTAACTTCGTTTTAATCCAGCCTCGGCCCACTTTATTAATAAAGAGTGAAAATGCTAACGCTTCCGATGGGGCGTCCCTTCCCCTCGAAAGCTAACCAGACATCCATGTCTGGATTCACGCTATTTTCTTCAACGGCCTCAATGTTATTGAATCCTGAGATTTAGAGTGAGTCTGAATAATTTAATTAATTTATATCAATAAGATAGTAAATGTAGGCTGATATTAATCAGCCAGATTTTAGTATGATGTAAGTGCTCTAGTAGGAGTTCAATATGAGTAAAAAAGGAATTGTAGTTTCCCCACCATTTACACCCATTTATACTGGTGGAGTTCGCTGTGGTGGTGACCCCGATCCAATTGAGCTACGAAAGTACTTAATGTATTGGGATGAAATCGATTACCCAACAAATATGCTTATTTATATAAGCTCTCCTGAAATTGACTACTTAGAGTCAACTAAAAATATTAAACGCACTGTTGTTACTTTTCAAGGTGGTATCAATACGGGTAGAGGTGAGTTTTTTATAAAAGCCCAAGAAGCCGCCTTTAGACAAAACCAAGTAAATGAACCTGGATGTTGGACTATTGCTCAATTAGCAGACATTCCTTTTTATTCACAGCAAAGCGTAGGCATTGGTGTCGAGGTTGAACTTTACGACATGTTACCAGTACCAAGTGCAGGAACACCTTTAGCCGACATATTAGAATTTAAAGCCAAAAGAAGAGATGAACTTCTTGCTTTTCGATGTCATATGGATGAAATAAACGAAACGATACAAAGTTCAAAAGATATCCCTCGTGCCAAAAACTCTCAAATAGCGCGTCTTGAATTAGCTCTTAAAGATATTGATAAAACTATTGGTGAATCGGGAATTAAGCGTGTAACAACTCATCTGAAAAACATAATTAATACTGACTTTTCTGGCATCGTTGGAGCAGGTTTAGGAAGTGCTGGAATTTCAGCCTTAATTGGAATGAGCCCGTTAGTTGCAGGGGTTGCGGGAGCAGGATTAGTCTTTGGCGTTAAAAGTATAATTATGCCTTCAAATCAATGCCCATCAGATTTAAATTATATCAATAGTATTAGGAAAAGTTTTCGTTAAACAAACTGCTAACAAAAAATCAATTAGATGTTGTAGGCATCTCGCTTTTCTATACAATTTTAGCTCATCAATACTTAGCTAATTATTTTTGTGTTGAGTTGGTAGGTTTTCTTTAAGGCCACAAAACATGCCCCAAAAAATTGTTGATGAATATTTAAAGATTGGCCCAGTCTTTAGTTATCTTTATTTACTCGCAGCTAACCAATATCCCTAAGGTGACACAATCTAAGCCCTTGGGTGCTTAGGCTTCTTCTACTGCGTCATCTTTTAATGATTCAGCTGTTTTATCGGTTAACGTTATTAATAGGCCTGTGAGTAGGCTCATGCTGTAACCGAGTACGGCGCCGATAATAAGTGGTGGAATGATAGCGGCTAGATCAGCATTTAAGGCAAAAGTGATGCAACAACCGATAAAGGTGCCGGGAATAAAGGCGAAGTTTTTATTACTGGCTTGTAAGCACATAAATGCGGTGACAATGCCTGTTAATGCATAGCTGATCATTGGCGAACCTAGAACACCGCTGCCTGCAATAATTAACCAGCCCCAGAATACACCGGAAAGATTGGTCATCATCGCCATCATCATGCCTTTAGCGCCAGTTTCCGTTTGAGCGAAAAAGGTACTGCAGCCCAGAAAGCCGATCCATGTCACGAGATGAAATACATCAGCAAGACCAGCCCAAACAGCTGCTAATAAACCAGCAGAAATTGCAATTTGCCAACGATGCGCCATGGTTGCCTCACAAAAGATTAAAATTAGAACGGTGAGTTCTAAATTTAGCACAATAAACTAAATTTAGGCAGTTAGGTTTTACAAAAGTCGATCCAGTTCGCAAATAAAAGCAACTGCTAATAAAACCAAACGTTATGCAACTCGATAATTGTCAGAGAGTCATCATGTCTATCGCACATTAACATCAGATATAGTCACTAATGCTATTAACTTTGTTAGAACCTAAGTGTTAGCGCACTTTTTAAAAAATAATTGGAACATTATCAAATGACACTGTTTGCAGGCTGATGAACAAAAAGCCTGCAGATAGATGAACAAACGGCTGTTTTCAGCCGTTTTATATTGTCTATGATTTAGGCCTAGCGTTAATGTGATTATTACAAATTGCTTATTGATGGTTTTTTAGCTTGACTTAGTATGCAGTTAAACTAGTATATGGACATATAGACGTCCAAACGGCCAAATGATTTAGGTTAAGTTAATCATTTAAGCTGATTGGTATAGACTCCTAAGTGTTACAGAAGTTAAAGGAATACATTATGGCTTTTCATCATGCACAACATGCCCAGTCGTTAAATCAGAGCTTGTCTGAGCTGAATGATATTAATGTGTCTTTTGAGTTTTTTCCGCCATCAACGCCAGCAATGGAAGAGATTTTGTGGAATTCTATTCGTCGTTTAGAACCATTGAACCCTAAATTTGTATCAGTAACATACGGTGCCAATTCTGGTGTACGTGACCGTACTCATAGCGTGATTGAACGTATCCAGAAAGAAACCAATCTACTCGCTGCGCCGCATTTAACCTTGGTTGATGCTAGTGATGAAGAATTGGTTGAGCTGGCAAAGCATTATTGGAATTCTGGTATTAGAGACATCGTGGCATTGCGCGGTGATTTACCTGACGGTAGCCCAAAACCAACTCGCTTTGCCAATGACTTAGTGCGTTTACTGCGCTCAGTGGCCGACTTTGATATTTCGGTAGCAGCGTATCCTGAAGTGCATCCTGATGCGCGTAATGCGCAGGCTGATTTAATTAACTTAAAGAAAAAGATTGATGCGGGTGCTAACCGCGCCATTACTCAATTTTTCTTTGATGTTGAATCTTACTTACGTTTTCGCGACCGTTGCGTTACAGCTGGTATAGATGTTGAGATTATTCCAGGGATATTACCTGTGACTAACTTTAAACAAACTAAGCGTTTTGCTGGCATGACCAATGTCGCCATTCCACATTGGTTACATCGTCAATTTGAAGGTTTAGATGACGACCCTGCAACACGTCAGTTAGTGGGTGCCAACGTTGCTATTGATATGGTGAAAGTATTGTCCCGTGAAGGTGTTAAAGATTTCCATTTTTATACGCTTAATCGTGCAGAATTAACGTATGCCATTTGCCATACATTAGGCGTGCGTCCAAAGTAGTACAGTGTAAAATTCACTCAATTTAAACCCCGTTAATGGTTCCATTAACGGGGTTTTTGTTTAAATATTCGACGTTTGCCGTATTCTTTTTTGAATATATTTAGCCTATGGTGGTAAGACAATAACCAATAACCAATAACCAATAACGAATGACTAAAGAGGTGTGATGATGAAAACATCCTTTTACAAGCTCGCTGCATTGGCTGGCATAACGATGCTAACTGTTATGACCGCAGAAGCTGCAGAAACAACTTCCCCACAACTGCCGGTTCCTGCTGCGGCTCAGCTATGTACTTCTTGCCACGGTGTACAAGGTCAAGGTATCGACATTATTGGCCCTCGTTTAGCAGGCTTATCTGCCGATTACATCAGCAATCAACTTGCGTTATTTCATGCAGGTAAACGTCAAAATCCAACCATGTTAGCAATGGCTGCAACGGTGCAAGGTGACAATATTGCTGTGGTAGCGCAATATTTTAGTCAGCAACCTGTTGCTGACATTCCGCTCCAATTTCGCGGTGACAAGGTTGGTATTAGCGATCCGTTCGAAAAATTAGCCTTTCAAGGTGACTGGTCACGTACCATTCCAGCATGTGTTAGTTGCCATGGTCCATCTGCCGTGGGTGGCGGGCAGTTTCCTCGTTTAGCGGGGCAGCAAGCCAGTTACCTTAAAACCCAATTATTAGCCTGGCAAGAGGGCTCTCGTACAGGCGATGCTGATAACATGATGGGCAATATTGCGCTGAAATTAACGGCTGCCGAAATCGATGGGTTATCTCAGTTTTTTGCCAATATAAAATAAGGACATGGCTATGAAATTATTATCGCTATTGACCATTGGCGCTCTGTTTAGCTTGCCTTTACAGGCCGATGAATTATTGACCGAAGTTCCGGCTAAGCCTACTGCGGTAAAATCGTCAGAGTCTTCGACGACACTACCCGATCGCCAAGCTGCATTACCTGCGCTGGAGAAAAAAGTTGATGCTGTTTATCTTCAACCCGCACCATTAACTGCTATTCCCGAGGGGGATTTTGGTGACAAGGTTCGGTTAGGTTATCAATTGTTTGTTAACACCCAACAGCTACGAGACAAGTACGTTGGCAATGAGCTCAATTGTGTTAACTGCCATATGAATTCAGGACGACAAGCTAATTCGTCGCCTTTATGGGCGGCATACTTTGCTTACCCTGCTTATCGTAAGAAAAACGATAAAGTAAACTCTTTTCAAGAGCGCATACAAGGTTGTTTTACCTATTCAATGAACGGTAAAGCTCCGGCGGCAAACTCTCCTGAACTTGTGGCAATATCGGCCTATTCTTACTGGTTGGGCATGAGCGGATTAATGGATCAATACAAGGTTGCAGGCCCAGTGCCTGAGTTGTCTGATGTGGAGTTGGTTAAAGGCGGTAAACGGGATGATTTCCCAATGCCAGCAGCTATTGCTAAACATTTGGATACTGCAGCGTTAAGCCAGCTTCCTGGGCGCGGCTATCCGAAAACACCTCAACCTGAACTGGCTTATTCTCCTGAACGTGGTCAGGCAGTTTATCAAGCACATTGCCAAGTGTGTCATAGTGAAGATGGCCAAGGACAAGTGATTGCTGGTGTTACTGCATTACCACCATTATGGGGAGCTCAAAGCTATAATTGGGGCGCAGGCATGCATAGGGTAAATACAGCTGCTGACTTTATTTATGAAAATATGCCGTTAGGCAAAAGCGTGCAATTAACGGTTCAGCAAGCTTGGGATGTAGCGGCTTACCTTAATTCGTTTGATCGGCCACAAGATCCTCGTTTTAACGGTGATGTGAGTAAGACTCAAGCCACCTATCATAAGCACCAAGGATATTATGGCCAATCCGTTGCCGGCAAGCCTGTTTTGGGCACGGCTTCGTATCCGGTTTTCCCGCTTAAAAATAATATAAAGTAATCATATTTGCTTAGTCTAAACCATTAATCTTTGTCAGTTATACCCATTAAGTTAACGCTTAATGGGTATTTTTATTGGTTGTTAATTCATTTTCAGAAATGTAATACGCAGAGCGCTTATTGAGCCGGATGCTAAATGTCAGTATATTCAGTCATCATCATCACCATATAGGCTTGGCAATGACATTATTTACTTCAGCAGCACAATCGTGCCCACTTTGCCAGCAAGCTAACGGTTGTGCGATGGAGCAAGGATTAGCCATTGATGCATGCTGGTGTGCTAAGCAAACGTTAGACATGCCATTGATTATTGAGCAGTACAAAGCCGCATCTACTTTGGTTGATTTACCTAATGGCCAATGTGTTTGTCAGTCATGTATGACTAAATTAGCGCAACAATTCAACACAGACCCCGTTGAAACTTATTCACCAGAACCAGAACCAGAACCAAAATATGAATCAGAACTCAAACCATAACTATAGCCATAACTATAACCATAATCATAATGACCATTCATTAGGGGCGTTTCTATGCCAACGAAAGTGATCAATTTCAATGACAAGTTCTCTTTGTTCGACCAGCATTGGTCTCCTCGTGTAATTGCAGAAATGAATGACTATCAATTTAAATTGGTTAAAGTCGAGGGTGAGTTTGTTTGGCATGAACATGCCGATACTGACGAAGTGTTTATTGTAATGGAAGGAACGTTGCAGATCGCTTTTCGCGATCAGGACATTACGCTTCAGGCAGGGGAAATGTTTGTTATTCCTAAGGGGGTTGAGCATAAACCCATGGCGAAAAAAGAATGCAAGATCATGATTATCGAACCTCGAGGTGTCGTCAATACGGGTGAGATAGATAGCGATCGAACTGCGTTAAATGATCAGTGGATATAAAGCAGACCCTTTCTGGTCATTTATGACAGACCTCTGCTCATGCGATCGCATTTCAAGCAATAGCCGCTAGTGTGACGTCAGCACGATGTTTAATGAGAAGCTATTGTTAACCCAATGTTAATTTTTATTGTTAGCCTGCTGTTAGTCGGTATACTGAGGAGATTGCGTGTTGGCCATTAAGCCAAAAAGTCTGACATATAACGCTATGTATACTAGAGGATAATAATAATGCTTAGAAAAATTCTCGTTGCTGTCGCGACTATTATAGCGATCCCTTTTGTTGTCGCCCTATTTGTTCAAAAAGACTATTCAGTCACTCGTACTATCATCATAGATAAACCGATTTTCGAGGTTTTTGATTACGTTAAACATCTAAAAAACCAAGATAATTTTAGTAAGTGGGCGCAAATGGATCTCGAGATGGTGAAAGCCTACCGCGGTACCGATGCGACAGTAGGCTTTGTGTCTGCTTGGGCAAGTGAAAACCCGGATGTAGGTGTTGGCGAGCAAGAAATTATTGCCATAGATGAAGGTAAACGTATCGATTTTGAATTACGGTTTATTTCACCCTTTGAAGCGACCGAGCCTGCCTATATGAGCACTACAGCCGTTAATGCTAATCAAACTAAAGTTGATTGGGGTTTTAGTGGCCATTTTGCTTATCCAACTAACTTAATGTTTTTGTTTATCGATTTTGAAACCATGATAGGTACTGATTTACAGCAAGGTCTAGAGTCATTGAAAGTGGTACTCGAAAAATAATTTGTATGTGCATGAGCTAATGAATCATCTTGAAGATGATTCATTAGCTCATGCAGTGGCTTGCCATGGTTAACTTAATCGGGGTAATCTAAAAAATGCAATCGTTGCAGTGGAGTTGGGCCACCGTAACCATAATAAAAATAACCAAACATCTAATAATTATAATATTCGACATAAGTCATTACTCATTATGAGGTTTTTTACATGGAAGCAGTCACGCAATTTGTCAGTATGATTAACAGTATAGTATGGGGCGTTCCCATGCTGATTTTGATTTTAGGGGTCGGGCTGTTTCTGTCGATAGGCTTAAAATTTATGCCTATTTTAAAGCTGAATCGAGGTTTTAAATTATTATGGTCGGGTCGTCAGGTTACTGATGAAAGTGAAAAAGGTGATGTCAGTCCGTTTAATGCTCTCATGACTTCATTATCGGCCACCATTGGTACGGGTAACATCGCTGGTGTGGCTACGGCGATTTTTATTGGCGGACCCGGGGCATTATTTTGGATGTGGTGTACGGCGCTCGTGGGTATGGCGACTAAGTTTTCGGAAGCTGTACTGGCGGTAAAATATCGTGAGACAGATGCTAACGGTAACCATGTTGGCGGCCCGATGTATTACATCAAAAATGGTTTAGGCAGTAAATGGGCCTGGTTAGGCACTGCATTTGCTCTGTTTGGATCTATTGCCGGTTTTGGTATTGGTAATACTGTACAAGCTAACTCAGTCGCTGATGCAATGAGCAGTAACTTTGGTGTACCTAATTGGGTTACTGGTGTGGTGTTAATGGTGCTAGTGGGTGCGGTACTCATGGGTGGTATTAAACGTATTGCTGAAGTGGCGGGTAAGTTAGTGCCATTGATGACGGTATTTTATATTACCGCAGGTTTAGCGGTATTGGTTGTATATGCAGACGAAGTACCTGCTGCTTTTATGTTGATTATTGAAAGTGCCTTTAACCCAGTAGCAGCTCAAGGTGGTTTTGCGGGTGCAGCGGTATGGGCTGCGATTCGTTTTGGTGTGGCACGTGGGGTATTTTCAAATGAAGCGGGGTTAGGGAGTGCGCCAATTGCTCATGCGGCGGCGCAAACTAATAACCCAGTGAAACAAGGTTTAGTGGCCATGTTAGGGACGTTTATTGACACGCTCATTGTGTGTTCAATAACGGGCTTGGCGATTGTAGTTTCTGGTGCGTGGACATCTGGCGAAAACGGCGCTGCATTAACCTCTCTTGCATTTTCACATGCTTTGCCCATGGGTAATTATATTGTGGCCATCGCATTGGCTGTGTTTGCCTTTACCACTATTTTGGGTTGGAGTTTTTACAGTGAAAAATGTATTCAATACTTATTAGGCGATAAAGCCGTAAAACCATTTCGTCTAATCTGGACCTTGGTTGTGCCTTTGGGTGCTGTAAGCTCATTAGAGTTTATTTGGTTATTAGCCGACACGTTGAATGCGATGATGGCAATTCCAAACTTAATTGCGTTAGTGCTATTAAGCCCTGTGGTATTTGGCTTAACCCGTGAATACTTTATCAAGCAACGCGCACTAAAAGCCAAAGCATAGAGTGAGTAAATCGTGTGGGTAAATAGTGCAGGTGCATTGTTAGGATAATTTGTTTGGCTGAATCGCTTGGCTAAATCATTCAGCAATCGCCGGATAATGGCACCGAGTAATATAATTCAACAATAATAATAGCTAAGCGTGTTTATCAGTACATTGACAAACATGCTTTTTTAAAAGGATTTTTATGAAGCACGTTTTTTTTACTGCCTCTGTTGCAGCTATCTTGAGTGCGGTGTTAGTGTCGGGTTGCTCTAACCTGTCACTGCGAACCAATGCGGGTACAATTGCGCTAGGCAATGCCACAATAGCTGGAGTTGATACCTACACCTCAGCAGAAATGTCTAGGTTCAAAGCACAGTTTCTTGGCGATGTGACCACGTCATATTGTGAAAATTCATCGGATCCTGAAAAGTTAGATGATCTTCCAAGTTTGTCTTCAATGACTAAGTCACTCAAATTACAAGTGACTCAACGAGGCGGTAATGCCATTGTGTTGAAGCAATGTGGCAAAGTTAATTACCCGTCTTGTGCTGTTTATTTAGAGTGTAACGGCGAGGCATATGTCATCGACCGTGGCTTATAACTAGACCCATCTTTCTAGCGCCTATTGGAGTCATGCAATAGGCGCTAATCTAATCGTTTACTGAATCGCATCGCTGCAATCCATAATCCAATGACTGTAAAACCCACCAGCCATAACACATCGCTAATTAACTCACCCAACGTCGCCCCTTTTAACACAATCGCTCGGATCACCCGCATAAAATGGGTCCCTGGTAGTGCTTCAGCAATCCATTTGGCTGCCGTCGGCATGGCTTCTAATGGGGTGATAAATCCAGAGAGTAATATGGTCGGTAATAATACAAAAATGGTCATTTGCATGGCTTGTAGCTGGGTTTTTGCAATAGTGGAAATGATTAACCCTAATGTCAGACTCGCGGTAATAAACAGTAAAGTACCTAATAATAAATGACTGATAGCGCCATTGATGGGCACTGCAAAAATAATATTGCCCAAGCCCAAAATAATGGTCATTTGCACTAAGCCGATGACGATGTAGGGCAATATTTTTCCAATCATTAGTTCTATTGGTTTAATCGGAGTGGTGATTAATAATTCAAGATTACCGCGTTCACGCTCACGAACGATGGCTGATGAAGTAAACAGTACCATGGTCATGGTCAGAATGACGGCGATTAAACCTGGAACAATATTTACCGCTGATCGCTGCTCCGGATTATAAAACAAGCTAACTTCAAACCGAGATTGGCTGCTGGTTTGCTCCGGTACAATATCGTTGAGCGATAGGTTTCGTAGTTGCTTTATCGCGCCAGCAATCATGGTGTCTGAACCATCGACTATCCATTGGCCAATCGGTTCATTGCGAGCGATTTTTTCGTTCAAGGTAGGCGGTAAAATTAATGCCGCTTTAATGTCGCCACGGCGAATAGCAGCCTGAGCTTGCTCGGCTGTGGTGAGATAGGATGTGACTTCCACTACCTGGGTGACTTTTACCGCCTCGACTATCCAGCGCCCTGCTGCTGAGTCACTTTGATCAACAATAGCGACTGGTATTGCCCGTACATCAGTATTGATGGCATAGCCGAATAACAACAGCTGGATCAGCGGGATCATTATCACCATAGCAAAGGTAATTCGATCGCGCATAAGCTGCTTAACTTCTTTAGCGGTAATGGCGTGAATGCGCATGTAGCTATGGCGAATACTGTTCAGCATGTTGTTAGCCCTTATGTTGCTTCATGGGAGGCTGGAACACGCTGTCCAGTATGACTGACAAAAACGTCTTCAAGATTAGCGCTAACCAAGTGAATATCTTGCAGGTTAACGGGGCGATTATGCTGTTGGCACTGATGCAGTAGCCAAGAGATAGGATCTGCCACTTGTTTGCTGACCAAGACCCGTAATCTATGGCCTAACTGCGCCGCAGAGGTCACTTCAACGTGACTGATTAATGCTTGTTTTAACGGCCTTAAATCAGTGGTGTTGATTTCAACCACATGGGCATTGATGTTATCCATTAATGCTTTTGGCGTGTCATCCGCTCTGATCCTGCCTTTTTCCATAATGGCAATTTTATGGCAGCGTTCGGCCTCATCCATATAATGGGTAGTCACTAAAATACTGGTGCCTTGTTCAGATAAATCGAAAAGTTGCTCCCAGAAGTCACGCCTGTTTTGTGGATCAACGGCTGAGGTGGGTTCATCTAAAAACAGTAACTTAGGTTGATTTAAACAGGCGCAGGCAAGGGCCAATCGTTGTCTTTGTCCACCGCTGAGGGTGCCAGCCAGTTGATGTTGATACTGGCTTAGCTTGTAAGTGCTTTGCAGCTGATCAATGCGTTTTTTGCAGGTGCTACTGTCGATACCATAGATTCGGCCAATAAATTGCAGGTTCTCTGTAACCGTTAAGTCATCGTAGAGGGAAAACTTTTGGGTCATATAACCAATGTTATGGCGTAATGCTTCAGCCTGCTCCGGGATGGCTAACCCCATGACATTGATGGTGCCTTCGGTGGGAGTGAGTAAACCAGTTAACATTCTAATGGTGGTTGATTTACCACAGCCATTTGGGCCTAAAAAACCATAAATGTTGCCTTTCGGCACCAATAAATCTAATTGCTCGACCGCAGCAAAGTCGCCAAATTTTTTGGTGAGGCCATGAGCTTGAATTACCCATTGTGGGTCTACGGATGGTGTCATTTTTGTGTCGGCAATATAACTTGGGCTGGTATGCCCGTAGGTAGCTCGCTGGCCGAACTGTCTAAATTGACTTCAGCTAAAAAGGCTAATCGTGACCGATCTGATTGATTAAGCGCATAGTAGGGGGTAAATGCTGGTTCAGTACTTATCCAACGCAGTGTGCCGTTAAATGTGCCGTCGATACCATCTACACTGACCGACAACGTTTGGCCAATGTGAAGTTTGGCAGCATAGGGTTCAGGTATATACACTCTGGCGTAGGGCGCTGCATCAGCTTGAATAACTGCAACGATAGCACTCAGTTGGACGCGTTCGCCTACATTGTAAGGTAAGTTATCCAGCTTACCGCTGCGAGTTGCACGAATGCTTAAGTCGCTGTAAACCTGCTGCTCGTAACGTAGGTTGGCATTGGCAGCATCGAGTGCCGCTTGTGCTTGAAAAATATCTTCTTGGCGAACACCTTTGATTAATATGGTTAGCCGGTCGTTGGCGGCGTCATATTCTGCATTGGCTTGATCGCGAAGCGCTAAAGCACGATCGCGTTCTGCTTCACTGACTAGATTTTTTAATAATAAACTCGCGCTGCGTTGATAAGACTTTTGTGCTTCTATTTTGGCGGCGTTAGCACTTTTTAATGCCGAATTGGCACTGGCGATATCTTCAGGGCGCTCGCCATTGGTGAGTTTTAGTAAGTAGGCTTGGGCTTTGACCACTTCGGCTTGCATTACCGCTAAGCGCGCGGCTTGTTTTTGGGTATCAAATTGGACTAATAAATCACCGGCGTTGACTTGCATGCCTTTTTTAATGGGTTGTGCAGTAATGATTTCTGCGGCGGTTGAACGAAGAATGACTCGATCGCGCTCTAAGGTACCTAATGCTTGTGAAGGGGTGGCTGGGGTGCAGCCACTTATTAATATCAAGCTGGAGAATAACGTTGAAAATAACGCTGAAAATAGAATGTGTTTCATAGTAAGTCTCAACCATCGTGGTCATTACACTATAGCAAACTTGTCGGGTAACAATGCATTAGCTTATTTGATGATTGCACTTGTAAAGCCAGCTAAGTGTGACCTATGCCACACTTAGCGAGTTTCCTTTGTTTACTCTTTATTCGAAGTTGTTATCAAATTCTGAATCTTCAAATAAGTCGACAGCAGAAGTCGGGACAACATTTTTGAATTGGCGTGCAAAATGACGTTGCACCCCTTTTAAGTCGATATTGCCGATACCAGACGCAAAACCAAACCAAGCATACAGACCGCTAATGTCTTCAAACATTGGGGGTAAATATTTAGGGTGGGCAATAATGCCTTCTTGGTAAGCTTGATACAGAACAGGAATGTCTTCGATGGCTAATTTACCCAAAAACAGCATTGGGATTAGTTCTGGTAAACCTGTGCTGATGGCGCTACGAATAAAGTTAATGTTTTCAACATAACCGCGTACGTAGGAGATATCTTTAGTGAAAAAGCTGCCACCACCAACCATGCCACCACGAAACACCCGTTGAGTAACACGATAACTGTCTTTTGAACTCAGGTTGAGATTTCTAAAGTATCGATAGACTTCAATAAAGTCGGCACCTTGTTCTGCCATGTCGACAGCAGATACTCGATCGCTAATTCGACGAGCACGGCCTGGATTTGAGCTTAATGTCAGCATTTCCATCAACACTGCTAAGCCTTCCTGCGACGCTGTCACTCGTGGTGAACCAACACTGAGCCAAGTTGCATGTGGTTGCGCCCGACCATTAAGTGTGGTGCCCACATGCACCCAGCCTTCGTGCACTTCATATACATTGAGATCCGATTCGCTGAACATGGCGCGGGTATTGAGCTTAACGGTATCGCCACCTACTGCCGCATCAGAGACAATACCATCGCTCAATTTAACGTGAATTTCATCATTATGAAAATACTTCACTAAGCGTTCGCTAAGAATATTTACCGCTTCTGGGGCGGTAACTATTTTAGGATGACGGCTACTCATGTGACGCGCTGCTGGCAGCGAAAATATATGGCTTAAGCGATCGCCCAGTTGGCGTACCGTATGACGATCGCCATGTAATTTGTCGCTCGCACTGCCGTATAGCTCTTGGCTGAGTTTACCAAACATTGGCTTGCCGCGGTTATGCAGCATGTCTATTACTATTCGATATTGGTCAATGTTAGCCAGTAAAATTTTACCTAGCTTATCGCGTTTGCCTAAACCTCGCTCAACGGCATTTTTTAACCCTTGTAGGTCGGTCTGGGTCTGATCTGCGTTAAATGATAAAGGAATCGATTGATAGAAATCATTACTGACGTTGGGTAATTCTTTGCTTTGTTTGGCTAAAAAGTCATCTTCAACTTGTCTTGGCCATTTTATCGAATCCAAAATTTTAATCGGTGCTTGGATGCGAATTAATTCATCAGAAAAACGACGAATATCTTGTTGATAACGCAATAAAGAGTCAGACATTGTCTTTTCCTAATCTTGAGAATGTTGTAAGCAGTATTAGCACTTATATTAGCAGATGTTGATCGCAAAACGGCAATGAAAAAATACCTCAAATGTAGCACTGTTTTGGTGCGACAAATCAGTTTATATCGCAACCCCTTTTAGTCATATTATTTAAGTCTATAAAAATTATAGATTATTTATTTGGCATTAAAACTGCTTTAGCTAAAGTAGTCTTGATTAAAAGGAAAACCTATGGCAGCGATGAGCTATTTAAGTGTGATTGAGCGTTACCATGAATATGAACACCTGGTACACGAATTATTAGAATCGATTTTGATCGGTGTGGGAGACATTAATCTATTCGAACAGCCTATTTCAGCTAAAATTTTTGAAGACATGGCGATTAGTTATCCCTTTGTGGAACTCATTTATTTACTTGATCAGCAAGGGATGCAGATTTGCCCTAATATCAGTGTCATTAATCAGCAAGTTAAGCTAATGGCTTGCGGTCATCATGCTGACCGAAGTCAGCGACCTTATTTTACTCAATTGACTGCCATCGACACCGTTCATATCACTCGACCTTATTTATCTAACTCCGGTGGTGGGCTGTGTTTGTCGGCATCACAAATGATTAAATCGGCCTCTGGACAAGTGGTTATTGTGGTTATTGATGTCAACCTAACACGATTGATCGAGTTTATGATGGGCGACAGTGCTCGGCGTAAAATGTCACCGTTTTTTAAAAGCATTTATGCTGCGATTGTACTGTGTCTGTTTGTGTTGGTGAGTGTACTTATGTGGACCGTGATCCGCGATATTTATACCTTATTTAGCCAAATATCTGCGACCCATGATCCGCTACAGCCCTTTGGTATTATCATTTTTCTTACATTGGCATTAGCTATTTTTGATTTGGGTAAAACCATTTTGGAAGAAGAAGTGCTTATGCATAAAGATATCTTCCGCCACAGTTCGACCCGAAGAACGATTACGCGGTTTATTTCGACCATTTTGATCGCGATTTCAATTGAAGCTTTGCTGACCATGTTTAAAGCGTCGCTGGGAGAAAAGCAATATATTGAACCAGCCATTCTGATGATGTTGGCGGTCGTTGGGCTATTGGTTGGGTTAGGGATATATGTGTACTTAGGGGCCAAAGCTGAGCTGCTACTCACACAAACACAAGCCGGTAAGCACACTAGGCGCGTACAAACTAAGAGTGAATAGGCGATTAATTAGCGCTTAATAGTGTTTAAGTTCGCTCGCTTAAAATAGACAGGGATAAACGACATTAGCGTTTATCCCTATTTTTTAGAAAAAGTCGTCGTCACCAATCGCTTTACGTAATTGAGCTTGTTCGAGGAAATCTTCTAACCTGCGTTTTACTTGGCGTTTATGTTGTAATGTTTCTGCGGATTTAACGTTTCTAGGCGTTGTCATCGCGTCCATTTCTGTGTCATCAGGCACTCTTTCACTAAGATTAGCCATAACAAAACCCTCATGTTGAATAAAAGCGTGGTATTAATTCAATGAGCATTTTCTAACTAAAAAAACCTAAATAGGGAAGTAAAATATTTTTCCTCAGTTGGACAGCTATTTTTACCTTTCTCTTTGAGCTTAGCAGTAAATGTTTTTCTTGCTAGTAAAACAAATTAGCTTGTGCGAAGAGTATGCTTGTGATCAACTATTCTGGATGTGCTGATGTGCTGATGTGCTGATGTGCTGATGTGCTGATGTGCTGATGTGCTGATGTGCTGATGTGCTGATGTGCTGATGTGCTGATGTGCTGATGTGCTGATGTGCTGATGTGCTGATGTGCTGATCGTAGATAATGCTCCGCTTTCAATACAGATAAAAAAACGCCACCTTTAACTAGGTGGCGTCGATATGAACAATACTGCAAAGCGCATATGCGATAGGTTGACTCGTTATAGGCTAAAGCCATATGAGTAGCCTAAAACGACTTTAGCATCATTGTCCGGTAAGTCCGTGTCAGAGGCCATAAATGAGACAGTTCCTAGGTCTGTTTCAGCGCTTAATGTGACATTGTAGTCTGCATAGGTGTCGCCGAATAAATCTTCAACGACATCGCCTTGTGAGTAACCGTAGTGGAACGCAATGCTGAGCTTTTCTGTTAACGGGAAACTGGCATTGGCTTGGATATAGTTCCAATCTGTTTCGTCACTTGCACCTGACACATCAGAATCAGCGTTGATCACTTGAGAATAACCCACATCTAACCATTTCCATCCAAGTACTAAGGCTACTTCCCCAAAATCAATACTGCCACCAGCATCTGGGTAAGCATAATAAAGGTAGCTGATGTCGTAAGTTAGGTCTTCAGTAAAGTTACCGCCATAACCACCATAAAGATCTAATTCGTAGCTGGTTTCATCACCGAAATCGACATTCGATACCCAAGTACCAGCATAAAATCCAGAGTCATGAGCATAGTCAATGCCGCCTTGAACGGCCGCTTCATTATTGGTTTGCGTGGTGCCACGCCATAAGTAGTTCGATGTTGCGCCAATATTGCCAGTGACTTCAGCAAGGGCAGAGCCGCTTAGTAATAAGCCTGTTGATAATGCAATAGCTTGATATAGTGATTTTTTCATCTTCATCCCTTAAAGTTTTATTATCACTGAGGCATTTATGTGTCATTAAATGAGCTCAATGTTGGTTTGTCTGAAGATCAATTAGCGAATCGCATGCCAATATTTTTTTATTATTTAAATTAGTGGGTTATATAATACTGGATCATCTTGTTGCATCTTTGTTGCCGCTAAATGATGCACTAATGCACTTTTATTGTGCAATGATACTTTGGGCTTAGGTATTTGCTTATATTGAGTCGTTTAGCGTTTAGCTGTGCGAAAGAAGGGATTCTGAAGTGATCTATATTGTTCATGTAACTCAGGCATCTGGATTACAGAATAAGCAAAGCTGAAAAATAACCAATAAAAAACCTCCACAGAGGAGGTTTCTATCAAAAAAAGACTGAGCGTAATAATTAATTAACGCTATCTTTTAGTGTTTTACCAGCTTTAAACTTAGGCACAGTAGCTGCAGCGATTTGAATTTCTTTGCCAGTTTGTGGGTTACGGCCTGTACGAGCAGCACGTTGAGTGGTTTCAAAAGAACCAAAACCAACAATAGAAATTTTATCACCATTTTTCATGGCTTCAGTTACCGCTTCTTCGAAAGATTTTAGTGCGCGGCCAGCTTCAGCTTTAGTTAGTTCCGCATTCTCAGCGATTTTTGCAATTAATTCACTTTTGTTCATATTGATATTCTCTGCTTTCCATAGAAGTGTTTTTTAAAACATGAATAACATGCCACAAGCCATGCTGGTTTAAAAGCACTTTATCCCATAAATTCAGTATCTGTAATGGTTTTAGAGCAAAATCAGTACAAATAATGTCTTTTTTGGCTCTGTGGTTATTCTTCTAGCAGTTGGTAAAGAATTTTCTTTACTAACTGTGGTTCGAAAGGCTTATCACATAAGGCGTTAACTCCAGCACTAAATACATTACTTAGGTGGGTGTCATTGGCTTCTGACGATACCATTAGAATGGGGATATGTGATTGTTGACTGTGATTACGGATATATTGCGTTAATGCAAGACCATCCACCGAAGGCATGTTGTAGTCTGTTATCACTAAGTCATACATGTTTTCTTTCATTAGGTTGATAGCTTGCTCACCGTCAACCGCTTCAGTAATCAGTTGCATCCCTAAGTTACCAATAGTGCGTTTAATCACATTACGCGCCATTCGGCTATCATCAACGACTAATACCCTGATGTTATGCACGTCAAAGTGGCTTAAATCCAACTCGTCGTGGCTGAGTAAATCAATGGTCGAATTAAGTGCCGTCGCTAAGTGCTCAGCATTAAATGGCTTAGGCAAAATGGCGACAACACCTGATTGCCTAAAGATTTCGAGCTGTTCACGGCGACACTCACTGGACACCAGCATAAATTGAATATCATTTAACGCTGGAGTGCTTTTGATGTATTGCAGTAGCTCTGTGGCTTCACCATCGACAAAATGCAGTGCACTGGCGATTAAGTCGGGTTTATGGCGTTGAATAATCGTTTTGGCTTCCGCAATCGTTGCGGCAGTTTGAATGCTGCTCACCCCTTCTTGCTGAAGACGCGTAATGATAATTTTACGTTGAGTCTCTGACGGCTCAAGTAATAGGATGGATAATTCACTTGGGGATAAACTAGTCATAATTCACGTTCCACAGATATATTTATTATTATTTTGTTGTTTTAATGTTGCGCGTATGAGCGAATTGTACACTAAAAATGCCCTAAGGATGGCAGTCAAACCAGAGTAATAGTGTCTTATGCTTACTTTTTAACGAGATAGTCTCTCGTCACGTTAGACAATCCAACCCACCATTGAAATACCACCACGCTCAACAGTAACAACCACAGTGGGATCAGTGGTATGTCATAACCTTGAAACACAAGTTTTACGTCATCAGGGGTGATTTGATAGGCAATGATTGCTGTTGTGGTGATAGCTGTAAGTCCGAGAGTTTGTAAGCCTACGTAGCTAATCAACAGTACTTTTGTCCATGCAGCACGTCTGATTAAACCAATGAATACCGGTATCACTCCCAGTGTTAATAAATCATATGCTTGATATGTTGTTGCGCGCCAAATAGCAATAATAGTGAGTACAACATACAGTGAGATAAGAAGCATGACTCTAATTGGCATTCGGGGGGCTGTGTTTTGGTTCATATTGATCATCTAGCTGGAAAATTTGAGGTAGAATATCTCACAAAATAGAGCGATGGATACATTTTGATGACAGAAACACATTTTTGGGCGCTGGTAACACGAGATCAACCAGAGCAGTCTTCTGCTGATCTTGAATTGCGTTTACGCGAACAATTGCAACTCTTGGATGATGAAGCGCTAAAGACATTTGATAAAATGTTAGGCCAGCAATTACGCCGTAGTTATTTATGGTCAGTTTGGGGCGCTGCATACATCATTACTGGTTGCGATTCTGACTATGCCTTTGCTGAGTTTAGATGTTTTTTACTGTCGTTAGGTCAGCAATGGTATGACAAGGTTATTGCTAATCCTGACTGCTTGGGTGAGTTAGCACAATGGCCGTTAGTGGATGATTATGCTTACCCGTTTGTTGAAGACTACGATTTAATTGCAGGTAAAATTTACGAAGACCGTAATGGGGATGAGTTGCCGTTTATGCCATCAGGCCAGAATACACCAGTGGGTAAAAAATTCAGCACCAAGCCAAAAGTGATGCGTCAAACCTATCCTTTATTGAGCGCACGATTTCCTTTTTAGTGGGATGAAACTGTTAAGCGTTGGTTCAGCTTAACAGGTCTATAGTTATTACATATGATGCTGGCTAGATGGCTAACATTCAATTTAATGACGATTATCCGCATTGCAATATGACCACAACAGTTTAGACAAACGTTAAACATGACGTGCTGGATTGATTGTTTAACTTACAGTATGAAGCGGTTGTGTTGTAAGCGTCTTAACCCCTTTGGAGGTCTATTATGAACGTAAAATATTTACTACTTGCTCCGGTATTGGTATGCCAAGTTGCCATGGCCGAAGATGCGCCAGAAGCGAACCCTGTTACCGAAGTGGGGCTGGTTAAAATTGAGTGGCAAAATCCAAAAGATTTTCGTGATATTAAAACCTCAAATGAACTTCAGTCGCGCTTTGAAAACCGTTTATTTGAAACCTTAACCAAAAACATCAATAAACAGGCTGAAAAAATCCTTAAGCCAGGGCAGACTTTGCAAATGCAAGTGACTAACTTTGATTTAGCTGGAGACATGCGACCAACATTTGGGGCTACGCCAGGTGATTTACGTATTGTAAAAGATTTATATCCACCCAGAGCGACGTTTAGCTACAGTGTAAATGAAGGTGACAAAGTCATTATTGCTGGAGATGAAAAAATTATCGACATGAGTTTTATGAACAATACGCGTAATTTCAATAACAGACCGTTTCAATATGAAACCAACTTATTTGATGATTGGTTACAAAAAACGGTAGCTCCCAAATTATAAGCTAAGCATTGTTGATTGTTTTTCATGCAGGTAAAATCCATTTGAAGCGATTTTTGCCTGCTTTTTGGCTTGGGCGCTTAACGTTGATATTTGATACTCTGTTGCTTGTTGGGTCACCAATGGTGGTAAAACCCCAATGGATAATGAAACCAAAGGGTATTGGAATTGCAGCCCCTGTCTGTCTTGGGCTTGCATTGATTGTGCTTGCCAGTGATCGCTATTATAAAAACTCATTTTCTGTTGCTCAAACCGTTCAATAATTGTTTGGCAGTTGGCTAGCGTGTCGTCTTGCATGCTTATCATAACAAAATCGTCTCCACCAATATGGCCAACAAAACAATGTTCATTTTGATAAGGCAGCAACAAGTTTGCGACTAACTGAATGACTTCATCCCCACGCCAAAAACCATAAATATCGTTGTAGGGCTTAAAGTGACTTAAATCTAAATAGGCAAGATAGTAAGATTTTTTTTGTAGCCTTAAGCGTTTTAGCTCTTCTTGTATTGGCACGTTCCCCGGCAAATTGGTGAGAGGGTTTGCGTGTCGCGCCATTTTTATTCTATGTTCAGTAATACGTTGTAATAAATCTTTAGTATGGCCAATGCCAATCAACTGCTGATTACGCAAAATAATGAACTGTTGCGCTACCGTGTTGACTGAGTCAGAGGTGAGTAATTTGCTGACATGGGTAAGCGGTTCGTTGGCATCAATGTGTAATACCTTGGTGTCCATTGCCATTTTCGCAGGCCGGTTTTCGTGTAATGCACGGCCATAAGGTGTGCTGAATAGCTCGAGTAATGTGCTGCGATTGACGATACCTAATGGCTTGTTATTTTCGGTTACCACAATGGCTTGTAATGCTGGTTGTTCAGAAAAAGTTTGACTGATTTTTTTTAGTTGTGTGCTGGGAGATGCTTTTATGGCGTTAGTGCATAAACTTTCAGCCGTTTCACAATAACGGGAATTGGGTTGAGCCATGGGAGTGCTCAGTTCACTGCTAAATTGCTGGTTTGGATGGAGCGCTGGTCGTCCGAGAAAGTAGCCTTGGCAATAGGTTACCCCTAACTGTTTTAGGGTGGTGAGCTCTTCATTGGTTTCAATGCCTTCTGCGATCACTTTACAGGTTAAGTTTTGGCATAAATCGACAATAGAGCGGACAAACTCTTGTTTTACTGCGGTGGTGTCTATTTGATGAATAAAATGGCGGTCAATTTTGACATAGTCTGGTGCTAATTCAGACCACAAGCGTAACCCAGAATAACCGGCGCCTAAATCATCAATAGCGGTTAAAAAACCTTGATTTCGATAATGGTTTAAGCAGGATTTTAGCAAGTCGATATCGTCGGCAGGATATTGTTCGGACAATTCAATAACCACATCCGCCGGGTTGATCCCCAATTGTTTAATAAGCTGTAATGTCATGCCTTTTGGATGATTGGGATCGAGCAATGCTTTTGGTGAAATATTAATAAATAGCTTGCCATTAAGCTGGCGCGAGTGAAATGCATTAATTGAAATACTGCGACATAAGGTTTCAAGTTCGCTTAATAAGTTTTGTTTTTCGGCGGTAGTAAATAAGGCGAAAGGGGTGTGTAACGGGCTACTTTTAGGGCCACGACTGAGCGCTTCATAACCGTGCAATTGATTTGTTGAAACATTGAAAATCGGCTGAAATACAGCATCGATAGATTGCTGTTCGATGATGTTGTCAAGTTCACTTACGAGCTGTAAAGCCGTCATCTGTAGGTCTCATTCAATTAATTACCTAATGGCATCGCGTTCGGTATTGTTACCAATGAGAGACAAGTCTATTGCGAAAATATGACAAGATTATGTCATATGATGGAAAGCTCCTAATAAGAAAGTATTAGGGCCTGTTAATCTTTGTTAGTTAAATTTTGTTCGAGATAAAAATGTGTTAATCGAGGCGATTGGTGCCTCGCAATCTAAGCAACTATCTCTTCGAGAAGATGCACTCAACAAAGTGTAAAACGTTTTTAGCCGAATCCTTCTGGCAGCGTTTGTTAGTCATTTCTACTGCGTTGTCGGCTCTTTGTGTAGCATAACTACACTACAAAGCCTCTGCCTTATATAAATGACTAACAATTCGCTGCAAAAACCACTTTGAAAGATCAACAGACCCTACGATCATAGCGATTACTTGGCGAGTTTAAATACTTGTAGTGTTTGTAGTAAGGCCGCAAGCTTTTTGACAAAGGCTTCAAGTGTCTCTGGTGCAACATGAGTGCTGTTCTGCATCGCATCAAATTCTGCAACCATTTCTTGTACATAAGGTAAGAAACGATTACTACTAGTTGTAAAACCTTGATCTTCCGTAAAAATCGCCACAAACTTACCGTGGCCTTCTTTACGTAACTCATCGAGGCGAGCATCTGAATCAATGGCTTGTCTATAGGCGACTTGCAGGTTTTCTTTTATTTGTAGAAAAACATTGGTGTACGGCATAATTGCCTCATAGTGCATGTGCAAAGAATAACGTTAATTATAAGGAGCTGGTATGCAGGCAACAAGAGAAAGTCGGCTTATTTTCAATATCAATTTGATTTATGGTCGCTTACAACGAAATTGCTACGGTTTAGTTGCATTACTGCTGTGTTTTACATCGACATCGGCAGCTGCGTTGGATTCACCGGTATTCTATAAAATAGAGTATCAGCAACAGCAAGCGTATTTATTGGGCTCCATTCATATTGGTCGGCAAGACTTTTACCCATTAGCACAACATATAGAATCAGCATTTAAACAATCGGATGCGTTGGTCGTTGAAGCTGATATTAGCCAAGGCGATACTGGGGCGTTATTGCAACAATATGGTGGTTTGTCGGCAGATATTGCCGCAGACGTTAATGCGACTCGGCAAGAGTATTGTCAAAGTCATCAAACCTTATGCCAAGCACTGGCTCCGTATGCACCTTGGTTGCAGTCAGCGCAAATTAGCATGGGGCGTTTTGGGCAATTAGGTTACAGCGCAGAACAGGGTGTCGACGCTTATTTTATGGCAAATCGCAGTGGTAAAGCTTTGGTTGAGCTGGAAAGCATTCAGTTTCAATTCGAATTAATTTCATCATTTTCAACTGCGACTCAGCTGCAAATGCTGGATGATTCGATTAACGCTAGCGATGCTGAAATGCTTGATTTAATCTACGCTTGGCGCCAAGGCGATAGTAATGCTCTAGCAAAAATTATGGAATCGCAAGCGGGCGATGCTGACGAATTACTCGAAAAGCTGTTGTGGCAACGTAATCACACGATGGCGCAAAAAATCATCCAGTTGTTACAAAGTAAAACCCACAAACAATTATTTATTGTGGTGGGCGCTGGCCATATTGTCGGACAGCAAGCTATTCCTGACCTACTAAAACAGCAAGGAGCAACAATTACTCGCTGTAGCTTTTTACAGTGTTAATGTCGATGTGGTGCCAGTTATTCGAAAGGTAAGTTATTGAAAGTAAGTTATTGAAAATAAGTTGTTGAAAATAAGATACTAAAGCCTGAGTTTATTGTTAAGTCGATTGGCCTACAAAGTGAATGTAGCGCCCAAGCGACAAATAAGGTTCTTGTTGAGAATAAGCCAACTCCATCTCAATCAGTTGATGTTTATCAAAGCCAGGTGGCAGATTATGTTTCAAGTAGTCATTGATAACTCTTACGCCCGATTGACTCACCATCGACAGTTGCCATTGGCTAAACCAAGTGCGGACATCTTCAATATACAGCGGGTGGGTCGGGGTTAATCCGACCTTCTTTTTGACGTTGAAATCACGGTTAACATAGTCAAAATTACCTGATATTAAGCTATGAAACCGTAAAGCTTCTTTATTAAAAAACATCAGAGAAAATAAACCATTAGGCTTTAATAATGCCAGTAAACCTTGCAAGGTGCTGCGGGCATCAATTAACCATTCTGCTACCGCATGGCAGAGAATGACATCAAATTGACCATACTCTTCAACGGTTAATGCTTGTATTGGGCTGTGGATTAACTGTATCGATAATGCAGTATTTGCCGCTTCAATCTGTTGCTGTGCTAGGGCAAGCATTTGCTCAGAAATATCACATAGCACGACATCATGGCCTAAAGCTGCCAGTTTTTGACTCAAATAACCAAAACCGCCACCGGCATCTAAAATACGTAATCTTGGTTTGCCAAGGCTGGCTA
The DNA here is from genome assembly GCF_002836315.1 of Shewanella sp. ALD9. Classification (NCBI taxonomy): domain Bacteria; kingdom Pseudomonadati; phylum Pseudomonadota; class Gammaproteobacteria; order Alteromonadales; family Shewanellaceae; genus Shewanella; species Shewanella sp. ALD9. The sequence goes on from NZ_PJCD01000001.1 coordinate 463,053, forward strand.
AAGCCGGAACTAAGTCGCGCCATAATACTGCAGCACGGATTTCACCTTTAGTGGTACCGTAAATATTTTGGGCAAATTTTTGGCTGAGTTTATCAAAGTTTTTGTCTTGCACTGTATCGGCTGCGTTAGGTCAGTTAAGTCGGATAATTATCTCATTTTGGATTGAAAAAGGTAAAGGTAAATTAGTTGTAGTAAGCGAGTAGTCACAACCATTGTGTCGAGAGTTTGTGAGTTGATGGCATCAATATATGTTGTCGCGACATACTGTTTTAAACGCAAAAAGTAATTAGCGGTTTAGCAACGGCAGGAGTCTAAGGTATAATCATCTATTAACCGTTTTGCAGCACATGCTTTTTGCTGCCTACCTAGGGTACAACATTTTGAGTCACGACTACGCTATCGAATTAAAAGCGATGCCTTCGCTTTTGTCTTTGTATCGCAAAATCCTGTTTGGACGTAAACCGGGATGGAACCAACAACCGCTTCCGAATATTTATGTACAAGCGTCGAATGTGGTGTTGTCGCAAGATAAAATTAGCCAATATGCTGCTGTGTGCAGTTTTGAATATGACGGTATGACGTTACCGCCAACGTATTTGTATGTTTGGGCGTTTCGTTTACATGCGATGATTTTTACGCATAAAGCGGTGACATTTCCGTTACTTGGCATGCTCCATTTAAAAAATAGTATTAGTGTATTACGCCCAGTGCGAGCAGATGAAACCTTAATCGTACAGTGTGAGTTAGCCACAAGTCGCACGACCGATGCTGGGCTTGAGTTTGATTTGGTGTCTAAAGTGTTTGTCGGTGAAGAGTTAGTTTGGCAAGCGCTATCAACTTACTTATATCGTATAGAGTCTGCAGGTCGTCGTGCTCGTCCACCTAAAGCATCAGGTATGGTATGGGAAAACGTTCAACAATGGCGCTTAACCGATGATTTAGGCCGTCGCTATGCTAAAGCTTCTGGCGATTATAACTTGATCCATTTACATCCATTGTTGTCAAAACGCTTTGGTTTTGAGCGAGTGTTAGCGCATGGAATGTGGTCTAAAGCGCGGGTGTTGTCTCAGTTAATGACGTTTGTTGGCGATCGACCATTTCAAGTTGATGTTGAATTTAAACTGCCAGTATTTATGCCGTCTGAAGTGACGTTTGCGTTTGAAAGTATTGAAAATGGTAAACGTTTTGAAATGCGTGATGTTAAAGGCCGCCGACCGCATTTACAGGGCAGCATCACTTATTTATAAGCCCTTTGGTTAGCTAACTTTATCTATTAATAAAAAGGCTCAAGTCGATGACTTGAGCCTTTTTATTGCTAACTGCAAAGCTTACTTTTGATATATGTGTACATCGCGTTGCGGGAACGGAATACTAATGCCTTCCGCATCAAAGCGTATTTTCACTGCGCGAGTAATGTCCCAGTATACTTCCCAGTAATCATCGGGTTTAACCCAAGGCCTTACAATAAAGTCGACTGACGATTCGCCCAATGTGTGGAGTTTGACTATCGGTTCTGGATGCGCTTGCACCTTAGGATGTTGTTCTACAATACTTTTTAATATGGTTTCTGCATGTTCAACATTGTCGCTGTAGCTAATGCCAAAGGTCATGTCTACTCGGCGCTGATGCTCTGCGGTGATGTTGTTAATGGTATCGCCCCAGATTTTATTGTTTGGAACAATAAGACGTTGGTTATCTAGCGTTTTGATTGTTGTTGATACTAGGCTCATGTGGCTGACGCGACCGGTAACATTAGCGGCATTGATTAAGTCGCCGACATCAAATGGGCGGTAGATTAAGATCATCATGCCAGAGGCGAAGTTAGACAGGGTATCTTGCAGTGCAAAACCAATAATGACTCCCGCAATACCAAAACCTGCGAGTAACGGCCCAAGCTCAAATCCGAGCTGTGATAAGGCTATCAATAATCCTAGGGCAAACACTAGTTTACTGGACAAAGATATAAAGAAGTCTTGCAGTAATTGGCTAAATTGTAATTTTGATGCTCGTACCGTTTTAGAGATAATTTGAGTGACAATTTTGGCGACTAAACTTGCGGCAAATAATATGAATAGAAACACTAAAATCTTAAAGGTTAAACTGGGCCCATTATTAATCGTCTGATCTTTAATGACTTTACCCCAACCCTGTAGCAGGTTAGACGCGACGCTAAAATTCAATACATCTTGGGTGATATCACCAGAAACACTAAACAATGTTTGTTTAAATGGTGCCACGTTCTGGCCTAATGTTTCGAGTATTCCCGCTGAAACCGCTAAGCTAGAGCTGCTTTGCTCCAAGCGTTCTTTTAGTGCCACCACATCAGCTTTTTGTTCGCTGGTGATATCTGCACCTGCATCAGCGGCTTCTGCAACGGCTTTTTGTAATTCATCTTGAGTGTAATGCACTAAACTATCGAACTGATCGGCTCTATTGAGCATAAACTCGGTCAATTTTTGCTTTTGGACACTCACATCTATATTCAGTGTTTCTGCCCACTGCAGAGTGGTTAATTGTGCCTTGAGATAATGGTCGCGTTCAAATTCGCGTTGTGAAATGGCTAAGATGCTCTTATTGTCATCATCTTGGCTTAATCCAAGACGCATGGTCATAATGTGGTCGTTTAAGTATGCACTGACATTCTCTAAAAAGGCCATTTGGCTTTGCACTAAAGTGACTAAATATTGTTGGTCTGCGTCGGGTGTTGCAATGAGTTGACCAATTATGTCGCGTAATTCAGACGATTTGTTTTTAATGCGATATTCAGTAAATGCACGTAGTTCACCTTTTGCTTTAAATAGTAACTTGGTATCTTGCTCGATCGTTTGTTGTAAGCGACTTATTTGAGTCTGGGTATCGGTTAGCTGGCTAGTGGCAACAATCGGTACCACTGCATCTTGTTCTGCACGAAGAGATGGCGTCATAAACACTGCCGAGGTGAATAATAATAACGTAAGTAAAATCCGTAGCATGGAAAGTGGTCCTTTGGCTCTGAGTTGCGGCTATGATAGTGGAAAAATCCTATAGGAGCCAAGTACAGTAATTGGTTGGTTAATTTGTTACACTGCCGCCATTATTGAACTGAGGAAATTATCATGTCGCTGCAATGTGCTCATTGCTATAAATCTTTTTCAATTGCGAAGGTGAAAGACAGTCGCGGGAAAGGTTTGTCCGTAGAAGTTCAATGCCCTCATTGTGCAGCATGGCTTGGGCATAATAAATATTTATCAGTTGTTAAAATAGTAGGTTTCTATGGTGGGGTTGTTGCTGCTGCAGTAGGTTATTTTGTTGAGGGTGTAACCGTTATCACTACTCCATTGATTATTTTGGCCGTTATTATGGTTGGTTTGTCGCATATTATGGACCATTTACAGCTGATTGAAGCACCTGAAAATGATCCTAGTGCAGAGACTAGTGCGAAATAAGCTTGTTAATTAACTTCAATAACTTGGCTTTCTAGTGATGCTTCAACATAGTAAATCCCGCCTAACACGACAACCCCAACAATGATCATGACTAAAATGATGCCAATGTTTTCTTTAATAAATTGTGCCATGGTGTTTGTCCTGTAATGATGATGTTTTACACATTCGTTATGGTATGGGTCATAGCTTAAGGCTATCTTAAAAATAACGACTTAGTCACCTATTAGTTGTTATTGGTAGTTGTTATTGGTAGTGGTTAATATTAGTTGCTAATGAGCGTCGTTGTGAATGGGTTGTCATGAATTGTCACAATCTAAGGGTTGCTTTTCAGCTACGGTCTTTTACACTAACGCTCACTTTTATTAACCTGATGGAGTTGTGCTGGTGAGTTCCCGCATCAAAATAAGACAAACTATCGCAATCTGGCTCAGTGCCATTTTGATTGTGTTGTCTGTTGCTGCGTCTGCACACTCAGTTAAACATCTTGATGACGGCGTACAAAATCATTGTACCTTGTGTTTCCATCAGCATCAGCTTAATAAAACGCTTCACTCTTCCAATTTAGTTTTTGCTGTTTCTAAGCAAACGTTCGAACGCCAACACTATACGCTGCCTTTTTTACTTAGCGTATTCCAAGCCTACTATCAAAGTCGTGCCCCACCTGTATCTCGTTAGTCCAACATTGTAATGATTTATTTTCCGTTATCTGTCGGTTTACTCTAAACCCAGATAGGCGGCTACTTGTTGTATTTTGGAGATATTATGTCTGCGTTAAACACACGTGTTTCGTTATTGGCACTGGCTTGTGCTGTGAGTTCGTATTCTGCAATGGCAGAAGATTCTAGTTTAACTAATCCTAGTATTAGTGCGGTGCTCGATGGTTATTACCAAACGGGCGACCGGCCATTAGCTGAGCGTGCTGAAGGTTTTGGTTTAGGCGAAACTGAGTTGGCATTAAGTGCCAATATTGATGAAATGTTTTACGGTAAAGTGACCGCAGTTGTTGAGTCTCATGACGGTGAAACAGAGCTTAATTTAGAAGAAGCCTTTATCCAAACGTTAGCGATGCCTTACGGTTTATCGGTTCGTGCGGGTCGATTTTTATCGGATATTGGTTATTTAAATAATCAACATTTACATACCGATGCATTTTCAGAACGTCCAGCGGCCTATCGTGCATTTTTAGGTGGTCATTATTTTGATGATGGTATTCGTTTAAATTATGTGGCCCCAACAGATCTCTACTGGACCATGGGCGTTGAAGCGTTTAAAGGTGAAAGTTTACGCGCTGCAGATGAGCATGGAGAGCGTGATTTTGATGATGTTGGCGTGTATACCGCATTAACCAAAATCGGTGGTGACATTGGTATCGAGAGTTCTTGGCAACTAGGATTGAGCTATTTGCGTAATCAGAATGGCCAAGCTTATGCCGAAGAGGAGCATGAAGATGAAGTGGTTGATGAGGAAGGACACACTGAACACAGCCATAGTGCATCTTATACTGGCGAAAATACCTACATAGCTGACTTTGTTTATAAGTGGGCACCTAATGGTAATTACAAATATCAAAACTTAACCGTGAGTGGCGAATATTTTAGAGTCACTGACATTTTTGGTATGGAGCCTGGACATATTCTTGAGGCAGATCATGAGGACGTTAGTACTGATGACTATCATCAAGGTTGGTACGTGAGTAGTGTGTATCAATTTTCACCAAGTTGGTCTGCTGGGATTCGTTACGGTCAAATTGATACTAATGAAATCCATGAAGATCACCTCGACCCACAGAAATTAAAAGAGTCTGAAGTCAGTCTTGCTTGGCATAGCAGTCATTTTTCGACCGTGCGTTTGCAATACACTCATCAGACTGGAACTAATTTCGATGGTTTCGAAGATGATAATATCCTTACTTTACAATATGTCATGTCATTAGGAGCTCACGGTGCACATCAATTCTAAATTGCTTTTAGCAGTGGCTTCAATGTCGCTGCTGTTTACCGCGACAGCTAAAGCGGAACTGAACGTGTTTGCATGTGAACCTGAATATGCCGCATTAGCGCAAACTTTAGCGCCCGATGCGAGGGTGTATTCGGCCACCACAGCGATGCAAGATCCACATCAAGTACAAGCAAGACCAAGCTTGATTGCTAAAATGCGCCAAGCTGATTTAGTTGTGTGTGCTGGGGCCGATTTAGAAATTGGTTGGTTGCCAATGTTACAAATGAAGTCTGCTAATCCTCAGGTTAACTCAACAGATAAAGGCTTGTTTTTTGCGGCAGACCAAATTGATACCTTGGATAAGTTAACTCAAGTAGATCGTTCAATGGGTGATGTGCATGCAAAGGGAAATCCTCATTTGCATTTAGATCCCTTGCGGATGTTGACCGTTGCGCAGGCTTTGAGCGCTAAGCTTACTGAAGTTGATCCAGAAAATGCCAGTCAGTATGCCCAGTCATTGAGCGACTTTAGTCAACGTTGGCAGGCTAAAATACCGCAGTGGCAAGAGCAAGCTAAAAACTTAGCCGGTAAAAAGGTCATCGCTTATCATTCGAGCTTCCGTTATTTATTTAATTGGACTGGAATAGAGCAAGTGGCAGATCTTGAGCCTAAACCCGGCTTAGCACCCACCAGCAGCCATCTAGCCTCATTACTTACTCGTGCTGAAAAAGGCGATGTAATGGCGGTAATCGTCGCTTCATATCAAGATGAACGTGGAGCTAAATGGTTAGGTGAACGCGCAAATCTGCCGGTATTGGTGCTACCGATGTCGGTAGGTGGTAACGATGAAAGCAAAGACTTAATCAGTCTATATGATAGTTTGCTGACGTTATTAAATGGAGTGAAATAACACTATGTTTGATGTCGAGCTACTGTCTATTTTGTTGCCTGCGTTAGTGGCAGGGCTATTAGTGTTATCAACTCATGTGTTGTTAGGTCAACAAGTGCTTAAGCGTGGCATTATCTTCATTGATTTGGCTATCGCTCAGGTCGCTGCATTGGGGGCAATCGTATCGCACATAGATCATCGAGTAGAAGCGTTACCGTTTGCTCATGTTTGGATGCCAGCGTTGTTTGCATTAGCCGGTGCTGGAGTTATCGCTTGGATGGCAAAACACTTAGTCGGTGAACTCGAGGCTTTTATTGGTTGTTTTTATGTGCTCAGTGCGGTGGCGGCAATGTTATTGTTAGCCAATGATCCTCATGGAGCTGAATTATTAAAGCAGTTAATGTCGGGTCAAATATTGTGGGTGAGTTGGTCTCAGTTAGCATTACCTGCAGTAGTCTCTGCAGGTATTCTTGGGGTGATCATCGCGAAACCACGGATATTAGATGGTGCAGGTTTTTACTTTTTATTTGCATTAGTGATTACTTTGTCGGTGGAGTTAGTAGGCGTGTATTTAGTGTTTAGCACACTTATTTTACCGGCTTTGGCATTAAATAAGTATCAAGGTAAAACCAAGTTAGTGTGGGCTTATGGCGTAGGCATAGTGGGTTATATTGCTGGGCTACTGTTGTCTGCTCGCTATGACTTACCCAGTGGTGCCGCTATTGTTGCGACATTAGCATTAAGTGCATTGTTGTTTAGAATGTTACTTAAACTACGTTCACCAGTGTCAGCACAACAACCAGCTAAATAAATATCTGCCATCTAGCTGCCATATAAGCTTCTGTCATATAAGCTAAGTTACTCTGCCCCAGATCACAGGGGCAGAGTATTTCAGCGTACATATGTAAACAAAACGTTGAGTCCCTAGACTAGCATCGTTATACTGACGCCAATTTTATTGCAGGAGTATGCTGTGCTGCTTATCGCTCGTTCAATCATTCTCGTTGTGCTGTTATTTTTAGCCTTTATATTTTCAGTTGTTATTTGCCTTGTGCGGCCAATGCATCGCGACAATGTACATTTGGTTGCCCGTTTTTTTGGTTCGGTTGCACCGGTATTAGGCATTAAGGTCATTAGACGTGCTCATCCAGTCAGTGCAACATCGCAACCGTGTATTTATTTAGCCAATCATCAAAATAATTTTGATTTATTTACTCATACGTCAGTTGTGCCTAAAGGGACTGTCAGCTTAGGTAAAAAGAGCTTAGTGTGGGTACCCTTATTTGGGCAAATATATTGGCTATCAGGCAATATCCTTATCGATCGTAACAATCGTCATAGTGCATTCGATACTATGGCTAAAACGGTAGATAAAATGAAAAATAAACTATTATCAGTGTGGATATTCCCTGAAGGGACTCGTTCACGCGGTCGTGGATTATTACCTTTTAAAGTGGGTGCATTCCATACTGCAGTCGCTGCTCAAGCGCCAATAGTGCCAGTATTAGCTTCTTGTCAGAATCATATTAACCTTAATCGTTGGAACAACGGTGTGGTGATTGTAGAAATGCAGGAGCCGATAGCAACGGCGGGCTTAGATAAGAATGATGTTAAAGCGTTAAACGCTAAGGTGCATCAAGTTATGTCGGCGCGTTTAGTTGAATTAAACAAAGAAGCAGAAGCATTAATGCAGCAAGCCAAAGCTTAACCATGTTATTGGTCGTCAAACATCCGTCATAAGCTCGCAACTTGTGTCAGTTTGGGTATAATTGGTTAACATTTTTACGAGTCCTATTTACGGAGTAATCCATGTCTGTTGAGCGTCAGTTAAAAGAGCAATTTGCTGAGAATCTTGAAATTGTTGATGCCTTACTTGCTGATGGTTCAGAGCCTGATGCGGAATATACAATTGAACATCATTTTTCGGCGACTAATTTTGATCGTTTAGAAAAAGCCGCTGTTGATGCATTTAAGCTTGGTTTTGAAGTGAATGATGCCGAAGAAATGGAACTTGAAGATGGCTCGATTATTTTCTGTTTTGACGCTATTGCCAAGCATAAGCTAGAAGTGCCTTTGCTGGATAAAGCATGTGAACAGTTGATTCTCGTTGCGGGCAAGCAAAAAGTAGACTACGACGGTTGGGGTACTTTTTTTGTCGGTGATGAAGTTGAAGGCGATGAAGAAGACGAAGACGATGAAGAAGACGAAGACGATGAAGATGGTACATTTCACTAATAAATCGATTGTCTAATTCCATAAAAAAACGCTCATCAAAGATGGGCGTTTTTTTATGGATAACCAAAAAGTTTGCTAGGCGCTTATTTATGGATAATGCTTTTGTTACGGCCTTCTTGCTTAGCGACATATAAGGCTTTATCTGCACCCGATAACCAGGTTGAGCTATTATCTATTTCAGAATCTAAATCGTTAATGCCCAGACTCACCGTGACTCTAATGAGGCGGTTTTCGAATGCGACTTCCGACTCTTCAATGCGCTTTCTTAATCGTTCGGTAAAGTTGAGAGCTTCTTCTGCGGTTGTCTTAGATAGCACCACTCCAAACTCTTCTCCGCCATATCGGCCTGCACAGTCAGTGTCACGCAATGCTTGCTTTAACAAATAGGCAATATGTTGGATCACTTTATCACCGGCAGGGTGACCATATTCATCGTTAATGCGCTTGAAATTATCAATATCAATCATCACCAATGATGCCGCATCGCCATAACGTGAATAACGATCGAATTCTTTTTCCATGCAACTTTGCCAATGGCGACGGTTATGCAAAAGGGTTAAACCATCGGTTTGACTGAGTTGTTCAAGTTGCTCATTAGCGGCTTTAAGTTGCAGTTTATTAACCGCAATATCGGTCACATCATAGATAATAATGCTGATATGAGTGATTTGCCCTGTTAACGAAGCTAATGGCAGTAAGGTAATATTTTGGTACATAAAATCGGCTCGGCCAGTCACCGGGCGATAGTTTTTAAACTGAAATACGTATGGACGCTGTTCCCAACTAATAAAGGTGCGATTTTTAAGTAAAAAAACCGACTCCATTTTATGTTTTAGCCACGTGGCGGGTAAGTCGGGAAACTTTTCAAATAGATTACTACCTTTAATGGAATTGGGTGAGACACCGCTGTGGTTTTCCATAAAACCGTTCCAAAGTTGGATGTTATAGTCGCGATCGAGCACAACTAAACCAACCTCAATGGTTTGCACCATATCGATTAGCCAGTGGAGTTCGTTCATCGCACTTTGATCATTTGACATAAAAAGTATCCAACATTAGTCGAGTAAATAGCCAAGTTTGTAGTTCAGCGTAGGAATTGAGTCTTCAGTAAATAGCAGCAGAAGATCACATTCAATATTGTAATCTTCTATTCGATAGTTAATTTCCATCGCGAGAGTGCGCTGCCATTTGTCAGAGTTGTCGTGAATGAGCTCGTTGACACTGCAGTGTCTGCCAAGCACTACTGGATGGGTCTGACTGAATTTCATGTCGAGTTGTTCAGAAATACCATTTAAAAAAGCGCCAATGAGCACATTACCAGTGTCCATCATTACTTCTATTTCAGTACCAATATCATTTGGATTTTCTAATCCCATTAACTTGGCCATATCTTCAAAACTAGAATCATGGAACAGTAATAACGCTTCACCCGCGATACCTGCACCAATAAATCCTTGGCAAAGCCCAGAGACTGTTGAGTTTCGTTCGGTGGCTTTTAAGGCCATCGTTAATTCGCTGACTTCAAGCACATTAACGTTAGGAATAGGCAGTAGTACAAATACATCCAGAAGCTTAGCGAGCAAGTCAGCGGCTCTGCCCATGGCGACGTTGGCTATTTCTTGACATGCATCACGCATGTCAACTTTCATCATTGGCGTTTCTTCAGCTTTATTACCCTGGGTAAGAGTCAAAATACCGTACTCTTGCAGAATATGGCTAATAGCCTCTGCACTAACGGGTTTTTGAATAAAGTCGAGGGCACCTAATGCTTTGACTCGTTCATGAGCCTTAATTTGAATATCACCTGACACCACAATAATCAGTGCCGGTAAATCTTGTTGTTGTACCGCTTGAAGTACTTCGTAACCATCCATGACTGGCATGTTGAGATCGAGAAACACAATCTCACCTTTACCTGCGCGAATAACTTCAAGGCCTTCAGCGCCATTTGTGGCGTAGCTAATTTCAACGTCCCAATCTTTGGGGAGAGTTCTTGCCATTTGTTTTCTGGCGAGCGCAGAATCGTCGCATATTAATATTGGAATGGTCATTGTTGCTGGTCTTCCTTATTTCGCCTTTAGGGGAAAAAAACTCGTTAATGCAACTGCGAGTGGTGCGAGGCGGATAGTTATTATTATAAGACTATTTACAGCGATTTTTTGTTCGTTAGATCATTATACTTATTTGCTTACAATATTGATAACTTAGTTTTAACATTTAATTAAGTTTGTAACATTTATGTGGCCGTTGCCACAAAGTCATCAATGTCATATCAATCAGGTGTTACATGTTATGTAAAAACATGAAGATTAGATGGTTATGCTTATATTGATAATATATCAGGCTAACACTCAATGAAATTTTGTTCAAAATAACGTGTGGCAATATTTTGACCAGTGCCGATTATTTGTCATGTTATTACTATTCGCCAGATAGTCCAGATATGTTAGTCTAAAAACTGGACTGACCAGTAACAGGGTGTTTCATGGAAAGAGAGTTGATTAAGTTGACGGTAGATAATGGCATTGCCCATGTTTGCTTAAATAGACCCAGTAAAATTAATGCGCTTAATGTTGAAATGTTTACTGCGATTGATAACGTAATTAAACAACTCCGTGGCGATAAACGAGTTTATGCGGTTATTTTATCGGGTGCGGAAGGTAACTTTTGTTCAGGCTTAGATGTGAAGAGTGTCGCGAGTTCACCTACAAGTGCATTAAAGCTTTTATTCAAGTGGTTGCCTGGTAATGCAAATTTAGCCCAACGTGTGTCGTTGGGATGGCAGCGTTTGCCTGTTCCTGTTATTGCGGTTCTAGAAGGTTGTTGCTACGGCGGTGGGACTCAAATTGCGCTAGGGGCAGATATTCGTATTGCGACGCCAAACTGTAAGTTGTCGATAATGGAAGCAAAGTGGGGGCTTGTGCCAGATATGGCTGGTTTGGTGGCATTAAGGCAAATTATGCCCAAAGACAAAGCGTTGATGTTGACCTATACCGCGGATATTTTAACTGCCGAGCAAGCACTTGAGCTAGGCTTGGTGACTCAAATAAGTGATAACGCTTATGAGTGTGCCACGGCACTAGCCCAAAAAATCATCCGCACTTCCCCGGATGCTAATGCTGCGATTAAACGCAGCATCAATCAAAGTTGGACCGCTTCAGTGCGCAGCCTATTAGCCCGAGAATCACTAAGCCAAATAAGATTGTTGCTGGGTAAAAACCGCGTGATTGCTGCGATTAGACAAACTAAAAATCCTGATAAAGCCTATCGGTCTCGTCAATCTTGGTGGTAATAATCTGTTTTCGCTAATGCTCTATTTTTAGTCATGGCTACGCTGAATTTACTATCTTCCGATAACGGTTCTGGAAAAGCCTTCTATTTGATCGAGGGCTTCTTCCCAGCCACTCGGGCTGCTTAAGTCCAAGCTCATTTGGTATTGGCGATAATACTTAGCAGGTTTCACTTGATTGTAGTTGAGGCGGGTAGGTGCTTGTTCAATTGAATTCGGATGTGCATCGGCGGATTGAATATCAAGGATCGGGATCGACATGGTGACTAATTGTTCGGCGATTGATTTACGCTGACTTTGCGGATCAATTAAATACTCAAATTCGCGATAAGCGTTGACGATGACTAGCACATCAGGGGTGGGAATTTTTTTGTCATAAAGCAGATTCGTGACCATGCCGGCCGTGTCATCAATAACAATTAGAATCTTGCCGCCAGGAAATAAACTGGTGGTTGAGGTTAATTGGTTCAGGGCTTCATTGAGATTACTTTGCTGAAAGTTACGTAATTCAAGCAATTGAGACGACTCATACTTTGGGATACTTTTATTGCTGGTTAATTGCAGTTGTTCGGTGCCTGCTTTAGTGATTTCTTCTGGTTTTGTTGCATAGTTAGGCCGATATAGCCCTTTTGCTGGGGTTAAGCTAATACTTGCCCAACCGCGGGCATTAATATTGGTTCGTAAGTAGCTGGCTAAGCCGGCAGCATCAGCATCGGTGTCCGACGCAGCAATAATCATCGCTGAACCAAAGTGTTTTTTACTCTGCCAAGACCTTACAAGCACTTCAGTTTGTTTACCGTCAATAGTGATAAATTTGATTTCATCGGTAGGTAAGTAGCCGTAAGGTTGCTGTGCCTTTGCGCCAGGCGCTGCCAGTAATATGCTCATCGTTACGATTAATAATCGACTAAATTGTCCTAGTTGCACCATAACCTCGAGCGAATAACACCATAATGCGGTTAGCTTAATGTATAACCGCGAATAAAAACAATGCCCTGATATACAGGGCATTGGTTACACGACATGATTAATACAACATTATTTAATGCTAGTTAGCCGTTATACGTGGCTGACAAGTACCATACGTATTGCATCAAGCTGTAATTGACTGTTATCCATGTAGCCCGTTATCTCGGTCATTTGATTACGAATATATTCTAGCTCGTCTTCACGAATGTTCGGATTTACGGCTTTTAGGGCTTCAAGTCTTTCCAGCTCGCCTGTGAGTTGTTGAGTCATTTTAGCGCGAGCATTCACTACTAGCTGCTTAAGCGACTCTTTTGCATACTCTTCACCTTTGGCCAATAACGGATGTAAAATAGGCTGTGAGGCATTAACAAGCTTGCTAGCGATGTGACGGTTTACCGCACTTAGCTGTTTGTCAAAACTGGCGTAGTCCACTTTATCTGCCATATTAAGACCATTTTTATCCAATAACACCCGGATAGGTGTCGGTGGTAAATAACGGTATAACTGAGTCGATTTTGGGGCAGAGGCATCAGCCATGTAAATTAATTCTAAAAATAGCGTCCCCGCGGGAAGCGCTTTATTCTTTAGAATTGCCACACTGGTGGTGCCCGTTTCTGAGCCAGTGATTAAATCTAAGCCGGTTTGTACTAAAGGATGCTCTTGGGTGATAAATGCTATGTCATCACGAGACAAAGCGGTTTCACGATCAAACGTCACCGTAATACCGTCTTCATTCAGCCCAGGATAAGTAGGGAACATCATGTGCTCACTAGGGCGTAAAATGATTGAGTTTTCACCGCGATCTTCTTGATCGACACCAATAATATCCCATAAACGAATGACCGAACCGATGAGATGAGTATCGTTATCGCTGTCTGATAAACGCTTAATTAATGCATTGGCACGCTCGCCACCGTGAGAGTTTATCTCTAGCAGTTTATCGCGGCCTTGCTCCATTGCCTGTTTAAGCTCTTTATAACGATGCTGGGTGTGATTCAGCAATTGAGTCATCTGATCTTCATCATCGTCGCAAAGTACGTTAATCAGTTCATCGGCAAATTCGTTAAACAACACATGACCGCTCGGGCAGGTGAGTTCGAATGCATTTAATCCTTGATGATACCAACGCATCAATCTTTCTTGAGCGGTATCGCGCAAGTAAGGCAAATGAATTTGGATATCGTTTTGTTGCCCAATACGATCTAAGCGGCCAATACGTTGCTCTAACAAATCAGGATTAAGCGGCAAATCAAACAAAATCAAATGGCTAGCAAACTGGAAGTTACGCCCTTCGGAGCCTATTTCAGAACAAATTAATGCTTGGGCGCCGCCGTCTTCTTGAGCAAAGTAAGCGCCGGCTTTATCGCGTTCGATAATCGACATATCTTCATGGAATACCGTAGCTTGAATACCTTCGCGGGTTCGCAGCGCTTCTTCAAGGCTTAATGCAGTTTCAGCCTGGCTAGCAATAATCAGTACTTTTTTACTGCGATGCGATTTTAGGAACTCAATTAACCAGTCTACCCGTGGATCAAACTTCCACCAGCTGGCACTGTCATTTTCAAAGGCCTGGTAAAGCTTCTCAGGGCTTAATGCTTGTGCTGCTTTAGCCAGTGGCTGCTTGGCACTGCCCATCATGGCGTTAACGCGTTCAGCGGTCACGTACTGCGCAGGCATCTCATATGGATAAGCATTAAATATACGCTTTGGAAAGCCTTTTACTGATGCGCGACTGTTACGATAAAGTACGCGGCCAGTGCCATGGCGGTCGAGCAATTCTTGGAGCAATTCTTGACGTGCTGCTTGCTGTGATTCTGCATCAACCTCTTTTGACTGGATTAAACGAATGCTTGGCTCGATGTCTTTCTCGCTAAGCAACTCAGTTAAACTGTTAATGGCACTGTCGGGTAATTTTTTATCCTGACTTAATGCTTCAGCTGCTTCTGCCACATCTTTGTAGCTTGCTTCTTCAGCTAAGAAAGCATCGTAATCATAAAAACGATCTGGATCGAGCAAACGTAAACGAGCAAAGTGGCTTTGATGACCGAGTTGATCAGGGGTCGCGGTAAGGAGTAATACACCAGGGACCACTTCACTTAACGCTTCGACGATTTTATAAGCGCGACTAGGGGCATCTTCTGACCATTCTAAATGGTGAGCTTCATCGACAACCATTAAGTCCCAATCAGCGTCTACAGCTTGTTCAAGACGCTTTTTCTTGCGCAGTAAATCAAGTGAACAAATAATTAACTGCTCGGTATAAAACGGATTGTCATTATCGGCATAAGCTTCTACGCATCGATCTTCATCAAATACTGAAAAGCGTAAATTAAAGCGGCGCAGCATTTCAACTAACCACTGGTGACGAAGTGTGTCCGGGACTATGACTAAAATACGTTCAGCACGACCTGTGAGTAATTGCTGATGAATAATTAAGCCAGCCTCAATGGTTTTACCTAAACCGACTTCATCGGCCAGTAATACGCGTGGAGCGTAACGGCTACCCACTTCATGAGCAATCCACTGCTGATGTGCAATTAAGCCTACGCGTGGGCCTTGTTGACCGAGTAAATCTGAGCTGGCTAATTTGTGGCGCAATAACTGACATTGATAACGCACCCCAAAACGTTCTAGGCGGTCAATTTGTCCGGCGAATAAACGATCTTGTGGTTTATTAAAGCGAATATTGTGGCTTAGCATGGTCTCACGAAGACTGACTTTTTCTTGAGTCTCGCTATGAATACCATGATAAATCACCAATTGGTTTTTTTCTTCAAGCTCTTCAATGGTGATACTCCAACCTTCACCGCTTTCGACAGTGTCACCTGGGTTAAAAATAACTCGGGTTAAGGGAGCTTCACTGCGAGAAAACATCCGGTTTTCTCCAGTGGCAGGGAATAGCAGCGTAACCATGCGGCCTTCAACTTGAACGACTGTTCCTAATCCGAGTTCTGACTCGGTATCACTTATCCAGCGTTGACCTAAGGCAAACGGCATCTTTTACTCTCATTTATTGCGTGAAACAAAAAAGGGGGCGTATGTTAAACCAAACCCATCCAGATTGAAATTTTAGCATTGATTTATCGTTTAGATGTTCATTTTTACACCATCTTGACATGTTAGCGTCACATTGACGTCATAGTGTGAAGCAAAGGCGATGATGATGACATTGAGTTTTTACCCGACAAGTGACATATTTTATTAAGGCAGCATTGCTAATGGCAATGACCTGTTTTCAATAGAGACTTTAATTATCCCTTTAATGTTATACGTTTAGTTAAGTTAAGTGATACTGATATCTATTCATTGAGAGCACTCTGGAGGCACCATGCAACGAAACGACAAAAAGTTGTTTGTACTGGATACCAACGTGTTACTGCATGAACCTTTAGCGATATATTCGTTTATGGAACATGACGTAGTTATTCCCATGACAGTGTTAGAAGAGCTCGACAGTATAAAGGACCGCAAACGAGATGTGAGTCGTGATGCACGAGTGGCTATACGTGCATTAGAAGATATTCTTGGTGGTCCCACGACCCCAGAGCAAATTTTAAAAGGCGTTGCATTGCCTACTCGCGAAGAACATTCTCAAGTTTCTGGTCATTTATCGATTTTCCCAGATCATCAAGTCGAGTTTATTATCGGCTCGCTGCCTGGAGACAATAACGATAACCGCATTATCAACACCGCCCTGCATTTACAAAAAATCCATTTTTCCCGCACCGTCGTGTTAGTCACTAAAGACATTAACATGCGCTTAAAAGCCAAAGGTGCAGGTATTGAGCGCGTAGAAGATTACCGCAGCGATCAGTTGATTGATGATGTGCGTTTTCTCGCCAAAGGCTTTTATCAATTCTCTGGGGATTTTTGGCAAAATGTCGATAAAGTCTCCACCGAACGTAGAGGGTTGCATACGGTTCACCAAGTACCATTGGAACATCTTGGTAATGAAAACTTTTATCTTAACCAGTATTTAATCGATGAAAGCTCAGATTTTTGTGGGCGAGTAGTCAGTAAAACCGATAAACATTTAGAGATGATCGATCGCGGCCGTGATCGCTTATTACATCATGAAGCATGGGGAATTAATCCTAAAAATATTTACCAAGGTATGGCGCTAGATGCTTTGCTAGATCCTGATATTGAACTGATTATTCTGACGGGGCCAGCGGGTTGCGGTAAGACGCTATTGGCGATGGCTGCGGCATTAGAATTGGTCGTCGAACGTAAGTTATATGACAAAATTATCGTCACCCGTAATACCCCCGAAATTGCTGAGTCGATAGGTTTTCTTCCGGGTAGCGAAGAAGAGAAAATGACCCCTTGGTTGGCTGCGATAACCGATACGCTAGAAGTGCTACATAAAAATGATGTAAACCCAGCAGGTAGTGTTAATTACATAATGGAAAAAGCCAATATTCAGTTTAAGTCGATTAACTTTATGCGTGGCCGCTCTATTCAAAACTCGGTGGTTATTTTAGATGAATGTCAAAACCTAACCGCGTCACAAATTAAAACCATGATCACTCGTATGGGCGAAGGCACTAAACTGATTTGTAGTGGTAATTTAGCCCAAATTGACTCGACGTATTTAACACCGGTTACATCAGGATTAACTTACATAGTCGAACGTTTTAAAGACTTTGAAGGCAGCGCCAATATTTATCTTAATGGCGTCGTACGGTCTCGTTTAGCTGAGTTTGCTGAAGAACATTTGTAACGACATTACGTCATAATAAAGGATCAAAAACGAGTTCGGCGTTTTTGATCCTTTATGTTTATTGCACTTTTATTTGGCTTTCAATTGTTTTTTAAAAGCAAGATAGACGCCATTTGTCCACCCAAAACCCTCTTGAACATCATACTCACCGCCTTCAGCTTTCTGTGTTTGCTGACAAACATTGTACTTTTCCATTAATTTACCTGTTTGGGTAAAATACGTTTCTATTGTCGACATCCAGCGTTGTTTAATGTCATTAGCAAGCGAGTTATGATGATAGGTAGATAGTCCCTGAGTGGCAAACCATTGCAATGGTGCCCATCCGTTCGGTGCATCCCATTGTTGCTCTGTGGAATTTACTGTGGTGACGAGTCCGCCAACTTTTAGGAACTCATTCTTAAGGATGTTACTGACTGAGTCGGCCTGCAATTGGCTTGCTAATTGAACATATAATGGCAAAGTGGCAGCCAATGATTTTACCGAACTCATATTGTGACTCTTGATATTGTAATCAAAAAAGAATTGCTGCTCAGGGCACCACATATATTGGTTAATGGCGGTTTTTCTGGTTTCAGCAAGGTGCTCATAGTGGTTACTCTTAAGCACATTATTCAATGAAGAATGGTATTCAGATAATAGTTTTTCTAATTTATATAATAAGCAGTTTAAATCCACTGGAACAATATTAGTGGTATTAATACTGGCTAATGAGTTGATGTCAGATAACCAGCGAGAACTAAAATCCCAACCCGATTCACAAGCAGCACGTATATGTCTAAAAAAAGTATCTTGATTAGCATGTAAACTATTCATTAACTCCATATCTTCGCAATATGATTCAGGTCTTGGTGATGTTGAATCATCCCAATAACGATTCAAAATACAGCCATTTGGCATTTTTACGACCCGTTTGAATTCACTATTATCAGCGGACAGTGATTCATTTCCCTGCATCCAAAACTGATATTCTGTTTCAATTGCTTGGAGATGTTGAGCTAAAAACAGCTTTGAATTGTCTTGAAAGGGAAGTAATAGTTCTAACATCAACCCTAAAATAGGAGGTTGAGAGCGGGATAAATAATAGCTGCGGTTGCCATTAGGTATACAACCATATCTTTTCTGCAGGTCGACGAAATTAGTGAACATAGATTCGACAATATCAACCTTGTTTGCTTCTATTAACCCTAATGCGGTGAAGTAACTATCCCAGTAATATATTTCTCTAAAACGACCGCCCGGTACGATATATTTTCCATTCAAAGGCAATAGCGAACCAGGGATTTGCTTATCTGCTGCTTTTTCAAGTTTGCCCCATAAGGTATCTATATATTTATCAATATCAGCAGAAGGATTATTTATGACGATGCTTTGATATTCTGGTAGTTCGAAATAATTGGCTATAAATTGCAGTAATTCAGCTTTAGATAAGTTGCTACTGATTTTATTGAATTCATTTAGAATATCGTTCATGGCAATGCGTGGAATCGCATCTGCAAACGTTTTACTGTCGGTAAAAATATGACTTATTTGTACCGTTTTAAATAAATCACTTTCAAAAAACATCAAGCTTTGTCTAGCTTGATTGGTTGAATCATAGATCTGTTCCATGAAAAAGGCCTTTTCGTTACGACTTATTGACAGAGCTTTTCTGAGTCTCTTGCTTAAAAAAGTACAGGCTGATGATTAACAGCACCATTGGGATAAGGGCAAGATAGAAAGCATTCTTTCCTCCAACTTCTTGAAAAAAATAACCAGTAATAAGCGAGCCTGTCGTGCCGCCAAAAGCAGAGAAAACAACAATCAACCCCGTCATCGGAGCGTGTTTGTGACGCGCTAAACTGCTCAGCATTACTGAGTTCAACACGGGGTATATAGGAGCCATCATTAAGCCGATAAGTGGCAATAAATAAGCGACAAGTGGAGCATCAACGATAGATTTTATTTCTTCACCAGAACTTGCTCCAGTTAGGGGCAGTAAAAATACGATGATTAACGCCATACCGATGAGACAGATATTTAGAAATAAATGCCAATTGATGAACTTTAGAATTTGCCCCGCGAGTAAGCGTCCAATGGCGAGTGATGCTGCAAAAATACTCGCCATTTGTACACTGATATGACTCGGTAGGTTAATGACTTCATTGTAAAATGTTGGTAACCAAGAGCCTATGCCTTGTTCAATAAGCACATATAAAAACACGGACATAACAAAAATGAGTACCAAAGGCTTTATGCTCATTTTGATCATGTCGACAAACCCATCCACAATACTGGGTGGTGTGTCTTGTTGTGACGGCTTGGTCATGGATGAGCAGAAAACGAGAACCATCGCGACTAACACCATTGCGGTTAACGGATAGTAAACTTGTAGCCAGTGGGTTGATGAGTCATTGTCGGGATGGATGTAAAAGCTAAATAACCAATACCCCGATAAACTGCCCAACATGAAAATACCCTCAATGGTATTGAGCAATGATGAATGTGCTTTTACCGAGTCGCTTAATTGGCCAATAACAGAGTAAACCGATATTTTTACTAACGCAAAAGACACACCAATGCACATAAATAGCAGTTTGATCACCCAAAACTGACCTAGCATTGGCGTAATAGCACAGGCGATAGTGACAATTGTTAATCCGATGAGTAGCGCAACTTTATAGCCAATTCTTGGAATAATTGATGCAACAAAAAATGACACAAATGCGATAGATAAGTCTTTAAAACCTTCCAGTGTACTTGCTTCTGTTTTACTGATATCAAAACTATTGATCGATTGCAGGATTACAGTACCAACACTGTTGAGCAAAATAGCAAACACAAAGTAACAAGCAGCAATGGCAGTTATAGTGATAAAACGAGGCATAAAGTTCGCTCAAATAAAGGTAAGTCATTTCAGTGTATCTTTGAAATCTCATCAATGCAATCGTTTGCATTTTGTCTTGTGAGTATTAGTTTTTTCTATTATCGAAATAACTTACACCGATTTAGTCGATTTTCGAGTGATCAGTTTGATGTCCATAACAACTGATTTTGCTGGTTGGCCATTCAATTGGTTGATGAGTTGTTCTACCATGATATTCGCGGCCGTTTTAGTGTCTTGTTGGATGGTTGTGAGTGAAGGGTGAAATAATTCAGCCATGACAATATCATCAAACCCTACGATGCCGACGTCATTTGGAATATTGATGTAACGTTCTTTTAGCGCTTTTAATGCGCCAAGAGCAACCATGTCACTGGCTGCTACAATACCGTCGAAAAAAAGCCCGTGATCAAGGATAACTTGGTCCATTTTTTCGTATGCAGCTTTACTGGTAATGTCGCAAGATACTGTAAGATCGATACTAATATCAAGATTGAATTCAGCGAGGGCTTTTTCGTAGCCTTTGTAACGCTCACTCATTTCGGCATGTTCTGGGTCGCCAAGAAATACAATCCGTTTGCAGCCCCCTTCAATAAGATGACGCGTAGCTAAGTAACTCCCAAGGCAGTTATCGCTACCAATAACAGGATAGGTAGCATTCACTTTAGGATCTCCCCACACCACCAGTGGTGCTCCTGAGAGGGCGACATCTTCTATTTTTTGGGTGCTTTTTCCTTGGCCTACAACAATGATGCCATCGGCACGGCTACTGTTGATAAAGTAACTTGTCCAATCTTCATGAGCCATTAATGAATTCGATAACAACATTTCATAACCGTGTTGGTTGAGTGCTTGGTTCAAGTCACCTACAACCTTAAGTAAGAATGGATCGCTAATACTTTGATCGGTACTGTCGCTTAGATTCAAAATGACAGCAATCACATTGGTTTTTTGTGTACGTAACCGACTCGCGGCGCGGTTTAAACTAAAGTTATGCTGTTTTGCAAGCGCTTGGAGGCTATCGCGAGTTTCTTGTTTGATCAGCGGATTATTGTTGAGTGCTCTTGATACGGTAGAAGTAGACACACCAGCAAGCTTGGCTAAACCCGCTAGGGTGATTTTATTGTCGTTATTCAAAGGTGAAACATCCCAGTATATCCTTAAAACCTGTCAAAGAATTATTACATATACAGCCAGTAATGCAACGGAAAGCGAAATCAAAATGCAAACGTTTGCATAAAATTATTGCAAACGTTTGCATTGGAACCTATATTGGGTGTGGGGAAGAAAAAGTAATCAATATAATAAATCGTTGATCATCGCTAAATGCGCTTGTCAACTAAAGGGAAAAACATGATGAAAAATTTCAAGCTATCTTCATTAACTGTAGCAATAGCTTTAATTTGCCAAGCTAATAGCAGTTTTGCCGCAGATAAAATACAACAAGAAGTCAGCAAAGATAGAGTCGAAAAAATTGTAGTAACCGGCACATTTAGTGGGAAAAGTGTTGCCAAAGAAGATGCTAGTTATGCCATTAGCTCGTTTTCTGAAGACGATATTAAAAAATTGGCTCCAAAAAGCACTGCAGAACTTTTTCAGGCTGTACCGGGGATTTGGGCTGAAAGTTCAGGTGGTGTATCAGGTGCTAACGTGTTTGTTCGTGGTTTTCCTGGGGGCGGAGATGCTCCTTTCTTAACTGTTCAACTGCAAGGCGCGCCTATTTTTCCACCGCCAACGCTGTCATTTTTAGAAAACTCGACCTTATTTAGACTAGACGAAACAGTGTCATTCATGGAAGCGCTTCGTGGTGGTCCTAATCCTGTGGTATCAAATGGCCAACCAGGTTTAACCACAAACTTTTTATTAAAAGAAGGCTCCGAAGAAACTGAAGGTTTAGTGAAATATTCAACTTCAGATTACAACTTACAACGTGTTGACGGCGTTGTTAGTGGCCAATTAGCAGAAGATTTATATTTTATGGCTGGTGGCTATATTAAGAGCTCACCAGGCGTTCGTGATGCCGGATTCAATGCAGAAGAAGGCAAACAGTTTACGGTTAATATCACCAAAAAATTTGATAACGGTAAGTTCAATGTTTTTACTCGTCAAACTGATGACCACGGCGTGTGGTATTTGCCTGCACCGATAAATGTTTCTACTGTCGATAATCAATATAACCAAATTGGAACCAATAACCGTCAAGCAACAGTTAAATTTGGATCCAATGGTGAAGCTATCAACGTTGATTTTGGCCAAGGTCGAGGCTGGAATGGTTCTGTATCAGGCGGCAGTTTAGATTTAACCTTAGACAATGGTTGGGGCATTGTTGACCGTTTTATTTATACCAAAGGCGATGCTGATACATATGGACTAGTCCCTGATGGTGATCCAGTCATGTTATCGACGGTTGCAGACAGTGGAAGCACTGCTTCTGGCGCGGTAACAGGAACAGAATATGCGGGGTCAACTGTGGTACAGCAAATTGGTCGTTGGGTTGTTAAGAAACAAATTGAAGCCTTTACCAATGATCTCGCTATTACTAAAACATTTGATAACAGTACAATTACTGCGGGTTATTACCACTCTACCTTTAGCGCGAATGACTGGTGGTCAATAGGTAACCAAGCTTATCATGTGGTTGAGTCTGGTGGCGAAATGCTAACGGGAATCGATTGTAACGATAACCAAGATAGCTGTGGTTGGAATTACGATATAAACAGTGTTGGCGATGGGTCTACTCAAGCTTTTTATGTTGCAGCATCCCATGAAATAACCGATTCACTCTCGATGGATGCTGGTATTCGCAACGAAAATCATCAAATTGAGTATACGGTTGATGAAGGGTTAGACGGTGTGATCAGCAAAGCGGTTTCCTATGATGAGTCTGCCATAGCATGGACTTTAGGAGCAAATTGGATGTTTGCTGATTCCCAAGGCATATTTGCACGGATAAGTGATGGTTCTAAAATGCCATTCTTTGATGATTTTCGCGATAACTTTGACGCATATCAGTCGGGTGAAGATTTGATTAAAGATGTTACTCAATATGAATTGGGTTACAAGTTAGTTGCTGATGATTACGAACTTTATGCCACAACATTTTTCAATGAAGTAAAAGGCGATACTTTTGTTGCAGTTCCAGGTGCCCCAGCTGAGGTATTAACAAACCAAGCGTATGGTCTTGAAGTTGATTTTAATTACTTCACGGATAGTGGCTTTACGTTAAATCTTAATTCAACCATACAACAAACTGAAATTACCGAAAGCCCTACCAATAAAGGTAATGAAGCGCAAAGGCAGCCTGGCTGGCAAGTGCGTATGACACCTAGTTACGATATTGATTTTTCAAATGGGATGTACGCGACGCTTTACGGAACGGTATCGGCAGTTGGCGACCGTTTTGCTAATAATGAAAACACGGTAACGTTAGCTGGATACACCAAAGTCGATTTAGGCGTTATTGTTAACTTAACCGAAGAAGTTCAAATGCAGCTTGCTGTGAGTAATTTAACAGATGAGAATGCACTAACAGAAGGTGACCCTCGAGATTCACTTTCTTCAAATGGACGCTATATCCTTCCAAGAACCATTGATTTTAATGTAAGTTACCAGTTTTAATCCCCTAAAACTCTCTTAATATATTAACAGCCAGTAGTGCAAACTACTGGCTTTTTTGTCTTTGTTTTTATCACGTTTTCGATGCTATTTTGCTGGTATGCCTAAGCTTACTAGGTTAAACAGATCAGACCATATAAGGTATTTATTCATGTGATTAACGATATCTTCCTGATATCATAATCATTACTGTTATAACTGCCGTTTTTTGGTGTTATTCGTTCGACAGCGGGTCTTTTTTTTACGCTGTATCAAGGGTGGTTAATGAAACCGACTGAGCCAGATTTACAACTAAAATCTCCTATTCAACGTAATTATAACCGAGCGGTGTTCTACACCTATATCGGGGTGATTGTGATGGCTTTGCTGACCGCTGGCATTATGTTTGAGCGTCAAAAAGAGCAGCAAATTCAACAGCGAGAAGAACAAGTTGCCCGTCATGTTATGCAAATCGACTTATTGCTTGAGTCGAGCATTCGTGCGGTGAAAAGTTTGCGTGATGTGGCGGTGGACCATTTACGTTTGGGGGAGTTTGTTCGTAAAGAGCGCTTACCAGAGTATGAAAAATTTAACGAAGATGGCCAGTATTTCACCTTAGAACCTAATTATGCCAACAGCGGCGTGCCGTTTACCAATATGGGACGCATTACGGGTGCTGGTTCATTAGATGATCGTAGCGAGAGCTTTTATCAAGAGCTTGAAATGCTGTTTGAACTGTCATTATCCTTCCCCGTCGCGAAAGAAGCAGCGCCTAAAGCTTCGTCGATTTATTATATTTCTAAGCGTCGGATGATGTCATTTTATCCATGGGAAAATAATGACTTACGCTTTAGGGATGAGCTGCTCAATAAGAAACAATTTCAATTAGCGACACCTTCAATGAACCCACAACGGAGTGTGTTTTGGAGTGAGGCATACATCGACTCGACGAATCAGGGCTTAATTACTACGCTTGGGTTACCCGTGTACCTTGAAGATGAGTTTATTGGTTCGATTAACCTCGACATGACGTTATCATCGTTAGATAAACAAATTCGCACCTATTTTAAAATGCCAGGCACGGTGATTCTGCTTGACCAGCAAAATAATATTTTATCTCACAGTGATTTTGACTCCAGTGAAATGAATAAGGTTTATCACATAAGCCAGCGAATTCCGGCAGAGTTACATTCATTATCGGAATCTGAGCTATTTGATGCCCACGAAGGCATATTGCGAAACGGTTATTATATTCATAGTGTGGCACTGCATAACGCGCCATGGCGATTACTGTATTTGCAAGATGAAGATGATTTATTTAAAGATTCTTGGGACAAGCTGCAACTGAGTTTTCTGTTAGTGGTATTGGCTTTGTCGCTGCTGGTTACCATAGTGCATTGGCAAACTCGCCGAGCATTCGTTAGCCCTGCTTCACGTTTGTTAACCCATTTAGAAGCATGTTCACAAACGCCTATCCGTCCGCCAGAGAAAATTACCCGTGGTTGGGAGCCATGGTTTGCGCTAGTGAGTCGTATTTTTGAAGAAAACCGTCAGTATACTCATCATCTTGCCGAACAAAACAAACGTCTTGATAACTTAGTTGCTAGGCGCACTCAGCGTTTACGTGAAACAACAGAGCGCCGTGAGCGCGAGTTTGCACTGTTACGATCATTGATCGATTCGATCCCTGAAGCGATCGTGTTTAAAGACAAAGAAGGCAAATACTTAGGCTGTAATAAGTCAGCTGAAAGAATGCTGGGTTATACCGAAAATGAGATTATAGGCTTAACGTCGTCAGAAGTGGTGAGCCCAGAGCAAGGCTTGCGCATTGGTGAAGAAGACAACAAAGTACTGACCCAGCAACATTCCTTGCGTTACCAAGAACGAGTGAATATTGAAGGTAAACCGGTATTACTCGATACCTTTAAATTACCGTTTTACAATCGCCGTGGCGATCTATTAGGTTTGATTTCTGTTTGGCGCGATATTACCCGTGAATATGAAGCTGCTGAACAGTTACGTATGTCTGAGCAACGTTATCATCTTGCTATGGATGCGGTAGAAGATGGCCTGTGGGATTGGTACATTGATTCTGAACAGATTATTTGTAATCCGGCTTTTTATTCTATGTTGGGTTATCAAGCTAATGAGTTTCCACCGTTACTCGAATCAATCGATGAGTTGTATCATCCTGACGATCGTGAACGGGTCCAAGAGTACCGCTCTCAATATGTGCGCGATCCGGTTGGCACTTATGAAATCGAATTTAGAATGCGCGGTAAAAATGACCAGTACTACTGGGTGTTATCCCGTGGTCGAGCGGTTGAGTTTTCCGAGGATGGTTGTAGTAAGCGGATGCTAGGTACTCATAAAGACATTACCCGCCAGAAGAGTAACGAAGTCGCCTTGCTTGAAGCAAAACAAGACGCCGAGTTAGCCAACATGTACAAGAGCGAATTTTTGGCCAACATGAGTCACGAAATTCGGACACCTATGAACGCGATTATTGGGATGTTGCAGTTAGCACAACGCACTAGCTTGACCGTGCAGCAACAAGATTATCTTAATAAAGCCGGTTTTTCTGCCCAATCGTTACTGCGAATTATTAATGACATTTTAGATTTTTCTAAAATTGAAGCAGGCAAATTAGAATTAGAAAGAGTCGCGTTTCCGCTGGATAAAGTGCTTGATCATGTTATTGATATTAATGCGCTTAAAGCGCAAGAAAAAGGCGTTGAATTACTGCTATATGCGCCTGTTACCGCAGGGCTTATTTTGTATGGCGATCCACTGCGTTTAGGCCAGGTCATCGTTAATTTATTGTCTAATGCGGTCAAATTTACCCAAACCGGTGAAGTTGAGCTGGGTTGTGAAGATGTGGGGGAGCGTGACGACCGTATTACCATGAAGTTCTGGGTACGCGATAGCGGTATTGGGATCAGTAAAGATCAACAAGCAATGCTGTTTGATGCATTCTCACAAGCCGATGGTTCAACCACACGTAAATATGGTGGCACAGGCTTAGGGTTATCTATCAGTAAACATTTAGTGTCGATGATGGGTGGTACCATGCAAGTTGAGTCCGAGCTGGGCGCAGGCAGTACTTTTAGTTTTACCATTAGCTTTGAAATTGCCGAAGAACAAGTGATCGAGCCGCTGGTGGTGCCAGAACAATTAAATAACCTGACAACGCTGGTGGTTGACGACAACCCGAGTGCATTACAAATTTATTCGACATTGATGACCGACTTTAGCTTTGGTGTAAACACGGCTGACAGTGGTCAAAAAGCACTGGATATATTGCGTAAAAAACCAGTCGATTTATTGTTGTTGGATTGGATGATGCCTGAAATGAACGGCTGTGATGTTATTAAGGCGATAGATGAAATGGTCGCAGATAGTAGCTTAGCAAAGCGTCCTATTATTATCTTAATGACCGCTTATGCTGCTGAACCGTTAGACCATGAGCTGCAAAAAAATTCTGTTTATGCAGTGTTACAAAAACCGTTTAAGGCCTCGGCGTTATTTGATGAAATTATTAATGCTTTTGCCAAAGAACCCAAGCTAAATGCAATGCCGGTTATTATTGAAGCAGAACCCGCTAAAGCATCTGGCTTAGTATTGTTGGTTGAGGATAACTTTATTAACCAACAAGTGGCATCAGAATTACTCAAAAGTGCTGGTTATGAAGTTGTGATAGCCGACAATGGCCAAGTGGCATTAGATGTGATTGATTCTAAACCATTTGATGCAGTGTTAATGGATATTCAAATGCCGGTAATGGATGGATTAACTGCCACCGCCGAATTACGCAAACGTTATAGCAAACAACAAATGCCCATTATTGCCATGACTGCGCATGCAATGTCGGGTGATAAAGAAAAAAGTTTAGCAGCAGGCATGAATGCGCATATCACTAAGCCGATTGTGCTTACTGAATTATTTGAAACCTTATCTCATTGGATTACATATAAACATAATCATAAAGACGATTAGTATTTTTGAAGATAGGATATAAACGACAGGGAGATTAATTATGGTCCGCCGAAGTATTTCATTGGCGCTGTTGCTGGCAATCACACCAGCAACATTACTTTCTAACGCAGCAATGGCTGCCAGCGACTCAGCCCAAAAAATAATTAATAATGCTGAAGTGGCAAAAGGCTTTATCAATCTATTTTATGATGCCAAATCCGCACAGCTTTATTTACAAGCGAATAAGCTCAATCAACCCTTTCTATTGCTGACCAGTTTACCTCATGGTGTTGGTTCAAATGATATCGGTTTAGACCGTGGCCAGCTAGGCCAAACCCGAATGGTACAATTTGAACAGCATGGTCCTTATGTTGTGCTCAAGCAGCTTAATACCTATTTTCGCGCCTCCAGTGATAACGTTGCTGAGCGTCAAGCGGTCACACAAGCTTTTGCTGAATCGATTTTATGGCGCGGTAAATTAGTAGAAGGTAAAACGGCATTAGTCGCGATTAATGACCTAGTGATTAATGATTTGCATGGGGTGTCGGATGTATTAACGGCAACTAAGCAAGGTTTGTACAGCTTAGACAGCAGCCGCTCAGTGATATTGCCGCAAAAGATTAAATCGTTTGAACGTAATGCTGATATTGATGTTAATTTAACCTTTAAAGCCAGCAAAGCAGGCAAGCAAGTTGAGCAAGTTACTCCAGACGGTAAATTGTTGTCTGTTCAAGTGCGCTATTCCTTTGTGCAACTCCCTGATGTGGGTTATCAACCTCGTCGTTATCATCCCATGAGCGGTTATTTATCTGATGAATATGCCGATTATTCTACCGCAGTTGATCAACCACTGACTCAACGCCATTTACTGCGCCACAGATTAGAAAAAGTTACTCCGGGTGATGCTCCCAGTAAAGTGGTTAAACCTATTATTTATTACCTCGACCCAGGTGTACCTGAGCCTATTCGCAGTGCGTTATTGGAAGGTGCACGTTGGTGGGAAAGTGCATTTACTGATGCCGGTTTCATTGACGGCTTTAAAGTTGAATTGTTGCCAGAAGGTGCAGACCCTCAAGACGTACGCTATAACATGATTCAATGGGTGCATCGCGCCACAAGAGGTTGGTCATATGGCGCAGCAGTAACCGACCCTCGTACCGGTGAAATCATTAAAGGTAATGTCACGCTTGGCAGCTTAAGAGTACGCCAAGATCATCTTATTGCTCGAGGGCTAACGGCTGGTTGGCCTGATCGTAAAGCCGCTGCTGATGCCGCCATGGCATTGTCGCTTGCCCGTATTCGCCAGTTAGCAGCGCATGAAGTGGGCCATACCCTAGGGCTTGACCATAACTTTGCCGCATCAACAAACGATAATGCTTCAGTAATGGATTATCCGCATCCGTACGTGAGTATTCAAGGCGATAAAATTAATATTGCCACGCCTTACACCGAAGGAATTGGTGAGTGGGACAAATACACCATAGCTTATGGTTATGGAGGCCTTACGCAGACCGAGTCTTTGTTAACGTCGACCCTAACTAAAGGCTTTCGATATATTGGGGAAGCAGACTCTCGTAGTGCCAGCGCCAGTAATGCATACGCCAGTTTATGGGATAGTGGTAACGATGCGGTAGCAGAGTTAGTACGTTTAGAAACAGTGCGTCGTAAAGCGATGGATGACTTTAACTCAGATGCTTTATTAGCCGGTGAACCTCATGGCGAATTAGCCGATGTATTTGTGCCCATATATTTGCTCACGCGTTATCAAATAGAAGCCGCAGCAAAGTGGATTGGCGGGACGGATTACAGTTATCAGCAAGTAGGTTCTGGCGTACGTTGGAATTATATTCGGCCTAAAATGCAACTTGCTGCGCTCGATGCATTATTGGCGAGTTTGCAAACAGAGAGCTTGTTAGTACCAAGTAATGTTTTGCAAGCGTTAGTGCCAAAAGCCGGTAATTATCGAAAAACTCGTGAAAGCTTTGGATCAAACTTAGGCGTGATAACTGATCCTGTGGCGATGGCAGAAGTGTTGAGCCGTCACATTGTGGCGCAATTATTAACCCCTGAACGTTTAAACCGTGTCAGTCAGGCCTATATGGAAGACAGTCAGCAACTGTCGGTGGTTCAATTAATCGATAAGCTTGCGGGTGCCAGTTTGTATCAAGACTTACCGAGTGGACAGGGCCTAGCGATGCAAATGCGCGTCAATACAGTGGTGATTGATAGTTTGTTAGCAACGTACCATAGCCCTAAAACAGCGCCCGAAGTCAAAGCACAGTTAGCCGCAAGAGTTGACTATATTATTAAGCAACTTAAACGCCGCAGTAACCGTGGCAGCGATTATCAATCGGCGCATTACGACTGGCTGTTTCAAGGTATCACTAAAGGCATGACCGATCCTACTTATCGATTAATCACCAAGCCGGTGGACTTGCCTCCTGGCTCGCCAATTTAAGTGTTGGCTGATAGTGTTGGGTGAGAGTGTTGAGTGATAGTGTTGAGTGATGTATAGCGGATAATACGCGACCTCTATTGGGGTCGCGTATTGCTTTGTATCACCGCAACAGCATGATGATAGTGTTTGGAGTATGGCTATTTTGTTTGCGGTAAAGTGGCTTCTGCAACGATGACTTTAGGGTTTCTAGGGTAGAAATCATCTGCTTTACGATCGATATGGCTAAATTGGCGAGTGTTTTTATAGGGCAGTTTCATAAAACCTGAAATGCCATGACCTTGAATTTTATTTGCGTGAGTAATAATTCGATCCAAACAGGCTCGAAATGCCGCCTGTTTTCGTGGATTTAATAAACGTAAATAACTGTGGATTTTTAAATGGTTTGGTAACGCTTCAAAAATAATACAGCCAGTATGATGGATTTGATTTAACCACCCCAGTTCGGTCATGATTTCTGCTGGCAGTTCCAAGTTTTCTTCCGGATCTTTACCGTCTTCAAAGTATGAGTGCAGCCGAGATTTATCTTCTAAGGTGGGCACATCACCGACCTCAAAAGGCATTTGCAGTTCACCGGTTATTTTATATTGGTGCTCGGTACTTTTTCGCTCAAGGTGTAAGGTGTCTTTGGCATTAAAGAAGCAAGCCTTGAACACCCCAATCCGCTTAATTCCTCGCGCCATGGTGACCATATTATTTACTGCTAACACTAACGGCGCTTTACTGTCGGGATCGTAAATAGCTAAATTGGAGTCGATAAACACCCCAGACTCTTGCCAATGGATCACCAAACCGCCGACGATTGGATACTGTGCTAAACGGCCTACTGCGGCAATAAAGCCTTTTTCGGTATCGGCCATACCCACCATAAAATTGCGATAGTATTTTTCTAATTGCACATCATCCATTTTGGCAATGGGATCCAGAGTATTGTGCTCTTTCAAAAACGATTTACGCGAGCTGTAACTTACGGTTTCGACGGCTTTAGATCGCGGTTGAGCCCACACCGGAATGTCGGGTGCTAGCGGAGGTGTCGATAATATCGGCAAATGCATTCGATGGCTGTGGCGCAGGCTTTTGAGAAAGTAGTCACCCGCAAGATTGCGCCGTTCAACATCATCACTGAGCATTGCATCGAGTGTTTTTGCCAGTTCGATAGGTAATCCTATGCTGGTGGCTGGAATGATTTTTGTGCCGAAACGGCTAATTTGTCCTGATGCGAGCGCATATAAGGTTGCAGCAGCGCCTTGCTCGTCGAATCGAGGCGTAGATAACGCACCGCTCAGTTGTTCGTCACCAATAAAATACACATCGCCCATGCGCGCGTTAGTGTGCTGTTGGTCGCTTGATAGTAAGGACATGACATTGTCATCAACCGCGCGGCCATGTTCATCTCGCTGAGCAAATACCGCAGATCCCCAATCGATTAACGACAATTTGTCGGTTTCAATATCATAAACCAAGTTAGATGGCTTAATATCGCCATGCACTAAAGGCTTACCCTTACGCAGATAATATAAAATATTGGCTAATTGTCTCGCAATACTGACGATAATTACCGGCGGTAAAGCCCCTAATCGCTGGCAAATTTTGTCGAGATCTTCTCCTTGAGCCCGTTCCATTACTAAAATGCCTTGCTTACCGACCCGTTCGAATTTTATCGCCCCAGGTATATTTGGGTGTTTTACTTGGCTAAGCATATAGGCTTCTTCTTCAAGCCTATCTTGGACGCTTTGGGGTAAATTTACCCTTGAGAATTTAAACACATGTGATTGGCTAAACTCATTGATACCCGCAAATACAAAGCCATAGGCCCCCTTACCAATAAATTCAATTTGCTGATATCCCAATTTACTCAGCTGTTGCTTACACAAGCGGATCCAGGCCTTATGCTTGCGTGCATCATTGGCGCTGAGCAGATAGATGGACTGCTCTTCATTGATATAAAAGTGTTGCAGCTGCGGTGTTTGCAAAGGTAAGCCTCCTTTTTAAGTCCATTAAACCTTGATTAACCTTACTGCGGCAAGTGCTTCTTATTGAAAACAACAGATTGTATCCAAACATCCACGCAGTCTATTTAAACATGGCGGTTCTTTGACTCAATACCGCCCAGTATTTTCTGTGAGCAAGGATTTTTAATTGTAAAAGGCCGCTTCCTATCTAAAAAATTATGATAAGTAAACCTTGACCTATATCAAATCAAAATCAATCAACACTCGGTACTATGGCTGTACTAGTTAATCAACGTTTTTGTGAGAGGTTATATGCATAATATAAATAAAGCTGATTTAATTCAGCTATTTAATTTTCCTCGGCAGCGAATTTTACAATCAATGGAAGTCACCCATTGTCCCCATGCAGTGTTTTTTAATCAAAGTGATGAGCAATGCATAACCTGTCATCAGGGGGAGGAGTGTTTATGGATTAATCATAACGATGAAATGGTTGCGCTTGAGATGAAGTCGGTTGACCAATTAAAGCAACAATTATTAATTGCGGTCGATTACATTGACTCAAATTTAAGCCCACACCACATGTCGCGCAGAAAGTGCCAATGTGAAAACTGTCGTTGGTTAAGGCAAGTACAAATGACACTAGACGGTAAAGCTTAGGCAGTTGAATGCCAAATCATTAAGGGAGGTTGCATCCTTTTTTTTTAGTCTTTAAAGTAGCCAGCATCTCATTAGCAACTTGACTGAAGAATAGCATCATGGAACCCAGCTTTTGGCATGAAAAATGGCAGTTACAACAAATTGGTTTTCACCAAAACCAAGTGAACCCTTTTTTAGTAAAATAT
Source organism: Shewanella sp. ALD9 (assembly GCF_002836315.1). Taxonomy (NCBI): domain Bacteria; kingdom Pseudomonadati; phylum Pseudomonadota; class Gammaproteobacteria; order Alteromonadales; family Shewanellaceae; genus Shewanella; species Shewanella sp. ALD9. The sequence continues at coordinate 496,202 of NZ_PJCD01000001.1, forward strand.
TGGTCGCATATTGGTTTGAATGAAAACACTGAGGTATTCGTTCCTCTATGTGGTAAATCATTGGATATGTTTTATTTGGCCGAGCAGCGCCATACTGTGCTGGGATGTGAACTCAATACCCTCGCAGTTGAACAATTTTTTACCGACAATGATCTTACTTATCAAGTTAATCCTACCGACGAACATGTAGTCTTTTCTGCCGTTCAAGTCACCTTATATCAAGGGGATATTTTTACTCTACCCAAAAGTGCAACAGCGTCGATTAGTGGTTTTTACGATCGTGCTGCCCTGATTGCGTGGCCAGAAGAAATGCGCCAACAGTATGTTAAAGCACTCGCTGCGCTTATACCGGCGAATGTAAGTGGCTTATTAATTACCCTAGATTACCTACAAGATACTCTAAAAGGGCCGCCATTTGCAGTCAGTCCAGATTGGGTTAAAAGCTATTTAACGCCATATTTTGATGTTGAATTATTGGAGTGTGTTGATGTACTGGCTGACAATCCGAGGTTTATGAATAAACACGTGCCTTGGCTTAATGAAGCTGTTTATAAGTTGACCCGAAAATCATAAACAGACCCTAAAACCTACCTATAACATCGGTAGGTTTTTTTATAACAGGCTAAGTCGGCTGTTTTCTGTAGACTAGCAAATGAATAATCAAAGGATCCGCAATGAACTTCAGTGATAAACCTGACCGCACATCGTCAAAAGCCCATAAATGGGAAAAATACAAAGGTACAGATATATTGCCTATGTGGATTGCTGATACTGAGTTTCGCTGTGCTGAGCCTATTTTGTCTGCCTTACATCAGCGCATTGACGATGGCCTGTTCGGTTATACCTTACCAGCTCACGATATCGATGCCAGTGAGGCCGTTGTGGCGTGGTGTCAACGTCAATATAACTGGAAGATTGATCCTAGTTGGCTAGTGTGGACTCCGGGTGTGGTGCCTGCATTTAATGTAGCTATTCAAGCTTATTGCCAAGCAGGTGATACGGTTATCGTACAAACACCCAATTATCCTCCTATATTGGCTGCACCGGCAATTAATAATCTCAAGCGAACTTGTATCGGCTCGATAGAAGTGGAGGGTCGCTGGACACTCGATTTTAATGCCTTGGAAGAGGCTGCTGCGGATCCTAAAGCCAGCTTATTTATTATGTGTAATCCAATGAATCCGCTTGGAACCGTCTTAAACCAAGCAGAACTCGACACAATTGCAGCAATATGCAGAAAACATGGCGTCATGCTGTGCTCGGATGAAATACACTGTGATTTAATTTTAGATGACGTGCCACATTTACCCGCCAGTGCGCACCCAGAATTGGCTGAGCATTCAGTGACATTAATGGCCGCCAGTAAAACCTTCAATATCGCGGGATTAGGTACGTCTTTCGCTATTATTCCAAACGAAAAATTAAGAGTAGCATTCAACCATGCAGCCCGCGGCAGGTTACCATCGGTAACAGTCATAGGTCTTACCGCCACTAATGCAGCCTTCAGGCATTGCGATGAGTGGCATCAACAACAAGTGGCGTATTTAACTGAAAATCGTGATTATCTAGTGACTGAAATCAACAAAATCGACGGTTTAAAAGCTATCTCACCCGCGGCGACTTTTTTACTGTGGGTTGATGCCAGCGGTTTACAAGTCCCCGATACGCAAGCCTGGTGTGAAGCCAAAGGTGTCGGCCCATCAGCGGGCAGAGACTTTGGTGATAAAGACTGTTTTCGCTTGAACTTCGGCTGTTCACGAGATTACTTAGTCGAAGCAATTAAAAAACTGCAGGGCAGAGACGTTTAACCACCGGCAAAATTTTTTTTACGGGTAATATCAATATAAAGTAAAAAAATTGACCCTTTATCCAGTAGTTAATCGTATGAATGTAGAATAAGAATTAAAGGAACGTGTTTCACGATGACATTACCTATACAAAACGCTCAAGGAATGGCTAAACGATCCGCAACATTTGTTGACTCTGGATCATTGCGCCGAACCCCTACACTGGACAGTGGCACCGTGGATGATAAGCGCCAAGAAATAGCGCTTTACTTCACCAACACCTTTGATACCTATACGCAACTGTTTGATTGTTTGCGCGACGATACTGGTTTCTATCAAAAACCTATACCTTTGCGCCACCCGCTTATTTTTTATCTTGGGCATACGGCCACTTTTTTCATCAACAAGCTACTATTGGCAAAACTGATATCCGATCGGATTAATCCTCATATGGAATCTATTTTTGCTGTGGGCGTTGATGAAATGAGCTGGGATGATTTGTCTGAAGACAGTTATGACTGGCCCAGTGTTGCTGCGGTAAAAGACTACCGTGCAAAAGTGCGCGCCACAGTATTAACATTAATTGATACCTTGGACCTTGCCCTACCCATTGATTGGGAAAATACCTGGTGGCCCATCGTCATGGGTATTGAGCACGAACGTATTCACCTTGAGACATCGTCGGTACTCATTCGCCAACATGAGTTGGCTAAAGTCCAGCCATTACCTCAATGGCCAGCTTGTAAAGATGCTGGCCAGGCGCCAAAAAATAAACTAATAAGCGTCGCCGCTGGCTCAGTTAATCTTGGACAATCATTTGATAGTGCATTTTATGGCTGGGACAATGAATATGGCCAACATCAGGCTGAGGTAGCTGAGTTTAAAGCCAGCCAATATTTAGTCAGCAATCAGGAGTTCCTCGAGTTTGTTGAGGACGGTGGTTATGAGCATAATCGTTTTTGGAGTGATGAAGGTCTGGCTTGGCGGCAATTTACTGAGGCAAAACACCCAGCATTTTGGCGTTGGCACAATGGCTGGCGCTTGCGCTTAATGACGGAAGAAATTGATATGGCTTGGGACTGGCCTGCCGAAGTTAACTATCATGAAGCGAAAGCGTTTTGTGAATGGAAGACTGAAGAAACTGGACAGAAAATTCGCATGCCAACTGAAGACGAATGGTATCGATTGTGTGCACAAGCGGGCGTAGAAGAGCTGGGTAGCAGCGCGGCCAATGCAAACTTGCATCTCGACCATTTTGCATCATGCTGCCCGGTAACACGCTATCAACATGGCAATTGGTTTGATGTGGTCGGTAACGTGTGGCAATGGACCGAAACGCCTATTTACCCCTTCGATAACTTTAAAGTACATCCACTGTATGACGATTTCACCACGCCAACTTTTGATGGTAAACACAACTTGATCAAAGGTGGTTCATGGATTTCAAGTGGAAACGAAGCGCGTCTTAGTGCACGTTATGCATTTAGGCGTCACTTTACGCAGCACGCCGGATTTCGTTATATTGCCTCTGAAGTTGAGGCAACGTCTCCTAAGGCTTACTACGAAAGTGACCAGTTATTGTCAGAATATGCAGAGTTTCACTTTGGTGACACCTGGTATGGCGTAGAGAATTTTCCTAAAGCTTTAGCTGATATTGCACTTGAGGCAATGAAGGGTAAACCCACCGGTAAAGCACTTGACTTAGGTTGTGCCTGTGGCCGAGCAAGTTTTGAGTTGGCCCGCCAGTTCGATGAAGTAGACGGTATTGATTTTTCAGCAAACTTTACTCGCCTAGCAGCTAAAATGGCGCAGCAAGGCGCAGTGCGTTACGCCCGTGCCGAAGAAGGCGAATTAGTGAGCTATCATACTCGTACCCTGCAAGAACTAGGGTTGCAAGCTTATTCAAACCGTGTCGCATTTCATCAAGGCGACGCCTGTAACCTCAAACCCCAATTCACGGCTTATGATTTAGTTTTAGCAGCTAATTTGATTGACCGACTCTACCAGCCGAGTCGTTTTCTGGCGGATATGGCACAGCGCATCAATGATGGCGGCTTGCTTATTATTGCATCGCCTTACACGTGGTTGGAAGAACATACACCCAAGGAAGAGTGGATAGGGGGTTTCAAAAAAGATGGTGAAAACTACAGCACGTTAGATGGCTTGAAAGATCAACTATCAAGCCATTTTAAGTTGGTTGGTGAGCCGCGCAAAGTCCCGTTTGTGATCCGCGAAACTCAGCACAAGTTTCAGCATACTTTGTCTGAACTTACGGTTTGGGAGCGCTTGCCACGCTGATAAGTGCCTCAATTTCTTGAGCAATCAATTTGTGGTCTGCCAGTTGTTCAAACCAGCTGGTGGCCACAGCATCGCTTTGCAATCCAAGTAAGGTTCCCAGCACTATTCCTCGATGTACGTTGTCACCGCCTAAGTTAGTATTCACTCGCAGTGCTTGCCAAGGATCATGTTGGTATTTACAGGCCAGATACAAGACGACAGGCCAAGAATCTGAAATATAACATGCCCTTGAAAATATTTGGCCGACGACTTGATTGTCGGGCACGTTACGTTTTAACAGACTGGCTAAATTAGTACTGGTTAGGCCTATGCTTGCTTCAAGTAAAAGAGCCTTAACGCCTGCTTCATCCGGCCCATCCATCAGAGCGCACAACAGTTGCACGTAGCTATCACATACCTGCATTAAAGATTCATCAGGATGGGTTAAGGCCAGATGCGCTCGGCAGGTAATCTTTATTTCGGCTTCGCTTATGCCCTTAAGTCGTTCTGAAAAAACCAAAGGTGCTATGGTCACCAATGCACCAATAGATGCAGTGTCGTGAGTTATCATGCCACAGTTTTCAGGCTTGCGTCCCTGCGCCAAGTTAGCAAAAAATCCTCTATGGTAGGACTCTGCATAAGTATCGGGATGAGCGGCGGGAGTAATTGTCATAAAGTCAATGTAGGCATTAACAAATGCTTGTCGGTCATAGGGTTGTGGCGAACTTGCCAGGGTGCGCATCACTACTCGAGCGCAATGGGCGTTGAGGGTGTTTTCACCCGCCAGCATGCCTTGATGATAATGTACATTCGGTTTGTCCCAAAACTGCGCCTTATCTTTTAAAATAATATCGCCTACCACTTGCGGCGACTGATCGTTAGCTGAATGCCCCTTAGACGACCGATCATTGGACTGTCGCCCCCCTTTATGTTTGGAGTGCAAGGACATAATAGATGAAGGGTGAAACTCAGGTGCGGCCTCAAAGCGCTGAATACCACCAGTAAAGGCACGCTCGATTTCCATCGGTTGATAATACCAATGCACTGGCATGGCCAAAGCATCAGCAATAAAGCTTGTTTTAAGTGCCCAGGTAACGCGAAGTGGCTGAGAAGGGTTGTGATTCATGATAATGCCTCTTTCACATGGTAAAAAAGAATACGTATCTGCATTAGATACAGCAACAATAGACTCCGCAACAATAGGTTGTGAATCGATAACGAATGGATAATTTTTACCATGTGAATATTGATTAAAAACGTATGTGGTCATACTAGATACGTTATTTATACAAAACTAGACGTTTTTTTAAGGCAATAGGCTAAATTTATTTCGCAACCAAAATCTTCAACCCGACAAGCGCAACAGCTTTTTGAGTATGGGGAGGACGAAGAGGATATCGCGGATGTAACCCATTGTGCCTGTAAATGAGCTTGTAAATGAATGTATAAATAATCATGTGCAGCACTCTGTGATGATATATCTTTTGAATTGGCTTTTGCTTGGTATTTAACATGCTGTTTATAATGGATAAAATGTTTATTTTTAATATCATGCTTGTTTATAGTTTACCCAATTACTTGTACTGATATACTCAGCTTCATCCCAATTGTTACCATAATGTGTGCCAATGTCTGTAATCACTCCCAACTTACCCCGTAGCCCTAGTTTTTTGCAGTCTCTTATCTGTTTTAGCGTGATTATCATCACCATAGCGGGTGGACTTTTTGGTCTAGGGATCAGCCTGCATACACTGATGTTTCTGTGCTTGTTATGGATAGGACTCAACGCTTTTAGTCTTGGTTACGGCTATATACATATACGTGAGTTGATGACTAGCGCCCTTACCAGAGCCATGCCTGCCATCTATATATTTATATTGATCGGCATGGTGATTGCTAGTTTTATGCACAGTGGCACCATCGCCACGCTTATTTATTATGGTCTTAGTTGGCTGAGTCCGAGTTTGTTTTTGGCGGTTGGTTTATTACTGTGCGCCTTAATGTCGCTAGCAACTGGAACATCTTGGGGTACTGTCGGCACCTTAGGCGTGGTTTTTATTGGCATCGGCTCTGCGATGAATATTCCACTGCCTTTAGTCGCAGGTATGATTGTCTGCGGTGCAACTTTCGGTGATAAAATGTCGCCGATTTCAGATACCACAAACCTCGCCGCTATGAGTGCTGGCACGGATCTCTATCGACACATTTACTCCATGCTGTTCACCACAACGCCGACCTTTATCCTCACTTTCTTAATATTTTTAGTGATCGGATTGAACTATAGTGAACAAAATCTAGACTTGGCAGAAGTTACCTCAATTCAAACCGCACTTGCCAACAATTACAGCCTTACGCCGCTGATTACGTTATTACCACTGATTTTACTCGCGGTACTGAGCATTAGAAAGGTGCCCGCTGAAGTGACGATGTCATGCAGCATAATACTCGCCGTGCTAATCGCGATTTTTTATCAGCAAGAAAGTGCTATCTCCGTGCTTAATGCACTGTGGGAAAATACGCCCGAATCAACGGGTATCGCCAGTTTAGATGCTTTGCTTGGTCGCGGCGGCATTAGCAGTATGAGCTGGACCTTGCTGCTGGCGTTAATGGCTATCGCACTAGGCGGCATTTTACACGGCGCGGGATTTCTCAGCGCACTATTAGCCGGCATCATAAAAAGAGTGCAGCGCACCGCCACCCTTATTGCGACGACGATTATGTCCGGTTTTTTAGGTAACATTGCTATGGGAGAGGCTTATATTTCGATTATTCTCAGTTGCCAACTGTTTAAGCCCAAATATGAGCAACAAAATTTAGAGGCCGCCATTCTTTCGCGCTCAGTTGAAGAAGGTGCCACTATGACTACAGGCCTTATTCCGTGGACCACAGCTGGTGCCTTTTATACCGCCACTCTAGGGGTAGACGTACTTGACTACGCGCCCTATGCTTTTTTCAACTACCTTAATGCCATCATAGCAGTGGCAATGGCCGCCTTTGGTATTGGTCTTCTCAAACCGAAAACTAAACCAGCTTTGGCGTAAAGGATATTAATCTCTTATCAATCCATAGGGCTGTTAGCGTTAAGACTGTAAATTTAGCCAATGCTTGAGCTGAATCGACCGCGATAGCGTTTAACATTTTTTATAGCATTGTTTTTATAACATTGATTATAAATACTATTAGCTACCCTTCGTCTTCAAAGATACTTTCAATAGGTAGCTTGAATAAACGTGCCGCTTTAAAGGCTAATGGCAAACTAGGATCAAACTTACCAGTTTCGATCGCATTGATCGTCTGCCTGGAAACATTAAGTAAGTCTGCTAGTTGTGCTTGGGTCAGGTCTTGCTCTGCCCTGAGTACTTTTAGGCGATTTTTCATTGGTACTTCCTATGGCCTAAAATAATACCGACTAAATAGGTGAGTCCCATAATGATCACCAAGTGAGAAATTTCCGCGTGACCAGCTATTAAGTTTGTTGTGTCTAAATTTGAGTAGCTCAAGCCAACAATTAGCCCCACCCCCAGACTGAGGCCCATCGCATTTAATTGAATTTTTTGCTGCAATTCATCTAAGCCAAGTAGTTGGCGTCTATTGGCTAAAATCATCCCGATACCCATCATGAAATTAATGCCAATGGCCATTATGGTGATGACATCTTGTTGCCAAATAAATTGTGGACCAAAGTTGGCGACGGCCATACTTATCACCCACGCTAAAGTCCATTTTGCTAAACGAGCTGTATTATGTTTGTTGGTATTTTTCCAGTCTTGATTGTGTGTTAGTGGCGACATTATCAACATTCCCTTGGTCGTGTTTAGTTGTCATTATGTCAACTAAGCTTGACTTTAAGTTATCGCAATCTATTAATGCTTGTCAAGTAAGCTTTACTTTTTCGAGGTGTTGTAAATTAACCTCAACTCGGGTTAAAAGGTGGGATATGTAAGGCAAAATATAATATTCGGCCTATTTCATATCAAACTTGTTATAGCCAGTTGCACACGTGTAAGTGAACCATTATGTTCACTTACAGATTAAAGTTTGACGAACAATCACACTTCTGTCGGCACTATTTTTGTATAGTGCCAAGGGATTTAATGAGCCTCAGGACCCTGTAACCGTTCGTTTGTCGCAGTCGTTAATCATCTTCGAATATCTTGTTGGTATGCATTGAAGGGCCTGTGAGTCTCATCGCAGGATATTCAGTAAAACCTTATAGTGTATCGATTCACTTAATAAAGTAGGACAGTGATCCCCATGAAAACTAAAATAATATTAGACACAGATCCCGGTATTGATGATGTATTTGCTATTCTCTTTGCCGAAGCACATCCCGATATCGAACTTAAGGCCATTACTACTATTTATGGCAATGTAACCATTGAGAATGCGACCCGTAACGCGCTTTATCTTAAACAAAAATTTCAGTTGCAAGCCGATATTGTCACTGGCGCGAGTAAACCTATCGTACGTCCTCCAGTTGGCCCAACGGTCGTTGTTCACGGAGAAGGTGGCTTTGGTGATGTGAATGTCCCAGCCGAAGTAGAAGGTCAAGCTGATCCGCGGCCTGCGTATCAATACATCATTGACGCTGTAAAGGCGAAGCCTGGTGAGATTACTTTAGTGGCCATCGGTCCGTTAACTAACCTTGCGCTAGCGCTTCAGGCTGACCCAAGCATTGTCGACTTAGTTAACAAGGTGGTCATTATGGGTGGCGCTTTTGGTGAGAACGGTCATCGTGGCAATGTGACCCCTTTTGCCGAAGCTAATGTACACGATGACCCTCATGCTGCTGATATAGTGTTGACGGCCTCATGGCCTGTGGTTGTGATTGGCTTAGACGTGACTGAACAAAGCTTTTTTACTCGTGATTATCTTGACCAATTACGTGACAATGCAGGCGACGTTGGCCAATTTATTTGGGATGTTAGCCGGTTCTATTTGAGGTTTTATAGTGAAAAAGTGGGCTTAGAAGCTTGCCATGTGCATGACCCCTCTGCCATTGCCTATGTGATTAATCCAGAGTTGTTCACACTTAGAGAAGGGCCAATACGAGTCGTTGTCGATGGTGTTGCCGAAGGAATGACCATTCAGAAGATTGATGACCGTGTTTACCCGCATGATGAATGGATGAATCAGGCGCCGCAACAGGTTGCTGTCGCGGTCAAAGATGCCGAACTATTGGAGCTATATCGCGACAGTATTATCAATTATGCAGCAAGATTGAAATAACTCCCTCGACAACAGCTGGACTAATAGCGCTTACAAATGAGCGCAGTAATCACTGCGCTTTTTTCATGGGCGTTCGACTCTAGTGTTTTACATTAGCGCTTTACATTAGAACTCAGCACTCGCTATTAAGCATTAAGTCTTGCTGCGACAAGTGAGCCGTCTGGCATATTTGCTGCGCCGAGGCGCTCAACAGCGAGTGACGCATAAGCGTTGGCATATTTAGCGGCCTGATGCAGTGTACTGCCTCTAGCAAGCTCAGCGACTAAAGCGCCATTAAAAGCATCGCCTGCACCAGTGGTATCAACAACCGCGCTTTTTAGTGCATCTAGCAGGGTGAATTGATCATTTTCATAAAGTAATACCCCATCAGATCCGAGAGTGATGACTACCGATGTTACGCCTAAGGCATGTATTGCAATCGCGGCCTGCTTAGCACTGTCTAGATTGGTTACTTCGATTCCTGTCATTAACGAAGCTTCTGTTTCATTAGGGGTGATCATATCAACCAAAGGTAATAGCTCGAGAGTTCTCTGATGATACGGCGCCGGATTGAGGATCACTTTTGCGCCATTGTCTTTGGCAATGCTCATCGCGAGCTTGATAGCATCAAAATTGGTTTCAAGCTGGGTTAAAAATAATTGTGCACTAACAATATGGTGTTTGGCTGAGTGTATTTCATCATCGGTCAGCGTCATGTTTGCGCCTTCGTTGACCGCAATCATATTCTCGCCAGCTTGTTCACTAACGTAAATCATCGCGGTACCTGTCGGGCTAGTTGATGACTCGAGGATAATCGTGTTGTCTATGCCGGTACTGTTGAGGTGTTGGCGCGCAAATTGACTAAATTGATCAGTACCAATTTTAGTCATAAAGGTAATATGGGCACCATTTTTAGCCGCAGCATAAGCTTGGTTTGCCCCTTTGCCGCCAGCGCCAATACTACTGCTACTTGAATGCAAGGTTTCACCCGGTTGGGGAAAGCGTGCTAATTTTGCCACAATATCGACATTGAATGAGCCAAGTACAAATACATTATGTTTCATTTTGATTAATCTACCTTGGTTTGAGTCGAGTTCATTGCTGTCATTCAGTATGCTGCGGTCGAGTAATTCTGCCAACATAGCGTCCAAGCTATACTTTTTGATATTCGCGCCTTCAGACTGACAGACTCCGCCATGAATTCGTTTTACTAGACCGTCTTTTTCCAGCTGCACGAGATCACAACGAACCGTTTTAGCGGTTACTGCCAGTAATGTGGATATTTTTTGGTTAGACAGTTTTTTATGCATACTGAGTAACTTGAGAATAACAGCCAGTCTTTCATTTCGACTTAGTTTTTTCATAATGGAATATAGTGCTTCAGCAGAAAATAAATTGTGATAAAGACCAGAGCTTAACATGCAAAGTGAACCAGTTGGTTCGTTTGCTATTGGTTGTTTGGGGGGGAGAATGATTTGGTCGCATTTATTTCAATGAGCCTGCTTAAATGAGTTTAGTCAAATCAGCTTAATTTATTGCGCTTAGTGAAGTGAGTTTCATTAAATGTACTTAGTAAGGAAGACGGGGTTTACTGCATATATTATATTATTCATTCTATTCACAGTGGTTTTTGAGAGTAAATATATAGTGATCGAGTTTGCTCGTCTGTAGTAAGTAGTTGATTGTTATGATTATTTGTTGTGGCGTCTGTACTGCTATTCTCATTGCATTCTTTGTGGATCAGCCCACTACTGCGTGATGAATTGCTTTATTCAATATAGTCTCGCGGGAATCTCCATTGGTGGCAATAGTCTGTTGGCCCCAATTCAGTTTGTTAGGGCCAGTTAGATTGAATGGACTAAAAAGTGCAACTGCTTCCACTCAGCCTTATATGCAGCCCTTTCAATCGTGAGACTTTATGCGGTGAAGAGAACCTTCAGCCTTGCGAATACAGAACTGTGAATACGAGTGCTATTAAAACTAGTGCTGTAAATGTATTTCCTTTACCGGGCAAGGTATCTTAATTTTGGCTTGATTGAGTGCTTTGATTATGGCTAGGTTAGTGTGGTACTTCTCTTCGAAATAGCGTGTTGTCGGTACCCAATAACGTACACCAACTTCTATCCCCACAGTATTAAATCCATTGATGCCGACTAATGGTTTCTTGTCTTGATAAATTGCCGGAGCAGCGGCAAGCACGCCATTAATTAATTGGATAACATGATCCGCATCAGCTTGGTAATCAATGTTAATTTTGTTTTCAACCAATTTATAAGCGAATGAATTATGTAAAATTTCACCGACAATGTGCTTGTTGGGAATACTGATTTGTTCGCCTTCTTCGTTGGTTAATATGGTTTGGCCTAGTTTAATGATTTCAACCACACCGCTGACACCTTTAATTTCAATGGTATTGCCAACCACAAAAGGGCGGGTGACAATAATGGTAATGCCGGCAGCATAATTAGATAACATTCCTTGTAACGCCAAGCCTGCTCCGAGTGAAGCGGCACCAATAGCAGCCACCATTGGCGTTACGCTAATCCCTAGTTTGCCTAAACAGATAACAGCAACCATCACAATAATAATGATTTTAACTAAGTTGGAAGCAAAGTTACTGAGGGTGATATCAATGTTATGTTTTTTCAGTTGAGCGGCGACAACGTTGGCGGCTTTGTTTGCCACCCAAAGCCCCAATAAGAAAATAATAATCGCACCCGCAATTTGAAAGCTGTACGCAACAACAAACTCAGTGATGACGCTATAGACATTTTGCAGTTGTTGGAGCTCCTGATCTAAACTGGGTTCGTTCATTCTATGTTCCTTATTGAAGCACGTTAAGTTGTTATCAAATTGGATGATAACAACTTTTTACTCTAAGGTGTAAGTCTGTGATGAGTGTTAAATGCCATCACGGCGAAAATATTTCCAACGACTTTATGGGCATTTTTCTGACAAATGTCTATACTTTCTAGACGCAGAAACCAATCAATAACGCAGTGTATTAAGCTAGTAAGGCGTTGCGTGTTATTGATATTTCTCGAAGAATAAAAAAGTATACTTTTTGCATAAAAATTCGTTGCGTATTGATTGAAAATATCGTTTACTGCGCATGTTTTTACAGATTCGTAATGACACTTTTATCGCCCTACTTACAGGAGGCACTGGCCTAATGAGCCAATTTCAATCGATTGATGTTGCAGATTATTATGACAAGGACACGTTTGACCGCATAGAGGCATTTGCTAAAGATAAGCCAACGCCATTTGTAGTTATTGACACCCAAATCGTTGCGAAACAATATGATGATATGGTTAATAATTTTCCTTTCGCTAATATCTATTATGCGGTTAAGGCAAATCCGGCCAAAGAAATTTTAACCTTGTTACGAGACAAAGGTTCAAACTTTGATATCGCGTCCATTTATGAACTTGAAATGGTCACGTCGATAGGTGTTTCTGCTGATCGTATTAGCTACGGTAACACCATTAAGAAACGCGTTGATGTACGATCATTCTTTGAACAAGGCGTACGTATGTTTGCTTCAGATTCTGAAGCCGATTTACGCATGATTGCGGAAGAAGCTCCTGGTTCAAAAGTGTACTTGCGTATTTTAACTGAAGGTACACACACAGCCGACTGGCCTTTATCACGTAAGTTTGGTTGCCAAAATGAAATGGCGTACGACTTATTAGTATTGGCAAAAGAGTTAGGCTTACAACCGCATGGCATTTCTTTCCACGTTGGTTCACAACAACGTGATATCGGTGCGTGGGATTCTGCTATCGGTAAAGTGAAAAGCATTTACGACCGTTTAAAAGAAGAACATGGCATTGTGTTAAAGATGATCAATTTAGGGGGTGGTTTTCCTGCCAACTATATGGATAAAACGAATGAGCTAGGTGTTTATGCTCAGCAGATTAAGCATTTCCTAGAAGAAGATTTTGGTGACGAATTACCCGAGATTATTCTAGAGCCTGGCCGTTCATTGCTTTCAAATGCTGGTGTATTGGTATCTGAAGTGGTATTGATTTCGCGTAAATCAAACACTGCATTAGAGCGCTGGGTATTTACAGATGTGGGTAAGTTCTCTGGTTTAATTGAAACCATGGACGAAGCGATTAAATTCCCAATCTATACTGAGCGTAAAGGCGAGTTAGATAAGTGCGTTATTGCCGGCCCAACCTGTGACAGTGCCGATATTATGTATGAGCACTATAGCTATGGTTTACCGGTTGACTTAGCCATTGGTGACCGTATGTACTGGTTAACCGCTGGTGCTTACACTACGACCTATTCAGCAGTATGTTTTAACGGCTTCCCACCACTTAAAGATTATTATCTTTAATTAATGGTGTAGTTTGACGACATCCTAAAGGACGCACTAGCGTCCTTTATTTTTATGTGCGCCTAAACCTCTTGTTGATGATTTTTTAAAATATCTAATATTTGTTCTTTAAGGTGTAATCTCGTGCTTTTAATTAGTTTTAATTCAGCTGTTGCATCACTACTACTGTGCTTTTCTAGTGCGGTAATTTGCTCATCGAGTTGATTGTGGTCATTAAACTTTTTGATAAAGTGCTTATCTGTGACTTTAAGTTTAGAGATTAAGTCTCGGTACTCTGGAAACATAAGTTACTCCTTTAAGCTGAGTCAGCGGATTTCGGGCTCATTTCAATTTGTATTCATCAGATGTTATGCCAATAACCATGATGCTTGCTTTAGCAGCAACACAATTTGGAAATGAGATGTGTTGAATCTAATATTGATTAACTTTATGCTCAGTGGTTATGCTTACCTTCAGCCTAAAACCATTTTAGCGAGGTTAACTTGATGTAAATCACGTTAATGATTGTTAAGCGAGATAAGATATTTGTTGTTTCTATCGACCTTCAACTATGCTGAAACGGGTGTATTTGGTGGGATTTGGACATATATTAGTAATAATTTAACGAATGAATATTAACTATTATGAATTTATATGTGATCAAGTTAACCTTATCCCCCTAAAGACTAGGTTAAAGTCTGGGTTATAAGAATTTAATATTCAAAACTGAAAGGGGTTTTCACAATGTCCGATGTATTTCACTTAGGATTAACTAAAAAAATGTTAGATGGCGCTACCTTAGCAATCGTTCCTGGTGATCCAGAACGTGTTAAGCGTATTGCTGAGTTAATGGACAACGCAACGTTCTTAGCGAGCCATCGTGAATACACAAGCTACTTAGCTTATATCGATGGCAAAGCCGTGGTTGTGTGTTCAACCGGTATCGGTGGCCCATCAACTTCTATTGCGGTTGAAGAATTAGCACAATTAGGTGTGAGAACTTTCTTACGCGTAGGTACAACTGGAGCAATTCAGCCGCACGTAAACGTGGGTGATGTGATTGTGACTCAAGCTTCTGTGCGTTTAGATGGCGCAAGCTTACACTTTGCACCGCTTGAGTTCCCAGCAGCAGCAGACTTTGAATGTACAACTGCTATGGTTGCAGCATGTCGTGACGCTGGTCTAGAGCCGCACATTGGTATTACTGCTTCTTCTGATACTTTCTATCCAGGTCAAGAGCGTTACGATACTGTTTCTGGTCGCATTACGCAGCGTTATGTTGGCTCTATGAAAGAGTGGCAGTCAATGGGTGTGCTGAACTATGAAATGGAATCAGCTACGCTATTTACAATGTGTGCAACTCAAGGTTGGCGTGCAGCATGTGTTGCCGGTGTTATTGTAAACCGCACACAGCAAGAGATCCCTGACGAAGCGACAATGAAGAAGACTGAAGTAAGTGCCGTGTCTATTGTTGTAGCAGCAGCGAAAAAATTATTAGCTTAAGCTAACGTTTTAACCATCACGTTATAACAAGAGATTGTGTTAAGGCTGATGACGTTAAAACGGATTACGCAAAACAAATTGTCTCAAATCAATGAGTGTTGAAATGTAATCATTAAAAAAGGTGCCTAGGCACCTTTTTTGTTATCTAATTTATATCAATAGCGGCATCAATTAGAAATGATATTGCGCAATAATTGAGTAGGTATTTTGGTCGATACCCGCAACACCGTATTTGCTTTGCCAGTAATCATATTCAAAACCTACCAACAGTTTGTTTTGCTTGTGATCACCGAACAGTGTTTTACCTAAGTCATACTTTATTTGTGGGTTGATGTGCAGGTTTTCGTCGTAGCCGTTGTTGTCGGCAGAAAATACCCAATCAATGAAGCCATCTATAATAATGTTGGCATTGCCCACTGGCATATCGATTCTAAATACCGGCGTAAACTGCCAACCATCACTAATATTACCACTGCTTATTGCATCTCGGCGGTAAGTGTTCAGTTGTAAATAGCTAAAAAATGGCACGTCAAGGTCTACACCAATACCATAAAGCATGCTGTGAACTGGGCCTTCACCTTCTTCGTAAGTTAATGCTAAAGAGACATCTTTTATCGCACCAAAGCTCACTGGCTGACCCAATATTTTGCTAGCACTGAAGCGCGGAGATATTTCGCCATAAGTCGAACTATCAACACCGTTATTATTACCATTAAAATTAATAAAATCTTGGAATGCAAACCAATCGCCATACTTCCAAGCACCGGCTGTTTCTAGGGTAATGGTTGTTTGTCTTTCTGATGGCGCTAAGTCATAGTTTTCGCCATGCAAGACAGTAGCGCTAACATCCCACCATTGAACTAAATCGTCAGCAAAAACATTTTGTGAGAGTACTAATGTGGCTAAAAGGTAGATTTTTTTCATTTTTCTTCCGGTTAGTAAAATGATCAGAGACGTCAATTTTGACAGTTTAAAGGTAAGTTTTATAGCGATCGAGGTTAAATTTGTGACCTATTATTCCCAATCGTGCACAATGGGGCGCAATATATTCAATATTTTGAAAGAGCACAATTAAAACCGACCAGAATGTACAGATTTCATTGTTTTCATCATCAATATAATCTTATGACAGGTATTAGCACTGTCAATGCGATGTAACGCATAAAGGTGTTTGATTGGCGCTGTTATCTTACTTAAAACGAATACCACCATGGTGACAAATAAAATGTCACTTTGCAGTAATACTGATTTGTATAGGGGGACTTATTATTACAGTTACTCATTACTAGCGATACGTATTCGTGTGGTAATGGTAAGTTGATGAATCGTTTGTCCCGTTTACTGTTCGCAACAACGCTTTGACATAATATGTCGCATTAATAAATAAAGCTGTTATAGTGAATTTACGGACATTCTCATTTATGGGGGAGAATATGGAGCTTGCAAATCCGATCGCAGTCTGGCTAGTGCTTGGGCTGTTATTGATGATCTCGGAGATTATCATTCCGGGTGGTATCGTTATTTTATTAGGTGCGGCTTGCGTTATCGTCGCAGCAGCACAAGCTGTTGGCATTATCGATGGCTTGGTACAAAGTCTGACATTATGGTTTATGGCTTCAATGGTGTTATTACTGAGTTTTCGTCATGTGACCCAGCGTTTAGTGGGCGGCGATTCACATGTCGATAATACCGATGAAGAGGCGGATCTTTATAATCAAGTCGCTATCGTTAAGCAAGCCATCGGCCCTGGTCAAAAGACCGGTCGAATTAGCTGTTTGGGTACTGATTGGACTGCTTTAGGTGATGGTACCGTGATAAAAAAAGGTACCAAAGTCAGGATCATTTGTCGGGATAATATTGCTTTTGTTGTTGAACCTATCATCGATTCTGTATAGCGATTTAGTTGATAACCTTTTGTTGCCGCGAGTTATTACTGCGAGTTGTTACCGCGAGTTGTTACGGGAGTTGAGGTTATTGAGTACTTAACTGTAAAAAATTCAGATTATTGTGATATGAATATTGTTTTGTCATTATTGTTTCGTAAATTAAGTATTGTTTCGAAATCGTCGTGTTGTGATTGCCGTTAAGTGTTATCTAGGAAAGTCAGATTAAAAGGGAGTAGATATGTTTGTGTTAACAATCGTTTTTTTATTTGTAATGTTCATTTTGTTCAAACTAATGTTAATTGTGCCAATGCGTGAAGTGCATGTTATTGAGCGTTTGGGTAAGTTTCGTACCGTGCTCGAGCCAGGGTTTCATTTTCTTGTTCCTTTTGTCGATCGGGTTGCTTATCGCCACGACACTCGTGAAGAAGTATTAGATGTGCCGCCGCAGAGTTGTATTTCAAAAGACAACACCCAGTTGGAAGTTGACGGTTTAGTCTACCTTAAAGTGATGGACGGCAAGCTGGCCAGCTATGGTATTGAAAACTATCGCCGTGCAGCGGTTAACTTAGCGCAAACAACCATGCGTTCAGAAATAGGTAAGCTGACCTTGTCGCAAACGTTTTCTGAACGTGACAGCTTGAATGAATCCATTGTGCGCGAAATTGATAAGGCTTCAGATCCTTGGGGGATAAAAGTATTACGTTACGAGATTAAAAATATCTCCCCTTCAATGAAAGTTATTCACACCCTTGAAAAACAAATGGAAGCAGAGCGTCGCAAGCGTGCCGAGATCACTTTGGCCAATGCTGAAAAAGCAGCAATGATCAATATGTCGCAAGGTGAACGTCAAGAGGCGATTAATTTGTCCGAAGGTCAAAAACAAAAGCGCATTAATGAGGCTTTAGGTACAGGGCAAGAAATTTCTATTATTGCCACTGCAAAGGCAGAAGGCATGGAAATGATCTGCAAAGCCTTAACGGTAAATGGCGGCAATGACGCCATGAATATGTTGCTTAAAGAGCAGTTTATTGGTCAAGTGGGCAAGATTTTATCTGAAGCTCAAGTCTCTGTTGTGCCTGCTGAAATGGCCAAGCTAGAAGGCTTTTTTGAAGGTATGGAGCAAGTAACTCATGCCGTATCAAACTCATCAGCAAAAGGAGCCCGCTAATGTTGATTAACGGAATTGATACTGATTTTATTGTGATGGCTATCTGGGGCGTAATTTTTGCTATTTTTGTGCTAAAACTATTCCAGTCTATCTGTCTTGTACCGACCAAGTCGGCTTATATTGTTGAACGTTTAGGTAAATATCACAATACCTTAGATGCAGGCTTCCATGCACTGATCCCTTTCGTTGATAAAGTGGCTTATATCCACGACTTAAAGGAAGAAACGATTGATGTACCGCCACAAGAATGTTTCTCCAGTGATGAAGTTAATGTTGAAGTGGATGGAGTGATTTATATTTCGGTTACCGATCCCGTTAAAGCCAGTTATGGTATTACCGACTACCGCTATGCCGCCATTCAACTTGCTCAAACAACTACGCGTTCTGTGATTGGTACCTTAGATTTAGATCGTACTTTTGAAGAGCGTGATGTGATATCAGCCAAAGTGGTTGAAGTTCTCGATGAAGCTGGCTCTATGTGGGGCATTCGAGTGCATCGTTACGAGATTAAAAATATCACCCCACCAGAAACAGTTAAAAACGCCATGGAAATGCAGGTGAATGCCGAGCGGGAACGTCGGGCATTATTAGCTAAAAGTGAAGGTGACAAGCAAAGTAAGATTAATCGTTCAGAAGGTGTGATGGCAGAAACCATTAACCGTTCTGAAGGTGAGATGCAACGCCGCATTAATGAGGCCGAAGGTAAAGCGCAAGAAATTCTCACTTTAGCTAAAGCAACTGCTGAGTCGATAGAACGATTAGCGGTGGTTATTTCATCTGAAGGCGGACAAAGTGCATTGCGTATGCAACTTGGTGAACAGTATATGAAGCAGCTAGATGGTTTAAGCAAACCTGATAGCCGTATTGTGTTACCGGGTAATCTAGTTAATTTTGAATACTGGATGCAAAGTATTGGCTTAAAAGACGATAAAAAATAATCGTTATTACTGCTATGTCACGCCACCGCGTGACGAACATTACATAAAAAAGGTTAGCGATTTCGCTAACCTTTTTTATTGTTTTTACCGCCGCAGTCTATTTAAATTATACCTATACCGCTGCAGTCTGTTTTAATTATGCTTTTACCGCTTTTACCGCTTTTACCGCTTTTACCGCTTTAACTGGGAACCATCTCTCGAAGTAAATGTTCGCAAAAGGCTTTTGCCACAGGCGATTGAGGACTTTTGGTCGAATAGGCCAAGCTGATGTCGGCAAAGCCAATGCTGTGTTGCGGCAGAACATTGATTAATCGTCCCTGATTTACCGCCTCGTGAGCAATAACATGAGGTAATAAAGCGATACCCGCCCCGGCTAAACATAAGTGATATAACGAGTTAAAGTCGCTGCAGATAACTTTATAATGAGTTGGTACATTTGCATGCTGAAAATGCCAAGTCTGCTCTAGTTGCCCATGTGCATCTCTAAAGCCTAGTAATGAATGGTATTGTAAGTCATCGGTATTTTCGATCAGTGATGATTTTTCTAAATAACTTGGGCTAGCATAAATTTTACGCTCAAAAGTCGTCAATTTATGTACAGCAATGTTGGCACCGTTTACTTGACCGACATCAATAATCAAGTCGAGCCCTAAACGATTGAGCTCTTTACTGCCACCAGACACAATTAACACCTCTAATTGGACTTGCGGATACGCATGAATGAAGTGAGCGATATATTCATCCATCAACTTGTCGACGAAAGGCAATAAACCAATGCGTAAATTACCTTGTACTTCATCATGACGATGTTTAAACACATATCCGGCATGATTTAATTGATTCACTAAAGGTTCGATTTGAGCAAGATATTGTCGACCTGCAGAGGTTAAGGCCATGACTCTTGTTGTGCGAGTAAATAACGGTGCCCCGAGCTGTTTTTCTATTTCTCCAATCCGGCGGCTGACTAATGCTCTGCGAGTATCAAAAGATTTTGCCGCTTTTGAAAAACTGCCTAACTTTGCTACAGCAATGAATAGCTCTAAATCTTTGATATTCAATATGGCAACCTATACAGCTGAAGCTGTGGACAATAAATCCATTTTAATGGACTTTTTAGTATTAATGGCATTGAACATATCGATCATAAACCGACATGTCACCAGATTTACTCGCCATAAAAAGCAAACTTAATCTAGTTTCTTTAGTCATGAATGTGAGTGTTTAATAGCCTATTAGGCCAATTACTTAACGCTAACATTAATTAATTGTTTATTTTATATAGTAATTTTCGCTTACAGCTTTGTCAATTTAGGTGTGATTTTCGCGGTTAGAACATCACAAGTGAGTGATTTTAGTGACTTTGATATTAATGTCGTCTAAAGGTTCACTCTGCTACCTAAGGTGATAGTGGGCATAAAATAGCTGAAGTATTGCACGCCATTATCTCGCTATTTAAGATATAATGCCTCGCAGATTTCTGGGAGGAAAAATGGACGTATCATCATTATTAGACGGCCTAAACGATAAACAGCGTGAGGCAGTCGGCGCGCCACTTTCAAATATGTTGGTGTTAGCGGGTGCCGGCAGTGGTAAAACCCGTGTATTAACCCATCGTATTGCGTGGTTAATGCAAGTTGAACAACAAAGTCCATATTCTATTTTGGCAGTCACCTTTACCAACAAAGCCGCGGCAGAAATGCGTGAACGGGTGGAAAAGGTCGTGGGCACTAACATGGGGCGGATGTGGATCGGTACCTTCCATGGTTTAGCGCATCGGTTATTGCGAACCCATTATCAAGATGCCAATTTACCGCAAAGTTTCCAGATTATCGATTCTGACGATCAGTTACGTTTACTGAAACGCATTCTTAAAAGCCTTAATTTAGACGAGAAGCAATATCCTCCTCGTCAGGCCCAAGGCTATATTAACGGCAAAAAAGACCAAGGATTACGTCCTAAGCATATCGATGCGGGCGGTTTTCCGATTGAACAAAATTTACTGAATATTTATAAGGTTTACCAAGAGTCTTGCGATCGCGCAGGTTTGGTCGACTTTGCCGAAATCTTACTACGAGCTCATGAATTATGGCTCAATAAACCGCATTTACTGGCACATTACCAAGAACGCTTCCGTCATATTTTAGTCGATGAGTTTCAAGATACCAACGCGATTCAATATGCGTGGATCCGTGTGTTAGCCGGTAACACAGCCAATGTGATGATTGTCGGTGATGACGATCAATCTATTTACGGTTGGCGTGGTGCGCAAATTGAAAACTTACATCGTTTCTTAAAAGACTTCTCAGGTGCAACAACCATTCGTTTAGAACAAAATTATCGTTCAACAGCGAATATTTTGAATGCCTCTAACGCTGTGATTGCCAATAACCCAGATCGTTTGGGCAAAGAGTTATGGACCGAAGATAAAGATGGCGAGCCCATTTCGGTCTATTGCGCCTTTAATGAAATGGATGAAGCCAAATTTATTGTTGGACGCATTAGCGACTGGCATGAAAAGGGCGGCAGTTTGAGCGAGTGCGCCATTTTATATCGTTCAAATGCGCAATCGCGAGTATTAGAAGAAGCCTTTTTACACAAAGGGTTAGCGTATCGTATTTACGGTGGTCTGCGCTTCTTCGAGCGACAAGAAATTAAAGATGCTATGGGCTATATGCGTCTGATTAATAACCAAAATGATGATGCGGCATTCGAGCGTGTGGTGAATACGCCAGCTCGTGGTATCGGCGATCGTACTTTGGATATCATCCGCTCAACCGCTAGACAGCATGAACTGACGCTGTGGCAAGCTTGCGTGAGTTTAATCGAAGAGAAAGTCCTTGCCGGGCGTGCGGCTAATGCCATCAATGGCTTTATGGAACTGATTATTGCGATGCGAACGGATACGGCAGATATGTTGCTGTACCGGATGGCTGATGATGTGATTGACCGTTCAGGCTTGCGTACCATGTACGAGGCCGAAAAAGGCGAGAAAGCCCAAGCTCGAATTGAAAACTTAAACGAGTTGGTTACTGCTGCGCGCAGTTTTGAAATGCCTGAAGAGCTTGAAGACATGGGCGAACTTAATGCCTTTTTGTCTCATGCAGCATTAGAAGCTGGCGAAGGTCAGGCTGATGCCTTTACCGATGCCGTGCAGTTGATGACATTGCATTCAGCCAAAGGGCTTGAGTTCCCAATGGTGTTTATGGCGGGCGTTGAAGAAGGATTATTCCCGAGCAAGATGGCACTGGATGAAGGCGATCGTTTAGATGAAGAGCGCCGTTTGTGTTATGTCGGTATGACCCGTGCTATGCAAAAACTGTACATCAGTTATGCTGAGTCTCGTCGTATTTATGGCCGTGAAGATTATGCTAGCCCATCACGGTTTATTAACGAAATTCCCGAAAAGTTTGTTGAGCAAATCCGTATACGTGCTCAGGTTAAGCCGTCAGTTAGTCAGCGTTTTCCTGCTAAGGCTACGGTTGCCACTAAAAAACCTCATGGTTTTAACGACACCGGTCATAAAGTGGGTTCTAAAGTGAAGCACTTTAAGTTTGGTGAAGGGGTCGTGACTAGCTTTGAAGGTTCTGGTGAAAAAGGACGTGTGCAGGTTGAGTTTGTCGATTTTGGCAGTAAATGGCTGTTGGTGTCGTTAGCAAAACTAGAGCGTTGTTAACGTGTTTCGCTTGCTAAATCATGGAGAGATGACGCCAATGACATTGCAAGATAAGCTTCGTGCTTATGCACGATTAATGCGGATAGATAGGCCTATTGGTACCTTGCTTCTGCTATGGCCGTGTTTAATGGCACTGGTGTTAGCGGCTCAAGGGCTGCCAGACATTAAGGTGTTGTTAATCTTTATTGTTGGCGTGGTGATTATGCGCGCCAATGGCTGCATTATTAATGACTTTGCCGATCGTAAACTAGATGCTCATGTTGAGCGTACGAGTATGCGACCGTTGGTGTCGGGGGAAGTGTCTGTTAAAGAGGCACTGACTCTATTTACCCTCTTAGGTTTGGCTGCGTTTTGCTTAGTATTATGGCTTAATCCACTGGTAGTGCAGTTATCTGTGGTGGGGATTATTTTAACGGTGATGTACCCGTTTATGAAACGGGTGACCAACATGCCACAAATGTTTTTGGGCATTGTGTGGAGTTGGTCAATTCCGATGGCCTATGCCGCTCAACTTGGTGAAGTGCCAGTTGAAGCGTGGTGGTTATTTATGGCCAATTGGTGTTGGACGGTAGCGTACGACACCATGTATGCCATCGTCGATCGTGACGATGACTTAAAAGTAGGCATTAAATCAACGGCTATTTTATTCGGTCGCTTTGATCGACAGATTATCGGTTTGTTTCAACTTGCTGCACTAGGGTGTTTTGTGATGGCTGGGCTGGTGGCCGACCGTGGGATTATTTACGGCTTAGGTATTATCAGCTTTATTGGTTTTGCCGTGTATCAGCAACGATTAATTTTTGGTCGTGAACGTGCACCATGTTTTAAAGCCTTTTTAAATAATAACTGGGCCGGAATGGTATTGTTTATCGCACTTGCGTTGGATTATATGATTTAACGTTTGTGGTTTATTACCATAGGGCAGGGATGCATGAAAACAATTTATGGGTTAATCGGCGCGATAATGTGTTGTGGGCTATCTCTAGCCAGTGCGTCAGCTAACAATGATGCTGTACTGCCAGGCTTAACAAGCAACGCTGTCGATGTGCATTCCACAGCTGCAGTAGTCAATATTCCTCGTACCCGCCAATTTGTGCTTAAAGATGGCGATCGTGACTATCAAGTGATGATCAAGCTCCCCAAAAAATACCAGCAAAATAGTTCACATCAATATCCAGTGATATACATGACTGACTCCATGTATAGCTTGCAAGTAGTGTCTGGTGCGACGCGATTTCCAATGAACAGTAACATGATGCAGCAAGCTATTTTAGTCGCTATAGGCTATCAGAGGCCAAGCAAAGGTTCGGCGAGTCGGATCCGCGACTATACCCCAAGTCACGATGCGAGTTGGAAACTACCCACTGGCGAGGCCAAGCGACACGTTGCTTTTATCAGCCAGGTTGTTATGCCCTTCGTTGAAAAAAACTATCGGGTCGACAGCCAACAAAACACCTTTGTGGGTAATTCGCTAGGCGGGTTAATGGGTGCTTATATTTTATTAGAACAGCCAAAGTTATTTAATTATTACGTATTGGGCAGTCCATCTCTGTGGTTTGACAATAAACAATTATTGCAGCAGTTTGCTCAGCGTTTTAGTCAAACACCAGCAATATCTGCCAAAGTGTTTATTGGCATTGGCGAATTAGAAAAACCACCTTATACCGATAATGGTCATCAGATGGTTGCAGATGCGCAGGCTTTATTTAAACAACTCCAATTCCATCCATCGGCGCAATCTGGTGACTTAGCACTCAAGCTGCTAGTCATCCCCGAGGCCGATCATTCGATGGCTTTTCCTACCACCGCGATTCATGGTTTAACTTGGCTGTTCAAGCGCAACTTATCTTGATACCCGTTCACGGCAATTTTTAGTAACAATTTTTGTGCCAATCAATAGCGGTGAAACTAATGTTTGCTGATATGTTAACAACTTGTATCTTCACGTTTATATTAAGAATAATGATATGGCGTGGGTCAGTAACATATACAGGGATAAGTATTCAATGAGAGCCACGGTTAAGTATCGGTTAGTCTTTTTAGTCTTAATGGTGTTGGGTTTTGTGATAGGCGTTCAGTGGACACCAGAGTCGTTAACAAGTGACGCTGATAAGTGGTCGTTATATCTTATTTGCGGATTGTATTTTGTGTTACTGCCACTGAGCTACTGGTATTGCATTATTAAAATGGGTGGCCAGAAACTGTGGAAACTGATTGTTATTTTCAGTTTGAGCAGCTTGGTTGCTCGGTTAAGTTTTCCTGCTGAAGTCGCGCATTATTTTGAGTTTATTGCATGGTTACGCTATCCGATTATTGCGGTGCTGTTGGTCATTGAATTGTATTTGGTGGTGAGTGTTGTTCGTGGCTTGATTAAGGTACGAAAGCTTAAGGGCGATCCTAGAGTTGGGGCGGTAGAAACGTATCGGGATGGCGATGATAAAAGCTTAACTATTGCGCTTATTCTCGCCAGTGAAGCCACTAACTGGTTTTATTCTATCCCATGGTTCTCACGTCATCATCCACCAGTAATTGCCAATATCAATCTTGTTAGCGCGACACGCTGGCATGTGTGGTTAATGCTAATTGGTTGTGTTGGTGCGTCGAGTCTGAGTTACGTATTACTGGCATCGTGGAGTGAGTGGGTGGCGATTATTGTCTCGAGCATTATTGCCTATACCTTAATGTCTATCGTGGCTAACCATCGATTATCACGTTATTACTCTTTGTATTTAATCAGGGATAACTTAGTGATCAATAATTCATTGTGGGGATTTATGGTAGTGAACATTGCCGATATTGCTAGTGCCGCTGATCAACAATCAACTGAATTAAATAAAGATGAGCCAGAAACCATTATGATTGGCCGTGGGCAGAGTAATGTCACTATTACCTTCAACCGTCCGGTCATTTATCATGGTGGTATGGGTCAGTTACCCGAACCGATGAAAACGGTGCATTTGAGTGTGGATGAGCCGCAGCGATTCATTCAGGCGCTTAATAATGCTAAAATCTCGGTGGCTGTGTAACCGGAAACGTCATAAAAAATGCGCTGATAAAAGCGCATTTTTTTATGGGTAAATCAGTACTCGCAAGTGAAAGCCCTGTAGTTGATTGGCTGATTAGTCTCGCACTAACTTAGTCTCGTACTAACTTAATCTTGCACTAACCTAGTCTCGTACTAACTTAGTTAAGTCTGCAGGGCGATAATAAACTGATTTTAATACTTTGCCTTGGCGAACCACTTTACCCGCCATATCGACATCTTTAGCGCACTTAGCAATAATAAACTCACCTTTAGTGCTACCGACTATCTCAACACCTTGCTTGGCGTAAAAGGCGATGGTTTCATCCAATTCTTGCTGGTTACGGCATACTTTGCTCATGTTGCTTGAGTGCACTTCATCCCAGCATTGGATAAAGTCTATTTCACGGTTTTTAGCCACGTTAAGCAATAAATCGATAAGATAGCTGATCTCTAGACGATCGCTTACCTGAGACGCACCTATGTGCACTAAACGACCCATTAACACATAGACAGAGTCAACAATCGCATCAGCTTGTTCCATGCGAGAGTCTGCTTCTGCAAGCTCGGTCATTTCTTCAATAATTAATGAGGTGTGTAAGGTATCAGCTTTGTCGTCTAGGCTAGCACTGTCGTTAACCGGTAAATCAAAAGTACTGCGAAACTCAAAAATATCGCGATATAAATGGTCATAGATAGGCTGAGTGAGTTGACTGAGTTTCATTGGAGTACCTTATTAATAAATGTGCGCTAATTTTAAATAAATGAGCCATGGAATACAAAGGCAATCAGTCGATTTACCGATAAAAAAACCGGCAAGATAGCCGGTTTTAATGGTTTTATTGGGAAAGCCTATTTGATAAATGCAAAAGCATCACCATACAAATGGGCTTCTTCAATGCCAAGCTCACGGAACAATTCTCGTGCAGTGCCAACCATATCAAAACGGCCAGCAATGTAGATATCGTAGCCATTCAAACTGACAAAATCCTGCTTAATCTGCTCGAGTAGATTAGCTTTTTTACCTTCCCAATTACCGTCAGCAAGTTCTACTACTGGAATAAACTCTAACCAAGAATGATCGGCATGCCATTGACGAGCGATGTCTTGATAGTACATAGCTTCTTCGTTACGACAACCCCAATACAGTTTAGTATTAATGGTTTCGCCGTTAGCAATCTGTGCTTCAACGATACTTTTGATGTATGAGAAACCCGTGCCGCCCGCAATTAAGATGCGTGGTCGATGGCTCTCACTTCGTAAAAAAGCTTCGCCAGCAGGTGCTTCAATATCAATATGTGTCGCTGTTTGTAAGCGTTCAACAACTTGCATTGGATAACTTTCGCTAACCGCGGCACCAATGTGCAACTCAATTAACGCTGCATTAGGCGCGGAAGCAATAGAAAAAGGACGTTTGTCTTTTTCACCCATGACCACAGTTAGGTATTGGCCAGCCTTAAAGTCAAAGGCTGCTTCGGGTTTAAGGAACACTTGGTATACAGCGTCATTAAACGGGGTGACTTTTTCTATCTGACAACGAATGGTTTTCATCTAACGTCCTTTAAACCCTTTTATAATTTTTTATCAACGAGTTAATTATAGCTATTTACGCCCGGATCGGATCGCTGTAGTTACAATGTTGGCATATCTTGTATGCCGAGATCATCCCAAATTTGGTCAATTCTCTGTTTTGTCTTTTCATCCATCACGATAGGGGTTCCCCATTCTCGCGTGGTTTCACCAGGCCATTTGTTAGTGGCATCTAAACCCATCTTAGATCCTAAACCAGCAACGGGTGAGGCAAAATCAAGATAATCTATTGGAGTATTATCTACCATCATGGTATCGCGAATAGGATCCATTCGTGTAGTAATGGCCCAAATAACATCTTGCCAATCACGGCAATTGACATCGTCATCAACAACAACGATAAATTTGGTATACATAAACTGGCGCAAGAATGACCAGGCCCCCATCATGACACGCTTAGCATGACCAGGATATTGCTTACGGATTGAAATCACAGCCATACGATATGAACAACCTTCAGGCGGCAGATAAAAATCAATAATTTCTGGATACTGCTTACGTAAAATGGGGACAAATACTTCGTTCAACGCCACGCCTAACATGGCCGGCTCATCAGGTGGACGACCGGTATAGGTACTATGATAAATGGCGTCTTTACGATGAGTAATGTGAGTTACGGTAAATACTGGGAATGAGTCAGTTTCGTTATAGTAGCCAGTGTGATCTCCATATGGACCTTCTACTGCTGTCTCATCTGGGTCAATATAACCTTCAAGAATAATCTCGCTGGTGGCTGGCACCTCAAGATCGCAGCTAATGGCTTTACAGACTTCAGTTCGTTCGCCGCGCAGTAAACCTGCAAAAGCATATTCACTCATGGAGTCTGGCACAGGAGTGACAGCCCCTAAAATGGTCACCGGATCGCTACCTAATGCCACTACGACAGGATAACGCTCTCCCGGATGAAGCTGTTTAAAGTCTTTAAAATCTAAGGCTCCGCCACGGTGATCAAGCCAGCGCATAATCAGCTTGTTTTTACTTAATAACTGTTGACGATAAATACCTAGGTTTTGTCTTTTTTGACGCGGTCCTTTGGTGATGGTGAGTCCCCAAGTCACTAATGGGGCGACATCTCCAGGCCAGCAATGTTGGATTGGCAACGATGTTAGGTCAACTTCATCACCGGTTTTAACCACTTGCTGACAAGGCGGATTACGCACTGTTTTAGGCGGCATATTTAATGCCTGTTTATACATAGGTATTTTGGCGATGGCATCTTTAAAGCCACTTGGTGGCTCAGGTTCTTTTAAGAATGCTAATAATTCACCGACTTCACGCAAAGCCAAAGGGTCGTCTTTACCCAATGCCATAGCAACACGTTTAGGCGTGCCAAATAAGTTAACCAGTACTGGCATGGTATGGTTGGTCGGATTCTCAAATAACAGTGCGGGGCCTCCAGATCGTAAAACACGATCGGCGATCTCTGTCATTTCTAAATGAGGGTCAACAGGGTAGCTAATGCGCTTTAACTCGCCATTTTTTTCCAAATGATCGATAAAGCTGCGTAAATCTTTAAAACTCATGTTTACCGCCTGTAAATGAAATCCAAACCAATATGGCGCGCACTATAGCATTTTTCTAATATAGGGTTAATACCAATCCATATAAATTGGTATTGCTCTGCGGGGTTCAATACTGGTTAGATTGGATATTAGTTCTTTTCGTTTGAGAGTAAATATCTGAATGTCATTTAATCAGTTCATCAGGTAGTCAGCTATCTAAGGCTATTGTGCCACACCATTAACTGTTATTGATTATTAACTAATCATTTTGAAAGGCTATAAGCGTTAATACCAATAATATAATCACATCAATTGAGGAGGCATCAATTGAGAGTTTATCGAGTGAATGAAATTCTCTAAGTCGTTTGATTATGCTATTGGAGTGAATGATGGTTATAGGTGTGAATAATAATTGAGTAGACCTATCATTTCAGAGCCATAACGGATATCGACTTTAACTCGACTTAGCGTAAACTGGTGGGTGTCGATAATGTGCTGGAGGTGATGTATGCCGATTAATAGATTCCCTGTGTTGCTATGGTCTTTTGGGAGTGGAGTTTGTTTACTATGCAGCTTGACTCTGTCTGTGCAGGCGAAAGTGCCATTGGATATTGCTCTAGGCGATAGAGTGTCACATTCGGTAGGTTATCAACATCAAGGTCGACGTCATTCTTCGCATTATCGTGACCCATGGCGCTGGGGATTTGGTTGGAATAGTGTTTGGGGGCCGACGATTGGGCTTAGTCGATATAATGGCTATGGCAGTCGATATGACAATCGCTGGGGTATAGACGAATATCGTCGCAACAACGATAATTATTACCCTTATCGAACGGTTAATATTGCACCTCGCCAAAGCTACCAAGTCGTTGAACCTGCAGTGATATCTGCGCCGCAGCGAACGACTACTCAAGTTCAATATGCTTCTGGGTTAAGTCGTTTACCTGAAAATGCCAAAGTGATTCAGCGCGCGAACGGTACCGTTTATGAATGGCAAGGCGTTGAATATTATTTTGACTGGAACACTCAAACCTATGAGGTAGCCAAAGTAGAGGCTCCATAGCTGCCTGCATAGAAACAATACTCAATGCTATGGTCTGCTTTAGCCTGGTACATCGCTGTATCGGCTGCAGTGATGAGTTCTCGGCTATTTAAACCATGTTCTGGCAGTACACTAATTCCGATACTGGCGCCAACTTCTAAGGTATGCTTCCCAATAATAATCGGTTGCTTAATACTGGCTAATAGCTGGTTTATTTTATGTTCAATATCAATTGGTTCAGGAAGCATATCAAGCCAAACGATAAATTCATCGCCGCCGAGTCTGCCCACTATATCGGTAGCGCGTAGACTATTAACCAAACGTTTTGCAATGGTCATGATCACTTCATCACCAATACTATGGCCCAGGGTGTCGTTAATATTTTTAAATTTATTAAGGTCAATAAATAATAGTGCCGCTTGATTTTCTCCGCGTAAATCCCTTGCTATAGCAGTATCAATTTGTTTTATGAATGCGCGACGGTTATAAATACCGGTTAGTTCATCATGTTCAGCTAAGAAAATGAGTTGGTCTTGTTGTTCAATTAATTTACGGGTTTGGCTGTCTACTTCTTGCTTTAATTCATCCTTTTTAATGGTGATTTGAGCAAGTGAAAGCTTCATTCTATTGAAGTTATGGGCGAGTGCAGATAACTCATCGGTATCACTGAAATTAATTTGACTCTTTAGGTCTCCAGCCGCAAGTGCTTCCATCCCTTGGTTGAGTGAGGCTAACCCTTTCTTAAATCGAATGAGTGTCATAAATGACCATACGGTGACCAGAATCGCTAATATCAATAGCACCATTCCGACAAGGAATAATAACGTTTGTTGTTTTTGGCTCGCTTGTTTAATCGATAATTGATGAAGATTAAACATTTCTTCAGTCATCTCTTCAATAACCATGCTGTATTTTGCTTTAAATAACCGTTCTGCTGTGAGGGTGGATGACACATCGACTTGTTTACTATGAAAGCTATTTTGAGTATTAATAAGTGCTCTAATATTGGTATTCAGTCTATTCAGGTTTCCAATAATGAGTTTTTGTTGCGTACCCCATTGAATGTCTTCTGAGAGGTTTTTGGCCAGTTCAGCTTGGCGTATATTTAACTCTGATAACCCTTGGTCATCTGTATACTCTTGGTAAAGCCACAGTTGACTACGCAAACTATCAATGTTGATTTGTAACTTCATTGAGTAATTGAGTTGGCGGTATATTTGTTGTTGATAATAGTGAACTTGTATCAATGACAAGCCGACAATCAATGTAAGCAGTGAACAGAGTGTTGCGGTCAGTTTTAGACGTTTAGATAACATCATAAATTACCATCCCGCCTCTAAACTGGTGAACTTTTCAAACAATTTTCGGTCAAGAATCTGCCTAAAATCAACACTATTCTCTTCAGAGACTAATTTATTATCAATTGCCCATTGGCTTTGAGTTTGGATGTTAGAAAAGAGTGCATTACTGAGTGATAACCGAAAAGTATAGTCATTCCAGGAATAACTAAGTTGGGATTGATCGATATCTAATACACGGCTAATTTTCGTCTGAGCAAGATCTGGGTGTGTATGAATATAATCGGTTGCGTCGTTAATTGATTTGAGTAGCGCTAACTTTTCTGTAGTTGATAGCCTTGTCTCTTTAAGCTCGATTAAGTTGAACGATAAGTGGTATAGGCCGCGACTGCTGATGACGTTGGTATTTGAGGGGACTTGTTGTGTTAACAAATAACTTAAGGGCTCCCAAGCTGAAATAATATCAACCTCATTATTTAATAACGCCGGAATAAGCTGCTCCGCAGGTAAATATACTCGCTCGATTGGCTGCTGAGTTTTGTTATACATAATCAATAAACTATCGAAAAAAAACTCACTGGCACTGCTTTTTACTATCCCTATGCGTGCGTGGGCTAAATTATCCAGTTGTTGATATTTTTGCGGTGTTAAACTCAGTAATTTTAGATCATTATCTGATTCGACAAAACTGGCTAATACAGAAAAGTTTGTTTGTTTAAAGCTATTAAACATGACCACAGTTTCTGAGGCCGTGGCGAGGTCAACTTGTTTATTCTTAAGGGCGTCAAAGCATTTCACTCCGCTGTCGAATCTCACTAGCTCAACATTAAGCCCATTCGCTCTAAAGTAACCTTGTTGTTGTGCAATAAAAAAAGGTGCAGAAAGAGGTGTGCCAGATACCGCAATTTTAATGGGGTCTTTTAGGGCGGAAGCGGTAAGTGATTTGCTTGTGCCAAGGTCACAACTGACAATGCCGATTAATATGAAAGTTAAGATAAACATGTTCAACACTTTGATCATAAAGATACTTCAATAAGGAGTGAATAAGGTTAAGTGTAGCGAATGTATTTTTTTTTGATGTTAAATTTTTGCAAACAAAAGATTTTTTAATAATATCAATCAATAGCGTTAGTACTAAGGTATGAGTGATGACATTAATTTATTTATAGTGAGCAATAGGGAAAGCAAGATTATATTTTATTTGTTTATTAATTTCAATGCATTATGATTTGTCTGATGAGTCTGTGTCACTGTTGAATATTCAATATGCGGGGAAATATCTCAGCTAATATATTTTCTGCTTGTTGAAACTTTAATTGGTTAATTGATTGTGTTAATAATTCAATATGTTGTGGTGCAATGAGGTTAAGTGTGTTGGCTATTTTGGCAAATGTATTAATGGCATTCATATTATAGTGATTAACTTCTTCCATTAGCGTGTCATATATCATAATAAATTCGCTGTTCACTGCTAATATCGGCTTGTTCTCTTGGCTATTTGATGCTTGTAATTCCATTTCTAGCAAGGAGGCTAGCATTATCGCTAGATCTTTATTCGTGGTTAATTTCGCCAATAATATCTTATGAAACTGGCTAAATTCAGTAGGAGAGTAGTGTGCTAGTTTAATTTCATGGTTTCGTGCGTAGCAGGCTAATTCGGTGAAACCTAAAGTAGCAGCAGAACTTTTTAGTGTATGCAGCATAGGTGCAAAGTCCGCCGGAATGTTCGGTGAAGCCATGGTTTGTTGGATATACAAGGTTAAGTCATTAATAAACAGCTGAACAGACTTAAAATAGGTGGCTTTATTGCCGCTAAAACGATTAAC
The DNA here is from genome assembly GCF_002836315.1 of Shewanella sp. ALD9. Classification (NCBI taxonomy): domain Bacteria; kingdom Pseudomonadati; phylum Pseudomonadota; class Gammaproteobacteria; order Alteromonadales; family Shewanellaceae; genus Shewanella; species Shewanella sp. ALD9. The sequence goes on from NZ_PJCD01000001.1 coordinate 529,249, forward strand.
AGCCTGATGATATTCAAGCTGATGTTCTGCACAAAATAGCGTGATACGTCGTTCAGTATTACTCATGTTCATTTCAAACTCATCTAATTAGTCTACCTGTATTGCCTATGAGTGTTTCAACAGCCTCTCAATAACGATAACTCAATTGTCTATCTGAATATGGTCGCGCTAGTATGTAGGCAGATATTAAGATGCACGTTGGATACATGCTGTGCAAATATATTACTTAACGAAACTGTGTACCATTTTTGTGTTTATGTCGTTTTCGCGTATTCATATCTTTTATGATCAAGCACATTTGGTATCGACTAAGTTAACATAATGTACTTATTATGTAGGTGTTGTTTTCATTAAATTAAGGTAGTGGGTTACGTTGCTGCCTATTATTGATAGACGTAAAAAAATTAAGCTATTATAAATGTATGTTGGTTACAGATAACCTTAAGATTAAATGGATGTTATCTAGCTGAAAATAAGGGAGTTATTTTTCTATGTTGTTATCGGGTTTATCCAATACTGTTTATAAAATTCTGATTATTGACGATAATATTCAAAATATATTTATGCTGGAAGATATTTTGTCGCCTCTTGGTAATATCTTTTTTTCAGAGTCTGGCACTAATGCACTCGCGTTAGTGGATAAAATTAAGCCTGATGTCATTTTACTCGATATTGAGATGCCTGACATGGATGGATGGGAAGTGTGTCGTGCACTCAAAGCTAATCCATTATTTAGCGATATTCCAATTATTTTTATTACCGGCCACACTGAGCCTGAATTTGAAAGGTTGGCGCTAGAAAGTGGTGGGGTCGATTTTATTACTAAACCTTTTAACGCTTCTATTTGTTGTTTACGAGTCCATACACAACTTAAATTTAGGCAGCAAAACCAATTAATTATTAAAGCTAAAGAAGAGCTACAACAATTAGTTAATCAAGTCCCAATGCTTATTACCTATTGGGATGATTTAGGTCAGAATTTATTTAGTAATGACAACACTGGTTTGTGGTTTGATAGCTTGGTCGGTGATGTTAAAAACAAGCATATTTCGACTATTTTTCCTGAAGCGCTCAGTAATGCAATTTTAAATCATCACCGTCATATTACCTCAGATGCATTAAAGTACATTGTCACAGTCCCTAACCGTGACGGTATGAGCTTTTATGAAGTCTTTCAGTCCAAAATGAAATCAAGTGCTGGAGTCGATGGCTACTTGGTTACTGTTGTTGACGTCTCTGAAGTAAAGCATGCTAAGCAAGCGCTGTACTCTGAAAAGGAGCGTCTTCGAGTAACACTCAATTCTATTGGTGATGCTGTTATTGCGACTGACACCAGAGGGCTTATTACTTTTATGAACCCAATTGCGGAGCGCATGACGGGTTGGCGGTTAAAAGAGGCATTACATCAAAAAATTGAAAATGTGATGCATTTGAAAGATTCTGATACTCAGCAGCCATTATTGAACCCGTTATATTTAGCTCTTCGCGAGCAGCGCATTGTGGCAATGGCGCTAAACAGCCTACTTACGTCACGTGGAGGGCATGTTTTTTATGTGGAGGATTCAGCCGCGCCAATCCGTAATGAAAATGGTGAAATGATTGGCGCCATTATGGTGTTTCATGATGTGAGTGAAGCGATGGCGATGGCGATGAAAATGAGCCATTTAGCCAACCATGATCAGTTAACTGATTTACCAAACAGGATATTACTCCAGGACAGACTGAGCGTGGCGTGTTCTACAGCAAGATCTTATGGCACCAAAGCAGCTGCACTATTAATCGATATTGATCATTTTAAATACCTTAATGATTCCTTAGGCCACCAATATGGTGATGAGCTCATTTGTATGATGGCAAGACGAATCCGCTCGTTAATACCTGCATCGTATACATTGGCGAGATTAGGTGGTGACGAATTTGTGATTTTAATGAGCGAGACTCGCTCTGTTGAGGCCTCTTCGCAATTAGCATCTACATTAGTTGAAGCGATGCATGAACCTTTTATTCTTGATAATCAGAAGTTTAATGTGTCGATAAGTATTGGTGTTAGTGTGTTCCCAAATGATGCTTTAGATGCCGAGGAATTAATGAGGCATGCGGACGTGGCAATGTACCGTGCTAAGCAGGAAGGCCGAAATCGCTTCTGCTTTTTCTCGCATGATTTAGAAAGTTCGCTTATGGAGCGCCATCATTTAGAGACTCGTTTAAGAAAAGCATTAATTAATGATGAACTTTTTGTGCATTATCAACCTAAAATTGATTTACAGACAAACATTATTATTGGTGCTGAGGCTCTCGTTAGACTGGCCAATGATGAGGGTGAGCTTATCTCTCCCGCAGAGTTTATTCCATTAGCGGAAGAGTCCGGTTTAATTATTATGCTAGGTAAACAAGTGCTTAATAAGGCCTGTGCTGAAGCTAAACGTTGGTTAGAAATGGGCTATACGATTCCTATTTCGGTAAATGTGGCCGCGGCACAGTTTGCTGATCCCGACTTAGCCGATATGATCAAGAAAGCACTATTGGAGCATAATTTACCGGCACATTTACTTGAATTGGAAATTACCGAAACTGCATTGATGATTGATGCAGCGGACATGCAAAACAAGTTGAGTGAGTTAATATCATTAGGGATTAAGATTGCTATTGACGATTTTGGTACTGGTTATTCCAGCTTGGCCTATTTGAAAAAGTTTAATGTTGATGTAATGAAAATTGATATGTCGTTTGTGAAAGATATGCTCAACAATAAACATGATTATGAAATTGTGAAGACGATTATTTCGTTGGGTAAGTCGATGGGGTTAGTGCTAATTGCCGAAGGTGTTGAAACTGAAGATCAAAGCCTCGCATTAGTCGAATTAGGATGTTTTATGGGTCAAGGTTATTTGTTTAGTCGCCCACTCAATAGCACTGATTTTGAAGCCTTCATATCGCAGAGCAGCAAATGTGTTAAAGGTGTAAATTCCGTCGATGAATAAGCGGTGGCTTATTCAGTTAAGCTTGAGCTGTTTTTGAGTTAATAGAAATGAAAAAGCCCCATTGCATCCTTTGCGTTGGGGCTTTTGTTTGCATTGTCTGTGGTTATATTTATGCCACTAGGGTATCCAACACTCCAATGCTATCAACCTGTACCAATTGATGCTCCAGAGTGTTATCAAGCTCGTGATTATTATTGTTTTGAGCTTGTCAGCCAGAGGCTGGAATAAAAATGACGTTATTGGATTATAGAGTCTGGGGACCCAATAACGCCTGAACTGTTATGTTAGCTGTCTTCTTGACTACTAACGGTAGAGCGATAAAGCGGCAAGGATGCAAGATATTTTGCGCTTATTATTAGAATGTTTGTTGCTGTACGTTATCAACTTGCTTGGGGACGCGTTGTTAACATGGTCAAACATCCTTGCCAAAACGGTTTTGATATTTAGATCCGTAAAACACCTTAATAAAAATGACGTTATTGGATTAATAGAGTCTGGGGACCCAATAACGCCTGAACTGTTGTGTTAGCTGTCTTCTTGACTACTAACGGTAGAGCGATAAAGCGGCAAGGATGCAAGATAGTTTGCGCTTATTTTTATTAGAATGTTTGTTGCTGTGCGTTATCAACTTGCTGGGGGACGAGTTGTTAACACGGTCAAACATCCTTGCCAAAACGGTTTTGATATTTAGTTCCGTAAAACACCTTAATAAAAATGACATTATTGGATTATAGAGTCTGGGGACCCAATAACGCCTGAACTGTTATGTTAGCTGCCTTCCTTAACGGCTAACGGTAGAGCAATAAAGCGGCAAGGATGCAAGATAGTTTGCGCTTATTTTTATTAGAATGTTTGTTGCTGTGCGTTATCAACTTGCTGGGGGACGAGTTGTTAACACGGTCAAACATCCTTGCCAAAACGGTTTTGATATTTAGATCCGTAAAACACCTTAATAAAAATGACGTTATTGGATTATAGAGTCTGGGGACCCAATAACGCCTGAACTGTTATGTTAGCTGTCTTCCTTAACGGCTAACGGTAGAGCGATAAAGCGGCAAGGATGCAAGATATTTTGCGCTTATTTTTTATTAGAATGTTTGTTGCTGTGTTATCAACTTGCTGGGGGACGAGTTGTTAATACGATCAAACATCCTTGCCAAAACGGTTAATGTTACTAACTTGCCATTGTTTGTAATTGTTGACTTAACTGGGCAATCTTTTGTTGTAAATAGGCTATTTCTGATACGATCGCGCCCTTGCTTTCAGTTTGGCGACTATCGTTACTTCTCACCCATTGATAAACCGTTTTAGCCGACACGCCATATTGTTTTGCTACGTCGGATAATAATCGATTATGGTTTTTGACCTCATTAATCACTTGTCTTTGTAAGTCGATTGGATACTGTCTTGCATTTGACATATTCATCAAATAATTTCCTTCCGATTTATCTATGTTTACCTGAGCGAGTTTCAACTTCATCCCACTGACTGCAACCGAGATGTGCTAAGAAAAAAATGTTTTGGCGGCATTGTGCAATGACATTATTGACCATGACATTTATCGATATAATGCTACGTGTTACGGTTATTTTATTCATCGCTATCTCCTACAATTACAATGGACTGCTTAAAAAATAAACTACTACTTAGTAGGTACATATTTCTTATATGGAAAGCTTGTGCCAACTTTGATAAATATTTTTAGTTGTTATTTATCAGTGCATTACCTGTTGCCTGTAGTTTTGTTATTTTTGCGTCGCCAACCAGATTGGTGCAATTGCACTAATGTGGTGAGCATGTGCTGCCGGCAACACATTACGGTTGTGATTGTCGTAGCGCAGTATGGATGACAAATATGGCAAAAAAAGGTCACCTTAATGACAAGATGAAGGCAAGGTTTTCACCGAATGAGTTGTTGCCAGTTGATGGTTTGAAAAACGTTAACAAAGTGAGGCTGCAGACATAGCTGCAAAAGTGATCAGAGTACTAAGCGCTTGGTAAATGAGCTTATGTGTGAAAAAGACTTATGTGTATAGAGACGCCGCCGACGTCCGTAAAATTGCACTAGATAGCGCAATTTCGTTGGACGACATGATATGTACGATTTAAATCAATGGTTTAGTGCATTAAAAATAATGTAGCTAGGCCCAAAAATGCAAATAAGCCAACGACATCTGTTACCGTCGTTAACACCATACCCCCCGCCAACGCAGGATCGATATTTAGCTTTTTTAACATTATGGGGATAGTGGCGCCAGCAAAGCCTGCTACCGTCATATTAATCAGCATGGCACTGCCAATTAATCCACCTAATGCGATGTCGTCTTTCCAAAGCCATACCGCAAAAAAGACCAATACAGACCACATTAAACCGTTCAATAATCCGATGCTTAATTCCTTACCAATTAACCAGCGTGAGTTACTTTGGCCGATATGCCCAAGTGCAATCCCGCGGATGACGAGTGCTAGGGTTTGATTACCCGCAACGCCTCCCATACTCGGTACAATGGTCATTAAAATTGCGATGGTGGCGAATTGCTCTAAGGTACCTTCAAACATGTTACTGACAGATGAGGCTAGTAATGCTGCAAATAGATTGATGGTTAGCCATAGAGAGCGTCTCAGAGTGCTTTTAAGCACAGGGCCAAAGGTATCTTCATCATCATCCATCCCTGCCATTCCCATCATTGAATGTTCGGCATCCTCGCGGATGACATCAATAACGTCATCGATAGTAATTCGACCAAGCAATTTTGCTTGGCTGTCGACGACTGGGGCAGATATCCAATCCATCCGTTCAAATTTTTGCGCCACATCTTTATCGGACATCTCTACAGGAATACTTTCTAATTCTGTGTCCATAATACTGCGGACCGTTACGCTTGGATCGCATGTGAGTAAATCAGCTAATCTTACTCCGCCTAAAACATGATCATGGCGATCCACAACATATAAAGTATCAGTCGTATCAGGTAAATTTCCCCGTTGACGTAAATAGCGTAATACCACTTCGATATTGACATCGGGTCTTAGGGTGACGGTATCAGTATTCATGATACTGCCGGCAGTATCATCTGGGTAACCCAATGCTTGCTCTACTCTATCCCGGTCTTGGCTTCGCATTGATTTGAGCACTTTCTTGTAAACATCATCGGGTAAACTGCGAAGAATATAGGCCATGTCATCTGTATCCATGCCTATTGTGGCCTGGGCAAGCTTCTCTGGTGTCATGCTGCTAATAAGTGAATCTTTAAGCTCTTCACCTAATTCGTCAAGAATTTCCCCAGCATATTGTTGGTCAATGAGTTGCCATAACACCTGACGATTTTTGGGCGGTGATGATTCGAGAATAAGGGCGACATCGTTAGGTGACATGGTATGTAGCATGTTACGGGCATGGACAAACAGACCACTGTCTAGTGCTTGAACGAGTTGATTGAGACGTTGTTCTGTTATCTCATTGTCTAGGTACTCTTTACCCATATATCTACTTCCTATTCGTCATACTTATATTATTCAGTATGTCATTATTCTGGGTTTCTCAGGTTGTACAGTTCAAGGCGTATAAATGCAGAAATAGCTGTCTTTACGTAAGACAATGAAATGCAGAAATAGAATACTTAAATGACTTCTGCGGTGAAATTCTGCAGCAGCCAATGCTGCTTTACATACTATAGACGAACCACGTCACGGAAACAGAGTTGCACTGGATCCGTTGCTAGAAGCGGTAATGTCTTTATCATGTTAAACGCCAACTCCCGCAGAATGAACTGATACTAATGAGATTGGTATCAACTGCGAGAGATAAACCTAAGGGCTAATATTTTTGAGGGACTGATGTCTACTGGTGATCATCAATGTCGTGACAGTTTGGTTAGTATGGCCTAGTCATTTAGAGGCCGCATAAAATAAGGATGACGGTGGCTTAAAGCATGAGTAACTTGCAGCTATTCACACATTACAGGCTATTTATAAATTCAATGCGATTAAAAAATTAACAAGATTCATCAAATTTAGCATTAATGAGATCACACACTGCGTTTAATGCCACTTCAGCATCTGGGCCTTGAGCTGTCACCGTAATCATTTTACCGATACCACTTTCAAGCATTAATAGCCCAAGTACGCTAGCTGCGCTGGCGTTTTTTTCGCCTTGAGTTAAGGTGATGTTAGCATCAAAATCCGCCGCTAACATCGCGAGTTTTGTGGCGGCACGGGCGTGTAACCCCAATTTATTTGAAATGGTCACTTGGCGTTCAAGTTTGATCATTGACGCGATCCTATGCTCACTTAGTTATTAGTATCACTGATATTTAATTCTCTGTGGCGAGCATTAACCGTGTGTTTACTGCCTTGTCGAAATCGTTTTGCTAATTGATCTGCAATATATACCGAACGGTGCTGACCACCAGTACAACCAATCGCGATGGTAAGGTAACTGCGATTGTTACGTTCTAAATGCGGCATCCAAGTTTCAAATAGGTTTTCAATTTGCCAAATAAATTTATTAACTAATGGCTGACGACCTAAAAATTCTTGTACGGGCTCGTCTAAACCCGTAAATGGACGCAGTTCTATTTCCCAATGTGGGTTGGGTAAAAAGCGTACATCAAACATAAAATCTGCTTCTGTCGGCATGCCGTGTTTAAAGCCAAAAGATTCAAAGTTAATCACTAACTCTTTATCAACACTGCCTAATAATATTTGCCTAACTTGGTCGCTTAATTCGTAGATATTTAGCGCAGAAGTGTCGATATAGTGATCAACAATTTTTGCGATAGGCTCAAGTAAACGGCCTTCTAGTTTTATCGCTTCTTGCAGTGAAATATGATTTTTAGATAACGGGTGTAATCGACGTGTTTCGCTGTAACGTTTAAGCAATACTTTGTCATTGGAATTTAAAAAGAAACTGATAATTTCAGTGTCATTTTGAAGTAGTGCCAATTGGTCTTGAAGCACTTTACCTTGTTCTGCAATGTTACGAACATCAACGCTAATCGCAACCAAATCATTACTGCCTTTAAGCTGGGCTAATAATGTGCCAATGAGTGGTAAAGGCAAATTATCAACACAATAATATCCTAGGTCTTCTAATACTCTCAGGGCAACGGATTTCCCTGAGCCTGAACGTCCCGATACTATAACTAGTTTCATGCAGTAATAACCTGATAAAGTTCTGTTGCGTCGTGAGTTTTACGAAGCTGTTTCAATATTTGCTTATCGCTTAACTTTTGGGCCATGCTCGATAACGTGCCTAAATGTTGTTGGCACTGGTCTGCAGGTACTAACAAAGCAAATAAAAGGTCCACGGGTTGCTTATCGATTGCATCAAAGGCAATGGCTTCTTCACATTTAATAAATATCGCGATAGGGTGATCGATGGTCGTTAATCTACCATGAGGTATCGCAATGCCATTTCCTATACCTGTGCTACCCATTTTCTCTCTCGCTAACAGGCTTTCAAATACCTCTTGCGAAGACAGGGTTGGGTACTGGGCAGCGACTAAATTGCTGATGAGTTCCAGTACTTTTTTCTTACTGCCCGGTGTGGCACAGGTAGTGCATTCCGGCTGCAGAATGGTACAAAGTTCCATCGTTAGTGTTTTGTATTCTTCTCTTTGTGTTTAATTACCTGACGGTCGAGTTTGTCTATCAGGGCGTCTATTGCAGCATACATATCAGTACTTTCTGACATTGCAAAAATTTCTGCGCCATTAATGTTGATTTTGGCTTCTGCTTTTTGTTGTAATTTTTCTACATTGAGCACAACGTGTACATTATGGATCTGATCGAAGTGTCGTTCAAGCTTTGAAAATTTACTGTGGATGTATTCACGTAAAGATTCTGTTATTTCGACATGACGTCCAGTCAGACTTATTTGCATAAAAAATCCTCCATTGCCTAGTAGGTTATAAACTCTTACGTTGGTTTGAGGGCGGGATCATCATTGCTTCACGGTATTTTGCTATCGTACGACGAGCAACGTTTATGCCCTGTTCTGCCAGAAGCTGAGCCATTTTACTGTCACTCAGTGGTTTTTTCTGGTTTTCTGCGGCAACCAGCTTTTTGATAAAAGCACGAATGGCCGTTGATGAGCATTCCCCGCCATCATCAGTACTGACATGGCTAGAGAAGAAGTATTTTAGTTCAAATAAGCCACGAGGGGTATGCATATATTTTTGTGTGGTGACTCGTGAAATGGTCGATTCATGCATTTCTACGGCTTCAGCGATATCATTGAGCACCATAGGCTTCATGGCTTCTTCGCCATATTCAAAAAAGCCTTGCTGAAATTGCACAATGCAATTTGCCACTTTAAGTAAAGTATCATTACGGCTTTCAATACTTTTAATAAACCATTTAGCCTCTTGCAGATGGCCTCGAATAAATTGACTATCCGACGGGTTTTTACTGCCTCTAGCCATGGCTGCATATTGCTGATTAACACCAATTTTAGGCATGTTGTCTGGGTTTAACTCTACTACCCAACGGCCATTTTTCTTTAATACTGTGACATCGGGAATCACGTATTCATCATCCATGGGGGTAATTAATAAGCCCGGACGAGGATTGAGTGTCTGGATTAGAGTGATTGCGTCACGTAACTCATTTTCTTTTAGTTTTGTTTTACGCATCAATAATCTGAAATCACGGCCAGCAATTAACTCTAAATAGCCTTTAATTAACAAACGGGCATTATCGATATGGGGTGTGTCGTTAGAGTATTGCGCTAATTGAATAAATAGGCATTCGCTTAAATCACGTGCTGCAACACCCACAGGATCAAAGTGTTGAACGCGTTTTAATACCGCCTCAACCTCATCGAGTTCCACATTTTCATCACCCATGGCTTCGAGAATATCTTCGGTACTTTGGGTTAGATAACCGCGTTCATCAATGGCATCAATAATGGCGGTGGCAATGGCGAGATCGGTGTCTGAAAATGGAGTGAGATTTTTTTGCCATTCTAAGTGTTCGTACAGACCTTCGGTGGTTTCACCTTGAAAGGGCATGTCGTCATCGCGCATGCTTGCACTGCCTGAACCTGACATAGGTGAGGCTGTGTATACTTCATCCCATGTAGTATCCATGGCTAAATCATCCATGGTTTCTTTGGTCATGGATTCTGCTATGTCGACGGTGGAAGTGTCTTTTTCGACATTAACAATACTGTTGTCACTAAAGTCTGTATCCGCTTGGTCGCGGTTTTCTTTTAAGGAGTCTTTTGCTTCAGAAAACTCATCTTCTATTTCAAGCAATGGATTTGAATCTAATGCTTGTTGGATTTCCTGCTGTAGCTCCAATGACGATAATTGCAGTAAGCGAATGGCTTGCTGCAATTGTGGGGTCATGGTTAAGTGTTGACCCATTTTAAGTTGGAGTGACGCTTTCATTTACCGCTTATCCCTAGATGATTTTCCATAAAAATGACAATCTCGAACTGTAATAGATTGCCATAAACATCAATGACATTTAACGTTGTTTAGGTATCGTTCAATGAAATGAGTTAGCTAGACTAAAAGGCCAGTAAAGTAACTATAGCTTGAATTGTTCACCTAAGTACACAGCTCGAACTTGTTGATTACTTAATATCTCATCTGGTGTGCCTTCGGCAATTAAATTACCCTGGCTAACGATATAGGCTCGCTCACAAACGTCTAGCGTTTCACGTACGTTATGGTCGGTAATTAATACCCCTAAACCGCGGTTTTTAAGTTGTTGGATGATTTTTTTAATGTCGATGACCGAAATAGGATCAACACCAGCAAAGGGCTCATCAAGCAAAATAAATTTTGGATTAGCAGCTAAAGCGCGCGCAATTTCAACACGACGACGTTCACCACCCGATAACGACATACCTTGGCTGTCGCGTATGTGAGTAATGTGGAACTCTTCGAGTAGGTGCTCAAGCTGTTCAATACGTTGGTCTGTGCTGAGCTCTTTGCGAGTTTGCAGTACGGCCATTATGTTGTCGTAAACGGTGAGCTTGCGGAAAATACTGGCTTCTTGTGGTAAGTAACCTATACCTTTGCGGGCGCGCAAATGCATTGGATCGGCAGTAAGGTCGTCATCGTCAATCAATATTCGGCCTTTATCGCTTTTTACTAAGCCGACAACCATATAAAAGGTGGTGGTTTTGCCTGCACCATTGGGGCCTAAAAGACCGACAATTTGGCCTGTTTTAACCGTTAAACTCACATCTTTAACAACTTGACGAGCTTTATAGCTTTTAGCTAGATTTTCAGCGGTTAAGGTAATTTGGGTCATGGTTTGATCTGCTTGTTAACAGGAATTTCAGGGAGTTTTTGCTTTGGCGCCGACTCGTCTTGGAAATTCTCTGGTTGAATGATGGTGATTACCCGATCTTGCCCTGTACCAGTACTTTCGGCAATCAGCTCTTGAGCACTGATGTTGTACTTGATTTTATTACCGGTAACCTGGCTACCTGATTGATCCAATTTGGCGTTGCCAGTCAATGTGAGTGTAGTGGTGGCAAGGTCATAGCTAATTTCGTTAGCACTTGCGGTACCAATTTTACCGTCATCTAATTCTTGTGAAAATGTAGCCGGGGTGCCAGTAGCAATTAATCTCTTGCTGGTGGTGTTTTCAGGGGTAAACGCCCGTAACTGATCTGCATTGATATTAATCGTGCCTTGGACAATCGTTACCGGACCATTAAAAACAATTTGATTATTCTTAATGTCGGCAGACTGACTGACTGAAGCGATTTTCAATTCTTGTTTCAGATCCCCTTGTTTCGCTATAGCAGGCAAACTCAATATACAAAGTATGCTACTTAATAACATAACATTGGCGCGAGTGTGGAGACGATTAATGTGGCTCATATGTTCCTTCTACCTGGCTTAGTAGCGATAATTTTTGCGAATTCAAGTCAGCATGTAGGCCTAAACCTTGAATAATAAACCCTTTACCTTTGATGTACACCATCTCTTGTGAGGATCCTATCATAGTGGTTAAATCCACCGTAATAGCTTGGGTACTCAGTGACTGCAGGGGTTCTTCTATATCAATGGCATCAATAATAACATTATTTTCTAATGTGACTTTGCTGGTATTTTTATTCAATTGCCCACGGTCTGCACTTAATTGCCATTGTGCTTTACCGTTTTCAGGGTAAATGAGGTAGATAGGTTTGGTAAAGTGAGTGATGTCACTTGAGGCGTAATGCTCCATGTGTTCGGCGCTGACTCGACTTTCGACGAAACCTAGTTGGTTGAATTCTGTAGTGCGTAGGTTATCTGCAACAAAATCTGGGCGCTCAATACCGCGTATTTGTACCGCATCCATTTCACTGCGTTTTACTTGTGCTTGCCAGTACAATATAAAAGCAAGCCCAAAAAAAGCAATAATACCTAGCGTGACTCTACTCATATACTCATACCATGAGCACTGGCAAATTTATCTTGGCTTAATAGTAATAAATCGGTGAGTTCACGCAGTGCGCCGTGGCCACCATTGAGGGTGGTTGTCATATGGCACTGTTGTTTGACAAACGGATGACCATCACCGACACAAACGGCTAGTCCTACGGCTTTCATTACTGGTAGGTCTACCATGTCATCGCCAATGTAAGCCACTTCATCAGCAGTCACATTATAGAGCGACAATAATTGCTCAAAAGGCTCAAATTTATTATCAATACCTTGATAAATATGTGTTACACCTAATGCCGTCATGCGGTTTTCAACAATCTTGGATTTACGTCCTGTAATGACGGCGACATGGATACCACTGGTAAGCAAAGAGCGCACACCATAACCGTCACGAGTGTGGAACGCTTTGAGTTCTTCACCTGCATTACTGAGGTAAATACGTCCATCTGAAAATACTCCATCGACATCACAGATTAACAGTTTGATTTTTTGAGCTCGTTGCCAAATATCATTGCTGACAGGGCCGTAAAATCCTTGGTGAAACGAGTTTGATTCTGACATGATTAAATGACTCCAGCTTTAACCATATCGAGCATGTTTAATGCTCCGATCGGTTGATGTTTTTCATTAACGACAATCAGTCCGTTGATGCTCTTTTCATCCATGATTTGCAGTGCTTGTGCGGCTAAAATCCCCGCAGGGCAGGTCACACAATTTTCGGTCATAACCTGGGCAATAGGAGTGATTCGAAGATTCACGTCTGCATCGATAACCCGGCGTAAATCACCATCGGTAAAAATGCCCACAAGTTTATTGGCATGGTCGACTACTGCCGTCATGCCAAGGCCCTTTTTAGATATTTCATAAAGTGCCTCAGTAATACAAATATCATCATTGACGATCGGTAAATCATCGTCTTTATGCATGACATCGTCGACTTTTAGAAGTAATTTTCTTCCAAGAGAGCCACCTGGGTGTGATAAGGCAAAGTCATCACGAGTAAAACCTTTTGCTTGTAATAAAGCAATGGCTAATGCATCGCCCATAGCAAGTGTTGCAGTGGTGCTGGAAGTGGGTGCTAATCCTAATGGACATGCTTCTTCTTGCACTTGAATGCATAAATGGATTTTGGATAAACGCGCCATATTGGAGTCTGGTTTACCGGTCACCGCAATCACTGGTACACCCATACGTTGGATAACAGGCATTAATGTCAGTATTTCGCTTGATTCACCAGAGTTGGAAATGGCGAGTACAATGTCATTTTTGGCTAATGCGCCCAAATCACCATGACTGGCTTCACCAGGGTGAACAAAAAATGCCGGTGTGCCGGTACTGGCAAAGGTCGCGGATATTTTGTTACCAATATGACCTGATTTGCCCATCCCCATGACAATCACTTTACCTTTACACTGCATGATCAATTGACATGCTTGGTCAAACTCAACCGAGTCTACATATTGATATAAATTATCTAAGGCAGCTTTTTCTATATCAATGACTTTACGACCCCATTGACGAAATTGAGTGTGATTTACCATACGACTCTCTCTGTTAGCTTAATACTTTACCTTCATGCTCCAATCTAATGCGACTGAAAGACAACAATTTGGTACGCAATAAAGGTGATTAATAATAGTGCGCCATGCCAGCGAGTAAGTTGTTGCTTAGCGCCACTGGATAATACTAAAACGGCTAATGCTGCACTGGTGCCTAATACCATATAGAAGTCTCTTCCACTGGCTGAAGCATCTATTTCACCAGGGGAGATCAATCCTGGTAGTGCCAGTACCGCAAGAATGTTAAATAAGTTAGACCCAACAATGTTACCAATGACAAGGTCGTGTTCTTTTTTTAATACTCCAGCAATACAGGCCGCTAATTCTGGTAGGCTGGTTCCTACTGCGATAATGGTTAAGCCAATCACAAGATCTGACAACCCATAAAACTTTGCAATACCTACAGCGCCATCGACCATCCAACTTGCTGATAGCGGGAGCAATATAATACCGACGACCAGCCAAATGATAGCATGAAAGGTTGGCACATTTTTAGGGATCTCAGATTCAAGTTTATCATCTAAGCTGTCTGGGGTTTTGTCATGAGTAGCTTGCCAAATGAAATATCCCATCAACAACAAAAGTAATGCAATAAGCATGATACCTTCTGTTTGTGTCAACACATTATCATGCAAGGTGTAACCGGCAAATACCGTAGCAGCAAGCATGATAGGTATTTCGCGTTTTAAGGTCTTCGAATCTAAGCTAATGGCACCTAGTAAGGCTGTTAATCCTAAAATTAAGGTAATGTTAGCAATGTTTGAGCCCAATACGTTACCAATGGCGGTATCACGCATGCCATCCATTGATGCGGTGGCCGCAACAAACATTTCAGGTGCAGAGCTACCCATAGCAACAATGGTGAGTCCAATTAACATCGGAGGTAAGCCTAAGTTGCGGGCAAATGCCGCCGCCCCATAGACAAATCTATCCGCACTCCAAACTAAAACAGCAAGGCCAACAACTAACATTAGGATATTAACTAGCATGTGATTCCGATAGTAGTATTTAATTAACGACTATTTTCGCTGGATTTCTATCAAATTGAAAGCATTGCACAGTAATTGCTCTGGTAATGAAGCGTGTTGATATGGATATAGTTGTCGCTTAATCGACAATTACAGTACAATTTGCGCTTCAACTTAAAGCAAGGAAGGCTGTTATCTCCTCAACGCCAATGTCTGATATGAGCAAATCAAGTAATAAACCTTTGGTCGAAGTTAACCATTTAGCATTTAGCCATGGTTCACACGTGATTTATGAAGATATTTCTTTATCGATTCTCAAAGGTAAAGTAACCGCTATCATGGGGCCCAGCGGTATCGGTAAAACCACCCTATTGAAATTGATTGGCGGACAGTTAACCCCCAACAGTGGGCAAGTTTTATTCGATGGCCATGATATACATAAGCTTAAACGCAAAGATCTGTTTGAATTGCGTAAGCGCATGAGTATGCTATTTCAAAGTGGTGCAATGTTTACTGACCTTAATGTTTTCGATAATGTCGCGTTTGCATTAAGAGAGCATTCTGGATTACCTGAAGAGATTATCCGCTCCATTGTATTGATGAAACTTCAAGCTGTCGGACTTCGCGGTGCCGCGTATATGATGCCTAATGAGTTATCTGGTGGTATGCAGCGTCGAGCAGCATTGGCGCGAGCGATTGCACTTGAACCTGAGATGGTGCTGTACGATGAGCCCTTTGCCGGACAAGATCCTATTTCAATGGGCATGCTAGTAAAACTTATTCGTGAGTTGTCGGATTCATTAAAACTCACTTCAGTAGTGGTTTCTCATGATGTAGATGAAGTATTAGGTATTGCAGATTATGTCTATGTGATAGCCGATAAAAAAGTCATTGCACATGGAACACCAGAGCAATTACGTCAATCTGACAATCCACAATTGGTCCAGTTTATCAAAGGTGCGCCAGATGGCCCTGTGCCATTCCATTATCCTGCAGAGGATTATCAAGAGGAGCTACTTCGTGGGCGTAATTGATTATATTGCCGACACCGGCAAATATGCACTGAGATTGGTGCAGGGTTATGGTCGAGCGGGCATCATGTTATGGCGCGCAATTGCGCATTTTCCTAACATCAAAAAAGGCACCCCATTACTGATTAAGCAAGTTTATGTGCTTGGTGTTCGTTCAATGGTCATCATTTTAGTGTCCGGTTTGTTTATTGGCATGGTATTGGCTCTGCAGGGATATAATATTTTAGTTGGGTTTGGCACTGAAGAAAGCTTAGGCCCAATGGTAGCGTTAAGCTTATTACGCGAACTTGGGCCTGTCGTTGCTGCATTATTATTTGCCGGACGAGCAGGTTCTGCGTTAACCGCCGAAATAGGCTTAATGAAATCGACAGAGCAATTGTCGAGTTTAGAGATGATGGCGATAGACCCATTAAGGCAAATCATCGCACCGCGTTTTTGGGCGGGTGTCATTAGCATGCCATTACTGGCGTTAATGTTTAGTCTTGTGGGTATTTTAGGTGGGCACTTAGTCGGTGTTGAATGGAAGGGCATTGATAGTGGTGCGTTTTGGTCTATTCTTCAAGCATCGGTTGAGTGGCGACAAGATATTGTTAACTGTTTGATAAAAAGTGCTATTTTTGGTGTGGTGGTGACATGGATAGCCTTGTACCGAGGTTATGAAGTTCAACCCAATCCAGAAGGCATCAGTCGTGCGACAACCTCAACGGTTGTGCAGGCAAGCTTAGCTGTTTTAGCGCTGGACTTTTTGCTTACGGCAATCATGTTTGGAAATTAAGATTTTTTCATTGTTTAGATTAATTTAAGTGGTTTAATAGTATGTTGACACGGAAAATAGAGTTATTAGTAGGTGTATTTTTATTGTCAGGTTTGTTGGCATTTTGCGTATTAGTATTCAACGTTGCTAATGTGAAAGTAAAATCCAATGCCCAGACTTATACCTTGGTGGCTGAGTTTAATAATATCGGTGGCCTAAAAGTACGTTCGCCGGTAAAAGTTGGCGGAGTCGTTGTCGGACGCGTGACTGATGTTACCCTTGATAGCCATAAATTAGTGCCTGTTGTGACGTTAACAATGGATAAGCGCTTTGATAAATTCCCCGAAACCAGCAGTTTGGCCATTTTGACTTCAGGGTTACTTGGGGAGCAGTTTATTGGTCTAACACCTGGATTTATGGACGATGATATTTCGATGCTTGCCGATGGCGATAAAGTACATGACACTCGTGGTGCATTGATTTTAGAAGATTTAATTGGTCAGCTGTTATACAGCATGTCATCTAAAGATAAATAGGATCCCTATTATGAAAACGTTTTTTAGTCGTGTTATAGCTTTATGCCTAGTGGGCAGCGCTGTTATCAGCCAAGGTGCTACGGCTGCTAATGATGAGGTGAATACTAGTGATCCTTATGAGATGATCAAACAAGTAGCCAATATGACCTTTGATCGGTTTAAATCAGATAAAGAATTAATTAATGCCGATTTAAGTCATTTAAAAGTGATTGTACGTGAAGAGCTTATGCCTTACGTCGATTATAAATACGCTGCGTATAAAGTCATGGGGCAGTATTTAAGTGATACCACCGTAGATCAACGTAATCGTTTTGTTGAGGCTTTCGAAGGCTATTTAGTCGCAACTTATGCTCAAGCATTAACAGAATATACCGACCAAAAAGTGGCCTTTGATCCGCCGAGTGATTTTAGCGACGAAAAAATAGTTGAAGTGAACGTGCAGATTATCGAAAAAGGTCGTCCACCGATTAAAATTCAATTTAAAGCGCGTCGTCTGAAAGACAACACTTGGAAAGCATTTGATTTAGTGGCGGAAGGGGTGAGTTTACTCGCCTCTAAACAGTCTGAAATTTCAAATTTAATCCGTCAGCAAGGTATTGAAGCGGTGATTACAATGTTGAATGATAAAACCCAACAGAATATTGATCGCCAACCAGCAAAAGAAGCAGCCGCTGCGTGATTACCTTTAATCAACAAGAGCAACGTTGCATTGTCAGCGGTCGGTTAACACAAGATGATGTAAAACAATTGTGGCCTAAACGCCATGAATTGTTTACTGCATCTACTCAAGTGGTAGACTTATCAGCATTGGAATACGTCGACAGTGCAGGTGTTGCATTGTTATTAGCGTTTATCAAACTACATGCTTCAAGTAGCCAAGAAACAAGTGTGTCACGTCAATTGGTTAATCCAAGTGATCAGCTCAAGAAAATGATTGAGCTTTATGATTTAGACGCTTTTTTCAGCCAAATATAGTCTCAAATAGTAAAGGTAATTGATTTCATGGAATGCAAGGTTATTGAACAGATTTTAACAGAGGCGTTGTCGCTAACAGAAGCACATGTGACCTCTGATGGCAGCCATTACAAAGTGGTCGCCGTGGGTGAATGCTTCGAAGGCATGAGTCGTGTAAAACAGCAGCAGGCGATTTATACTCCTTTAGCTGAGCAAATTGCCAGTGGTGAATTGCACGCGTTAACGATTAAAACTTTTACGCCTACCCAGTGGAAGCGTGAAAAACTTTTCAATATGTAACAACTGAGACTCACAGTGGATAAATTAACTATTAAAGCCAGCAAACCTTTAGCTGGCGAAGTCGTGATCTCTGGTGCAAAAAACGCAGCATTGCCAATTTTAATGGCTGGCGTATTAGCTGAAACAGATTTTATTGTCTCAAATGTGCCTAACTTACGTGACGTGATCACCAGCTGTGAACTACTACGCTGTTTAGGTGCAGAGGTTGAAGACTTAGGCGGTAGCCGCATTCGTATTTCAACCACCAATTTAAATGAATACTGCGCCCCTTATGATTTAGTCAAAACAATGCGCGCTTCTATTCTTATTTTAGGTCCATTGCTTGCCCGTTATGGTACTGCAGATGTTTCTTTGCCTGGCGGTTGTGCTATTGGCGCACGTCCGGTGAATCTGCATTTACATGGTTTAGAGTTAATGGGAGCTAAGATTGAAGTCAAAGAAGGCTACATCAAAGCGCGCGTAGATGGCCGTTTAAAAGGCGCACATATCTTTATGGATATGGTCAGTGTCGGCGCAACTGAAAACTTGCTTATGGCCGCTGCGTTAGCGGATGGCACCACAGTGATTGAAAATGCTGCCCGTGAGCCTGAAGTCACTGATTTAGCACATTGCTTAATTGCTATGGGTGCAAAGATTACTGGTGTAGGCACTGCGACCTTAAAGATTGAAGGGGTTGAGCGTTTATCGGGTTGCGAATATCGTGTTATGCCTGATCGCATCGAGACCGGTTCCTTCCTGGTTGCCGCAGCTGTAACACGTGGCAAAATTCGCTGTGTATCTGCAGACCCTAGTGCATTAGAAGCGGTATTATCAAAGCTTGAAGATGCCGGTGCTGAGATCACGACCGGCGAGGACTGGATTGAGCTTGATATGAAAGGCCAACGTCCAAAATCAGTCAATATTAAAACTGCACCTTATCCTGCGTTTCCAACCGATATGCAAG
This sequence comes from Shewanella sp. ALD9, assembly GCF_002836315.1. Classification (NCBI taxonomy): domain Bacteria; kingdom Pseudomonadati; phylum Pseudomonadota; class Gammaproteobacteria; order Alteromonadales; family Shewanellaceae; genus Shewanella; species Shewanella sp. ALD9. Next base: position 548,670 of record NZ_PJCD01000001.1, read on the forward strand.
CGCAATTTTGTGTGTTGAATGCTCTTGCTGAAGGCACTGGCCGTGTTACAGAGACGATTTTCGAGAATCGTTTTATGCATGTACCTGAGTTGAGCCGTATGGGTGCTAATTTAGAGCTTGAAGGCAACACTTGCATTATTCATGGTATTGAACGCTTAAATGGCGCACAAGTTATGGCGACAGATTTGCGTGCATCTGCCAGCTTAGTGATTGCAGGCTTAATGGCTGAAGGTACTACAACAGTAGATCGTATCTACCATTTAGACCGCGGTTATGAGCACATTGAAGCTAAGTTCCAAGGCTTGGGTGCTGAAGTCGTTCGAGTTAAATAGTTTACGTTAAATATTGAGAGTGAAGTAGGTATAAGCATTACCGCGGACTCACAAAAAAGCCATTCATTTGAATGGCTTTTTTGTCGATGCATATTGTCAATATTTGCGTCTGCTACTCTGCTGCAGTGATCTTTTCCGCAATAATCACCGGTAGTGTTTGCTTTTTACCTTCACGAATAATGGTCATGTTGACTTTAGTCCCCGGTGTGGTTTCTGCAATTCTGTCCATTAACATTTCAACCCCTGGAACATCTTCGTCATTGTATTGAGTAATAACATCCCTAGGTGATAAACGTGCACGTGCAGCCGGTCCATCAGGATCAATACCGGTAACCAACACCCCTTTTAAATCAGGCAAGTTGAGTATCTGAGCCATTACCGGATTGAGTGGCTCACCCGAAATACCTAATGCGCCACGAATAACCCGGCCATGCTTAACCAATTTATCCATAATACTGTGGGCTAATTTAATTGGAATCGCGAAACTAATCCCATTGCCACCATTATCACCACCCACTTGGAATGCGGCAGTATTAATGCCAATTAATTCACCACTGGTGTCGATTAATGCGCCGCCAGAATTGCCTGCATTAATGGCGGCATCAGTTTGTAGAAAGTCTAAGTAACCTGAACTTAAGCCGTTACGTCCTGTTGCACTGATAATCCCTTGGGTAATGGTTTGGCCAATATTATAAGGATTGCCAATGGCCAATACCACATCACCTACTTGGGCTAGCTTATTGAGATTAATCGGTACGATAGGTAAATTGTCACCTTCAATCTTGAGCACTGCTAAATCAGTTTCCGGATCTGAACCAACCACTTCAGCGGTAAATTTTCGCCCATCTTGCAGCGCAATCACAATCTCGTCAGCTTTTTTTATCACATGGTAATTGGTTAATACATAACCTTCTTTACTCATTATTACTCCAGAGCCGAGGCCTTGAAGTGAACTTGAATTGAGTGGATTATGTTGGTCAATACTAAGGCTATAAATATTAGCAACGGCAGGGGCTGCACGACGAACCGCTTTAGCAAAAGATAATTCTGAGCCATTGTTGCTAACATTCGTTAAGTTATGGTTGAGCGAGGAGTTTTGCATCAAAGAGGTTATGGCTAAAAAAACAGCTGCCATGATCAGACCAAATACCACAGCCTTAGTTATATAGATGCAAGTGTCTTTTAAGTTCATGGCATGAATAATTGTTAAAAAAAATGGCTGTTATATTAACATAGCTCGATAAATTAAGCATCGACCAAACGTTTGTCGATGCTTAATTCCTTAACTGATATCACACTCAATAATCGAATGATTGTCATCGAGTGTGATCTAGTGGGGTGACGATACTAGCGTAAAACAAGATATAGCAAATTGTTATCACGTAATATTTTTAGCGCGACAGAGCTTTGATTGTCTTTCAACATTTCTTTTAATGCTTTAAGGCTGGTCACTTTGTTGCGGTTAAGCCCCACTATTAAGTCGCCTTTCTGTAAACCACTCATTGCAGCTGGCGAGCCTTGAGCAATCTCAGTTATCTGGATTCCTTTCTTGCTGTCCTCTAGCGTTGCACCTTGTAACATTGGATGCACGTTACCCGCTTCTGCCTCGACTTTATCCGCTTCACCTAAAGTTGCTTTAATGGTCTTTTTATCACCGTCACGAATTATACCAAACTCTACTTCTGCACCCGCGCCCATAGTGGCAACTTTTGCGCGCAGTTCTTGGAAAGTCTTAATGCTGCGGCCATTCAGGCTGGTAATAATGTCACCCGCTTTTAGTCCGGCTTTGTCAGCTGAACTTTTTGGCATAACTTCATTCACAAAGCCACCATGTTGAGTGTCTAAACCGAAAGCTTTGGCTAGTTCATTATCAAGATCTCGTCCTGATACCCCAAGCACGCCGCGTCTTACTTCACCGTGTTCAATAATTTGATCAACAAGGTTATTAACCATATTGGCAGGGATCGCGAAACCAATACCGACGTTACCACCATTAGGGGCGACAATAGCGGTGTTAATTCCGATGAGCTCACCTTTTAAATTAACTAATGCGCCACCTGAGTTACCACTATTTATAGCTGCATCGGTTTGGATAAAGTTTTCTAGCATTTCAATGCCTAAACCACTGCGGCCTAGCGCGCTGACTATCCCTGACGTGACGGTTTGCCCAAGACCAAATGGGTTACCAATGGCCACTGCAAAATCACCGACGCGAATTTCATCAGAATCAGTTTGTTTAATAGCAACTAAGTTTTTTGCTTCAATTTGAAGTAGGGCAATGTCCGACTCTTTATCTGCGCCGATTAACTTCGCTGTAACTTCACGGCCATCATGTAAACCAATTTGAATGTCGTCAGCACCATTAATGACATGGTTATTAGTAATGATGTAGCCTTTGTCTGCATCAATAATAACCCCTGACCCTAAACCTCTAAAAGGGCGTTCTTGAACTTGTTCTTGTGGGGCATTAGGACCAAAGAAGTAGCGAAACACATCCGGTACGCGTTGTTTTGAAACTTGGGTGCCCGATACTGCTACCGACACAACCGCTGGCGTTGTCCGTTCTAACATTGGCGCTAAGCTAGGAATGGCTTGCCCGTCGACGGCTTGTGGAATGGCAGCAAATGATAGCGTGGGTGTCATGGCTAACGATGCCGTTAATAACGCAGCAGAAAGTAAGCTTAATTTGGTTTTCATCTATGGATAGCTCCTGTATGCATTCAAGCTTGGTAACATAAAATATGTGGCTTGATGACATGATTTCAAAGTTAAATATCGTTAATCATTCTTGTTAGTGTGTTGCCGTGAGCTTGTTTGATGATGTTCTACAATGGCGAGCAAGTCAGCACAATGATAAGCAAACAATTAGCAAATTTACGTTAATCAATCAGAGTAGTGGTCATCGTGTTAGTTCCATTTTTATTAACAAAGGTTAATTTGATCCGTTGAAGCCATTACTCGTATTGATTGTTTAATGTTATTATTCGCAGCAATTATTTGATGTAAGAGAGTCGTAATCGTGTCGCAGTTAACCCCTTGGCAGCATTATCAGCAAGACCTTACCCGAGATGATTTTTCACATGATGCAGCACAAGAACAAGCAGTTAAGTCATTACAACGAGTATATGATGAATTGATTGTCGCCGCTAAGCCAGTATCAGGTGTCAGTAAATTGTTTAGCGTAATAGGAATTAAGTCGACACCGGTTCCCGTAAAAGGTTTGTATCTTTGGGGGGGCGTTGGGCGGGGTAAAACCTATCTTATGGACACCTTTTACGATGCATTGCCTACCGAACGAAAGTTACGTGCTCATTTCCACCGCTTTATGCACCAAATTCACCATGATTTAGGTGAACTAAAAGGCGTGCAAGATCCTCTACTTACTATTGCAAAAAAGATGGCGTCACAATATCAAATTATCTGTTTCGATGAGTTTTTTGTGTCGGATATCACCGATGCCATGTTGTTAGGGACATTATTTCAAGCATTATTTAAAGAAGGCGTTGCCCTAGTCGCCACTTCAAATATCATCCCTGACGAGTTATACAAAAACGGCTTACAACGAGCGCGTTTTTTACCTGCGATTGCCTTGATTAATCAACACTGTGAAATCTTAAATGTCGATTCTGGAATAGATTACCGTCTGCGAACATTAGAGCAGGCAGAGATTTATCATTATCCACTCGATGATCAAGCTGACATCAATCTATTACATTATTTCGACCAACTGGCACCGGAATCTGAAAAACTGACTGCTCCTATAGACGTTGATGGGCGTGCAATTCGTATTCGTCAACAGTCGCAAGGAGTACTGTTAATAAGTTTCCGTGATTTATGTGATGGACCTCGCTCACAACGTGACTATATGGAAATGGCTTGCCTATACCATACAGTGCTAGTGAGTGGTTTAGAGCAAATGGGTGCACAACAAACGGGTGATGATATTGCCAGACGCTTCTTGGCCATGGTCGATGAATTCTATGAAAGAAATGTCAAATTGATTATTTCAGCCCAAGTCGAATTGGAACATATTTATACTGATGGTCAGCTAAGTTTTGAATTCAGACGCTGTCGTTCAAGGCTTATTGAAATGCAATCAAGAGAGTATTTGGCGCTGGAACATTTGCCTTAAACCTACAAACGGTACTTTTTGAAAAGTCGGGTATTTTTGTTCATCGATTATTAAGTGATTTATTTGAAATATTATCAAAAATCAGGTGATCTTTGCCGTGGCTTTGCGTATAATCTGCGACCTGCCCGCGTTAATCCGCCAATTTGGGCGGAAGTTGTAAGCCAATATTCATGTTCGAAGGGGCAAGAATCGGTAATTTTGTGTTGATTGCAACCTGCAGTCAGCATGTGAGACAGAAAATTAACTTTGGGTTTTTGTAATAATGAAGACTTTTACTGCTACACCAGAAACTGTAACTCGTGACTGGTTTGTTGTTGACGCTGAAGGCAAAACTTTAGGCCGTATCGCAACTGAAATCGCAACTCGCTTACGTGGCAAGCATAAGCCAGAATACACTCCACACGTTGACACTGGTGATTATATCATCGTTATCAATGCTGAAAAAGTGACTGTAACTGGTAATAAAGCTGCTGGTAAGATTTACTACTCTCATTCAGGCTTCATTGGTGGCATTAAGCAAATCAGCTTTGAGAAGCTTCAAGCTCATAAGCCTGAAATGATCATCGAGAAAGCAGTTAAGGGTATGTTACCAAAAGGTCCTTTGGGCCGTGCCATGTTCCGTAAGCTTAAAGTTTACGCTGGCACAGAACATAACCACGCTGCACAACAACCACAAGTTCTTGATATCTAAACGGGAGGAGTAAGCAAATGTCTGCAACTCAGTACTACGGCACTGGCCGTCGCAAAACATCTACAGCTCGCGTTTTCGCTAAAGCAGGTAGTGGCAATATCGTTGTAAACCAACGTCCTTTGGATGTATATTTTGGTCGTGAAACTGCTCGTATGGTTGTTCGTCAACCATTAGAATTAGTTGAAATGACTGATAAGTTAGACATCTATGTAACTGTAAAGGGCGGTGGTACTACTGGCCAAGCTGGTGCAATTCGTCACGGTATTACCCGTGCATTATTGCAACTAGATGAAGCTTTACGTCCTACTCTACGTAGCGCTGGTTTTGTTACCCGTGATGCACGTAAAGTTGAACGTAAGAAAGTTGGTCTACGTAAAGCACGTCGTAAGCCACAGTTCTCTAAGCGTTAATTCGTTTTTTGGATTCAAAAAACCCAGCATTTGCTGGGTTTTTTATTGTCTAAAATTTATCGTGTAAAATGTGCTGTGTGGGTTAATGATGTTGTATAGCATCAATGTGAATAGGCCAGAAACATCGGCTGAAAGGTACATAGCCTGAACTTGAGATAACAAACGCCTCGCAAGCAGTCCTTTGTCTTGCTAACTGCGTTATTCTTTATACAAGCAGGCTTGCAATAGGCCAGCTATTGACGCGTCAATTTGCCTTGTTAGTAAAATAAATGACAAGTTTGATAGTGGCTAATGACTAAGCTTTAATTTTTATAATTATGTAACCTCATTTATATGCCGAGTTGAGGTTACATAATTAATGGAATTGGTATCAGTTAAAAAGAGGCTAAAACATGAATTTACCATTGTTAATGACCGCATTTGGCTTAGTTTTAATTATTGAAGGGCTTGGTCCGTTACTTTTTCCTAACAAGTGGCAAAAATATTTATTAGAGCTTTCTACACAAAAGCAAAATGTTCTCAGACGCTTAGGTGGATGTTTAGTTACTGCAGGAATTGTTTTATTGATCATTTTTCAATAAAACACTTGCCTATAACCCCCTAAAATCTGTTAAAATTCTATTTTATACCACAAGACGTTGCAGCTAATAATGGGCAAAAATGTAGTCGTACTCGGCACTCAATGGGGTGACGAAGGCAAAGGTAAGATTGTCGACCTTTTAACAGAACAGGCAAAATACGTAGTTCGTTACCAAGGCGGTCATAATGCCGGTCATACTTTGGTAATTGATGGTGAAAAAACCGTTCTTCATCTTATTCCGTCAGGCATTTTACGTGATAACGTAAAATGTATTATCGGTAATGGTGTGGTTGTTGCTCCTGATGCGTTGATGAAAGAAATCAACATGCTAAAAGGACGCGGCGTACCTGTCGAAGAGCGTTTATTAATTTCTGAAGCATGTCCGCTTATCCTTCCATTCCATTGTGCATTGGATGTTGCTCGCGAGAAAGCTCGCGGTAATAAAGCCATTGGTACAACTGGTCGTGGTATTGGTCCTGCATATGAAGACAAAGTTTCTCGTCGCGGTTTACGCATCGGTGATTTGTTTAATGCAGAACTTTTTGCGACTAAGTTACAAGAAGTGATGAAATATCATAACTTCATGCTAACTGAGTACTACAAAGTTGAAGCCGTTGATTACCAGCAAACACTTGATGATGCATTAGCGATTGCTGATTATCTAAAAAGCATGTGTACTGATGTTAGCGAAATGCTTGATGTTGCGCGTAAAGCGGGTGAGCCAATTCTTTTTGAAGGCGCTCAAGGCACATTATTGGATATCGACCACGGTACTTATCCATTTGTGACTTCATCAAACACGACAGCTGGTGGTGTTGCGACCGGTTCAGGTTTTGGTCCTCGTCATTTAGACTATGTTTTAGGCATCATGAAAGCTTATACGACTCGTGTCGGTGCTGGTCCTTTCCCAACAGAATTAGCCAATGAAATTGGTGATTATATTGGTGAGAAAGGCCAAGAGTTTGGTGCAACAACTGGTCGTAAGCGTCGTCCAGGTTGGTTAGATGCTGTGGCAATGCGCCGCGCAGTTCAAATCAACAGTGTTAGTGGTTTTTGTTTAACTAAATTAGACGTTTTAGACGGCCTAAAAGAAGTTAAAATTTGTGTTGGCTATCAATATGCTGATGGAACAGTTTCAAAGGTTACGCCTTTGGCTGCAGAAGGTTATGATTTAGTTACCCCAATATACGAAACCATGCCTGGTTGGAGTGAAACCACTTTTGGTGCCACAACAATCGAGCAATTGCCTCCAGCGGCAATAAATTATATCAAGCGTATCGAAGAGTTATTAGAAACGCCTATTGATATTATCTCTACGGGGCCGGACAGAAATGAAACCATGATTTTGGTGAGTCCGTTCAAGTAAACCAAAAAGGCCGCGATAAGCGGCCTTTTTAATGGATGCTATTAACGGTTGTAACAGTTTCTATTCAAGAAATACGCTATACTGCCGATGGATAAGTCATGAAAGTGCCATTGAGAATCCTTATGTTGCGTATCTGTTTATTGTTGTTGAGTGTGGTTTCGATCAATGTATTTGCGGTGACAGAAGCCGTCGATATCTATAGCGATCAACAATTGATTTCGCTCATCCGCTCAAATCAATATTTACAACGCGTAAAAGCAGACGACTGTCAGCTGGTTCAAGACATTGAAGCCCGTGCTGAAGTATTACAGCAACCCATGTACCAATTTTTATGGGCTGAAATGCTTAATAACGGTGTTTGTGTCAAGGCTCATCCTTCTCGCGGCATGGCGCTGCTGCAAACCTCTGCTGAGCAGGGTAGCGCTGAAGCGATGGTAAAATTGGCAGATTATTATTATCGCGGTAAACTAGTGGTTAAAGATCCCAATCGTGCAGTGCAATATGTATTGCCTGCGGCAGCTAATGGGGATTTAACCGCAAGAATGACATTGGTTCATTTATTTGGTGAAGGCTACGGAAGTCCTGCCGATTATGAACTTGGCTATCATTGGTTATATAACAGTATATTTGATGACGACGCCCAACAGAAAAAGGCCTCGTCTTTACTGCAGATGCTCGCTGCAAAAATGCCCGCCAGTATTGTGGCCAGGGCACAGCAGCCTCAGCTGTACACACGTTAAAGGCTCCAAAATATGGAGCGAATTATTTGGAAATTGAATGATCAACGATCCTCATTTTGAGAGAGAACAAGACAAGTACGACAATCCTATTCCTAGCCGTGAGTATATTTTAGAATACTTGCGCGCCCAAAAGTCTCCTGTTTCCCGCGATAAAATAGCTGAAGCATTATCCATTACAGATGAAGTGCCATTAGAAGCCCTCCGCCGTCGTTTACGTGCAATGGAGCGTGATGGCCAGCTAGTCTTTACCCGCGGACAAAGCTATGGCTTACCTGAACGGATGGATTTATTGTCTGGTACCGTTTTAGGCCATCGCGATGGATTCGGCTTTTTTAAGCCAGATGAAGGCGGTGACGATTTATTTATTAATAATCGCGATATGCTGATGTATTTCCATGGCGATAAAGTGCTTGCTCAAAAAGCAGGTACTGATCGTCGTGGTCGTCGCGAAGCACGAATTGTGCGCTTAGTTCATGAGCGAACAGCTGCATTAGTTGGCCGTTATCACGTCGACGGCGGCATGGGTTTTGTTATTGCTGATGACAGACGCATCACCCAAGAAATATTAATTGCCAGCGAAGATACACTAGGCGCGCGCGCCGGTGATGTTGTCGTGGTTGAGTTAACCCGTCGCCCTGGTCGTTTTGTTAAAGCGGCAGCGAAAGTGACCGAAGTCTTGGGTAAGACAATGGCACCGGGTATGGAAATTGAAATTGCGTTACGTAATTATGATTTACCACATACTTGGTCAGCGATTATTGAGAAAAAACTCAAACGTATTCCTGACGAAGTCACCGAAGAAGATAAATTAGGTCGCGTCGATTTACGTCATTTACCGTTAGTCACTATTGATGGCGAAGATGCCCGTGATTTTGATGACGCGGTGTATGCTGAAGCAAAACCAAGTGGTGGCTGGCGTTTATGGGTAGCAATTGCTGATGTGAGTCATTATGTACGCACTGATTCAGCATTAGATACTGAAGCGCGCTCACGTGGTAACTCGGTATATTTCCCATCGCAAGTTATCCCAATGTTGCCTGAGAAAATATCTAATGGCTTGTGTTCATTAAAGCCAAAAGTCGACCGTTTATGTATGGTTGCTGAAATGACCATTTCTGCAGCGGGTAAGTTATCGGGTACTAAGTTTTATCCCGCGGTAATGCACTCTCATGCACGTTTTACCTACACCCAAGTTGCCGACATGCTAGAAGGTGGTGCAATTGCCCCTGAGCATGAAGTATTATTCCCGCATTTATTGTGTTTGCAGTCGTTATATCTGATCTTAGATGAGCGCCGTGCAGAGCGTGGGGCGATTGCTTTTGAAACGCTAGAAACGCAATTCATTTTTAATGAACAACGTAAAATTGATAAAATTGTCCCTAGAGGTCGCAATCAAGCGCATAAAATCATTGAAGAATGTATGATTTTAGCTAACGTGGCGTCGGCGAAATTTGTTAAAAAGCACAAAGGTGAAGTGCTATATCGTGTTCACGAAGCACCATCAGAGCAAAAACTGGCTAATTTTAAAGAGTTTCTTGCTGAGCGTGGTTTAAGCATGGATGGCGGATTAGAGCCGACCCCGACTGACTATCAAAATCTGATGTTAAAAATTGCTGACCGTCCTGACTTTGAGTTAATTCAGGTGATGTTATTGCGCTCAATGCGCCAGGCCGTTTACAGCCCAGACAACGAAGGTCACTTTGGTTTGGCATTAGAAGCTTATTCGCATTTTACGTCGCCAATTCGTCGTTATCCTGACTTAGTTTTGCACCGAGTGATTAAATATTTACTCGCAAAAGAGCAGGACAATGTTAACGATAAATGGACTCAAGATGGTGGTTATCTCTACCAGATTGAAGAGTTAGATGCATTAGGTGAAGAATGTTCCACCACTGAACGTCGTGCAGATGAAGCTACCCGTGATGTGAGTGATTGGCTTAAATGTGAATATATGCAAGATCACGTCGGCGACACTTTCGATGCGGTTATTGCCTCAGTCACTAGCTTTGGGTTATTTGTCAGATTAAACGAATTATTTATTGATGGGCTGGTACATATTTCAAGTCTTGCCAGTGACTATTATCAATTTGATCCAATGCGCCAACGGTTAATTGGTGAAAATTCTCGCCAAGTATATCAAGTAGGCGATCCTGTGACGGTTAAAGTTGCGGCGGTGAATCTTGATGATCGTCAAATTGATTTATTGATGGTGGGTGACAACACTAAAGGTGCGGGTAAAACAGCGCGTAAAGGCAGTAAGCCAACAACAGCGCGCCAACGAGTGAATGCTGAAGGCGCTAAGTCAGCACGAGGTAAGTCATCTGCAAAGTCTGATAAACCTAAATCAGATAAGCCTAAGTCTGATAAATCAAAGTCTGATAAACCAAAGTCTGATAAGCCTAAAGCCAGCAAGCGTCGTTCAAGCGGAAAAGCTTCATCTCCAGCAGCAAAACCAGCGGCGGTGAAAAAATCTTCTGCAGTTGCACAAAAAACGGATGCAGCAAAACCAGATTCTAGCGTTAAGAAAAACCCTGCCAAGCGCAGCAAGAGAAAGTAATTAAATGAAAAAACAAGATACCATTTTTGGCATTCACGCCGTTCAAGCTTTGTTAGATAACAGCCCTGAACGTGTCATTGAACTTTGGCTACTACAAGGCCGTGATGACGAACGCTTAACCCCGTTAATTAATCTAGCGTCAACCTTTGGTACAACACTACAACGTGCAGCACGTAAAGTGTTAGATGATAAAGCGGGTAGCTCACAACACCAAGGTATTGTGGCTCGCGTTAAGGCTGTTAAGCCGTTGACTGAAAAAGATTTAGATGAGTTACTTGATAAAACTGCAGTGCCTTTCTTATTAATTTTAGACGGTGTAACTGATCCACATAACCTTGGCGCATGTTTACGTAATGCTGATGCTGCTGGGGTACATGCGGTTATCGTACCAAAAGATAACTCAGTAGGGTTAACCTCAACCGTAAGCAAAGTTGCTTGTGGCGCAGCAGAAACCATACCGTTATTTCAAGTGACTAACCTTGCTCGTACTATGCGTCACTTGCAAGATAAAGGTGTTTGGATTGTAGGTACTGCAGGCGAAGCCGAAGGTAATGTATACCAAGCAGACCTCAAAGGGCCGCTAGCGATTGCTATGGGCGCGGAAGATAAAGGTTTACGTCGTTTATCACGCGAAGGTTGTGATTCACTTGTATCAATTCCAATGTCTGGAAGCGTGTCGAGTCTCAACGTGTCTGTTGCCACTGGTGTTTGCTTATTTGAAGCGGTTAGACAGCGTTTAGGTTAATCACCTATCCATTAGCGTTGTTGCTAGCGAAAATAGCAAAGAATGCGATCAAAAAACGGCGATATTAATCGCCGTTTTTTATTATCTCGAGCTCAGAATATTGAGTGTTTTACATACTGCTTTAACGTTTTTATTAATTCAAAACGGCTAATGCGTTCAGTTTAAACAAGTGCACTTTAAATAAATACACTTTATATATGCAATTTACGACATCAATTAACGTCTACCGATCTCATTATCGACATCTTCGTCATCCAATTCCTCATGCCCCAAACTATCATCGTTTACTACGCTAGCATAAGCAGTATTATAACCGGCTTGCTCATCGGCATCTTCAAGCTCATCGTCGGTTGAATCTGGCACGCTATCAAATGCATCCTCGGCAGGATTGATCATTTGCTCGTTGACCATTTCTATATCCACACGTGGATCAAATGATGCTGCCAACGGCGAGCTGACTAAATCACCACCTGCCATTATGTAATCTCCAGTGGCAGTCTGTTCGGCTTTTTGGCGTAAATTAATCCACAGTAGTCTTACTAATAAGGTAAACGAACAGATTGCCATAAACGCATACAGCATTTGGTCACCTAAGACCTGCATTAAACCAGAAGCAACTAAGGGGCCAATACTTGCTCCAATACCAAAGGTCACTAATATAGTGGCAGACAGTCCAACTCGTTCGTGTTGGTCTACGCGTGAGTTTGCTAAGGCAGTTGCTAATGGGTATAAGGTGAACGCTAAAATACCAAATAAACTGGTTAATATTAATGAATACACTGAATGGAATGGAACGACAGTAATAATTAATACAATAACCCCCAATAACGTACAGTTAATGCGAATTAATAAGCTACGAGAAATAATGTCAGATAATTTACCCATTGGCCATTGGGCTAACAACCCGGCAAAAATGGTACAAGACATGTAGAGTGCAACATGTTCAGGATCAATACCTTTGGCAGTCGCATAAGATGGCGCTAAACCATAAAAACAACCTACAATCATGCTTCCTAACGCTATTGTCGTTAAGGCTTGAGGGGCTCGTTTCCAATACAGACCCATTTGTAATGGTGCCGGCGTTAACGGTTCTGGGTGAATTCTTCGAGTGATTGAAATAGGCACAATGCATAATGCAAAACATATGGCGATTAACAGCAGTGGTTCTATGCCCAAATCAGGATATAAGCTAATGGCTCCCTGGCCAGCCATTAACCCTAAATAAGATACAATCATGTAACTGGCAAATACGGTGCCGCGTTGATTATTTTCGGCCTGTTCATTGAGCCAGCTTTCTAACACCATATATTGGCACATCATTCCCATACCAACGGCAAGGCGCAATACTAACCATATGGTTAAGTTGTCGATGAGGGCATGACCCAGTGCTGATGCGGTGACGATTCCAGCACAGGCAACAAAAGCACGAATATGGCCAACTTGAGCGATAAGTTTATGGCCAACTTTGGAACCGCACACAAGACCAATATAGTAGGCAGACATCATGCCACCAATCCATATTTGTGGCACTTGCATGGTGGTCAGGCTTAAGCCCAGGTAGGTTGTCAGTAGACCTGCAGCAAGTACCATTAAAAAAGTGGTGCTATATAAGGATGCAAAACTGCGAAGCGGGCTGTCCATAACTGCGCCTTTATTGGTTCAGTAAGGCTACGTTAGCCCTACTGATTGATTGTCTTGTTACGCTTCATTTACGATCAATAATTATTGAAACGTGTACAACAAGTTGAATGTGGTGACTGTATCGGTGTTTTTACTTTCATCAGGCACCACTTCAGTGTACTTGATGTTCATACCGATTTTAAATGCCCAATCTTGAATAAATGTATTTTTATAACTCATATCAAGGGTTAACGTGTTGTTGTCTAAACCTGTTTCGGCTGTTACGTCGGCGTTGAAGCTAGTATATTCTTGCAATTTTACCGTATATTTAGCCGCTGAACGTAATATTACATCACGATTTTCATCAGGGTTTGGTTCAGCAATACTGGCTTGCGGTTGGTCGTAACGATAACCAGGGCCGGCTTCAAGGCTCAATTTGGTTTTATAGTTTTTAATTAAGTCAAAACCGTAACCAGTAGAAATAGTAGAAATACGGGTATAAGAACCAAACTCGTTCCAGGTAAATTCGCCACGACCAAATACATAACCACGCTCTAATTTATAGTTAGACTGTAAAAACAATTCGTACTTTTCCGCAGTAGACTCATTTCCATCAGAGGCATAATAAGCCTTTAATGTCGCTTCTTGTTTGGTGCTCGGCGAGTCGTAAGTTAAATAAGTACGGCCGTTGAAGTTTTTAGTTTCGTTGTTACCACTGTTTAGCTGTAAACCAGCTTCAACTTCAGCATTAAAATTACTAGGCGGTTCTTGATAATCTGGTGGTACTAACGCCCATGCCGGAGCAGACAATAAAAAGAGGCAGCATGTTGTGGCTATGTTTTTCATGGTTATCATTAGACTGTTTTATTCTTGACGGCGTAAACGCGGTATTTTGGACTGTCGCCATCATACCTGTATTCAAGATTGCTGAAAAGAGTGAGTTAGTGCTTGAGTTTATAGCGTACTTTATGTATCATCGCGCGCTCAAATCAGTCACTTTAATTCGTTCCTTGCCTCCACATTGGTCTGACTGAGCCAGAAAAGAGGCTACTTAACCGTAAGGAGCAATAAATGCGTCATTATGAAATCGTATTTATGGTTCACCCAGATCAAAGTGAACAAGTCCCTGGTATGATTGAGCGTTACACCGGTGTTATCACCGCTGCTAATGGTACAGTCCACCGTTTAGAAGATTGGGGCCGTCGTCAATTGGCTTACCCGATCCAAGACCTACATAAAGCTCACTATGTTCTTTTGAACGTAGAAGCATCTGCAGAGTCTATCGAAGAACTAGAAACAGCTTTCCGTTTCAACGACGCTGTTCTGCGTAACATGGTAATGCGCACTAAAGCTGCAGTTACTGAAGCTTCTCCTATGGCAAAAGCAAGAGACGAACGTGATTCACGTCGTTCACCTTCTGATGACCGTAATGTAGAAGAAAGCGCTGAAGAAAACGCTGAATAATTTTTTGTGAATAATCACTTAATGTTGTCTGGAACGATAACTCGTTCAAGGCGATTAGATAGCCCTAGCGGTATAGCCCATGTGGTCATAACGGTAGAGCATAAATCACAAAGACAAGAAGTAGAAATGTTGAGAAACGTCTACTGTTTGATTCAAGTGGTATTAAGTGGTCCGCGCTTTGATAGCGTAGCAAATAAATTACAAGCAGGTGTGCAAGTTGATGTTGAAGGGTTTCTTTCACTACAACAAGGGCGAAATGGACAAAACCGTTTAGTCTTGCATGCTGAAAATGTCGAATTGAAAACTTAGGAGACTGTCAAAATGGCACGTTATTTCCGTCGTCGCAAGTTCTGTCGCTTCACCGCTGAAGGTGTTGTCGAGATTGATTACAAAGATATCGTTACTTTAAAGAACTACATCACTGAAAGCGGCAAGATTGTTCCTAGCCGTATCACTGGTACCAGTGCTAGATATCAACGCCAACTAGCTCGCGCTATCAAGCGTGCTCGTTATCTTTCTCTACTGCCATATACTGATTTACATCAGTAATATTGCAGTATTAATTATTCCTAACAGAATATTGAGGATTTGATAATGAACGTTATTTTGCTAGATAAAGTTGCAAACTTAGGTAGCTTAGGCGACCAAGTTTCTGTTAAAGCTGGTTATGCTCGTAACTTCCTTTTACCTTATGGTAAAGCAGTTGTAGCAAACACAGCAAACACTGAAGTATTTGAAGCTCGTCGTGCTGAATTAGAAGCTAAATTAGCTGCTGAATTAGCTACTGCGACAGCTCGTGCTGATAAATTAACTGCATTAGAAGCTGTTGTTATTGCTTCTAAAGCAGGTGATGAAGGTAAATTATTCGGATCAATTGGCAACCGTGATATCGCTGATGCAGTTACTGCAGCTGGCGTAACACTTGCTAAATCTGAAGTTCGTTTACCTTTAGGTGCTTTACGCACTACTGGTAGCTTCGAAATTGAAGTTCAAGTACACGCTGAAGTTAAAGCTGTAGTTAAGATTGCTATTGTAGCAGAAGCTTAATTACTGTTTAGCTCCATAAAAAACACCGCCTCCGGGCGGTGTTTTTTTATGTCTGCGATTTAATCACTAGCCTTGTTAACACCATCTGTTTAGGCCGCATGGCCAGCTGTTTAGGATCTTTCAATGCCAGAGAATATTCCAGTGAACCTCTATTTGATGGTCACTGGAATATTGTTTACCAGGGCTAGTTTAGTTCTTTTTTAGTCGCTGCTTCAGGCGCTACTACAACAGTCGCTTTGGCCGGTGCTTTGGTTGCAACTTCGGCAGCTGCTTCAGGGGCTACTACAACTGCCGTTTTGGCTTGTACTTTGGTTGTAACTTCTGCAGGGGCTTCTGGTACTACTACAACTCCGGCTTTAGCAGATGCTTTGGTTGCAACTTCGGCAGCTGCTTCAGGGGCTACTGCAACTGCTGGTTTGACTTGTACTTTAGTTGCAACTTCTGCAGCGGCTTCTGGTACTACTACAACTGCCGCTTCGGCTTGTACTTTGGTTGTAACTTCGGCAGATGCTTCTGGTGTTACTGCAACCACTGCATTGGTAGGAACTTCAGTCGCTGCTTTTATTGCAACATCGGGTGCAACTTCAATTGCCGCTTCTGCAGGTATTTCAGTTGCAGTTTCTATTGCAACATCAGGCGCTACTTCAGTTACCGCTTTGGCTGGTGCCTCAGTTGCCACTTTGGCTGGTGCCTCAGTTGCCACTTTGGCTGGTGTCTCAGTTGCCACTTTGGCTGGTGTCTCAGTTGCCACTTTGGCTGGTGTCTCAGTTGCCACTTCGGGTGTGACGACTGTTACTGCTTCAGTTGCAATTTCAGGCAATATTTCGGTTGTTGCTATGGCAGTAACTTCAGTTGCTACCTTTGCTTCTCCTTCAGTCTTGGTCACTAAGGTTAACTCTTTTATCAAATTATCAGCGTGATCGACCTTGTCCATCATCCACAAAATGTAGCGAATATCGACATGTACGGCACGGGTAATCGTTGGGTTAAAGAACCAGTCTTTAGTGATGGCTTCATAAGTTGAGTCGAAGTTAAGACCAACTAACTCACCTTTACCATTTAACACTGGTGAGCCTGAGTTACCACCAGTAGTGTCAGCACTTGATAAAAAGTTAACCGGTACAGAGTTAAAATCGGCGGGCTTGTCTAAACAAGACATAAATTGACAACTGCTTTGCTGCTTATATACCGATGTGACGCGATGTTTACCTAAGTCGTCAGCTTTAATTGCCGCTAACAGTTTCGCGGGAGCATTATACGGTGCTTCACCGGTGTTTTTGGCTAGGATGCCAGCTAAGCGAGTAAATGGCTGCTTGTATAATGCATCTTTAGATTGATAGCCATCAACCATACCGTAGGTAATACGTAATGTGCGGTTAGCATCAGGGTATACAGGCCAGTTATTTGATTTGTAATAATCAATAATCGCCTTCATATATTCAGGACGAACAGATGACAATTTACCTGCAAGTAGCTTTTCGCTCTTTTCCAATGCCATATTGGTGTCATGAATGGCCACCGCTAAACGAATAAATGGGTCATCGCTAATCTCAAAATCTTCAGATCTTTTACTCATCCACGCTAGGCGTTTAGCTTGGTCGGTGAGCTCTGTTAATGCATACAAACCTTCCACTTTAGACTCTAGCTGTTCAAAATTGTCTGAGCTGCTTAAGGCGTTATCAAACACTTCAGTTTTTAACGGTTGTCTTACATAGGCTTGTAAGTCTTGTAACCATAAAATTTTATCGACCACGGGATCGAAGCTGCTATCGATACGTTTAAGTGCTGCTTTAAACATTTTCATATCACGCAGCTGAAACCCTGACTCACGTTGGTCATTGGGTTTCTTCCTTTCTTTAGCTAAACGGTACAGTTTGCTAGCAGCCTGGAGCATTTCGCTTGATTGGGCATTTTTAAAGAAATAATTGGTTTGCATTTGCTGATGTTTTTCAGCAAGTAGTGCTTCAAGATCACTGATGAGATTTTGGTTAGCACCAGGATCTTTTTTAAGCCAAGCGAGAAAGTCATTCTCACGTTGCTGTTTAATACCAACAATATCAGTGGCGTTAAAGCCATCTAATAAGCCATTAAGCTTTTTCATCCGGTTAGCCATTGAGGCCATAGTGCCGGCATATTTAAGCGCGATATCTTTATCTACATCGCCCATTAAGGTAATGGTATCAATTTGCAACTGGTAGCGTTTTGCGTAGGTTGGATATATCCAATCACTGGCAAACTGTAACTCACTGGTTAAGTTGTAACGGCTGGTAGAACCTGGATAACCGGCCACAAAAATACCATCGCCTGCTTTTACACCGTCTGCGTTCACTTTTAAGTAGCTCTTAGGCTGATATGGCACATTGCCTTTCTTAAACGTTGCAGGCTTACCGTCTTTGCCCACATAGGCGCGTAAAAAGGTAAAATCGCCAGAATGACGAGGGTATTCATAATTGTCGATATCGCCGCCAAAGCCGCCAATACTTTTAGGTGGCGCATACACCAAGCGTACATCTCGAATGATTAACTGTTTCGTCAGATAATATTCTAAGCCGTGGTGAAAACTGTTAACTGAGCAACGGTAGTTGTCATCTGATTCGCAGATTTTAATTAATGCTTTTTTATTCGCCTGGATATCTTCAAAGCGTACCAAAGGTTCGGTGCTTAAGTTAGCCATAACGCTATCGGTCACGTTGGTAACTTCCTCGGTAATGTATAAGCGTTCGTTTGGCCCAGCAGAAGGTTCTTCCGCTTGGGTGTTTGCTAAAAAGCCATCTGCGAGGTAATTATGTTCTTTTTTGCTGTTATATTGTATGCCGCGATAAGCACAATGATGGTTTGTGACAACTAGGCCTTGGGGGGATACAAAACTGGCGGTACAATACCCCAAACTGACGACAGCATTCATTGGGTACTGTCCCAAATCTGCCAGTTGTGATGCGGGAATATCAATACCACGTTGCAGGAGTTTGTCGGCAATGGATGGCATTTGATACGGTTGCCACTGCCCTTCATCGGCAAAGGCAAAACCAGATGTCAGCACAAGTGCTGCAACGAGTGCTATACGCATGTATTTTCCTTAAATAATTATTTTATTTCCGTTTGACGGAGCTGTTATTCTAATCGGTAATGACGGCAAATTAAGCTAGACCACGGTGTTATACCATATTTTATAAAGTCGTTGGAAATTGGGAGTGTTAATGTCACAGCAAGGTGCTTTTAAAGCAAGAAACAGGCAAAGAGATGTAGAAGTTAATGCATTAAAATTGCCTCCTCATTCAATAGAAGCAGAACAATCCGTTTTAGGTGGATTGATGCTAGATGCTGAAGCGTGGGATCGTGTTTCTGAAGCGGTTGTGCCAGAAGATTTTTATTCTCGTTCTCATCGAATGATTTTCACGGCTATGCAACGTTTAATGGAATCGGGCCAACCGCTGGATTTAATTACCGTATCCGAACAGCTCGAAATTGAAGATCAATTAGACGATGCTGGCGGCTTTGCTTACTTAGGCGAAATTGCCAAAAATACCCCCAGCGCCGGTAATATTCTATCTTACGCAGACATTGTGCGTGAACGTGCCGTAGTACGTGACATGATTGCCGTTGCCCACGAAATTGCCGATGCGGGTTATAACCCAGAAGGCCGTGATTCAAGTGCATTATTAGATTTGGCTGAAACCAAAGTCTTTAAAATCGCAGAAATGCGTACCAATGCCAATGAAGGCCCGGAAAACATTAAAAGCATTCTTGAAAAAACCGTCGATAGGATTGAGCAGCTTTATAACAATCCCCATAACGGTGTGACTGGTGTTTCAAGTGGTTTTAATGATTTAGATAAAATGACCGCAGGTTTTCAGTCTGGCGACTTAATTATTGTAGCCGCGCGTCCTTCTATGGGTAAAACCACCTTCGCGATGAACTTGTGTGAACAAGCCGCCATGAATGAAGACAAGCCAGTGCTTATTTTCAGTCTCGAGATGCCGTCAGAACAGATTATGATGCGTATGTTAGCCTCGCTTGGCCGTGTAGACCAAACCAAAATTCGTACAGGTCAATTAGACGATGAAGATTGGGCGCGCGTGTCTTCAACCATGGGTATCATGCTTGAACAAGGTAAAATGTACATCGATGATGGCTCAGGGTTAACCCCAACCGAAGTGCGCAGTCGTGCCAGACGTATTGCGCGTGAGCATGGCGGGTTATCAATGATCATGATCGATTACCTGCAATTAATGCAGGTACCGTCGTTAAAAGATAATCGTACCTTAGAAATTTCAGAGATCTCTCGTTCATTAAAAGCCTTAGCCAAAGAATTAGAAGTACCTGTTATTGCATTGTCGCAGCTTAACCGCTCGCTAGAGCAACGAGCCGATAAACGCCCAATTAACTCTGACTTACGTGAATCGGGTGCGATTGAGCAGGATGCCGATTTAATTATGTTCATCTATCGCGACGAAGTGTATAACGACAGCTCTGAAGATAAAGGCACCGCAGAAATCATTATTGGTAAGCAACGTAACGGACCTATTGGGCGTATTCGTCTGGTATTCCAAGGTCAATTCTCTCGCTTTGATAACTATGCTGGGCCGCAATTTGAAGAAGATTAATCATTGATTAGACTGTATTTGTGTTTTTAGTATCGTTATTTATGATATTAGTTTATCTCTGTTAATGAGGTTGCATTCATGGCCCTAAACCTCTTAACAGACAGCAAGCCGCGCCATGTTATTTATTGTTAATTAAGGCAACCTATTGAAACCTTTTCCTCGTGCAGAAATCAGTCGTTACGCATTGCAAAGTAACTTGGCACAATTGCGCCTTATTGCGCCCAATAGCAAAATTATGGCAGTGGTTAAAGCCAATGGTTATGGCCATGGGTTATTAAATGTGGCTGAAAGTGTCGGCTTATTAAATTATGTAGAAAGTGTCGGCAAGTATCATGGCGGCGCAGATGGGTTTGGTTTGGCAAGGCTTGAAGAAGCATTGCAACTCAGAGAAGGCGGCGTAAAAGGTAAGCTTTTATTATTAGAGGGTTTTTTCCGTCAGTCAGATTTACCCACACTGGTTAGTCATAATATCGATACTGTGGTTCATCATGAATCGCAATTGCAAATGCTTGAAACTATCACGCTAGATAAGCCTGTCACCGTATGGATAAAAATTGATACTGGCATGCATCGTATTGGCTTTAGTCTTGAGCAGTTCGACAGTATTTATCAGCGTTTGCTGGCTTGTCCGCAAGTGGCTAAGCCGATTCATTTAATGACTCACTTTGCCTGCGCCGACGAACCCGATAATATCCTTACTCAAACGCAAATGAATGCCTTTGAGCAATTGATTAGTGGCTTAGAAGGCGATCGCACCTTAGCAAATTCTGCAGGTACCTTATTTTGGCCAACAAGCCAAGCCGACTGGATAAGACCCGGCATTGCGCTTTATGGTGTATCTCCGGTGGTGGGTGATAGGGGCGTTAATCATCGATTAATTCCGGCGATGGAATTAGTATCCAATCTGATAGCTGTGCGCGAACATAAAGCCGGCGATAGTGTCGGCTACGGTGCAACTTGGACCGCTAAAAAAGACACTCGCTTAGGGGTTGTTGCCATTGGTTATGGTGATGGTTACCCACGTAATGCGCCAGAAGGCACACCTGTATGGATTAACGGCCGCCGAGTACCGATAGTCGGTCGAGTGTCTATGGACATGTTAACCGTAGACCTAGGTGCCGATGCACAAGATAACGTCGGCGATAGTGTTCAGCTGTGGGGTAAAGCGCTTGCAGTAGAAGAAGTGGCCGAACACATTGGTACCATTGCTTATGAATTAGTCACTAAGCTTACGCCACGAGTGTTGGTTGAACTGCTCGATTGAGCATGAGATTGATATAAACAATGCCCAATACGTAGATAACGTGTTGGGCATTGTTGTTTTAGATACTTTTTTAGGTGCTGTAGTTTTAGATACTGTTGTTTTAGGTGCTGTAGTTTTGAGGCTCCGTTTTTTTAAGAATTGGGTGCCAGCGTTAGATTCAGTTTTTCACTTTGGCGTTAACTTCTAAGGTTTGATTAAGAATCCTCAAAGCAAATTTCAATAAAAGCGTTACCGAATTCGTGGCTAAAAGGCATCATGATTTTTTTACCGCGCGCTTTATGAGAAATAGTATGGTTTTTACCAGACACCACAGCCGGTGTTGCCATATCAAAGTCGTAACCTTTTTCGCTGAGTAAGTTTTTGGCACCGCCAGTCACCATGTTAGTTATTTCACCCACTAAATCAGTAACTTCATCATTAATAACCCCCGGTTTTTCACCAAGCATTTTATTCATAATTTCAAGGATAAGTGATTGCTCAAAAGTAATCGACAGCGAACCGCGAGTTTTAGGCCCCACCATACCAATCAAACCAGATACGTCACCTTTTGCAAGGTCATGGTTTTTTAATTGAGGTTTACCAGGCTTAAGATCCATTGTTGCCATGGTAGAGATTACATTGATTAAAGACACAAGAAATGGGTTGATGAATTCAACGTTCATAGGCAAAGCAATCCTTCTACATTTTAAAGGGTGGCATAGTATATAGAGAGGGCATAAAGAGTGCGTAACGCTACACGGCCCTATCATTATAGTAGCTGACTAACACAAATACTGACTATATCAGCAAAGTGAAATACAGGTTTAAGCTTAGAGCACAAAAAGGAAATTGATAGTGGCATTAACGGTAAAAATATTTTTATACAGTTAATTCATGTAACAAAAATCTAGAATGAGCCATTAATTTACTATGGTAGGTCTAACGCTACAAGGGCTGAGCTGAGCATCAATTGATTGCGCTACTGACTAAGGTGGTTTCTAGTTGGAGCTAATATTGATTACCCATGGACTTAAAGCAATTAGCGCGACAGCGAAGACTGCAAACGTTGATTATCCAATGATGATAAATTCGGTTAATGCCACATCAAAGCGAGGCTCACCAACGGATAAGCACAGCAATAGCTATGCTCGTGCGCTTCTTTTCCATTATATCGATGTTGGATAGTTCATTATGTTAAGTCGCTGACTGTAATTGTAATGATTCAGTTTGGAATTTCTATTAGCTAGTTCATGTTTTTAACGCTGTGTTGGCTACCTGAAAAGCTAAGATGATTTAATCGCTTTACATCAATAAGATGGCAAATGTAGGATAAATCAATACTGCAATGACTAAACGTCATGTACCACAAGGATCGAGCAAGTGTCGAAATCTGTAGCAATCACAATAAATGATCAATTTTCACGAGTTGATTTTCTGAAACATAGAACGCCAGAAACCACTAATGAACAAGCAAAAAATGCTTTTGCGCTATTATCTGAATATAGAGACGGTGGAATATATATCGCTCATTATTCCGGTTTTAGTGAGTGGGAGAAACACCCAAAAGGTGATGAGTTCATTCAGATTTTAGGTGGAGAAACGACATTAGTCCTTCTAGTTGATAACGTAGAGCAACGTTACCCTTTATCGACGGGGCAAATGTTGGTTATCCCCCAAGATGTTTGGCACCGTTTTGAATCACCAGAAGGTGTTAAAATTATGACAATAACACCGCAACCAACAGAGCATAGTATCGAGAAGCCAAACGGAACATAACAAATAACGATAGGTCGGCTGAAGCCGTATTAAGTACCCATTAGCGCGAGCAGCCCGATTCGGTTAAGCAAAAATGCTGTCGTGAAATGTGCCGTTGTGCAATGTGCCGTTGTGAAAGGTAGTAAGAAGATAAACCTTGGATTACTCTGCATATTTAAACTTTAAGCTATTGTTTTAGATTGTTTTTTAATTTCATGAGAAATCATATCGTTGTACAATAAAAATAACTAAATAAGAGGTGTTCTATGGATGGAAAATCATTAATCGTTATTTTAATAATGGTGTCAGCTTCAGCTTCAGCTTCAGCTTCTGCAGAAGTCTATAAGTGTGCAGATGGTAAGTATCAAGCAGACCCGTGCGACGACCAAAGCGAACTGTTAGATTTAAGTAATGTAGGCAGCGTGGTTGCACCATCGAGAGGTTACCCTGAAAGCCTAACTAACGAGACCATAGATGCAAGGCAGCTGGATAGTGCTGTTAATGCGCGTGATAAAAAAGCTGAAATCGCTCAATACTTACGTAAACAAAAAATTGAACGTGACATTAGAAACCTCGAAAAAGAAAGGAAAAAAGCGTTCAAAGATCGTGATGATAAAATCGATCAATTGCGTACCACTGGTAAGCGAGCTAACAATAATTTAGCGGGTGCAACTTGGCAGCAAAGTCTAGCGCAAGAAATGACTGCAGTTATGCAACAGGGAAGTACAGAAGTCGAATCAATTGATCGTCAAATATCTGCACTTAGGTCTGAATTAAAACAACTGTAAACCAAACAAACTAATCAATAACCGTAGCTACCAATTGGTGGCCTTTCTTTACGCGAATTAAGCAACGGTACTTACATGCACCATCAGCTTTATCATGTTTATGAATGCTATAAGACGCCATAATTTTGGTTCCCCACTTTTATTTGCCCAATTCATTATGGTTCCCCTGGCCTCTAAAAACGTGTAAAAGCGTCTTAAAATGTGTGAAAAACTCAAAAACGTGAGAGGTGTTAATTCAGTGAATACAACGTCAAAGCTAGCCATACCAAAGTATACACTCTATCGCACCGTGATCTTTCCTTAAATCAGTAGACACTTGCTTCTCGATGATGGGTTAATGATATAATTAGCCATTACTTAGGGCAGCCCAGTTGTTTTAGCCTAATTTATGACTTTTTTACTGGCTCCTTGTGCAACAACGATTACCCAAAATGCAGCTAAAAAGGTGCATCAATACCGCAAATTATGAGTATAAAGAATTCAGTGAATACAACACCAAAGCTAGTCATACCAACAGATACGCTTGATCGCACCTTTTCCATAGCGCCGATGCTGGATTGGACTGACCGCCACTATCGTTACTTTGCACGCCTTATGTCGAGCAAAGCCTTGTTGTATACCGAGATGATCACCACGGGTGCCATATTACAAGGTAAGGGCGACTATTTAGCTTATAACGAGCAAGAGCATCCTGTAGCGTTACAGTTGGGTGGCTCTAACACTGTGGATTTAGCGGCGTGTGCCAAATTGGCTGCTGAGCGCGGTTATGATGAAGTGAACCTCAATGTAGGGTGTCCGTCTGATAGAGTGCAGAATGGTCGCTTTGGTGCGTGTTTAATGGCTGAACCTGCGTTAGTAGCGCAATGTGTTGATGCGATGAAGCAGGTAACCGATATGCCGATCACGGTAAAAACCCGTATTGGGATTGATGAGCAAGACAGTTATCAGTTTTTAACGGATTTTATTGAAACCGTGAACGCTCAAGGTTGTAGTGCATTTACTATTCATGCGCGTAAAGCCTGGTTACAAGGGTTAAGCCCGAAAGAAAACCGTGAAATTCCGCCGCTAGATTATGATCGGGTTTACCAGTTAAAGCGTGATTATCCACACTTGAACATCAGCATTAACGGTGGCATTAAAACCCTTGAAGAATCTAAGCTGCATCTAACCCAGCTAGATGGAGTGATGGTGGGGCGTGAAGCTTATCAAAACCCCTATATATTGGCGCAAGTTGATCAGCAATTGTGTGGACTCGATACCGTGGTGATTACTCGTCAGCAAGTGATTGAGCAAATGTTGCCGTATATTGAGGCTCATTTAGCCCAAGGCGGTCGGTTAAACCACATTACTCGTCATATGATTGGTTTATTTCAAGGATTGCCGGGTTCACGTGGCTGGCGTCGTCATTTAAGTGAGAATGCTCATAAGCCTAATGCTGATATTGGGGTAGTGCTTAAAGCCGCTGAGTTTGTTGATGCCGAAGCATTGGCCAGTGACGAATCGACTTTGATATAACACTTTATATTAATAGGTTATATCGAGAAGTTATATCGCGAGGTATTTCAATAGAATACGTTGTCAAATAAATGCCCAGACGGTTATATTAACAATAGCCGTTAGCATATCAAAAGCGTCTTTTATTAGGCGCTTTTTGATTTTTAACTCGCTTGTAAAATCAGCTCGAGAATCCATAAAGCCTGCTAGACAAAAGTGGCCAAGACAATTACCTATGATAAGACCTAGAAAGACTAGACCGTCACTGACTATTGTCAGTAACGATTGTCACGAATCCAGTTACTAAACCTGTCACTCACGCAATCATTTTCTCAATTATTAACTCACCCATTATCTTGATCATTAACTCTGTCAGCGTAACCATCACATTCATCAACTATTAATCTCGCCGTTAATTTAACCTCTATTTCAGCCACTCATCTAAGCACTTACTTCGCTGTAGCTTTTCGGTGGGTGGTAATATTGGGCTATTTCTGACGACGTTTTAGTCTTGCTAAGATGCTTAATAAAAATCACTGGTCATTTTCACTAACTATATGGTTAATTTTACTACCTGTTGGTTTTTTGCTCACGACTTTAGTTCAGTTATATAAACTATAATTAATTTATTTGGCTTACAAATTAAGTGGTTAGAGTGGTTTTTAAAAGTTGGCACGCAGCTTGTAATACCTATTGTGTAATCAACTAGACGGGTGTTTAGTTGCCATTAACCAACACAAGAAAGGATGCCATTATGTCTACATTAACTTCAACCAACGTGATTCGCCGTAGTGTTCAACTATCAATTGCTGCAGCATTATTGGTTACCGCCAGTGTTTCGGCACAAGCAGATGAAATTTCAATCTCTAATACAGTCGCTGCGCTAGAACAGAATATGACGCAAGCGAGCCAAGAGATGATTTCAAATGTGAAGCAAGAGTTAATGCTGTCGTTGCAAACTCAAATTGCTGAACAAGTTTTTGAAATTAATTCAGCTTTAGAGTTTGCTAGCTTTGAACAACCACAAGTGAGTACCGCTGTAGCTGCTGAGAATAAGTAATGGATGGGGCGATGAATATAGGCTTGGTGCTGCCATTAATGTCGTTATTGTTATTGCCAGTTATCAGTTTTGCATTGTGTGCGATGTTAGTCAGCTGGCTGTTTTGGCCAAGCATTAATGACCAAGCTTAATCTTAACTCATTGCTTTTAGAATAAACCTTATTAAGTACGAGAGGATAATATGAACCGTTTAATCAATAGATTACAAGATGAAACTCGAATTGTATGTGGCGTATCTGCGAAGTTAGCAAAACAATATGGCTGGTCATTACTTTGGACTCGTATTGTGACAGTAGGATTAGTGCTAACCAATCCAAGTATTAGTTTACTTGCGTACTTTGTGATTGCAGTGGTGATGAGTCAAAAAACATCTCGATTTTAAGGCTTGCCCAGTAATGAGTAAGCGGGGGAAGTTTAATTACCCCGCAGATAGGTTATGCATTGATGTATGTGGTTATTTTTTTAAGAAAGCTTGGAAGCGTTGTTTTGCTTCGTTACTTTGTAAGCGTTCAGCAAACTCAACTAATTCTAATTTCATCTGAGCTTTAACTTCTGCCTGGTTATGACGTAAAAGCCGTTTTGATGCTTGCATAGATAATGGTGGCAGAGCTGCCAATTTTTTTGCTTGCGCTAGACTGAAGCTAATGAGCTCGTCTTGCGCAACTACGCGGTTAATAATGGTTAATTTTTCAGCCGTCTCTGCATCAAAGGCTTCGCCCAGTAAAATCAGTTCAGCCGCTTTTTGTTGGCCAACAATTAAGGGTAACAAGATGCTTGAGGCTGCTTCTGGTACTAGCGCTAAATTGACAAATGGCATTTGGAATTTAGCCTGATTGTCGGCGTACACTAAGTCGCAATGCAATAGTAGAGTTGTTCCTATTCCCACAGCCGCGCCGGTTACCGCTGCAACCACAGGCTTTTTAAGATCTAACAAACAAAACAAGAATTTAACGGTTGGATGATTGTCATCTAAGGCACCACTTTGCAGAAAATCGACGATATCATTGCCAGAGGTAAAACAGTTTTCGGTACCATGGAACAGAAAGGCACGAATATCATTGTCGGCTTCACCTTGGATCAGGTATTCTGTGAATTGCTGATACATTTCTAGATTAAAGGCATTGCGCTTTTCTGGACGATTAAAACTGATGATACGCACGCCTTGATCATCTCTTACCTGAATATGACTCATTCGTAGCTTCCTGTTGTGAACGCGAGTGGGATTACATGGAGTTTAAGACATTGAAAGCAATATTCAAACATCTGTTTAACTTTTTAGTGTTATCATCATTATCATTCACCGCCACTGCTAACGTTGTCCTGGTCGATGGACATGTTAGAGCTATGCCTGCGAGTGTGCCTAATACCGCCGCTTATTTTACGTTAGAAAATCATAACAACAGCGATGTTAAGTTAGTTGAAGTGAAGACCAGTGCGGCAAAAGTAGCGCAGTTACATACAATTTTAGAAGAAGATGGCATGGTTAAAATGCGTCAAGTCGAAGGGTTTACTATACCGTCTCACGGTTCGTTAACACTTCAACCTACTGGCGACCATGTGATGTTGTTGTCGTTAACTGCGCCATTGGTTATTGATGATAAAGTGCCTTTAGAATTAATTTTTGAAGATGGTCAACATCTTATGATTGAGCTTACAGTGCTTAAACAGACCGCGGCTCAACATGATGAACATGTCGAGCATCATCACCATCATTAAGGAGCAATATTGATGCAAGTAACAAGGAATAAAATTTTAGCCGTTGTTGGTGTGCTGGGTTTAGTACTTTACTTTGTTAGCGTGTGGTGGAGCGTTGAGCCGGATCCCATTAAGCCGGTCTCGTCGCAAACTGATAACGGTAAGTTAATTGTGGGTTATGCCACAACGACTGCATTAATTGATACCATGGAAACCTTGCTGGATAAACCAGGTGGTTGGCTATCTAATGATATTATGCCTCCGTCGGTAATGATGGATAACATGCCTGCATTTGAATTTGGTGCATTAGAGCAAGTGCGTGATTTAGCACTGACTATGCGTAAAGAGTTTAGTCGTTCGCAGTCGCAGTCGACGGCGGACACTGATTTGTTAGCCGCTCATTCGAAGTTAAACATTGGTCATACTAGTTGGTTAGTGCCAAGTGCTGAAGGTGAGTATCGTGATGCGATCAAATTATTGAAACTTTACCGTGCTAAAATCAACGACGCTGATAACAATAATGCTCAGTTTTATGCTCGTGCAGATAATCTCAATGAATGGTTGAAAGAAGTTCAGAAACGCTTAGGCAGTATGTCGCAACACTTATCTGCCAGTGTGGGCCAAGAACGCTTAAATACTGATTTAGCAGGTGATAAGTCTGCGCGTCAATCTACACCGGGTTTATCGAGTAATGAAATTAAAACCAGCTGGTGGAAAATTGATGATGTATTTTATGAAAGCCGTGGTTCAGCCTGGGCATTATTGAATTTTATGCGGGCTATTGAAGTTGATTTTGCCGATGTGTTAGAAAAGAAAAACGCTGAGGTCAGTTTACGTCAAATTATTCGTGAACTTGAAGCAACTCAGCAAACAGTTTGGAGCCCTTTGGTTCTTAATGGAAATGGTTTTGGTTTAGTGGCTAATCACTCGTTGGTGATGGCTAATTATATTTCGCGTGCAAATGCCGCGGTAATTGATTTAACTAATTTACTCTCACAAGGATAATGATGAAAAAGACTCTTCTTGCCACAGCTGTAGTGGGCCTTTTAAGTGTGTCATCGGCTCATGCGGCAACTGTATTGGGTTTTAAAGTAGGCGCCGATTATTGGCAGGCAGACACCACAAATGCATTTAATGATGATAGTGGTGTTGCTCACAGCTTTAATGATGATTCTTCACAAGGTAGTGTGTGGATTGCTGTTGAGCATCCATTGCCGTTTGTGCCTAATGTTAAAATTCGTGAAAACCGTCTTGAGTCGAGCACGAGTCTTGCTAATGCCGACTTTAACTTTAACGGTCACAATTTTACTGGCGAAACCTCAGTGACTAATGACTTAAGTAATACTGACTTTGTATTGTATTACGAAATTCTTGATAACGACTTAGTGTCTGTTGATTTAGGTGCGGCATACAAGTTAATGAGTGGTTCATTACGTGTTGCTGATGCAGGTCACCCAGAAGAGGTGGATATCGATAGCGGTATCGTGATGGGATACGCCAGTGCACAAGTCGGCATGATTGGTTTAGGTTTGTTTGGCTTTGCTGATGTAATGATCGGTGTAGATGAATCTAATGTATATGACTATGGTGCAGGTTTAGGATGGCAGTTTGACGGATTAGCTGTCGATACTTCTATCCGTGTTGGTTACCGCGAGTTCAATTTTGATGTAAGCAACTTCTCTGGTGTTTCTCAGAATACTGACTTTAGTGGTGCATTTGCTGGTGTTGAATTAGTTTTCTAATTCGGTATCGAGCTTAACGATTATATAAATAATTATAATGCCTATAAAAAAACCGCCAATTGGCGGTTTTTTTGTGGGAGCTTATTTTTGTGTAAGCTTAGTGCTTAGTGCTTAGTGCTTAGTGACTAGTGCTTATTGAGCAATAAGTCCGCTGTTAATCGAGATAACATCATCTTCGTTCAACGTACCCGCAGCCTGTTTAAGCGCTAATATAGAGTTAATATAACCATAACGAGCTTCAGATAGTTGACGCTTTGAATCATATAAGTCACGTGTACGGTTTAGCACATCAACAATTGTACGCGTACCCACTTCAAAACCAGCTTGGGTTGCTTTTAGCGCGCTTTCAGATGAAATAACTGATTGCTCATACGCTTTGATTGAACTGATAGACGCATTCACGTTGTTAAAGTTATTACGCACGTTTTTGGTAACGCTACGATGAGTTTGCTCTAATTTCTCGCTAGCTTCCACATATCGGAATTGCGCTTGCTTCACTTGAGAGGTGACTTTAAAGCCTTCAAAAATTGGAATGCTTAACGTGATACCAACATTGCTGTTGTCATAATCTGGACCAGGCGTTTGATCAACGCCTTTGTTGTAACCAGCATTGAAGTTCAATGAAGGCATATGGCCAGCTTTGTACAATTTAATGGTTTCATTGGCGATATCTTTAGCGATACGTTGAGTCATTAAATCGATACTATTGGTTTCGGCCATTTTTAACCAAGCAGCAGACGATGCAGGGGCAGGTGTAACGGCTGAAAAACGGTTAGTATCAAGAATATCAATTGATTTATGATCTATACCAGTAATTTCACGTAATGTTTCGTAGCTATTGTCTAGGGTATTTTGAGCCAAAATTTCTAATGCTGATGCTAAGTCATATTGTGCTTGAGCTTCATGTACATCAGTAATTGCGGTTAGGCCGACTGCAAAACGTTGCTTAGTTTGTTCAAGCTGACGTTCAATGGCGGCTTTTTCTGCACCTTGGAACTCGTAGTTATCTTTAGCCGTTAATACGTCAAAGTACGCTTTAGTTACGCGAGTGATTAACGATTGTAATGAAGATGCATAAGTTGAATCGGCTTGAGATGCTGCCATTTCAGCAAGATCTAAACCAACCCATGCACTATGATCGTATATAACTTGAGTTAAGCTAACACCACCCGTTAATCCGTCGGTGTCTGCTAAAGGATCGTTCCACGCTTTGGCATAACCAACGTTTGCACTGATGGTAGGCAATAACGGTGCACGGTTTTCTTGAATACTCGCGTATAACGCATCACGTTGTGCTTTGGCTTGTAAAACGATAGGGTCGCTAGTGAGTGCTTTTTGATAAATTTGAAGTAAATCGTCAGCTTGTACTGCTGGTGCTGCAATAGCAAATGCTAATGCTGCGTATAATGAACCAATTTTGAATTTCATTTGCTGCCCTTTTTAGACAATTCCTCGGTAATTTGAGGTGTTGATTAACTTATAATTTGGTCATGCTCTTGGTTAAGTAAATGATTTATCATCATTTAATCTTAACTCGGCAATCAGTGTTAACTCACTTGCTTAATGAATATGCACAATAATTTACAGATGATAGCGTCGTTCAATGTCGACATTTCATCGTTGATTACATATTGCTCACAATATATCGATTATGTCATGTCGATTACTACATATTGTGCACTACTTAATAGTAGTGATTTTTTCATTTTCAAGTCAAATTTGAAGTGTAACAGATTTTATTTTAATTAGACCCGTTTTTGCTTTTTCAAGCTCAAATGCTTAGTTCTTAATTATGTTAATTTAAACTGTTAAAATGACCCGTTAGTTTATGTTTTGATAGACAAGGATAAATATGTCTGAGCAATCGGTGTTAACAACCTTTGACGCAGAGTCAGGTTTTAGTTTGATATCTAAAAAAGTGTTGTATAAAGGTTTCTTCCAGTTGGACGAATACACCTTTAAGCATAAGTTGTTTAAAGGTGGCTGGAGTGGTGAGATTACCCGTGAGGTTTTTGAGCGCGGTAATGCGGTGGTTGTACTGCCTTATGACCCGGTTCGTGATGAAATTGTATTAATCGAACAAATTAGGGTACCTGCATTAGCAACTACTAAATCAATCTGGCTTCTTGAGTTAGTGGCAGGTATGATTGAGCCCGGCGAATTTCCAGAACAAGTTGCAGAGCGAGAATTGGCCGAAGAAGCTGGATTAAGTCTATTAGGTTTAACACGCATAAACAGTTACTTAGTCAGTCCTGGTGGCACTTCAGAGCGTTTTCATTTGTTTTGGGGGCAGGTTGATACGACCAAAGCTGGCGGAATACACGGACTTGAACATGAAAATGAAGATATTCGTGTGCATGTTGTTAGCCGTGAACAAGCCTATGAGTGGATTAATAATGGTCGCATTGACAATGCATCGACGGTATTAGGCATCCAATGGTTGATGCTAAACTACCAACAGATTCGTGACGCACTTTAGTTTATTGAACATGGTGATAAGCAAGATAGGAATGATTGAGTGGCAGAGTTTAACCAGAGACAGAAGCAAAAATATCAACCCAATATCAGCGCATTTTTAGCGGTATGTGGTCGAAATTATGCACATATTTTAAAATGGTTACCCGATCAAATTACGGTCAATGTGCCTTGGCAGGTTGAAGGTGAGTTTGGCCAGTTGTCGATCAATCTTCTTGAGAATACTAAATATACTCAGTTAATCGAAATATCGCGCCCTATACCAAATGGACATTTTTTTAAATCTCCAAACGCAATTGTTCGTGTCTATCATGATGCTCAATTAGCAGAAGTGTTAACTAGCCAACAGATTTATCGCTTAAAGCCAGTGTATGATTACCCGAATATACATATGCATCATAGCGATGAAAAATTTCAGGTGAATGCATTCCTTGAGGAGCTGTTGAAGATTGGGTCTCTGAGAGTGACTTGCCAATCGTAGCTTTTTTCTTCTTTTTACCATGTTAGGAATATTTTGTGCTTAAAGACGCAGTGCATTATTCTGTTGCTGAAAATGAGCCTGTGCGATTAGTACAAGTGACGGATCCGCATCTTTTTGCTGATCCTGAAGGTCAATTGCTTGGTGTTAATACGGCACAAAGTCTTCAAGCCGTGTTGAATACGTTTATTGCAACCCAATATCCCGCCAATATTTTATTGGCTACGGGAGATATTAGCCAAGATTATTCACCTGAGTCTTATCAGCACTTTGTGCAGAAGATTGAGATGTTAGATCTGCCTTGTCATTACTTACCCGGAAACCACGATGATCCTCGCTTAATGAGTCTGCGTATGCAGGGTGAAAAAGTGTTTGGTCAACAACGGATAATTATTGGTAACTGGCTAATATTAATGCTTGATTCAACTGTTCGTGGTAAGCCTGGTGGCTATATGGGCGAACAGCAGTTTGCATTGATCGAGGCTTCAATTAAGGCGACACCAGATAAACATGTGTTATTAGTGATGCACCATAATCCTATTTTAATGCAGTGCGCTTGGTTAGATCAGCATTGCATGATGAATGGCGAAGACTTTTTGCAACGAACAAGTCGCTACCCGCAAGTGAAAGGCGTTCTTTGGGGGCACGTACACCAACAAGTCGATAATATTCATCGTGGACCGCATGGTCCTATTCCACTAATGGCGACACCATCGACGTGTATTCAGTTTAAACCATTATCCTCCTATTTCGCCTTAGATCATCGTCAACCGGGTTATCGTTTGCTGGAGTTGGCAGGCGATGGTAGCATTCGTACTAATGTGTATCGCGTGCCTGGAAATCGATTTGCACCCGATAATGAGGCCAGCGGATACTAGTTTAGTGCGTCATCTTATGTTACTAAGGGACGTTAAGTATTGATTAACCGTCTCGCGAGGGAATATGCTGCTTTATATACATGGTTTTAATAGTTCTCCTCAGTCGGATAAGGCCGTTCAAACCGCACACTATATTCAGCAACATTATCCACAAGTCGACTTTCACCAACCACAATTACCTTCATCACCCTCTGCTGCTATGGCTTTATTGTGCAACATCGCTGAGCAAGCGAAACGGCAAGGGCAGATATTGCGCTTTATTGGCTCGTCGTTAGGTTGCTATTTTGCCAGTTATTTAACCGAAACGTATGGTGGCAGAGCTGTTTTGATTAATCCGGCGGTAAAACCGTTCGAATTATTTGAAGAGTTTATCGGGCCTCAATATAATCCTTATACCAATGAGCATTATCAAGTGTTGCCGCAGCATCAAGATGATGTCGCCCTGTATAATACTCACGTGATCCGGCACCCGGATCGTTTTCTGGTGCTGTTGCAAACTGGTGACGAAGTGTTAGATTATCGACAAGCATTACATAAGTACCATAGCTGTGAATTACATTTAGAGCCTAATGGCGACCACAGTTTTGTCGGCTATGAACAACAATTAGACAAAATATGTAAATTTATTCAGTTGTAACTTTCTACCGTTACAAACAACGATCAATTTGAGCTAACTTTGGCTCTATTTAACTCCAAATGTGTGGATTATGAGCAACCAATATACTTCTGACGCTATTGAGGTCCTTAATGGACTTGACCCGGTAAAACGCCGTCCAGGTATGTATACCGACACCTCTAGACCAAATCATCTTGGGCAAGAAGTCATTGATAACAGTGTTGATGAAGCTCTGGCAGGACACGCGACTAAAATTGAAGTTGTACTCCATACTGATAATTCCCTTGAAGTGACCGATGATGGCCGCGGTATGCCGGTGGATATTCACGCTGAAGAAGGCATTCCTGGGGTTGAACTGATCCTAACTAAATTGCACGCTGGCGGTAAGTTTTCCAATAAAAACTACCAATTCTCGGGCGGTTTACACGGGGTTGGTATTTCTGTTGTTAACGCCTTATCCACCCGAGTTGAAATCAGCGTTCGCCGTGATGCACAAATATACGAAATGGCCTTTGAGAATGGTTTTAAGGTCGAAGAGTTGGTGGTGACGGGTACTTGTGGACGTCGCAATACCGGGACCCGAGTGCATTTTTGGCCCGATGTAAGTTATTTTGATTCACCTAATTTCTCGGTCAGTAAATTAATTTATATTCTGCGAGCTAAAGCGGTATTGTGCCCTGGTTTGCGGATTAAATTCACCAATAAACAAAATGGTGATGTGCATGAATGGTTTTATGAAAGTGGCTTAACTGATTACCTCAAAGAAGCGATAAAAGACTCGGTTTTATTACCTGAAGAGCCTTTTGTTGGCAGCTTTAAAGGCAAATTAGAAGCTGCTGAGTGGGCTATTACATGGTTACCAGAAGGTGGCGAAAGTTTAAGTGAAAGCTACGTTAACTTAATTCCGACACCATTAGGTGGTACTCATGTGAATGGGTTTAGACAAGGTTTGCTTGAGTCTATGCGTGAGTTTTGTGAATTTCGCAATCTTGTTCCTCGGGGAATTAAGTTGTCGCCCGAAGACATTTGGGACCGTGCGGCGTTTATTTTATCGATAAAAATGCAAGATCCACAATTTGCTGGGCAAACCAAAGAAAAATTATCGAGCCGTCAAAGCTCTGCATTTGTTTCTGGTATTGCTCGTGATGCCTTTTCGTTGTGGTTAAATTCTAATACTGAGTTAGCAGAGCAGTTGGCAGAATTGTGTATTGGCAATGCATTGCGGCGCTTAAAGGCAGCCAAAAAAGTCGCGCGTAAAAAAGTCACTTCTGGACCTGCGTTACCGGGCAAGTTAACCGATTGTAGTGGCCAAGACCCAATGCGAGG
This sequence comes from Shewanella sp. ALD9, assembly GCF_002836315.1. NCBI lineage: Bacteria > Pseudomonadati > Pseudomonadota > Gammaproteobacteria > Alteromonadales > Shewanellaceae > Shewanella > Shewanella sp. ALD9. Next base: position 584,508 of record NZ_PJCD01000001.1, read on the forward strand.
AGAGTTGTTTTTAGTAGAGGGTGATTCTGCTGGTGGTAGCGCTAAACAAGCTCGAGACCGCGAGTTTCAAGCGATTATGCCGCTAAGAGGTAAGATTTTAAATACCTGGGAAGTTGATTCCGGACAAGTGTTAGCGTCGCAAGAGGTACATAATATTTCGATTGCGATTGGTTGCGATCCTGACAGTGATGATATTTCAGAATTACGTTATGGTAAAATTTGTATCTTAGCCGATGCGGATTCTGATGGGCTGCATATTGCGACATTGTTGTGTGCGTTGTTTTTAAAGCATTATCGTGTATTAGTTAACAATGGTCATGTGTATATTGCAATGCCACCGTTATTTCGTATTGATATCGGTAAAGAGGTTTTTTACGCTTTGGATGAAGCGGAAAAAACCGGTATTTTAGACCGTATAGCGGCAGAAAATAAAAAAGGTAAAGTGCAAGTGACTCGTTTTAAAGGTCTGGGTGAAATGAACCCGTTGCAGCTACGTGAAACCACTATGGATCCCAATACTAGACGCTTAGTGCAATTAACCATTGATGATGCCGATGAGACCGTGGCATTAATGGATATGTTACTTGCCAAAAAGCGTGCACCGGATCGTAAAAGTTGGTTAGAAACCAAAGGTGACCTAGCGTTACTTTAGCCGTGTTTCTTAGTGCCAATAATAATGTATAACATAAGGCAAAAGATAATTAGCATGCAATATATTAGATTACGATCTTACGTAAATTTGGGCGGTAAATTCGCCTTCATGGGGGTTATGTTTTTAGCCCTGACGCCTATTTTAGCCTCTGCTGCGCAATCGGTGATGATTACCGTTACCAAAGGTTTTGGATTAAGTTTATATGCTTCCGATTTAGGTGATATTAAGCAATTAACTGTAGGCGATGAGGGCACTCTTTTTGTAGGCTCTCAAAAAAGTGGCACTGTTTATGCGCTAGTTGATAGCGATCAAAATGGCCAAGTTGATAAACGTTATCTTATTGCCAGAGGCCTCGATTATCCTGAAGCGTTAGCCTTTCATGATGGTTCATTATACGTCACTGAAGACGATCGCATTATCCGTTTTGAAGAGATTGAGTCTCGCTTGCGTCGTCCTAGCCGTGCGCGTGAAGTGTATTCAAATTTACCAAGCTTAGACAAAAAGTATTCGCGTTCGATGCATTTTGGACCCGACGGACGTTTGTACATTGCCATCGGCTCGCCTTGTAATGTGTGCGAGGCTGCTTCGCCATTTGGCAGTATATTAGCGATTAATGTCGATACCGGTGCTAGTGAGCAAGTAGCTTCTGGGCTTCGCAGTGTTATTGGCTTTGATTGGTCACCCGATACTAACAAGTTATGGTTTGCTGATTTAGGCCGAGATTGGATGGGCGATAATATTCCCGCTGATGAGATAAACCGTTTAGACGTTAAAGGCAGCCATTTTGGCTTTCCTTATTTGCACGGTAAAGATGTTATTGAACCCGCCTATGATAAACCGGAAAATTTAAACATCACCCTGCCCGAATTTGAATTACCAGCCCATGTTGCTGCAACGGGATTAAGCTTTTACCGAGGCGAGCAATTTCCTGAACGTTATCGCAAACAGATTTTTGTGGCTGAAAATGGTTCGTGGAACCGTTCAAGTAAAGTCGGTTATCAAATTGTGATGCTTGAAATGGAAGATAACAAAATTATTAAACGTGAAACCGTGGTGAGTTTTCTGGATGGAGAATTTCCGGTAGCACGTCCATTTGATGTAATTAATGCGCCTGATGGTGCAATGTACATTTCAGATGATCTAAAAGGTAATATTTACCGCTTGTTTTATAATGCACCCGAACAATCACAGGAAACGAATAATGAGTGATGCGATTGAATTAAGCCTTGATGGTGTAGAGCAAATGCCGCTGAGGCGCTTTACCGAAGGGGCTTATTTAAATTATTCCATGTACGTGATTATGGATCGCGCCCTACCGCACATTGGTGATGGTCTAAAACCTGTCCAACGCCGCATTATCTATGCAATGAGCGAATTAGGCTTATCAGCGCAATCTAAACACAAAAAATCAGCCCGTACTGTCGGCGACGTGTTAGGTAAATATCACCCGCACGGTGATAGTGCGTGTTACGAAGCTATGGTGTTAATGGCGCAGCCATTTTCCTATCGATATCCGCTGGTTGACGGCCAAGGTAACTGGGGTGCGCCAGATGACCCTAAGTCATTTGCTGCAATGCGTTATACCGAAGCTAGATTATCAAAGTTTTCTGAAGTGTTATTGTCGGAATTAGGGCAGGGTACCGTAGATTGGAGCCCTAACTTTGATGGCACCATGAAAGAGCCTGTAACCTTACCAGCACGATTACCGCATATATTATTGAATGGTATTACCGGTATCGCAGTGGGCATGGCAACGGATATTCCGCCGCATAACGTGCGTGAATTAGTAGGCGCCTGTATAGAGCTAATCGATAATCCTAAAGCTGATTTAGCCCGCCTAATGGAGTTTGTTCCTGGTCCTGATTATCCAACAGAAGCCGAAATTATTACTCCTAGAGCTGATATTGAGCGGATTTATGAAACTGGTAAAGGCTCAATCAGAGCGCGTGCAGTTTACAGTGAAGAGCAGGGCGAGATTGTCATTACGTCATTACCGCATCAAGCCAGTAGCGGTAAAATTTTAGAGCAAATCGCCAATCAAATGCAGGCTAAAAAGCTGCCGATGGTGTCTGATTTACGTGACGAGTCTGATCATGAAAACCCAGTGCGATTAGTGATTGTACCTCGTTCAAATCGCATTGATTGTGATCAGCTAATGACCCATTTATTTGCGACGACAGATCTTGAAAAAAGCTTTCGAGTTAACCTAAATGTGTTGGGACTGGACGGTCGTCCGAAAGTAAAAGGTCTGAAACAACTGTTAACCGAGTGGTTGGAGTTCCGCCTTACAACGGTCACTCGCCGCTTGCAATATCGACTTGATAAAGTATTAGCCCGGTTACATATTTTAGAAGCGTTGATGGTTGCGTTTTTAAACATTGATGAAGTGATTGAAATTATTCGTTATAACGACGAACCTAAAGCCGAGTTGATGGCACGCTTTAACTTGTCAGATAAACAAGCTGAATCAATTTTAGAGTTAAAATTACGTCATTTAGCCAAGCTTGAAGAATTTAAAATTAAAGGTGAGCAAGATGAGCTTGCGGCAGAACGTGACAAATTAGAGTTATTGTTAAGCTCAGAACGTCGCATGAAAACCTTAGTGAAAAAAGAATTAATCCAAGATGGTGAGACTTATGGTGATAATCGTCGCTCGCCAATTATTGAACGTTTAGATGCCAAAGCGCTGACTGAGCAAGAGTTAACGCCAACTGAGTCTGTCACAGTTGTATTGTCTGATAAAGGCTGGGTACGTTGTGCTAAAGGCCATGATGTCGATGTAGAAGGCTTATCGTATAAGTCTGGTGACAGTTATCTTTGTAGCGTGATGGGCAAGAGTAACCAAGCTGCGGTGTTTATAGATTCGACTGGACGTGCATTTGCCACAGACAGTCATACGTTGCCTTCGGCGCGCAGCCAAGGCGAGCCAATTACCACACGCTTTAATATGGCTCCTGGCGCGACGATGCAACATGTACTCATGGGCGAAGATGAACAGTTCTTCTTGTTGGCAACCGATGCTGGTTATGGCTTTATTTGTGCTTACCCAGATTTGGTTAGCCGCAATAAAGCCGGTAAGGCACTACTCAGTCTGCCAACCAATGCGTTAGCTCTACAGCCAAAGTTAATCAATAAAACGGCAGAGCAATCGTTGTTAGCCATTACCTCTGAAGGCCGTATGTTGATGTTTAGCTTAGATGCATTGCCACAGTTATCAAAAGGTAAAGGCAATAAGATTATTGGTATTCCAACCGATCGCGCTAAAAATCGTGAAGAGTTACTTTTGCACTTAAATGTAGTGCCGCATAATACCGCAGTAACCTTGTGGGCCGGTAAGCGCAAGCTAACATTGAAACCAAGCGATTTAGAGCACTATCGTGGTGAGCGAGGTCGACGTGGTGCTAAGTTACCGAGAGGATTACAACGCGTAGACAGTGTTGATGTCGAAATGGGACCATTGGCAGAAGACGGCTTGCAAGACGATAATCTGGATATAAACGAGTAAGAATGCTGGATTGTAGAATAAAAAAATGCTGCTCATATGTCATATGAGCAGCATTTTTTTATGGAAGCAGAGTCGACTTATATATTAATGCGACTAGGCAACTTCATAGAAATTAGGTTCGTACTCAAGCTGTGTTTGAATTATTTGACTAGCCATGCGGGCACATTTGCCGCATTGGTCTGCAACGCCAAGACGTTTCTTTACATCAGCTAACGAACTGTCACCTAAGCTAACAGCTGCTTTGATTTGAGTGTCGGTAATCGCATGACAAAGACAAACGAACATAGGGAAAGCCTCTTCATTCAAAAAAATGGTCTGAGCTAGAAAGTAATCTAATTCTAAATGAAAACAGTTATCATTGGCAATAACTATTTTGCTTATGTAGCGATCATTTTTAATACAGTTTGATCTGGCTCACCTTTTTCCGATAAACCAGCACCGCGATATTAGTCCCGGCATAAACCAGTTGTTAATTAACGTATTGATATAAATGAATTTAGTTCGATGAGTGAAGAGAACTGTGAAAGTGGTTAATGTTAGATGCTAGCTGGATTAGATTAAGTACATGCTTGATGTTATACACCAAAGTGATCAAAATCTCCGCAAGCCTTCCCTGTTAATCCTAAATTGATTGCAGCTTTAGTAACCTTGTTTAACGTCGACCACATATTGTAATGGTTTAGATTGTTGCCATAGTTGATAGTTGTGGCTGAAAATTTGTGTTACTTGTTCAGGGAAGCTTGGTGCAGCGATATGCGGTGTGATAGTGACGTTATGGTAATGCCATAGTGGATGATCAGCAGGTAAGGGCTCTTGTTCGAATACATCTAATATGGCTTGACGTTGTGGTTGTAAGGTTAATTCAGCTTGTAACGCATCTAATTCAATGGCGTTACCTCGGCCAATATTAAATAACATGGCATCTGCTTTTAATAACGACAGATTAGCCGCATTTAATATGTGCTTGGTTTGAGGTGTATTGGGCAATACGCTAACAATCACATCTGCTAGAGGCAAATAGTCGGCTAATTTATCAATGGTGTCGATGTTATCAAAGCCACTAACAGGAGCACCTTTTCGATTAAGCCCGCTGACAGTCATACCAAAATGATGGGCTGTTTTTGCAAGGTGCTGTGCGATAGAGCCGGTGCCTAATATTAATAGTTTGACTCCTTGCAAAGTACCATAACTACCCGGTAACCAACGCTGCTGTTGTTGCTGTTGAGTGTACGCATTATGGTGGCGATAATGGCTTAGCAGGTAACCAAAAACATATTCACTCATAAGCGGGCCAAATACACCGCGAATGTTGGTGAGTAAATAATCATGTGGTAACGATGGATGCATTAATGCATCGATACCGGCAAAGGTAGATTGTAACCATTTTGGTGCTGTTGCATGCGGCAATAATGAAGCCGCTAGATGAGGTTCTGCTAACCAAATATCGGCATCGTTAATATTGCCGCCGGTGTAATGGCCAGAATCATCAACCATCAGATCGTCAACAATTTCGAGGTTCGGCAGGCAAAGTTTTGTTAATAGTTGCCTATATTGATCGTTTTCTCTGGTGAGTAATAACAGTTTATGTGCCACATTAACCTCATTGTCGAACGTTGGATAACTAGATTATTCAAACCAAGCGCTATAATCGGTTGTTATCGGCATCATTGCAGCAGCGATGGCTTTATCTGGGTAATTACTGAATATACCGTCCACGCCCATCGCTTTTAACGCTTGAATATCTTGTGGGTTATCAACCGTATAAACAAACACTTTGCCGCCTCGCTGGTGGGCATCATCAACAATGGCTTGATTAATAAAACCAACATCAAGGTTAATTGAATAGGCATTAAGTGTGGTCATTATTGTAGCTAGATCGAGCGGAATGCCTGCTAATAATGGTGCGATCACCGCGTGCGGAAAAGACTGTTTTATCTGCGCCAAATAAGGATGGTTAAAGGATGATATTAACAGTTGTTCTGGGGTGAAACTAAGTTGCTCTAAGGCTTGAGGATATAAGGCAATAAACGGTTGTACGCAGCCAATGCCTTTTAATTCGATGTTAATAGTACAAGAGCCTTTGCTGCTAACACTGACTCGTTCGAGTACTTGCCACAATGTGGGGATTGCTTGTCCGCCAACCGTAAATTGAGCCAATGCTGCCTTGGTGGTTAAATGGATTAGCCCTGTTCCGGTTGATTTACCTTCTAAGCGGCGATCATGAAACACCACTAATTCACCTTCAACGCAATGCACATCCAGTTCAATGGCATTAACACCCAAGTCGAGCGCTTTGTCCATTGCGGCTAAGGTGTTTTCAGGAGCATAACCGCTGGCGCCGCGGTGAGCAAAAACGAGCATAGGTGTCCTTAATCAATACTTAGCTTAGCCCTTGTATAATCCTGTGGATTCTTTAGGCGCATGATTAATATGAACTTCCATCTGAGGGTAGGCAAGTTCAACATTATTGTCTTTCAATTTTTTACTAATACGCTTATGTAAATTATGGCGCAGCGGCCAACGATCAGACATGTCTTTAGCATACGAACGTACTTCATAATCTTGTGTGTGTTGACCAAAACCAGCAAACCACACTTCGGGTTCTGGGCTGGTTAATGATAAATCACATTCGCGCACCGCTTGATGCAATAGCATTTCTACTTTGGTTGGATCTGAATCACGAGATACAGATACCGTGACGATAACGCGGGTAATTGGATCTGATAAAGACCAGTTGACCAATTGCTCGGTGATAAAGGCTTTGTTAGGCACGATAATTTCTTTACGGTCCCAATCGACAATTGTGGTTGCTCGAATCTGGATTTTACTGACAGTACCAGTGAGATCTCTAATGGTGACGGTATCGCCAATACGGATCGGTTTTTCAAATAGAATGATAATACCGGAAATAAAGTTGGCAAAAATTTCCTGGAGGCCAAAACCTAAGCCCACTGATAATGCGGCAACTAACCACTGTAATTTTGACCATTCCATGCCCAAGGTTGAAAAACCGAACAACGTGCCAAAAAATACCACAAGGTAGCTACTTACCGTGGTAATCGCAAAACCTGTGCCTGGTGATAAATCGAGTCTTTGTAAGAGCATTAATTCAAGTAAACCGGGAAGATTCTTCGCAATAACGACTGAGAACCCGACTAACATGATGCCAAATAAAATCGACTTTAATGTAATGGGCACTTGTTGCTCAATACCATTTACATTGCTATTGGTGGTCCATAAGGTAATGCCATCTAAAAATGAGAATACCGCGGTATGCGTTTGCGCCAAAATGCCTAATAAGCTGGCAAAAAAAGCTAAGATTAGGATCGATCTTACTAAGCCTAACGATTGGCTAGAGATGGTTTCTAAATCAACGACGGGTTCTTCGTAGGTTTCTATCGGCTCATTATTCATTTCGCCTCTTTCACGCTGTGCAAGACGCTCTGCACGTTTAGCTTTGGCACGGTCAAAGGCTATTAAGCGACGCTCGATTAACATCCAACGTTTAATGAGCTGATAGGTGAGTAAGAAACCTAAGCCTAACAGTACCGATATTTGTAGCTGTAATAGCAGCTGGAAAGCCGTGAAGTAGTAACCTATTCCCGCTAAGATAGCGCTAAAAATTGGCGTGACAACTAGAAGTGCCCATACCGCTTTTTGAATCAACTCCATGTTAGTGGCGTTAGGCTTATTTTTACGATATTGGCCAATAAGTAACATGATATCTTTATACAACAGGCATAACACAATACAGAAAACGATAAATGCCCCGCGGCCAAGGCTGTTGCGTACTAATGAAGTATCTAGTGCTTCGGTGAAACCCATTAAGCCGATTAATGGTGCCGATACCATGACAAATGAAGCCATGGTTTGTTGTGCTTGTTTAACAATTTTTTTGGGCCGTCTGAAGTGGCTAATCAAAATGCCTTTATCAACGGTTAATAAGTAAAAGAATTGATAAATGAGATAACAGACACCAATGGCTAAGATGCCCACTCCGACGGCATACACCATGTTTTGCTCTGATCGCGAGAATATAAACCCAGCCATGATCACCGGTAAGGGTTTTATTAGGGCATACACTAAGCTGATGATTAAGGTTTTGATGGTGTATTTAAATTTATCTTGAGTCACATTACCGACAAAGATGGCATAGCGCCCAATCGCTTTATTGAACTTAGGTGTCAGCATGTCTTGTGCCATTAAACAGCACAATAATAAAATTCCCCACCAAGCCCAATAATTACTTTGTTCGGACCACGCTTGTTGTAATGACTGCCACTGACTCGGTTGCAGCAACCAAACGCTACTGTGGCTTAAATCAATTAGCCATAACGCGCCAATGCTAGGGGCGTTAGGTACCCAAAACAAATGCTCATTAAGAGTGTTTTTTAATGTGTTATGCAGTTGATTTAACTGTTCATACCCAATGCGCAATTTTGCAAATTCAGCTAAATATCGATCATAGCTTTGCAGTAGCTGCTCTATCAATACTTGCTGTGATTGCAATAATTTGATTTGGGTTTCATTAAACATTTCGCTGTCATCGAGTTGCTGACTATTTAACGCTTGTTGTTGTTCTAATTGGTAGCGCTCTAGCCGTGTGTCAGCTAATTCAGTTTGCAATTTGTCGAGATTGGGCGGTTTCGGCAATGATTGCAGCATTTGTAAAAAACGATCGCCAAATGCAGAATTAGTTTTAACCCAGGTAATTTGCTCAAGCACGTTTGATAGCTGTGCATTTTGCGATTGATAGCGTTTTTCAATGCGTTGCTGTTTCTCTATCGCAGATTTTATATTGCTAGTAAGTTTTTGTAATTGTTCTGCATAGTGTTGATTCAATTTGCTTAAATCTTGAGACAATGGGTCGGCTAGCTCTTGGGCATCAATTAAGTTGTTGGCTATGGTGTCTGCGGTTTGCTGCTGACGATACTCAATATTATGTTTGTTGATAAGCTCGATAAAGGTTTCTTGTTGGCTTAACGATAAACGATTGAGCTGTTGTTGTAGTTGGGTGATCTCTAATTGCTTAGGGTTAGCTAAACGTTCCGATTCTAAGGTCGCAATATGCTGCGTTAGCAGTTCTGCTTGAAGTTTGTTACGTTGACCTAACGGAGTTTCAATCGGGACTTGGAGGGTTTTATTATGTTGAGTTAAGGCATTTTGTGCCTGAACGATTAAGTCTGGTAATAATGTCTGACGTTGTGAAATTAGGCGCAACTTATCATTAAGGCTCGACTCAGTCTCTTTTAATTCCGATAAGTGAAAGTAGGCCATTGAAGCTTGCTGATCAAGGTCTATATCCGCATCTAGACTCAATGCTATTTGCGCTTCACGTAGCTGCCCTGTAAGTGATAGTTTGGTTTCGTTGTTAGATTGTTCAATATTGGTATAGGTTTGTTGTTCTATTTGCAGCTTTTCAATGCTGCTTTGCAGTTCTGCAATTTGAGATGTGATATCAAGCGGCTGATTTTCGGCTTGGCTATTGAGCCCCAAACGCTTATCTAGGGTTAGGGGAGTATTGGCGAATACAGAAACCGACAGTGTATTAACTATAAGGAAACACAGGAATAAACACGCTAAACGTAACATAATACTTTGCTCAGGTTGGAGTAAGGCCATGGTAGCAAATTTGCGTGATTATGCTCTACTTTTTTGATGACTTTGTTGGGTTTCAAATAAAGCCGTTGCCACAATAATGGTTCCGCCGATAAGGGTTGGTGTTGTGAGTTGTTCGTCTAAAACCAATAATGCGAGCACTGCACCATAAAACGGTTGTAAACACGACACTAACCCCACTGTTTTAGCGCTTAAAAAACGCAGTGCTGTAGTAAATAACGCATGAGGTAAGGCGGTGAACACTATGCCAAGTAACAGAATCAATCCCCAAGTGGTTTGGCTAATGTGCTGTGCAGCGACATCTTGCCAAGGACTCAATAGAATTAACGTTATCAGTGTTTGATAAAACATAGCATGCGGACCGCTATATTGCGAAAATACACGTTTATGAAGCAAATTTCTGCAGGTAAATAAAGCTGCTGAAATAACGCCAACGATAATGCCTATGGTGGTGTCGTTATTCAGATTTGCCTCAGGGATCAGCATTATTACGCCTGCTAATACCGCGATACCGGATATTACATCGACAAGTTTGAGCTGCGTTTTATTGATTAATGGTTCGATTAATACCGTCATGACGGGATAAGTAAAAAATGCAATCATGCCAATGGCGACAGATGACAACTGCATAGCTGCAAAATAGGTTACCCAATGCAGACACACTAAAGTGCCTAGCGCTAAGGCCGCCCAATAATCTTGTTGGCGTTGTAATCTAAGTGGGCGTTTGGTCGTTTTAATCATTGCAGCGAGTACTATTGCGGCGATGATACAGCGCAAAAAGGTAATGTTAAGTGCGCTAAGGGGAATGAGTTTAGAAAATAAAGCCGTACCACCAAAGAGCAGTACGGCTATATGTAACTCAACTAAGCCAGAGTGTGGTTTAGTTGTTGTCATGTTGGTTACTGCTGTGTGAGTTTAGCGAACGGCTGGCCCATACGAGTTGTTGCACCTGGTTCAACACCATCTGCAAATGTTTCAATAGCATCTTGGGCAAATAACATCACCACAGTACTGCCTAGTTTAAAGCGGCCCATTTCAGCGCCTTTTTCTAAGGTGACCGCTTCTGGACCCGTGGTTGGATAGTCCCAGCTAAATACTTGCTTACCGCCTGGCGGTGTTACCGTGCCAGACCATATGGTTTCAATACTGGCAACAATGGTTGCACCAACTAGTACCATTGCTAGTGGACCTACTTCGGTTTCAAATATAGCTACAACACGTTCATTACGGGCAAACAGTCCTGGCACGTTTTGAGCGGTAAGTGGATTAACCGAGAATAAATCACCTGGCACGTAAGTCATTTTTGATAATGTACCTGTAATAGGCATATGCAGGCGATGGTAATCTTTTGGGGCCAAATAAATGGTGGCAAAATCCCCACCATCAAAGCGTGCAGCATCGGCCTTATTGCCACCTAACAATGCTTCAGAGGTATAAGTGTGGCCTTTAGCCTGGAAAATATTGCCCGCTTCAATGGGTCCACATTGGCTTACCGCACCGTCAACAGGGTGCGCCATCATATTACTTTCTGTGCAGATAGGTCTGAGTTCAGGCTTTAATGCACGGGTAAAAAATGCATTAAACGTTTTATAGGCTTCGGGCTCAGGTTGCTGTGCTTCAGACATATCAATTTTGTATTGTTTGATAAACCATTTAATTCCTGCCGTGGTGATAGCGCCTGCTTCCGCAGCAGCAAACTTACCCACTAAACGCGACAGAAAATGTTTTGGTAGCATGTATTGCAAAGCAATTTTAATTGAGTCCAATGTATTTTCCTTTTCTCTAATCTGGTTGAACCATAAAATATTATTCTATTGAGTATTATTCATCAATAGCACGAAAATGTCGTGCATGACGTTGCTCGTCTAAACTGGCAATAATACGTTGGTAATTACTAAAGCGGTCTTGAGTTATCTTTCCATCAGCTAAAGCCTGCTGTAAAGCACAACCTGGGTCGTCGCCATGTTTACAATCGCGGAACTTACACGATCCTAAAAAGTCTCTAAACTCAACAAAACACCAGCCCACTCTGATGGCATCCAAATGCCACAAGGCAAATTCGCGAACACCAGGTGAGTCGATTAAATCACCGCCGCTGACAAAGTGCAGTAATTTGGCTGTGGTTGTAGTGTGCTGTCCTAAACCTGAGTTGCCAGAGACATCTCCGATCAACAATTCAGCATCAGGCATTAATGCATTGATTAAAGAAGACTTGCCAACACCAGACTGACCAGCAAAAACACTGACGCTGTTATTGAGTAATTCTTTAAGGTCTTCAACGCCTTCACCGGTGTGACTACTGACGCGGAAAACCTGATAACCAATATTTTGGTAACGCGTTAATGCCGTTTCGATTTCATCACGATTAGTGTCATCCAATAAATCAATTTTATTGAGAATGATGATCGGTGTGATATCTGTATCTTCTGAAGCCACTAAGTATCGGTCAATAATTTGAGTGGTAAAGCTGGGCAATACCGATGACACAATTAAGATTTGATCGATGTTGGCGGCAATAATTTTTACGCCGTCGTATAAATCTGGTCGAGTTAAAGAAGATTTTCGAGGGTGAACGGCGATAACAATGCCACCGATACTGGAGCCAGATTGGACTTCTGTCGCTAATCGGACCACCACTTTATCACCAGTAACTAAACTGGTTACTGCGCGGCGAATATTACACCGCGATACAGTACCGTCAGCCGTTTCGATGTCGGCATGCTGACCAAAGCGGGAAATAACTACTCCAGCTTGCTCAGGGCCTAAGAGATTATCCTGTAACTCAGCTTGTTGAGTGTCATCGTCACCGCGCTTTAATCGCTTGGTTTGATTCGCTCGCATTCGGCGTAATTGGCCTTGGCTTAGGGGTTTCTTTTTACTCACTGGCTTATCTTCATTAAATAGGTGTTTTTTTGTGTGTCAAAAAAACAGTATGATACACACTCTTTTATAAAAATGCCTGAATTTAGGCGACAGATAACATAAGGCGGCATAAATGGCTGTTGATGCGAATAATCTAATTTGGGTTGATTTGGAAATGACAGGCTTAGAACCAGATGTCGATCGAGTCATTGAAATTGCAACCTTAGTGACCGACCAAGAACTCAATATCATTGCTCAAGGCCCTGTTCTAGCCATTTATCAGACCGATGAAGTACTAGCAGGCATGGATGATTGGAACCAAAAACATCACGGAGAGTCTGGATTAGTTGACCGTGTGCGTGCCAGTAAATGTTCTGAACAAGATGCGATAGCACAAACGATTGATTTTTTAGCTCAGTACGTGCCTAAAGGCGCATCGCCAATGTGCGGTAATAGTATTGGTCAAGATCGTCGCTTTTTGAATAAGTACATGCTGGAACTTGAAGAGTTCTTTCATTATCGCAACATTGATGTCAGCACAGTTAAAGAATTGGTTCGTCGTTGGAGTCCTGAAACAATGAATGGCTTCAGCAAGAAAAATACTCACCAAGCATTAGAAGATATTAAGGAATCTATTGCTGAAATGCAGTTTTATCGCAAAGAAGTATTTAAAATTTAACCAATCGAACAATTTTTTTTAAAAAGGGGGTTGCAGCATAGTAAAATTTACCTATAATGCGGCCTCAACTTTCTACAGAGCGCCAAACTCTGAGTCATAGAAAGTTGTAATGAAATTTGAAAGTACGCGACATTAGCTCAGTTGGCATAGGTTGAAAGACGATACCTTGTTGATTGTTACAATGAAGCAAATAGTACGCGACATTAGCTCAGTTGACATAGGTTGAAAGACGATACCTTGTTGATTGTTACAATGAAGCAAATAGTACGCGACATTAGCTCAGTTGGTAGAGCGATACCTTGCCAAGGTATAGGTCATCAGTTCGAACCTGATATGTCGCTCCAAATTTCTGTATGATTTTAAAAGAAAGTGAAATATGTGCGACATTAGCTCAGTTGGTAGAGCGATACCTTGCCAAGGTATAGGTCATCAGTTCGAACCTGATATGTCGCTCCAATTTTCTACATGATTTTGTAATGCGACATTAGCTCAGTTGGTAGAGCGATACCTTGCCAAGGTATAGGTCATCAGTTCGAACCTGATATGTCGCTCCAAATCACTTCCCTAGTTTAAAATATAACATTAGCTCAGTTGCGCTTTTAGAAAATGCGATACCTTTTTTTTGCCAAGGTATAGGTCATCAGTTCGAACCTCTTTTTGTTAAAAGAAACGTCGCTCCAAATCACTTCCCTAGTTTAAAATACAACATTAGCTCAGTTGCGCCCTTAGAAAATACGATAGCTTTTTTTTGCCAAGCTAGACGTCATAAAGCGGTCATCAGTTCGAACCCCTCTTTATTTATAAAGAAACGTCGCTCCAAATCACTTCCCTAGTTTGAAATCCCTAGTTTGAAATGCGACATTAGCTCAGTTGCGCTTTTAGAAAATACGCTACCTTTTTGGTTGCTAAACTAGACGTCATAAAGCGGTCATCAGTTCGAATCCCCCATTATTAAAAAGATATGTCACTCCAAATTACTTCCTTATTAATCCTATTTGCTCCAAATCTTCTTTGTTCTAAATCTTACGAATAACTACAGCGACAGTTAGCTCAGTTGCGCCCTTAGAGAATGCGATACCTTTTTTGTTTGCCAAGCTAGACGTCATAAAGCGCTCATCAGTTCGAACCATTGCCGATATAGGGCGATCTACATTTCTGGTGTTCATCAATGTGCTCTAACTCACCATAAACCTTATTATTTTAATAAATTTGCATCATTTGTGTTTGAGCAAATCTTTTTGCAATCAACAAATAAGTGATCTAGTACTCACTTCTTCATGGATCTCTAAAGTAAGCGCATATTGGTGAAGTAAAACATGATCTGCTTCAAATCATTTACCGTTGTAATCTTTGATAATCAACTCAAGATAGATTTTCCTAAGAAGTTAGGGCTTTAAACGAGGTGAGTTTTATGCGGATCCAACAACTAAGTGAGCTACTTGATTACGTTGCTAATTGCCATCTCGATATGGAGAAATTATATAAGCGCTTAGATCGTAATGCGGATTCCTCTCGAGTTAAGATGATGTTGACTTATTTTCAACAACACCAAAGACATATTTACGAAACGTTAGAAAGCTATATTGAAGATGCACCATCAAGAATATTAAATACTTGGTATAAAGACATTACTTTTGAAGATTTTAGCAAGCGTTGCAATGAAACGTCACTCCCTGCCAATATGAAAGAAGACGAAGTGCTTGAATTGCATTTAGACCTAGAAAACCGCTTAATCGCGTTACTAGAAAAAACAGCTATTAGTAGCCCAACTGATGAAATTAAAAGTGCATTAATGGACTTAGTCCGTGTTGCACAAACTCAACAAAAACGTTTAGTTCATAGCACCATCCGTATGGATGACATTTAAACGAGGCGTTGAAAATTTAATATAACTTCCTGAAGTGTGATTTTGCCAGCTATTCCCAGTAGCTGGTTTTTTTATTAACAAAAAATAACCACTATAACAGTGGGAGTTCCCCGGTAACTTCTGGTATATTTAGCATTCTTGTATCTCTTTTTTATGGAAGCTGACTTTACACATGACATCGCTGTTTAAAACCCTTGAAAATGAACAAGCTACTGTTGCCCTTGGACAACAAATTGCACAGTGGATAAAGCCGCCACTCACTATTTATCTTACGGGGGATTTAGGGGCGGGTAAAACAACGTTTAGTCGAGGCATTATTCAAAGTTTAGGTCATCAAGGCGCGGTGAAAAGTCCAACATACACCTTGGTCGAGCCCTATGAATTTAATGATATGGATGTATTTCATTTTGACCTATATCGATTAGCTGACCCAGAAGAGCTCGAGTATATGGGTATCCGTGATTATTTTACTGACAGAAGTGTGTGTCTAGTTGAATGGCCTAATAATGGTCATGGATTACTCCCTGAGGCTGACATCCATTTGCATTTGCGTTATAAAGAATCTCAAAGACAAATTGAATTACAAGGCTTATCCCCTGCTGGGCAGGCAATTATAAATAAAATAAAATAATAATGACTTTAAAAAATACGTTTTTTACCTCTGTAGTATTCATGCTGTTGTTTTTGCAGTCTAATGTGGTTTGGGCTGCCAACCAACTTGATAGCGTGCGCATTTGGGCTGCCCCAGAATCGACGCGAGTGGTGTTCGATTTAACTCAATCACCTAATTATGACAGCTTTACCTTAACCGGTCCTCATCGTTTAGTGGTCGACATTCAAGATACTGGCGCCAAGATTAATTTAGATAAAATAGCTAACAATAGTAAAATTATCAAAAAGATACGCTTTAGCTCTCCACCTAAAAAAGGTGTATTGCGTCTGGTTATGGATTTAACTAAACCGGTAAAGTCCAGTCTATTTACATTGCCTCCAACCGCTCCTTATGGCAACCGCCTTGTCGTCGATTTAGAAGATTCTAACGGCGAGTCGCCAACGGTGAATACGGTTAGTCGCTCTGCTAATCAGTCATCTAGAGATATTGTGATCGCCATTGATGCTGGACACGGTGGTGAAGATCCTGGCTCAATTGGCCCCTCTGGGACTTACGAAAAGCGTGTGGTGATGGAAATTGCAACGCGTTTAGCCAGCAAAATTAATCAAACAGCAGGAATGCGTGCTGTGATGACGAGGCGTGGTGATTATTATATTCATCCAAATAAACGCTCTGAGCTGGCGCGTAATATTAAAGCAGATTTATTGATTTCAATTCATGCAGATGCATTTACTTCTCCTCAGCCTCAGGGCGCTTCTGTTTGGGTATTATCTATGCGCCGTGCAAATACTGAAATTGGTCGTTGGCTTGAGCAAAAAGAGAAGCATTCTGAGTTATTAGGGGGTGCTGGAGAAATTATTCAAAACTCTGATAGCGAACAATATTTAGCCATGACCCTTTTAGATATGTCGATGAATAGTTCTATGGCGATAAGTAATTCTATTGCTGGCGATGTATTAAAAGATCTCAACAGTGTCACCAAATTACATAAACATAAACCAGAAGCTGCGAGTTTGGCGGTACTTAAATCGCCGGATATACCTTCAATTCTGGTGGAAACAGGTTTTATTTCTAATCCACAAGAAGAGCGTTTACTAAGAAACCCAGCGCATCAAGAAAAGATAGCCCGCGCCATCCATTCAGGGGTGCAACGTTATTTTGCTAGTAATGCGCCCAGTGATACTTTGATTGCTAAAACACGCTCTGACAGCTCGCAAACACAAAAGCATAAAGTGCAACGTGGTGAGTCATTGTCTGTTATCGCTCAGCGATACCGCGTTTCTATTTCACGTTTAAAGCAGGCTAATAACTTGAAGTCAGACGTGGTTCGTGTTGGTCAACATCTTGTGATCCCAAGGGCTTAATATGGCGATTCAGCTGCTACCACCTCAACTTGCAAACCAAATCGCAGCCGGTGAAGTAGTGGAACGTCCGGCTTCGGTGGTCAAAGAACTGGTTGAAAACAGTTTAGATGCTGGTGCGACTAGAGTTGATATTGATATCGACAAAGGCGGCAGCAAGCTTATTCGTATTCGCGATAATGGTGCGGGTATTCCTAAAGATGAGTTGGCATTGGCGTTATCGCGTCACGCAACCTCAAAAGTACATACGCTCGATGACCTCGAAGCTATTTTAAGCTTTGGTTTTCGGGGCGAGGCCTTGGCCAGTATTAGTTCGGTATCGCGATTAACATTAACGTCGAAAACTGCAGAGCAATCTGAAGCTTGGCAGGCCTATGCTGAAGGCTCGCAAATGGACGTGAAAGTGACTCCTGCTGCGCATCCTCAAGGTTCGACTATTGATGTGGTCGATTTATTTTTTAATACTCCCGCCAGACGCCGTTTTTTAAAAAGCGATAAAACCGAATTTACTCATATAGATGAGTGGTTAAAGCGCATAGCCATTGTTCGTAGCGATATTCACTTTACCCTGACACACAATGGTAAGTTAGTACGTCAGTATCGTCCTGCAAATACTGACATTCAAACTCAACAACGTTTGGCGCAAATTTGTGGTAGAGCTTTTGCTGAACAGGCATTGAGCATTGCTTGTGAACACGATGATTTATTATTAACGGGTTATCTGCAGTCGCCACAAGACACTGTTATCACCGATACCAACTTTTTTTATGTCAATGGACGCTTAATTAGGGACCGATTGGTTAACCATGCCGTAAAACAAGCATTTGCTGAATATGGTATTGAACATCAGCCGGGCTATGTGTTGATGTTATCACTTGACCCACATCAAGTAGATGTCAATGTTCATCCTGCTAAGCATGAAGTGCGGTTTCATCAATCTCGTTATGTACATGACTTTATTTTACAAGCGGTGCAATCGGCATTAGTCGAAATGCCTTTGTTACCTTTATCAGATGAATTAGAACATCATGATACTGTTGTAACAATGCACACCGAATCAAACATGATGCATGATGCGAAAGTGGCCGATACCACAGAAGACATTTTTACACTTAATCATGGTTCGAGTAAGACGATTAACAGCGTTAGTCAATTTGGTTCGATGCATGTACCTGGTAAGACAAATGGCTCATCTGGTGGCTATTCAGCTGCAATTAAGCCTAGTTATGGTACAAAGCCTTCTGGTGCATCTTCATCTGCCCAGACGAAAACCGCTATTGCTAATTATGGGCAGTTGTTGCATACCCCGATGAATAGCGCGGTATCCTATGTTAACGAGGCTGTACATCAAGTTGCCATGCCGCCGTTATTAGCGGGTGAGCATTGGGTTATCTGTAAAGATGATAAGCTGTCATTACTGTCGATAAAAACCGTGTTATTGGCAGTAAGAAAGAAAGACATCGCAACCAAATTAGCTAACGGTTTAGTGTCGCAACCTTTATTAATGCCTGTGTCTTTAGCCGCAGATTTGGACTGGATAGAAACCTTAGCCGCTCGTGAGCAATTACTGCGTCAAATGGGTATTGAATTAACAATTCGCTTCCAACAGTTGATTATTAAAAAAGTGCCCCCATATTTGAGGGAATGCCAACTTGCTATTGTGATCCCAGAGTTACTGCAATGGATACAATTAGAGCAACCTACAGAAAGCGCTATCGTAGGTTGGTTGGCACAACAAAGTTTATCGCAATTTGAGCCAGCTCAAGCTTTATGGCTGCAATTTTGTTCACTTGACGATGAAACGCAACAAACTTGTTATGACCAAGAGCGCATAATGCCTTGGCAAAATTGGATGAAAGATAATTAACGTGAATAGTGTCGATAAGCCGAAAGTGATTTTTTTAATGGGGCCTACCGCCTCAGGCAAAACGGCATTAGCCATTGATATGGCAACTCAATATAATTGTGAAATTATCTCAGTAGATTCTGCGTTGATCTATCGTGATATGAATATAGGGTCTGCTAAACCCAGTGCTGAAGAGCTGGAAATGGCTCCGCATAAATTAATTGATATTCTTGACCCTAGCGAAAGTTATTCCGCGGCAGATTTTCGCCGTGATGCATTATTGGCTATCGAAGACATTATTAGCCGTGGTAAGACCCCTTTACTCGTGGGTGGCACCATGATGTATTTTAAGGCATTGTTAGAAGGCTTATCACCTTTACCCAGTGCTGATGAAGCTATTAGGCAACAAATATTAGCGCAAGCGCAAACCGAGGGTTGGGATGCGCTGCATCAAGAATTGTGTAATATTGACCCTGTTGCTGGAGAAAGAATTCATCCTAACGATCCACAACGATTGTCGCGGGCTTTAGAGGTTTATCGGATCAGTGGCAAAACAATGACTGAATTGACACAAACTAAGTCAGCCGCTTTGCCGTATGATGTAGTGCAATTTGCTATTGCACCAAACGATCGAAAAGTATTACATGAGTTAATCGCAAAGCGTTTTAATATCATGTTAGAGCAAGGTTTTATCGAAGAAGTTGCGCGTTTGAAAGCGCGTGATGATTTGCATTTAGAGCTACCATCTATGCGTTGCGTTGGTTACAGACAGTGCTGGCAGTACCTAGATAATGAATTTGATCATGCGACAATGGTCGAAAAAGCTACCGCAGCCACTAGGCAATTGGCTAAACGTCAATTAACATGGTTGAGGAGCTGGCCAGATTTACAGTGGCTTGAAAGTGGTGTAGAAGGGAATTTAGTTACGCTTATGCGACAAAGCCGCTAGCTTATTAGCTGTTGCTGTATAATACTAAAACTAAACAATAAAACTTAATTCAACATATTTTAAAATAAAAAAGGAAATTGAAAATGGCTAAGGGGCAATCTTTACAAGACCCATTTTTGAACGCATTGCGTCGAGAGCGTGTACCAGTCTCTATCTATTTAGTGAATGGTATTAAATTACAAGGCCAAGTTGAGTCATTCGATCAATTTGTTATCTTGTTGAAAAATACTGTAAGCCAAATGGTTTACAAACACGCTATTTCAACAGTCGTACCAGCACGCCCATTTAATGTTTCTGCTCACCAGGGTACTGCCCATGGTGAAGAAAGCGATGCTGAATAATTTGAAAAGGAATATAATTTTTGTTTGATCGTTATGAAGCGGGTGAAACAGCTGTATTGGTTCATATAGACTTTTCAGACGAAGAGCGTCGAGAAGATCTAATTGAATTACAGTTGTTAGTTGAATCTGCTGGTGCTCGCTCTGTTGGAGTGATTACTGGCAGCAGACGCTCGCCGGACCGAAAGTTTTTTATTGGTTCCGGTAAAGCAGAAGAACTTGCTGCTATGGTCGCTGCTACTGAAGCCAATGTAGTGATTTTTAATCATGCATTGAGTCCAGCTCAAGAGCGTAATCTTGAAGTGGTGTGTCAGTGTCGAGTCTTAGATCGAACTACGTTGATCCTTGATATTTTTGCTCAACGAGCGAGAACTCATGAAGGTAAGATGCAAGTGGAGCTAGCGCAATTGCGCCACATGTCGACACGCCTAATTCGTGGTTGGACTCATTTAGAGCGACAAAAAGGTGGTATCGGGATGCGAGGGCCGGGTGAGACCCAGCTCGAAACAGACCGACGTTTATTACGAGGCCGGATTAAGAATATTAATCGACGCCTCGATAAAGTAGATAAACAACGTGAGCAAAGCCGACGAGCTCGTAAGCGCAGTGATTTAGCGACTGTGTCTTTAGTAGGCTATACAAATGCGGGTAAATCGACATTATTTAATGCGCTAACGTCATCGGATGTTTATGCAGCCGATCAGTTATTCGCAACATTAGATCCGACACTGCGTAAATTATCGTTACCTGATGGTGCGGTGATTTTAGCGGATACTGTTGGCTTTATTCGTCATTTACCTCATGATCTCGTCGCAGCATTTAAAGCCACATTACAAGAAACTCGACAAGCTGAAATTCTTTTACATGTCGTTGATTGTGCTGATGACAATATGACTGAAAATTTTGACCAAGTACAAAGAGTATTGGAAGAAATTGATGCAGATGAAATCACTCAATTGATTGTATGCAATAAGATTGATTTACTTGAAGATTTCGCGCCTCGTATCGATTACGATGAAGATGGTAAACCTGAGAGGGTTTGGGTCTCTGCGCAAAAACGCATTGGATTTGATTTGCTGCTGAAAGCGATAACCGAATTAATCGGTGAAGTGATTTGCGAGCTTACATTGAAAATACCTGCATCAGCAGGACATTATCTTGGCCAGTTTTATCGACTGGATGCAATACAGCAGAAAGAGTATGACAATCTGGGGAACTGTATTTTATCTGTTCGTTTATCGGACGCCAATTGGCGCCGATTAGCTAAACAGAGTCAAGGGGAATTAGAGGCATTTATTTTTGAACCTTCAGAAGTAGACGCCACTTGTTAATCTCATTTATTTCATCCAATTATGGAGTGCTAAATGGCTTGGAATGAGCCCGGTAACAAGGGGAACAAAGACCCTTGGGGAAATAAAGGTGGTAACGATAAAGGGCCACCAGATCTTGACGAAGTATTTCGTAACCTATCAAAACGCTTTGGTGGCAAGGGAGGCGGTAGCGCCACTGGTCAGCCATTTAATTCATCTTTACTGATTATAATAGCAGTGATTGCCTTAATTATTTGGGCATTGTCTGGCTTATACACGGTTAAAGAAGCTGAGCGTGGAGTGTTACTCCGTTTTGGTCAGCACATCGGTGAAGTGAGTTCCGGTTTACATTGGAAAGCCACTTTTATTGACGATGTGACAATGGTTGATGTGGAAACGTTCCGTTCGATTCCAGCGTCTGGCAGAATGCTGACATCTGATGAAAATATCGTGAATGTTGAACTTGTGGTTCAATATAGCGTATCAGATGCTTATTCATACTTGTACAGTGCAGTCGATGCCAATTCGAGTTTACGTGAAGCGACTGATAGTGCGTTGCGCTATGTCATTGGGCATAATCGTATGGATGACATTTTAACCACTGGACGTGATGCTATTCGTCGTGATACTTGGACTGAGTTAGAGCGTATTATTGAGCCGTATAAATTAGGCTTGGAAATTCGTGATGTTAACTTTTTACCCGCTCGTCCTCCAGAAGAAGTAAAAGATGCATTTGATGATGCTATCTCTGCTCAGGAAGATGAACAGCGCTTTATTCGCGAAGCTGAAGCTTATGCTCGTGAAATCGAACCCAAAGCGCGTGGTCAAGTAGAGCGTATGGCACAACAAGCTAGTGCTTATAAAGAGCGTGAAGTTCTTGAAGCTAGAGGTAAAGTCGCTCGATTTGAGAAGTTATTACCTGAGTATAAAGCTGCTCCAGGTGTAACCCGAAATCGTTTATACATAGATGCGATGCAATCTGTGTTGGCTGACACAAATAAAGTTCTTATCGACACTAAGAGTAGCGGTAATCTGATGTATTTACCTTTGGATAAGCTGATGGATTCTTCTAAGAGTCTGCGCAATCAAGTAGAACCTGAGGTAGAACGTCACATCAATTCTGTTTCTAGTAGTGGTGTAGATACACCTATTACTAGCATGCCGACTGATGGTCGTCTCAGCCGCGAAGATCGTATTCGCCAAGGGAGGAACTAACAATGGGTAGATTAGCTCTGATCATTCTAGTGATCATTTTAGGGGTGAGTTTTTCCTCTTTGATGGTGGTAAGCGAAGGTGAGCGCGCGATTGTTGCACGTTTCGGTAAGGTGCTTAAAGATGGAGACGTAACAACCGTTTTTGCTCCTGGCCTTCACTTTAAATTACCTTTAGTCGATAAAGTTCGCTATCTGGATGCTCGTATCCAGACATTGGACGGCGCAGCAGATCGTTTTGTTACTTCTGAAAAGAAAGACTTAATGGTCGACTCTTATGTTAAGTGGCGTATTCGTGATTTTGAAAAGTACTATCTTTCTACCAATGGCGGTATTAAAGCCAATGCAGAAAGCTTATTACAAGCCAAAATTAGCAACGATTTACGTACTGAATTTGGTCGTCGCACAATCAAGGAAATTGTTTCAGGTAAGCGTGATGAATTGCAAACCGACGCATTAGAAAATGCTTCTGAAAGTGCACAAAATCTCGGTATTGAAGTAGTTGATGTGCGCGTAAAGCAAATTAATTTACCTGCTAATGTCAGTATTAGTATTTACCAACGTATGCGTGCTGAACGTCAAGCTGTGGCGAAAGAGCACCGTGCACAAGGTAAAGAACAAGCTGAAATTATCCGTGCGACTATTGATGCCAATGTGACAGTAAAGATTGCTGAAGCTGAACGTAAAGCCCTTACTATTCGTGGTGAAGGTGATGCATTAGCGGCAAAAATTTATGCTGATACCTACAGTAAAGATGCTGAGTTTTATAGTTTTTTACGTAGCCTAGAAGCATACAAAGAAAGTTTTGCCGGTAAAAATGACATTATGGTGTTAGAACCTGAAGGTGATTTCTTCAAGTACATGAAATCATCTAGCGTTAAATAATACCCGCGTATGTTTTTTGCATTAAAAAGCTCGGTTTTTACCGAGCTTTTTTGTGCCTATTATCTAGGTCTGTAGATCTTTACTGGTTGAATTTTGTTCGAGATAAAAATGTGTTAACCGAGGCGAGTAGATTACAGCCTAGCAATCTAAGCAACCATCACGTCGAGAAGATGCACTCAACAAAGAGTAAAACGTTTTTAGCCGAACCCTTGTGCAGTGTTTGTGAGTCATTTCTACTGCGTTATCAGCTTTTCATGTAGAATAACTACGCCACAAAGCCTCTGCCTTGTAGCTCTTGTTTAAGTAATGACCAAAAGTTCGCTGTAAAAATAACCTTGAAAGATCAACCACCCCTAATGTTTTTGCTATGAATTCAGTTTTCCCAAAAGCGGTCATCAATCACAACAGTAGATATTTCTGATGTCTTTTATTATTTATCATTAATAATTTATTGTTTTAAATGCATTTCTCAAGCTTTTTATTGCTAATTAAGTGGCAACTAATTGTTATAAAATGGCTGATTTATAAGCGATTTTAAAAAAAATGTTAATATCCTCATCTTAGATGTGTGTTTTCACTATGATCTGGTTCTAATTTTTCGCTATAATGAGCACCGCCTCAAACTATGATTTTAGCGTTTCACCATTTTGGGTCGCTAAAGTATTGAAATATAAAAATTCCAACACCCTCTGGGAGATAAGTGGATGAGCAATGCGCCAGTCGATACCGGACGTCGCAGATTCCTGACAGCTGCAACCGCCGTAGTAGGTGGTGCTGGTGCCGTCGCTGTAGCGGTTCCTTTCATCAAGTCATGGAATCCGAGCGCCAAAGCGAAAGCTGCAGGTGCGCCGGTCGAAGTAAATATTAGTAAAGTAGAACCAGGTCAGTTAATTCGTGTCGAATGGCGCGGAAAACCGGTTTGGGTCGTTCGTCGTACAGAAGCTGTGCTAAATAATCTTAAAACATTAGACAGTCAATTACGCGATCCTGCTTCAGAAGAAATGCAGCAACCAGAATATGCAACTAACCCTGCGCGTTCTATTAAGCCTGAATTTTTTATTGCAGTCGGTATCTGTACTCACTTAGGTTGTTCACCAACTTATCTGCCTGATTCATTCGGTGAGCAGGTTGAAGGTGTAACTTCTGGTTTCTTCTGTCCTTGTCATGGTTCTAAATTTGACATGGCCGGTCGTGTATTCCAGGGTGTTCCAGCACCACTAAACTTAGTGATCCCACCGCACAAATATGTTGATGATGCTAACGTTATCATCGGTGTAGATACAGGAGCGGCGTAATGGTTAAGAATATTATTGATTGGATTGATGCTCGCATCCCAATGACGGCTACATATAACCGTCATGTGGGGCAGTATGCGACACCAAAGAACTTTAACTTTTGGTATTTCTTTGGTTCATTAGCGCTATTAGTTTTGGTTAACCAATTGCTGACAGGTATTTGGCTGACCATGAATTACGTACCGACAGCAGAAGGCGCATTTGCTTCTGTTGAATACATCATGCGTGATGTTGATTACGGTTGGTTGCTACGTTACATGCACTCTACAGGTGCATCGGCATTTTTCTTTGTCATCTACATGCACATGTTCCGTGGATTAATATACGGGTCTTATCAAAAACCAAGAGAGCTATTATGGCTGTTTGGTATGTTGATTTTCCTTGTGTTAATGGCTGAAGCATTTATGGGTTACTTACTACCTTGGGGACAAATGTCTTACTGGGGTGCGCAGGTAATTATCTCTTTGTTTGGTGCCATCCCTATTATTGGTGATGACCTAACATTGTGGATCCGTGGTGATTACGTTATTTCAGGTGCAACACTAAACCGTTTCTTCGCCCTGCACGTTATTGCGCTACCACTTGTATTGGTTGTGTTGGTGTTCTTACACCTAATCGCCTTGCATGAAGTGGGCTCAAATAACCCTGATGGTGTCGAGATTAAAAAGAACAAAGATGAGAACGGATGGCCTATTGATGGTATTCCATTCCACCCTTACTACACTGTAAAAGATATTATGGGTGTCGCTGGGTTCTTAATCGTGTTCTGTTATGTGTTGTTCTTCATGCCTGAAGGCGGTGGATATTTCCTAGAAAAGCCAAACTTTGAAGCGGCTAATCCAATGAAAACACCGGAACACATTGCGCCAGTTTGGTACTTCACACCTTTCTATGCCATTTTACGTGCTATCCCTGATAAATTGGTAGGCGTTATTGGTATGGGTCTGTCTATTGCAGTGTTATTCCTACTGCCTTGGCTTGACCGTTGTAAAGTGAAGTCTATTCGCTATCGCAGCATGATCCACAAGATCAACATTGCACAATTTACAGTGTCGTTCATTATTTTAGGATATTTAGGTGTCGTTCCTGCAACTCCTGAGTTAACTATTGCGGCACGTGTATTCACTTTCACTTACTTTGCTTTCTTCGTAGCCTTATGGGTTTACAGTAAGAATGAGAAAACAAAAGAAGTCCCAACGAGGGTGACACACTAATGAAAAAGTTATTAATTGCATTAGTTACATTGCTGCCATCTCTCGCTATGGCCGCCAGTGGACATAGTGTTCACTTAGAAAGTGCTAACGTTGATTTGCATGATAAAGCGTCATTAGAGCGTGGTTTGGATTCATTCCAACATTACTGCTCTGGTTGTCACAGCACTCAATACCAACGCTACGAGCGTGTTGCAACTGATTTAGGCATCTCTAACGATGATATGCGTAACAAGTACATGTTCACCGGTGCAAAAATCGGTGATTTAATGGAAAACGCTATTCCTACTCCAGATGCCGCTAAATGGTTTGGTGCTGCGCCTCCTGATTTAACGTTGGTTGCTCGTGTTCGTGGTGCTGATTGGGTATTTTCATACCTAAAAGGTTTCTACGCAGATGAGACTCGTCCATTTGGTGTGAACAATATAGTGTTCCCAGCAGTGGGTATGCCACACGTATTACAAGACTTACAAGGTCTTGCTACTGTTACGAAAGATGAAGCTGGTAATGTATCTCTTGTAAAAGATAAAGATGGTAATATTGTTACCACGGGTGGCAAATTGACGGCAGAAGAATACGACCAAGTCGTTCGTGATATCACGGGTTTCTTAGTTTATTCTGCCGAACCAGTTCAGCTAGAGCGTGAAGCTTTAGGTTGGTGGGTACTTGGATTCTTGTTTATTTTCTTCATAATTGCGTATTTGTTGAAGAAAGAATACTGGAAAGATGTGCACTAGCCATCAATAACGGTTAATATACATTATCCGCATTTTGTAAACGGGGGGCTTAGCCCCTCGTTTGTTTTGTTTTTTCTAGATTCTGGAGGGTATCAATGGCTGTTGCTGCCAACAAGCGCTCTATCATGACACTTTTTTCTGGTGCCGATGATTTATATAGTCACCAAGTACGTATCGTATTGGCTGAAAAAGGGGTTACCGTTGATGTTTTACAGGTAGACCCAAGTGAGATGCCTGAAGATTTACTTGAAGTAAATCCATACAACTCTGTACCGACTTTAGTTGATCGTGAACTCGTGTTGTACGAATCACGCATTATTATGGAATATTTGGATGAGCGTTTTCCACATCCTCCATTAATGCCTGTATACCCAGTATCTCGCGGCCAAAGCCGTTTAATGATGCACAGAATCGACACCGATTGGTATGCGCTTGTAGAGCGTATCCGTAAAGGTGAAAAGGCTGATGCAGCGCGTAAAGAGTTAATGGAAAGCTTAATTGCTTTAGCGCCAGTATTTGCTGAAATGCCATACTTCATGAGCGAAGAGTTTGGTTTATCTGATTGCTACTTAGGCCCATTATTGTGGCGTCTACCAGTATTAGGTATTCACTTAGATCCGCGTACATCGAAAGATATCAGTGCTTACATGACACGTATTTTTGAACGTGAATCATTTAAGGCATCGCTAACTGAGGCTGAGCGCGAAATGCGCATGGGCATGTAATGAAACCAATAACAGCTAATCGTCCATATTTGTTGCGTGCTTACTATGAGTGGTTGATGGATAACCATTTGACGCCACACGTAGTCGTGGATGCATTTGTTAACGGTACGCAGGTTCCGCAGCAATTTGTCAAAGACGGTCAAATCGTCTTGAATATTGCAACCGGAGCGGTGGCTAATCTTCACATGTCTAATGATGCAGTAGAGTTTAATGCACGTTTTGGTGGTGTACCACAGAATGTGTTTTTGCCTATGGCATCGATCGTGGCCATTTACGCTCGTGAAAACGGTGCTGGCACGGTGTTTGATATGGAAGATGCATATATGATCGAAGGTGAACATGATGAGTTATCATCTGTACCGCCATCAATGAAATCTGTTGATGACACTTCGACATTGCCACCATCGTCTAAATCGGCAAAGCCTGATGATAAAACTAAGCGTAAAAACCATTTAACTGTGGTGAAGTAGCGGTTAGTTAACATTACATAAAACCAGTCGCAAGGCTGGTTTTTTTTAAGCTAAAATTGATGTGCTACAAACATTTATAGCGCAACTGGAACCCATAATGTTGTTGATGATTGATAATTATGATTCTTTTACGTTTAACTTAGTTCAGTACTTCCAAGCTCTTGGGCAAGAGATACTGGTTAAACGTAACGATGAAATCAGCATTGAACAAATTGAAGCTTTAGCACCTACACATTTGATAATCTCTCCCGGTCCATGCACTCCTAATGAAGCGGGTATTTCACTTGCAGCTATTAAACATTTTGCCGGTAAAATTCCTATTCTTGGTGTGTGTTTAGGACATCAAGCTATCGCACAAGTGTTTGGCGTTGATGTTGTGCGTGCCAAGCGTGTTATGCACGGTAAAACCAGTTTGATTGAACATAATCAACAGGGATTATTTCGTCAATTAGCATTACCTCTGCAGGTTACTCGTTATCATTCATTGTTGATTAACCATGTACCTCATGGTTTTAGTCTGGATGCGTGGTTTGATGACCCAATTTATGGCCGTGAAATTATGGCGATGAGCCATGACGCGTTACGTATTTACAGCGTCCAGTTTCATCCTGAATCTATTTTAACTCAGCAAGGCCATGAACTTTTGGATAACTTTTTGCATTTATAAAGCATTTTTGAATTTATATATTCGGGTTCATTATCACGTATTCTGTTACAACTTCTGCAACTAATCTGGCTAAATTCTCGCGTCTATTTGTGCTATAAATAGCGCTTAAAATAATAAAAGGGATAACCATGACAAGCTTTATGCGAAACTTTGCGGTTAGCGCACTTTCTTTGGCAATGATAAGTGGCTGTGCTGCCACGGCTAAACCTGACGATATAATGGTTATGACAACGCCGAGTGCAACGACAGTGACCGTGCCATTTGCACAGCCTCCAAAAGCCCAGCAACCGTTGACACTTAATCAAATTATGGCTAATCCAGATTGGATGGGCATATTTGCTCAAGGAGCTTATTGGAGCGATGACAGTCAGTCGGTATATTTCAGTCGCCAAGCACATCAATCTCCGGTCCGTGATTTTTATCAACAAGCTATTGGACAGTCTGAAGCAAATAAACTAGCACTCAATCAGCTACACCTTGCCGATCAACGTAATGGTGTCTTCGATCAGGCAAAGACTCAAAAAGCCTATATTTATCAAGGTAACGTATTTGTAAAAGATTTATCAAACGGTGAAATAAAGCAACTTACCCGTCAAAACGATGCAATTAATGGGGTACGTTTTTTAAAGGGTGGCGACCTTGCATTCTGGCAAGGTAATAATATTTTTCGTGTGCACCAGTCTAGCGGCCTAGTAGAACAAATTGCCGCGATCCAAATGGAAAACGAACCAAAAGCGACGCAAGAGCCAAGTAGCTTTATTGCTAAGCAACAGCATAGACTTATTCAATATGTTGCCATGGAACATGATAACAGCCTGACGCGTGATCAATACCGCGACTCATTGGCTAAAGCCGATCCCACTTTTTCTGCTAAACCTTGGTATTTAGGTGACGCTGAAGTGGTATCAGAAATGAGTTTGTCGCCAGATGGACGCTACGTAGTATTAGCGTTAACCGATAAAAATTATGATTGGCGTGCAGAACACGACATTATGCCTAATTATTTGGGCCAAGAGGGTTATGTTGACCCTGTACCAGCCCGCTCTCGAGTTGCCGAAGATGTCTTTCCTGGTCAACGTTTAGTGTTACTCGACCTTGTTGACCACAGTAAAAAAGACATTACCATTGAAGGCTTAACGGGTTTTGATGAGGATGTACTGGCGAGCGTTAAAGCTGAAAATGCTCAAGCGAAAGGTAAAACCTATAACAGCGAAAAAGCCCCGCGTTTAGTGCAGTTAATGCAAGATTGGGAATGGAGTCAGAGCGCAATTCAGTGGCATGAGTCTGACGATAAATTATTGGTGATGTTGGAAGCTGTTGACAACAAAGATCGCTGGATCGCCAGTGTTGATCTTCAAAAAGGTAAGCTGATAACCGAACACAGATTACATGATGATGCTTGGGTAAATTATAATTTTAATCAATTTGGCTGGATACCAGGTACAGATAGCATGTACTACTTATCTGAAGAATCAGGGTTTTCACAGTTATATATTAAAACCGCAGCAGGTAAGGTATCGGCATTAACCAATGGCAAATTTGTGGTTGATAATGTGACTTTATCACCCGATGCAAAACATCTTTATTATCGTGCCAATAAAGACCACCCAGGTAGCTATAATGTTTACCGTGTTGAGATTGCCAGTGGTAAGTCAGAGCAATTGACCCAGTGGTTAGGTACATTGGATTACAGTTTAAGCCCTGATGGACAATCACTATTATTGACCGCTTCGTCTGCGATTCATCCAGATGAGTTATATATTCAACCTATTGGCGGCGACATAAGCCAATTAACCGATTATACCAGTACAGCATTTAAACAATATCCATGGCAAGTACCACAAGTTGTCGCGCTAGCTTCAACTCATGGCGCTGAGCCAATTTATGCACGAGTTTATTTGCCGCAAGGTTATGATGCTAAGCAAGCTGAAAAATATCCAGCAGTGATGTTTAACCATGGTGCGGGTTATTTACAAAATGCCCATTATGGCTTTTCGGGTTACTTCCGTGAATTTATGTTCAATAACTTACTCACACAACAAGGTTACGTGGTAATGGACATGGATTATCGAGGTTCGAAAGGCTATGGACGTGATTGGCGTACGTCCGTTTATCGTAATATGGGCCATCCAGAAGTTGAAGATTTGAAAGATGGTGTGGCTTGGATGGCAAGCAATGTTAATGTAGACCCCCAGCGAGTAGGGACTTATGGCGGTTCATACGGCGGATTCCTTACTTTTATGGCGCTGTTTAATGAACCTGAGTTATTCCAAGCAGGGGCCGCATTGCGCCCTGTAGCTGATTGGGCTCATTATAATGCGCCATATACCTCTAATATTTTAAATACGCCTGACGTTGACCCTATCGCTTATGAGCGTAGTTCTCCGATAGAGCATGCTCAAGGTTTACAAAAACCATTACTGATCATGAGTGGTGTGTTAGATGACAACGTGTTTTTCCAAGACAGTGTGCGCATGGTGCAACGGCTTATTGAATTAGAAAAGCCGATGTTTGAAACCGCAATCTATCCTGTCGAGCCGCATGGATTTAAGCAACCTTCTAGTTGGTTAGATCAGTATCGTCGTATTTATAAACTGTTTGAACAAGAGTTGAAGTAATCGGCTCTGAGTTCAAAAAAACAAATAAATATCTATTAAGGCTTCCTTTGTGAAGCCTTAATTTTTATGATTAAGTGATGAAAACAGTAAAAGGTAATGTGAGTGGCAATATCAATAGCAGGTGGCGTTCGGCCCGGAAAAGTCATTGAGATTGAGCGCCGACTCTATAAACAACTTATTGTGGGTAAGCATAAAGCCAATGCAATGCCTGATGAGTTGAACGAAGAGTTAGAAGAGAGTGCCAATAAGCTTGATATTGAGCGCAAAGCATTGAAAGTGCGCCTTGATAAGCAAGCAAAAGAGAAAAATGTGTATTTAGAGGTGTCCGCGCTGTTAACTAATACGGTTAATAATGCGATAGAGCATCAATTAGCTCATCCTCAAATGATATTAGAAGCATCGGCAATTTGTGAAAATCAAATTTTACTGCTCGATCTATTATTACATCCTGACCTGAATATTAATCGACTTCGACCGATTATCGAAAGTATTAGCTGGTTATCACGTGATTTAATCAATTTAATTAATAGTCCAGCATCTCGTCACCGACGGCCTAAACATGGCGATGTTCAAGTGACCGACATAAAGCTGGTGCTTAACTACATTGGTATTGAAAATTTACGTTTGCTGATCCCTTATTTTTGTTTACGTAACTGGTTACCTTCAGGCAATGCTAATTTATTGTGGATAACCCGCAAGCTTTGGCGTTACAGCATGGTCAGTGCCATTGCGGCGCAAACCTTAGCAGAATTGCATAATGAAAAGCCTGGTTTGGCTTATAGCTGCGCGTTAATGTACCAATTTTCTACCTCGATTATACTGAGCCAAAGTGGACGTATATTTGATAACACTTGGGGGACTTGGTTACGAGAGGCAAGCCATAGTCGAGAAAAACAAGTTTACGATGCCATTATGGCAACGGATTTTCCTGCTGAAGCTGTATTGGGGCAAGTATTACTCCATAGCCATCGATTGAATTGGCAACTGTTGAGTTTACTTAAATTTGATGATTCACCGATCACACAAGTATTGAAAGAGCTCGACCACGATTACCATTTTACAGAGTTGTCTGTCGATGCCGCCATTGTGGCTAAGGCGAGTTGTTATGCCAAAGTGCTTTTGTTAGAAGAGCAACAACAAATCGATCCACAAGAGAAACGCATTATGTTTGATTATTATCAGTTTTCGGCACAAGAACTGATTCGGCTTAAAGGGCAAAATTTTCGTAAGCTTGATTTACTGTAAATAGCCTTTTTCTATCAAAAGCGTAAATGTTAAATCTGTGTAATTATTCACTTTTGATGAATAGCTACACAAATTCGAGTCAAATAACTTTTTTTATGACTATTTATGCTTCATAACCCCCCAATAAACGCGTTGTTTAGTCATATTTCTCAATCTTTATGCAGAATGCCAATCAGGCCTGCAGAAGTTAATTGTACTGAACTGGTATTTTGATCACATTTTCGCTAATAATGTCGCATAAATAACACAAACTTCCGCTAATGCACTTACAGAATATAAAGCAGACAGCGGAAACAGCGGCTTTCAAGCCGCTTACAACCTGAAGGATGAAATGCAATGAGTGTAGAAATGAATCTAACCCGTGCCCAATTCGATGAAGTTATGGTGCCTAATTATGCGCCTGCCGCTGTTATTCCTGTTCGTGGAGCGGGTAGCCGAGTATGGGATCAAGAAGGTAATGAATTCATCGATTTTGCCGGTGGTATTGCAGTAAATTGTTTAGGTCATTGTCACCCAGCTTTAGTGTCAGCATTAAAAGAGCAAGGCGAAAAATTATGGCATTTATCAAACGTAATGACCAACGAGCCCGCGCTTGAATTAGCGACAAAGTTAGTTAATGCCACATTTGCTGAGCGCGTCTATTTTGCTAACTCAGGTGCTGAAGCGAACGAAGCTGCATTAAAATTAGCTCGTCGTTATGCATTAGATAACCATGGTGCAGATAAAGACCAAATCATCGCATTCGATAAAGCGTTCCATGGCCGTACATTCTTTACTGTAACGGTTGGCGGACAAGCTGCTTATTCAGACGGATTTGGTCCTAAGCCACAAAGTATTACCCACGTGCCATTTAATGATATCGCTGCACTTGAAGCAGTAATTTCAGACAAGACTTGCGCCATCATGCTTGAACCTCTTCAAGGTGAAGGCGGGATTATCAATGGTGATCCTGAGTTCTTAAAAGCAGTACGTCGTTTAGCAGATAAGCACGACGCATTAGTGATTTTTGATGAAGTACAAACTGGTGTAGGCCGTACTGGTGAGTTATTTGCTTACATGGGTACTGACATCGTGCCAGATATTTTAACCAGCGCCAAAGCACTAGGCGGTGGCTTCCCTATTGCTGCAATGCTAACCACGGCAAAAATTGCCGCTCATTTAAAAATTGGTACTCATGGTTCTACTTATGGCGGCAATCCATTGGCTTGTGCTGTTGGTAATGCGGTAATGGACGTAGTGAATACCAAAGAAGTACTCGACGGAGTTAAACATCGCGAACAGTTATTCCGTGATGGTTTAGCGGCTATTAACGCCAAATACAACGTATTCAGTGAAGTGCGCGGTAAAGGTTTGTTAATTGGTGCGGTATTAAATGAACAGTATGAAGGTCGTAGCCGTGACTTCTTGGTTGCTT
This sequence comes from Shewanella sp. ALD9, assembly GCF_002836315.1. Classification (NCBI taxonomy): domain Bacteria; kingdom Pseudomonadati; phylum Pseudomonadota; class Gammaproteobacteria; order Alteromonadales; family Shewanellaceae; genus Shewanella; species Shewanella sp. ALD9. The sequence goes on from NZ_PJCD01000001.1 coordinate 618,587, forward strand.
CTGTTGCTGAAGGCCTTATGAGTTTGATGGCTGGTGCAAACGTTGTGCGTTTTGCTCCTTCATTAGTGATCCCAGAAGCTGACATCGCAGAAGGCTTATTGCGTTTTGAACGCGCAGTAGCAAAAGTGGTTGCTGGTTAATTAACAAATCAGTGCGGGCCTAGCTTGCACTGATGTGTTTGGGTACGCCTGTTGGGTGAATACGTGTTGAAATGTATTTCAGCGCGATTCGCTTATGGCGCAATGAGGAGATTAAGATGTTAATCATACGTCCTATCCGTGCAAGTGATTACGATGCACTTTATGGTATCGCAGTTGAGTCAGGCCACGGTTTTACATCTTTACCAGTTAACGAAGAGTTACTGCGTTCGAAGATTGCTAGGGCAGAGGCATCTTTTATCAAGCAAATTGATAAACCTTTTGACGAAGGTTATTTAATGGTACTTGAAGATACAAAGACCAATGAAGTTGTCGGCACCTGTGGTATTGAAGCCGCCGTCGGCATGCAAGATGCTTTTTATCATTACCGTTTAGGTACTGAGGTCTATCATTCTCAGCAAATTTCTGTTCGCAATGAAGTTGAAACCCTCACATTATGCCACGACTACACTGGCGCAGCAGAAGTGTGCACTCTGTTTTTAAAAGACGGATATCGCAAAGGCAATAACGGCCGCATGTTATCACGCTCGCGCTTTTTATTATTAGCACAGCATCCTGAACGCTTTGGCGAAACGGTTATTGCTGAAATGCGTGGTGTCAGTGATGAACATGGCGATTCACCGTTTTATGAATGGCTACAAAATCACTTTTTAGGTATCGATTTTGTTGAAGCAGACTACTTGTCTGGTTTAGGCAAAAAAGCCTTTATGGCCGAAATGATGCCGCGCAACCCCGTTTATGTTTGCATGTTGCCTAAAAAAGCCCAAAAAGTGATTGGTGAAGTGCATAAAAACACTAAGCCAGCATTACGTTTATTACAAGCTGAGGGTTTTAAGTTCCGTAATTATGTCGATATTTTTGATGGCGGCCCAACGGTTGAATGTGCACTAGCTGAGATCCGCTCAGTGAAAAAGAGCCGTTTATTGACCGTTTCAGTTGGCAAGATGCCACATGCCGATCATCATTTTATTATCTCCAACACCTCGCTTGCTGATTATCGTGCGTCAGCAGCTAAATTGTTGGTCTCTGATGAACACGATAATGTTGTGCTCAGCCCTGAAATCGCAGCTGGTTTACTGGTGAGCGATGGTGAGCAAATTCGTGTTTTAGCAATGTAGGAGCAAGAAATGACACAATATATTCAAGGTCAGTGGTTAGCTGGCGAAGGTCATGAGATTAATTCAAAAAACCCTGCCAACGGTGACGTAATTTGGCAAGGTAACACGGCTACTGCTTCTCAAGTTAATGCAGCTGTAGATGCCGCTCGTGCGGCGCAGTTTGATTGGTTTATGCTGGGGTATGAAGCTCGCTTAGCGATAGTAGAAGCGTATCGTGCACAGTTAGAAGCTAATAAAGCCGAGATCGCAGAAACCATCGCTCAAGAAACGGGTAAGCCACAGTGGGAAACGGCTACTGAAGTGGGCGCTATGATTGGCAAGATCGCATTGTCAGCAAAAGCTCATGACAAACGTACTGGTACTGAAACCAACGATTTACCAGCAGGACGTGCCGTATTACGTCACAAACCTCATGGTGTGGTAGCGGTATTTGGCCCTTATAATTTCCCTGGGCATTTGCCAAACGGTCACATAGTGCCAGCATTATTGGCCGGTAACACCGTGGTATTTAAGCCATCAGAATTAACGCCTAAAGTGGCTGAGCTAATGCTGAAGTGTTGGGACAAAGCCGGTTTACCACAAGGTGTGGTTAACTTAGTGCAGGGTGAAGTTGAAACCGGTAAAGCGTTAGCGTCACATCCACAAATTGACGGTTTATTCTTTACCGGTAGTTCACGTACTGGGCATATTTTACATGAACAATATGCTGGTCTGCCTGGTAAGATTTTAGCCTTAGAAATGGGCGGTAATAATCCGCTTATCGTTAAAGGTGTTACCGATACCAAAGCTGCGGTACATGACATTATTCAGTCTGCTTATATTTCGTCTGGCCAACGTTGTACCTGTGCCCGTCGTTTATATATTGAAGAGGGCGCACAAGGTGATGCGTTAATCGCAGAGCTAGTAAAGGCTATTAAACAAATTAAAGTGGGTGCTTGGAACGTTCAACCACAACCTTTTATGGGCTCGATGATTTCTGAAACCGCTGCACGTGGCATGGTTGCCGCACAGGCGACACTTCAGTCATTAGGTGGTGTTTCATTAGTTGAGTTAGTGCAAGTTGAAGCTGGTACTGGTTTAGTCACTCCAGGCTTAATAGATGTCACTAAAGTCGCTGAGTTACCTGATGAAGAATACTTTGGTCCATTATTGCAATTAGTGCGTTACAGCGATTTTGACCAAGCGATTCATTTGGCCAATGCGACTCGTTATGGTTTATCTGCCGGTTTATTAGCCGATAGTCGTGAAGATTATGATTACTTTTTAGCGCGCATTCGTGCTGGGATTGTTAATTGGAATAAGCAGATTACAGGCGCATCAGGTGCAGCACCGTTTGGTGGCGTTGGCGCATCAGGTAATCATCGAGCAAGTGCATTTTATGCGGCTGATTACTGTGCTTACCCTGTCGCTTCAATGGAAGCTGATTCAGTAAGCTTACCCGCTACTTTAAGCCCTGGTTTATCAATTTAACTGATAAATTCATCGCATGATCCGTGCTGGTGACTTTGTTCACCAGCCTTATTTTAGAAGGATTTAACCATGCATACTGACGTTAATGCTTTATTTGCTGCCTTATGGCAAGACTACATTAAGATGACGCCTTCAGCGGCGAAAATTCATCAGCTATTAGGCCATGGCGCGCCAATCATCAATGACCATATCGCTTTGCGCACCTTTAATATCGCCAAGGTGAATTTAAGCGTATTGGCTAAACACTTTACCTCTATCGGTTATGTCGACAGTGGCGATTATCAGTTTGTGCAGAAAAAACTGATTGCCAAGCACTTTGAACATCCGGATCCAAAGCAGCCGAAGGTGTTTATTTCTGAGCTATTAGTAGAAGAATTTAGCCCTGAGTTGCAAAAGAGCATCCATGGTTTAATCGATCAGGTTGATGAAACGGCAACCACTGAAGATAATTTTATTTATTCTGGTCGTCATTGGGATGTAGATAAAGCAACATACCAAGCCTTACTTGCTGAAAGCGAATATGCTGCTTGGGTTGCTGCATTGGGATATCGTGCCAATCACTTTACGGTTTCAATTAACGATCTGCCTGAGTTTGAGCGTATTGAAGATGTAAACCAAGCCTTAAAGCTGGCTGGGTTTGTGTTAAATAGCTCTGGCGGTGAAATTAAAGGATCGCCAGAAGTCTTGTTAGAGCAATCTTCTACCATGGCGGATAAAGTGGTGGTTAACTTTACTGATGGCGATGTGGAAATTCCAAGTTGTTTCTATGAATTTGCCCGCCGTTATCCAATGGATAATGGTCAGCTTTATACTGGTTTTGTTGCGGCATCAGCTGACAAGATTTTCGAAAGTACCAATGCAATGATGTAACGTTTATGCATGGACAAAAAAAGACCTAATTGAGTGATCAATTAGGTCTTTTTTATTGGTTATTTTAGGCAAAAAAAGCTTAGCTACTCATCAATATACTGATGCTTAGTTGCTCATCAAAATACTGACATTAAGTCCTTGTAATGCTTTACTACGACTAAATTGCAATACAAAACCATATTGGTCGCATATCTCTTTAACAATCGATAAGCCCAATCCGTGGCCAATAGTGGCTTCATCTAGTCGTGTGCCACGAGAGGTTAATAATACAATTTGTTCTTGCTTTACGCCTCGACCATCGTCCTCGATCTGAATTAATATCTCTCCCGAAGGTAATTCTTCGACGCTGACATTAACCTGTGAATTCGCCCATTTAAAGGCATTATCGAGCAGGTTGCCAAACAGCTCCATACCATCTTCGCGGTGTATTGGAATACGACTAATATGTTGTGGGTTAACAATGCTGCCATCAATACTCCGCTGATGATGCACTTTATGTAACGTTTGGATTAAACTATCAAAATCTTTTGGTACCGCCAGTTGTGCTGCGGGTAGCATGTCTCCGGTTATCCTCGCTGCAGCCAATTTACGTTCAATCATTTTATGAACTAAATCTAATTGCTGCTGCATGGCTATAGCGGCATCCGGATGGGTGAGCCCGAGCGCTTCAACTTGTTGCTGCATGACCGCTAATGGGGTTTTTAAGCCATGGCTTAAATTACCCAAGTTATTGCGACTACGTTCAATTTGTTTGGCTGTGTAGTCTAATAACTCATTATAGGTTTCGGCTAACGGGCGGATCTCTGCTGGAATTTGTGAAATGGCTAACGAGGCTATTTCCCCTTCGCGCAATTTAGCCAGCGCCCCTTGGATTTGATTCACCGGTTTAAATGATTGGCGTAAAATGATAAAAATACCGGCAATCATCGCTAATAACATGCCGATATTAATTGCCAGTTTAGTGCCAAATACTTCGCTAAAAACACGTCGTCCAATACTGAGATCTTGGGCGACAGTCAAGGTTGCTGTGTTGTGGCTGTTTGGCGCGCCGATGCCGATAGATAACAGCTGCATATCATTGTTTTTTGGCCCTTTAGCCTGCCAAACTCTTTTCTGCTGCGCTTGTAACTGTTCAATCTGTAATTCCGCATCCCACAGTGAACGGGAGCGAATTGTACGGTCGGGCAAATTTAATTGGAAATAACGCCCTGAATAGGCAGGTTTATAAAAACTGGATAGTTGGCTTTGGTCGATAACTATCTCACCATCATCGAGTCTGGTGGCGATAATGATGTGTTCTAAATCTTCTTCAAGACGATTAATAATGGAGTCATGAAAGGCATCTCGCAACATCGACTCAAATAAAAATAAACCTATTAGCGTGGCAATAATGATTAAGCCACTGAGCCATAAGCTTAATTTAAACCGAATTGAAATCATTCAATAATGCCATGGAAGATATAACCCTGACCACGGCGGGTTTCAATAGCGGTTTTACCGAGTTTTTTACGTAAGTGTGTTACGTAAACTTCCACGACATTACTTTCTTTTTCATCATCAAATTGATAAAGCTTGTCTGTAAGCTGCTGTTTCGAAAGAAGCTTCTTTGGTGACATTAAGAAAATTTTCAATAACCTAAATTCCATCGACGTCAGTTCGTATACGTGTCCGCCTACCGTCACTTTTTGCTCATTTTCGTCTAAATTAACCCCGGCATAACATAGTTGCTTCGACGACGAATTAACCCGCCCATGGGCACGATGGATAAGTGCCTGAATACGGGCGAGGAGCTCTTGAGTATGAAAAGGTTTGCCTAAGTAATCATCAGCACCAGCATTAAAACCTTCAACTTTTTCGTGCCACTGACTGCGGGCCGTTAGCATAATGACAGGGGTACTGATGCCACGTTCACGCCATTGAGTCACTAATGACAAGCCATTGCCATCAGGTAAGCCGATATCTAAAATGACACAGTCATAATCTGTTTCTTTCATCAAATAATCGGCTTCAATAGCTTTGTCTGTAACATCCGTAATATAACCAGCTTGCTTGAGTTGTTTTTCAAGTTCAGCAACCAGTAATGGGCTATCTTCAACGAGTAACAGTTTCATGTTTAGTACATTCGCTCGGTAATTGAGTCAATGAGTCCTGCATACCGTTAGCTGCATCTAATTGCAGATTAACAACATGCCCTTGTTTTAGCTTAAATTGTAAATCATAGCGCCACTTATCTTGATGTTGATAAAGCTGGGCGTCGATTAAGTGACCATCACAATACTGCGATAGCCAAGTTAAGTAATCATCTAATGAACGTATATTACCAGAAGATACCAATTTTTGGACGTAGTCATGATCCAGAGGGAGTTCTTTTGCGGGAATATCTTGTTGATTAATGGTGATGGCCATTAAGCTGCTTATTGCTGTAAAGAACAAGCTATTCATGGGCGCTCCAAAATAAAAAAGTGGCGTTCAGAGTATGAACACCACTTTAAGTATCTTGGCTTAAATCAAGCTGAAGCTTATATGATTAAACATAAACATTTTGCTTGATTCGTCGTTAGCCTTTTGTCATTTAGCGTGTACCGTAAACTACGATCGTTTTACCGTGTGCTTGGATCAAGTTTTGTTCTTCAAGCATTTTTAAAATACGACCAACAGTTTCACGTGAACAACCAACAATTTGACCAATCTCTTGACGGGTTATCTTAATCTGCATGCCGTCAGGATGTGTCATAGCATCGGGTTGTTTTGCAAGATGTAATAGCGTTTGTGCAATACGACCAGCAACGTCAAGGAAGGCTAAGTCGCCTACTTTTTGACTAGTACTTTGTAAACGATAGGCCATTTGCGCCGAAAGTTTCATCAAGATTTCAGGATTTACCTGAATCAATTGCTTAAATTTCTTATAAGAAATTTCTGCAATTTCACATGCTTGTTTAGCACGAACCCATGCAGTACGTTCAGATTGCTCTTCAAACAGCCCTAGTTCACCGATAAAATCGCCTTGATTTAGATAAGAAAGGATCATTTCTTTACCTTCTTCATCTTTGATCAATACAGCGACGGAACCTTTGACGATGTAATATAAAGTATCAGACTCTTCACCTGCGTGAATTAAAGTACTCTTTGCTGGGTACTTATGAATGTGACAATGTGAAAGAAACCATTCTAATGTTGGGTCAGGTTTTGGCTTACCAATCAGAGCCATATGATATTCCTCGATTGATTAAAAATGAAAGTAAGTAATGTCTAATTAAGCATTCTACGCTATTGAAACGGTGAAAACTTTGATAGAGATCGTATTTAGAAGTGTGCGTAGTGTATATTAACTTGTTAAATTTTAGATTAAATTTATCTCGTTTGTGATGGCGGTCGACTTTTTTTGTGAATTTGTCTTAATCATCACTACGATTGAATTGTTGCCAATGTTATTTGTCTATTGTATTGGATCCATGAGTTAGCTAATGTTATTTAATCAGCTTCATAAATAGTTGTCGAGGTATGCGTGAAAAAACTGAGTCAAATTGGGGTTATTGTTTGTGTTGTTTTATTAAGTGGACTTAGTTCATCTGTAAAAGCATTTGTTATCCCGCCCTCTATTGAGTCTCAAGCGGCGAGTAAACTGGTTCATATTCAGATTAAAGCCAAACAAGGTAATGCAGACGCACAATTTCTATTGGGCTTAATGAACCTTTCCGGACGATTTGTTACTCAAGATACCAAGCAAGGATTAAGCTGGGTTAATCTTGCTGCGCAACAGCAAAATATTAAGGCGCAACAAACATTAGCTGACCTAGCTTTTGACGGCAAATTAATTCCGCGGGATTTAGCACTTGCCGAGCAATGGTATTTGCAAATGGTTGCACAGGGGGATAAGTGGGCTCATTTTCGTTTAGGGTTTATTTATTCTGCTGGTGGTGATGGCGTAGTGCGTAATTGTGGTAAAGCAATGGAGCAGTTTAGTGCTGCGGGAGATGCTGTTTCAATGGGCAATATTGCGTGGATATTAGCTACATGCCCTGAAGCGGAATATCGCGATGGTTCACGTGCAGTATCGATGTCGTTAAAGTTACTTGAGCATAATCAGAATGATCCGACGGTATTAGATAATCTTGCGGCCGCGTATGCAGAACAGGGTGACTTTACTGCGGCGATAGATACCCAGAAAAAAGCGATTGATGCGTTGAAAGATAACCCTGAGATTGTGCGCAGCGATGAATTTATTTTACGTTTGAAGCAGTATCAGAATAATCAAGCTTATCGAGAAGTTATCCCACTGATGTAATGCTCTGAGTGAGCAATGTGAGTCATTTACTATTATCAATCAGTCAGTGTATTCACTTGTTTATCAGAAGAGATAAAAGTTGATGTGGGTGCTGGAACATCGACTTTTTTGGGTTTCGTTGATGTGCTTAATGCACTAACAGATCAAAAAGGGGGAATTAGCACTTCAAGCACATCAACTGCCGTTATTTCGCTTGAAATCACGATGCAGCTATCTTAATAGTTCTGACTTAAATCAAACTTAATCGGGTTTGATATCATCAAGGTTTTGCAACTCTATACGCTTATCCATTAAGTCTTTAACTAATGGCGTTAAAATTAATTCCATTGCTAATGACATTTTTCCACCGGGAACAACCAGTGTATTAACGCGTGACATAAATGAGCCTTGGATCATGTTGAGGTAATAAGGGAAATCAACATTGTTAATGCCGCGAAAGCGAATCACTAAAAAGCTTTCATCTAGGCTAGGTATGTCTTTTGCGCTAAAGGGATTTGAGGTGTCTACGGTCGGCACTCGTTGAAAATTAATGTGTGTCCGTGAAAATTGCGGCGTCATGTGCTTGATGTAATCGTCCATACTACGGACTATCGAGCCCATTACTTTTTCACGACTATGACCCCTATCGTTTGTGTCGCGAATAATTTTCTGAATCCACTCTAAATTGACAATCGGCACCATGCCTATCAATAGATCAACATGTTTAGCGACATCGGCATCTTCCGTCACCACACCACCGTGTAGCCCTTCGTAATACAACATATCGGTATTGGCTGGCAAATCACGCCATTGCGTGAATGTACCAGGCATTTGGTTAAATGGCACCGCTTCATCGAAGGTGTGCAAGTAGCTGCGGGTTTGGCCATTGCCTGTATCACCATAGCTGGTAAAACACTCTTCGAGTTTTTTGAAATTATTGGCTTCGGGGCCAAAATAGCTTAGATTTCGATTTTCAGCTTGTGATTTTCGAATTAACACTTCCATTTCTGCGCGGGTGAAATTATGGAAACTATCGCCTTCAACGAATGCAGCATTAATACCCAGCTGTCTAAAAATATGAATGAAGGCCGTCGTGGTTGTCGTTGTGCCAGCACCAGATGAACCGGTTACAGCAATAATAGGATGTTTTGCTGACATGTTATTTGCCTAGGTAAAGTTGTGGACGCGAAAAATCGAGTCACTAGTTATACGGTAATCATCACCCGTGGGTCAATTCTTCGCGGGTAACAATGTGATCATTTTGTGGTAAAACCATTGTTTTGTTTTACAACTAATCGAAAGATGAACGTGAAATATGCTCGCGTTGTCTAATGGCGATAGACTCATCATCCTCACTATACTCGACAACTAAGTCGCCTTTTTTTAGTGCTAGCTTACATTGGTCCATTGCACGACTTAATTGTTGCTCGTCTGCGTCACTAAAACTGCCATCTTCAAGTTGTGATAACAGATATTCTTTTATCATACGTTGAAGTACTTCTTGAGGTAATGAAAGTAACGCTTCATAAGGCACAAGCATGGTGTATTTCCTATTAATGACTGACTAAAGAAGCGTGGGCATCGTGTTCGGTTACTGTATCACTCGCCGTTAGTATAAACTCGATGATGCGACGTTCGAGGTAAAAGCGCGGTTTCCAAGGCCAGCCACCTTCAACAAAACCTACATGTCCGCCAAACTGATGCAACTCGTATTCAACCATAGGCGACAATTGAGCTTGGTTTGGGATCACTTCATCAGTCATGAAGGGGTCATCTTTGGCGTGGATGACTAATGTGGGCTTGGTAATATGTTGCAAATAGCCTAGGCCGCTAGATTGTTGATAATAATCATTAACGTCAATAAAACCATGCAAAGGTGCAGTGACTTTATCGTCAAATAAATAAAAGGTATTGAGCATTTTGAGCTGTTCTTTAGTGATCGGCATTTGCTCGGTTAACTCTGCAGTGTTAATTTTTTCGAGCATTTTATCTTGTAAGCGTTTAATTAAAAAGCGTTGATACAGAGTTGAAAAACCATTTTCTAAGCGTTTTGCACATGCGCTTAACGTGAGAGGCGCCGACACAACCACAGCGCGTTCGAGTAAGCTATGCTGTTGTTTGCTGCCTTGGTATTTTGCCAATACATTACCGCCTAAACTGTAGCCAACAGCATACAATGGCGAGTCTGGATAGTAGTGTTTTAGTTGTTCTAGGGTGTAGGCTAAGTCGTTTACATCGCCGCTATGATAACTGCGAGCTAAGCGGTTAGGTTCACCCGAACAACCTCGATGATGATGAACAACAGCAGATATTTTGGCTTTTTTTGCTTCGATGAGCATTCTGCGTGCATAATGCGATTCTGTGTTACCTTCAAGACCATGGATAATCACTAAAATAGGCGCGCCATTTTGCGCTTGGCCTAGCCAATCTAAATCGATAAAGTCGCCGTCGGGTAACTCTTGTCGTTGCCTAAATGTTATTGGTCTGGCCACTTTAAAAATGAATGGTAGAATCGTTTGTACATGCGGGCTAGCAGCCCACCAAGGCGGAGTGAACAAGGTTTTCATAGAAGGAATATTTCTGTAATTGTTTGTGAAAATTTAAACGTATGTTTAAATGTTACTCATGCCACTCTACCACATAAAAAATAGAGACAACAATAAACTCAAGGGGAAGTAAATGAAGCGGCGTGCCTTTCTTACTGGTGCTTTTGCTGGAACTGCGGCAATAGCACTCGGCGTTAATTTATATTCACCTAGTATCACGACCTCTACCGATGATATTCATCATCGAGTGTTGTTCAGTGTGTTGCTGCCAGTGTTCTTAGACGGTGCATTGCCCGAGGTTCCAAGCCATAGAGAAATCGCGATAAATCGCACATTGGATGCGATTTCACAATCAATTACTCATTTGCCTGTAGAACAACAACAAGAGTTAATGGAATTGTTGGAGTTGCTTGAAGGACGCTTCGGCTTATTGTTGCTCAGTGGCAGTATGACACCGTTGTTAATGCGTGAACCAAAGCAATTGATTGACATGTTAGAGTTTTGGCGCCACAACTATTTGGACATGTTAACGACCGCTTATAACGGATTACGTGAATTGATAATGGCAAGTTATTACGCCTGTCCGGAACATTGGGGCAATTTACGTTATGTAAAGCCTACTTTCTTGGTGCATAACGCGCATTAATCCCTCATGTAAGGAGCTCTCCCTTGGCCATTATTGATCCTATTATTACCGGATTAAGTTCAGGCTGGCATCATATCGATGCTAGTACCTTAGAAATGGATCGCCACTTTGACGCTGATGTTGTTATTGTTGGCACCGGAGCTGGCGGCGGCACCGCAGCAGAAATACTCACTGAAGCTGGATTAAAAGTGATTATGATTGAAGGCGGATCGCTAAAATCATCAACTCACTTTGATATGGAAGAGCGCCACGCTTATCCGAATTTGTATCAACAAGCAGCCGCAATGAAAACTGCAGATAAAGGTATTGGTATATTTCAAGGTCGAACGGTAGGCGGTTCAACCACGGTCAATTGGACAACCTCAATTAGAACTCCAGAACAAACCTTGGCCTTTTGGGAGCAAGAAAAATCGGTAAAAGGTTTGTCCTCGCAAGATTTACTGCCTTGGTTTGAATTGATGGAGCAGCGGCTCAATATTGAGCAGTGGCAGTTTGAGCCCAATAGAAACAATGGTGCACTGCGCGAAGGTTGTGAAAAGCTGGGTTGGGATTACACCGTCATTAAACGTAATGTTAAAGGTTGCTGGAATACCGGTTACTGTGGCATGGGTTGTCCCGTTAATGCCAAACAATCTATGTTAGTGACTACTATTCCAGCGGCTTTGGACAAAGGCGCGACGTTGATTTCTCGCGCCAAGGTCATCAAACTTGAACACAAAGGCGATCAAGTTGTTGGTTTAACGGCGCAGGCATTAACCGAAGGGTTAATGCCGACATCGGTTAACATTACTTTTAGTGCTAAGCATTATATTTTAAGTGCGGGTGCAGTTCATACACCAACGATATTAATGCGTTCTAATACCCCAGATCCACATAAGCAATTAGGCAAAACGTTTTTACATCCGTCATTGTTATCGGGCGGTATTTTTGCAGAACAAATTAATGGTCACAGTGGTGCGCCGCAATCTATCTATTCAGATGAATTTGTTTGGCGTGATGGCGCGACTGGCGATTTAGGTTATAAGCTTGAAGTTGCGCCTGTACATCCGGTGTTGATTGCATCTAAAACCATTGGTTATGGTGTAAGCCACGCACAATTAATGGCTAACTTTAACCAAATGCAGGTGACTATTGCGCTTATTCGTGATGGTTTTAATCAGCAATGTCCTGGTGGTCAGGTAAGATTAACCGATACGAGTTTGGCGTTAGATTATCCTTTAGATAAAGGCTTTTGGGATGGTGCTCGTCGGGCATTTTTGTCGATGGCCGAATTACAATTTGCTGCAGGAGCCAAAAAGGTGTTGCCGATGCATGATGGCTTGTCATTTCTTAATTCGTGGAGTGAAGCAAAGCAGGCTATCAATAATGCCGATTTAGGTTTATTAAAAACCATTGTCGCGTCGGCCCATGTGATGGGCGGTTGTGCAATGGGTGAAGATAAAACCCTATCAATGGTCGATACTTTTGGTTATTCGCATTACCTTGAAAATTTATCGGTGATGGATGGTTCGGTATTTCCAACAAGTTTAGGCGCGAATCCGCAGTTGTCTATTTATGGTCTAGTTGCTCGAAATGCAACGGCATTAGCACAAAAATTGACTCAAACTAGCTAGCTGAACGGCTTGGTATGCCGTAGCATGGCGGTATATCAACGTACGGCAAGTCGCTAAACCAGATGATGCGTTATGAGTGAGTAAGGCCTGTTTGGGTGGTCAACTCAGTCATAATGCTTTCATCTAAGCCAAATAAGCTAAGGTAGTGTTTTATATTGCTCGGCTCAGTATTATCAGGTTCAGTATCTAACGTTTTTCCCTGCAGTAAGTTCAATTTGTGCAATAACATGTACTGAGATTTACGTTCCATAATGAGCTCAACATCGAGCATTTTTTGATATTCTTCACCGTCTAAGTATGCTTTAGCAATCCGCCGTAATCGTCGATAAGGTTGCAACACATTTGCTTCCCATTGATCTACAATACCCGTCAATAATTCCCACAGTTGTGGCGTCAACACATAATGCTGTTGATCAAGGTATTGAGCCAATAATAAAATATTCACATTTACTTGGTAAGTGTCTTGTAAGTTTATGTAAAAATTGGGATTAGTTGAGTAATTTTGTTCGCAATCATGCCAAATTAAATAGCTAAATGTTTGCTGGTGAGAAGGCCGCGACATACAGTATCCCTTACAGCCTTAAGTGGTGTGAGTTAACACCACTTAAGGCTTGAATAAAATAAAACTAACTGTTTATTGAAAATCTTGCTCGAAAAGCTCTATCTGCTCTTGAATGTCTAACCAATGCATTTCACTTTCATCCATAGCTTGAGTCAGCGTAGTCCGTTCGTTGAGAACATTGGTCATTTTAGCTTTGTTCTCGGCTTCGTATAAGCTGCCATCGGCTAACTCAATTTCTAATTCGGCTAATCTGGCATTAATTTTTTGCTGTTGAGTTTCTAACTTTACTTGTTGTTTTTTCAGCGGCGATACTTTCTGACGTAATTCAGCTTCCATTCTTTTTTGCTGTTTTTTATCAACTGCATCACCGCCAGTGCCAACATCTGTTTTGTTGTTGGCTTGTGCTAGTTTAGCGGCATCGAGCAACCATTGATGATAGTCATCTAAGTCACCGTCAAAAGGTGTTACAACACCTTGGTCAACTAAGTAATAATCACTACAACTTAAGCGTAATAGGTGACGATCGTGTGACACGATGACCATTGCACCCTCAAAGGTTTGCAATGCCATGGTGAGTGCGTGACGCATCTCTAAATCTAAATGGTTGGTCGGTTCATCGAGTAATAGTAAATTTGGACGCTGCCAAACCACTAATGCTAATACTAGGCGGGCTTTTTCGCCGCCAGAAAACGGCCGTACTGGCGATAAGGCCATATCACCATTAAAGCCAAACCCGCCTAAAAAGTTGCGTAATTCTTGTTCGCGAACACTTGCTGGTGCAAGTCTTACTAAGTGTTGCATTGGAGAGTCATCAAGCGTTAAAAATTCAACTTGATGCTGAGCAAAATAACCAATATTCAATCCTGGGTTAGGTTGGTATTTACCCGTTTTAGCTTGTAATTGCCCTGATAACAGTTTGATCAGCGTCGATTTACCGGCACCATTTCTACCTAACAAACCAATACGCGCACCAGGGACTAGGTTTAACTCAACCTGTTTCAGGATGGTGTTATCTTCATAACCAATAGAGACATTTTCCATTACCACTAATGGGTTAGGTAGCGCTTCTGGTTCTCTAAAGGCCATTTGAAATGGATTGTCTACTTGTGAGGGCAACAAATCGGCCATGCGTTCGAGGGCTTTTAAGCGGCTTTGTGCTTGTTTAGCTTTACTGGCTTTATAGCGGAAACGATCAACAAATGACTGCATATGTGAGCGTTCTTTTTGTTGACGCTCAAAGGCGACTTGTTGCTGGGCCATGCGTTCGGCGCGTACTCGTTCAAAAGAAGAGTAATTACCTTTATAGTAATTTAGTTTGTGATTTTCAACATGAACAATTTCACCAACAATGCCATCGATAAAGTCACGATCGTGACTGATCAAAATGAGTGTCCCTTGATAAGATTTTATCCAACCTTCTAACCAATACATGGTATCTAAGTCTAAGTGGTTGGTTGGCTCATCGAGTAACAATAAGTCTGAACGACATAATAGTGCTTGGGCTAAGTTGAGGCGCATACGCCAACCACCAGAGAAGCTTTTTACCGGGTTACTTTGGTCTGCATCTTTAAACCCTAAGCCTGCTAATAGCGCGCCTGCTCGAGCTTTGATGGCATAGCCGCCAATAGCATCAATTTTGCCGTGAATAAGCGCAATGGCATTACCGTTATTGTCGGTTTGGGCTTTCTCTAGTTGGGCTTCTAAATCACGGTATTCAGTGTCACCGTCGAGGACATACTCTAGAGCCGACACATCTAATGCCGGAGTTTCCTGCGCAACAGAGGCAACTTGCCAGCCTGAGGGGAAACTAAATTCACCCTTATCTAGATGTAAATGACCCAAAATCAAGGCAAGCAATGATGATTTACCTGTACCGTTGGCGCCGACAAGGCCAACCTTGTGTCCGGGATATATCGTCAGTGAGGTTTCATCGAGTAAGGTTTTACTGCCGCGAATTAACTGAGCTTGGCTTATGTTGATCATTAATTACAACTTGATACTTAAGAATAGAATAATGGTGCAGATAATATCGCATCTACGATTTATTTCCCACAATCACGGGACTCATGTGGGCTAATCATGGCAAAATAGGCGTATAAATCAGGTAAAGACCTTATTGAGTTAACCGCTCATTCAGTAAACACTAAGTTGAGTAAATCATGACCAAAATTAAAAAGCGTTTTGTTGCAGGGGCTAAATGCCCTAAATGCAGTGCTAAAGACAGTATTTTATTGTTTAAAGAAAATGGAATTGAAACGGTTGAATGTACTGACTGTGATTATCGTGAGCAACAAACGGATATTAAAGTGCCTCAAAAAACCAGTGGTAGCATGATCGGGGTATTCAAACCTGATTAACGTGGCGTGGCATCTCAACGCAGATGAAGAGTTGAGTTAGTTACTCATATATTCATCTGGTTGTGTTTCAGCAGATATCTTCATTTTATGTTTAGTTAATATCTGGATAACATTAGTATTATTTTTAATTAGGCCGTTGAAGCGTGTAGTAATTTCTTGTAATTCTAGGCCGTAACTTGGGTCGTCTCTAGGTTTAGTTTGCCAGTAACGCTTACGATCCAATTTTTGTATTTCGCTAGCCCGTAAAATTTCAAAATAGCTGTTTTCTTGATTTAAGCGATAAATTTCACCATCAAGTAGCTGCAGTAATTTCTCTTTAGAAATGGTTTGTTTATTGAGTATTGCTTCTAAGGGATCTTGTTTGAGCTCGCGCTTGTCCGAGTCAACCTCAGTGGTTATACCCAATTGGTATTCAATTTTATGTTGGCTATATTCCTGAGGGCAAGCTGTTTGGCTGAAAACGACTTTTTCATCCATCATGCATTTGTAAATAGTATTGGCTTGAGCAGTAAAAGTGCTCATGGCGAGTACGATGAATAACAGTCTTTTTGCCATGCGGCCACACATCCTTTTGTCATCACTATTACGATTTTGATATCACATGTTTACGTTTTCGACACTAGGCCTTGTCGATGATGCATTCAGCCTCACAGTTGACAACCATGTCTAGCTGCTAATGGTAAGCAATCACCGGTTACGTATTTTGGCTAAAGGTATTGTTTTTTACTGTATCTCGCCAACTCACTTATTTAACTAGTGTTTTGATGAGCTTATGTACTTAAACAGATTAGCATTTTTTAACGCTACGCAAGTAAGACATTACCCATACTCGTTACCGGATATTGAATACTCGGCAATCATACTTTGCTAACTATATAACTATAATCACGTCGATAATACTATTCTAACGCTTAAATATGGTTCAATTTTATCGATAAAACCAGTTTTTTGACAATGGAAATCTCAATAAAATAAAAAATCTTTGTTTTTTATTTTATTGAGTTAAGCCAAAAAATAATGTTTTTTTAGCGAAGCGTGCTATGTGCCTAACTTGAATGACGAGAAAATGACACGTTGTCTATCAAGCGCGCTTTGCCGAGATACACCGCCCCAATAACCACTAGCTCACTGTCAGCTGCCGTTACTTGGCGTAATGTATTGGCATTTCTCACTTCGAGATAATCAGGAGTAAAACCAACTGTTATAAGTCGTTTTTTGGCAATTGAGATAGCTTGTTGTATTGCTTCACCGCGTTGAATCGCGTTAACAATACTGTCTAATGCTTGTTTTAATGTTGCTGCTGAGTGTTTTTCTTCAGTGGTTAAATAGCCATTACGAGAGCTCATCGCAAGACCCGACGCTTCTCGGATAGTTTCCACTCCAATTACATCGATTGGCATCGATAAATCTTCAACCATGGTTTTGATAATCATCAATTGTTGAAAATCTTTACGGCCGAATAAGGCGATATCAGGTTGAACAATATTAAACAGTTTGGAAACTATAGTGGCCACACCACGAAAATGACCTGGGCGGCTTGCACCGCATAATTCATCACCAATTTCTGGTACTTCAATAAATGTTTGCTGTGCCAATCCTTTGGGATAAATAATCTCAGGTGTTGGAGTGAAGAGTAGTTCTGTTCCGGCAAGCATTAGCTTTTCGCTATCTTGTGCGAGTGTGCGTGGGTAACCCTCTAAGTCTTCATTGGCACTAAATTGCATCGGATTAACAAAAATAGATACCACCACATGGTCTGCGCGCTTTTTAGCTTCATTCACTAAGGTAATGTGACCTTGGTGTAAGTTACCCATAGTAGGCACAAAAGCAACCGTTTCGCCTTTGCTGCGCCAAGTCTTAACATGTTCGCGAATGGTTGAGATAGCGGAAGTGGTTATCATTTTCTGTTCGAACCTTAATAAAAACAATGTAGTCATTGATGTAGATTTAATGATTAGCCTCAAGCCGAATAAGAGCTAGGGTAATCGATAACAACGGGTTTATTTCGCATCTGCAAATCAAACTTGCCGTTTGTGTTGCTAACGAAGGTGCATTGACTCATCAACTGTCGATCTATTGTAAGTCAATGCAACGTAGATAGCAGAGCAAAAATGATAATAAATTTATATTATCAAGATGTTATATTAATTAAAGGTATGTTCTTCCGCTGGGAATGTGCCGTTAGCAACTTCATCAATATAAGCTCTGATAGCCGAACGGATTTCGCCGGTTTGTTTGAGGTAGTTTTTTGAAAAACGGGGAATGTAGCCACTCGAAATGCCTAAAACATCGTGCATAACAAGAATTTGGCCATCGGTGTCAGCACCCGCGCCGATACCGATAACTGGAATGGTTAGTGCTTCAGTAATGGCTTTAGCCAGGGAGGCTGGAATACACTCAACCACTAATAATTGCGCACCAGCAGCTTGCAATGCTTTAGCTTCATCTAGAATGCGTTGCGCGTTATCAGCGTCGCGACCTTGCACTTTAAATCCGCCAAAAACGTTCACCGACTGTGGCGTTAACCCTAGGTGAGCACAAACTGGAATACCACGTTCGGTTAACATTTTTACGCTTTCAAGTAACCAATGTCCGCCTTCTAATTTAACCATGCTGGCACCTGCCTGCATTAATATTGCAGCGTTAGTCATGGTCTGTTCTGGGGTGCTATAGCTCATAAACGGCATGTCTGCGATGAGTAATGCGCGCGAAACACCACGTTTGACACAAGCGGTATGGTAAGCAATATCGGCAATGGTTACTGGTAAGGTATCGTTATGGCCTTGAAGCACCATACCGAGTGAATCACCCACTAGAAGTACATCAACACCTTCACTGTCAAATGCGCCGGCAAAGCTAGCGTCATAAGCCGTTAATGCGGTGAACTTTTTACCTTCTTGTTTGAACTTGATTAGGGTCGAACTGGTGACTTTTGACATAGTAGACTCTTAAAACAATATTGAAATACTAAAAGCTGAGCTTAATCTTCTGTCTGTTAAGATCAACTTTAATCGATAAGCTTTTGTAATTCATCACGCATTGCCACACTAATAAGGCTTTCAAGGCTTGTATTACAAGGCAATGTTAGCGCTGGTGCAATGTCTGCTAATGGAACTAACACAAAACTGCGTTGCTTCATGCCGTAATGAGGCACACAAAGTCGAGGTTCGTTGATGTGTTGTTGACCATAGAGTAACAAATCTAAATCTAAGGTACGAGGTCCCCAGTGTTCAAGTCGTACACGCCCTTGTTGTTGCTCGATTTCTTGTAAGGTATCGAGTAACTCAATGGGCAATAGTGAGGTTTGAAACCCCGCGACAGCATTGACATAATCTGGCTGAATAACATCACCCATGGGCTTGGAACCATAATATGCTGACACCGTAAAAGTGTTGTTTATTGCCAATGCCTTTAGCGCCAATACTGCAACATCGAGTTGTTGTATTGGCTCCGCTAAATTAGCGCCTATGGCAACATAAACTTGAACCGCCATGATTGTTATTCTTCTGCTGGCTTGGCTGCTGGTTTACGGCGACGCTTACGCTGTGGTGCATTTCTGTTACGATTATTGCTGCCTTTGATGCTTTTAGCTATGTCGCTACGGTCAGTTTCATCAGCTTCTACAAACGCTTTCCACCACTCAGCTATCTTGGCAATATTACCCATTTCAACTTCACCGCGCAGTAGCAGTAAATCATAAGCTGCTCTGAATTTAGGGTGCTCTAGTAGTTTAAATGCTCGAGTGCCTTGACCGCGTTCTAATCGTAACTGCAATTGCCAAATGTCGCGTGCTGGAGTGCTAAATCGGCGTGGTAAGCTAATTGTTAGACACTGTTTTTCAAGCACATCACCCATTGCAGCAACATATGCATCGTAATGAGTTAAGCCGCTTTCAATGGCAATATCATCAGCTCGTTGCTTAACGGGATACCACAAGATTGCCGCAAAGAAAAATGCCGGAGTCACGGTTTTATCTTCGCTAACACGGATATCGGTATTACGCATAACGACTTGCAGCATTTTAGCGGCATACCCTTTAGGCGACTCTTCAATTAATGCACCGACTTGTGGGAACAAGGGCGCGAATAAACCAAAACGTTGCATCATGTGGTAATTAGCTTCTGCTTTACCGGCAAAAAACAGTTTCAATACTTCTTCATACATGCGCGCAGCAGGAATATCGGCTAGCAATGGAGCAAGGGCTTTGATGGGATCCGCTGTCACGGCATCGATTTGCATATCAAGTTTCGTCGCAAAACGAACAGCACGAAGCATACGCACCGGGTCTTCGCGGTATCGCGTGTCTGGGTCGCCAATAAGCTTAATCGTTCTAGCATTGAGATCGTTTATTCCACCACCATAGCTGCGAATAGAATAATCACTAATATCATAGTAGAGCGCGTTAATGGTGAAGTCACGGCGCTCAGCATCTTCATCGATCTCACCGTAGACGTTATCGCGTAACAAACGGCCTTCAGCGTTGGATTTTGATACTTTATCATTGCTTTCACTGTGGTGACCGCGGAAAGTGGCAACCTCAATGACATCACGACCAAAAACGATATGCGCCAGTCTAAAGCGACGGCCGACTAAGCGACAATTGCGGAATAACTTTTTAATGTCATCTGGGGTGGCATTAGTGACGACGTCAAAATCTTTCGGTTCAAGACCTAATAGAATGTCACGTACTCCACCGCCCACTAAATAAGCTTTGTAGCCAGATTTATTAAGACGATAAAGTACTTTTAGTGCATTTTCACTAATTTGACGACGTGAAATTGAGTGACCATCTCTGGAGATAATATCCAGACGTAAGCCATCTTCTTGAATGGGTTCTTCAAGGACTGGAGCTACTTTGTTGTTTTCAAATAGCTGTTTACAGAATTGGCTAATACGGCGAAAAATAATACACCTCGAAATGCTATAATAATTTGATTAAAAATCTGGCGGGTATAATACATTAAATGTGACCGAATGAGTATACGTACAGTTGCGCTAAAAAGGGCTTAATGCAATAACTTATGTCAGTTAATGACGATACCTAGTTGTTTATTGTCGATAAGACAATTTCTTTTTGTGCAGGAATCGTGCTTAGGTCAAATTGTTCAACAGCCTGTTTAAGCATCACTTCTACCGAATCTACATCGACAGCTTTTTGGCCTAAAAAGGTCAGTGCCGCATTAATACTGGCTTGAGGGTGAATGACATCTATGGCTGGAGCATAATTCTGCTTGGATAATTTAAAGCCTTTCTCGGCACAAACTAACGGCAAATGTAGCCAATCAGGTGGCGTAAATTCCAATTGGGTAAACAAACTTATTTGTCGGCAACTGGCTTCAAGTAAATCACAACCTCTGACCACTTCAGTTATGCCTTGATACGCATCGTCGAGTACAACGGCGAGTTGGTAAGCATACAAACCATCACTGCGTTTAATAATAAAGTCTTCTTCGGCGAAAGCTTTATCAACCATCACCGAGCCTTGAAGTTTATCAACAAAATGATCAATTTTAACGTGATTACGAATTCGAATTGCGCCGTGTGTCAGTCTAGGCTGAAGTCGGCCACAACGGCCATCATACACTCCGCCGCTGGTTTGAATTATTTTACGTGTGCATTGGCAATAATAAGCAAGATCACTGGCGATAAACGCTTCAATTTGATCTTGATAAGCCTGATATCGTTGCTGTTGAAATAGTACGGTTCCATGCCAATGTAAGCCGTAGGCATCGAGTGTTCTAAGGATGTTATCGCTTGCACCGGGGACTTCGCGTGGCGGGTCGATATCTTCTATGCGGACAAGCCATTGGCCTTGTTGACTGTGCGCGC
The DNA here is from genome assembly GCF_002836315.1 of Shewanella sp. ALD9. Lineage (NCBI taxonomy): Bacteria > Pseudomonadati > Pseudomonadota > Gammaproteobacteria > Alteromonadales > Shewanellaceae > Shewanella > Shewanella sp. ALD9. The sequence goes on from NZ_PJCD01000001.1 coordinate 640,020, forward strand.
GAAGATAACTGCCTAATGCAGCAATGAGTGAGCCAAAATGCAGTGAACCTGATGGTGAGGGCGCAAAACGTCCGATATAGGATGGGGGAATCATGTTATAGCGTTGTTTTCGTTAACATCGTATTGTTATTATCGTCAGTTAATGCGACAACACAATAGCCTTGTTAATTTGTTAGTGGGTAAATAAAGTCAATAAAAAGGGCGAGATAATCTCGCCCTAATCAATAACGGGTTAACCCGCCATTTGTTTTTCTTTTATTTCAGCTAGCGTTTTACAATCGATACATTGATCGGCTGTAGGGCGAGCTTCAAGTCGACGGATTCCAATTTCTACGCCACATGAGAAGCAGAAACCAAAATCGTCTTCTTTGATCAACTGTAAAGTCTTTTCAATCTTTTTGATCAATTTACGTTCTCTGTCACGAGCGCGTAATTCTAAGCTGAATTCTTCTTCTTGTGCTGCACGGTCGACAGGATCAGGAAAGTTTGCAGCTTCATCTTGCATGTGAGTTAACGTACGGTCGACTTCTTCACGCAATTGGTTACGCCATGCTTCGAGAATCAATGTAAAGTGACCACGTTGCTTGGTATTCATATACTCTTCACCAGCCGATTCCTGGTAAGGATCTACTCCAGCGATAGCGAGTACGCCAAGTTTTTTCGTGCCTTGAGGCATAACGCATCTCCTGTAATCATTTGCGTTTTAAGGACGTCTTAAATTTATGGCCGCTATCTATACCAGAAACTCTATAGCGTGGCAAATTTTTTACTTGTTATTTAATTTTTATTTTGATCTACAGCATGACTTTACAAGCTGAAGTGATCAGGCTTCCCTGTGGCGAAAGCGCTGTTTTATAAGCTAGCACTTCAACGCCATTTGCTACGGCTTGTTCAAGTAAGTCTGCATATTGTGGATCTATATGTCGCGCGGGTTTAACACTCGTGATGCCACTGTGCTGCACCACAAATAATAAAACAGCACGATGGCCTAATTCCACCATGTGGATGAGTTCTCGCAGATGCTTTTGTCCACGAGTGGTTACGGCATCGGGGAAGTAACCCATTTTATCCTCTAGTAAAGTACAACTCTTCACTTCAATATAGCACTCTGGCCGGTTTTGGCTAGTGAGCAAGATATCGATGCGGCTATTTTCACTGCCATACTTTACTTCGCGTTTTAAATGCTCGTAACCTAATAGTTCGGTAATCACTTGCCGATTAATCGCTTCTTCTGCAAGAGCATTGGCTCGCCCGGTATTAATCCCGATATAATGCTGCTGATCTGTCTGCATTAATTCCCATGTGTGGGCATATTTTCGTTTTGGATTGTCGGAGCTGGAAAACCACACCTTTTCACCAGGGAATAAGCAATTTTTCATTGAACCAGTATTTGGGCAATGAATCGTGATTTCTTGCCCGTTAGGTAGCATGATATCGGCAAGAAAGCGTTTGTATCGTTTAATTAATACACCGGATTCTAATTCGGGAGTAAATTTCATCGATGACTCATCTAATGAGTTGATTTACAACAATGCTAACAAACTTTAGCTTGGTTTATCGATTATGTTTTGTCTACACTACTGCCATTAGCTCGTGATTAAGCTCGAGCATTGGTGTTATTTGGCTTACTACAAGGGATTATTATGAATATTATGACCGTTACGCTCACCACCGAAGCCCCTGCAGAACATTGGGGTAAAGCTGATGTGACTTACCAAGGTACTAAGGCAACAATCCATCTATCGGGTAGCGATGAACTGCGTCAAGTGCAGATGGCCGCAAGAAAAATCCGCAATCAAGGCATTAATTATGTGCAGCTAGACGGTGGCTTATGGACCCTGAATTCACAGTGGGCATTTGCACAAGGTTTTGCCACGGCTAAAGCAGGGTACCAAGTGGACTGGTGTGGTAGTGACGCCGATAAAGAAACGTTGAATCAACGTGCCATAGCGGCCCAGTTTGCTCGCAAATTGATCAATGATACTCCAGAAGATTTATCGCCTTTATCGTTAGCTAATCAAGCGGCGTCTTGGCTAAAAAATATTGGTGGTGACCATGTCAGTTTTAACATTATTGAAGGCCATGAATTATTAGAAAAAAAATGGGTCGGTATTCATGCTGTGGGTCGTGGTAGTGAACGTCCTCCTGCATTGTTAGAGCTTGATTTTAATCCGTTAGGCGCAGATGCTCCAGTCTCTGTTGCCTTAGTGGGTAAAGGTATTACGTTTGACTCAGGCGGCTATAGCTTGAAGTCGTCAGAAGGTATGTTAGCGATGAAGTGTGACATGGGCGGTGCTGCCACTGTTACTGCTGCATTGGGATTAGCCATGAAGGCTGGTTTGAACAAACGCGTTAAGCTATTTTTGTGTTGTGCAGAAAACTTAGTTAGCGGTAATGCTTTCAAGCTGGGTGATGTTCTAACCTACAAAAACGGCACCACGGTTGAAATTGTTAATACTGATGCTGAAGGACGTTTAGTTCTAGCCGATGGTTTACAAGCTGCATCAGAAACGGGCGCAGGCTTAATTATTGATGCTGCAACGTTAACCGGCGCTGCTGTGATGGCTGTGGGCTCAAATTATAACGCCATTTTTTCACCACAAAAGGCGACATTACAGCTTGCACAGCAATGTGCTGAAGCCGTTTCTGAAAACGTATGGCCATTGCCGTTAGATGCTTGGCATAAAGATATGTGTCCATCAGCTTATGCTGATACTGCAAACAGTCGCCCAGTTAAGGGTGGCGGTGCAGGTGGCGCATCAAACGCGGCCGGTTTCTTATGGCGTTTTGTGTCACCAAAAGCGAATTGGTTACACGTTGATCTCGCAGGTGCTTTTGAATCATCTGCCTCGGCGCTATGGGCCGCTGGTGCGACAACGCATGGCGTATTGACCATTGCTGAGTTATTAAAAGACTAGTCATCAATTGTAATCATAATTAAACCGTCGCTCACATTCTGTGGTGACGGTTTTTATTTTTGCCGTAACGGCCAACTTTCTAATATCGTGTAGTTAACGTTATGGCGGTGGCCAGTCGATTGATATAAATGTAAATGGCTTGGTGCGATGATGAGCTGAGTGTCCTTTACCACGGCTGGTAAAGAAGCTGTTGTCACCCCACGAAATAGACTAATGTGCGGAACATAATCGTATTGACTGATGGCTAGATGGTGAGTTTTTGCAATGTTCTTAATGTCATTCGCCATAGTGTTTAATGATGTACTCGCTTGTCCTTTTAAACAGATTAATTGTGCTGTTTGCCACCAAGCGAAGGTGTCGATAACTTGACTGAAAGTTGTTTTAGGCATCTGATTTATTGCTTCATGGATTTTTGAACAAGTGGTCGGATCTATTTGACCGAAAAAGCCTAATGTTATGTGTAAGTTGTGTGCTAAAGTGGCTACTGAATTTGTATTTATTTTAGTTATAAGTGTTTGTTGTAGATGTAATATTTTATCTATTTGTGGTTTGTCTACGCTAAAGCCGACAAATAATCTTGCTGACGAAGGTGTTTGCATCCGGTTGGCCCTATTATTTATTGAGCTGAAACATAAACGTTGATAGATTAACAATACTACTGATTTTAAAAACATATCGTGGTTTCAGTTAACTACCTAATCAATATAGTGCTTATAGTTAGCGCTTATAGTTAGTGCTTATAGTTAGCGATATGGCATCCACAAGATAACTGATTTTATTCCCAAGCAAATTGAATTGCTAACCTTGAATGAGTTGATGAATGGCCGATAGCACCCAGCAACTATTGAAAAGTGTTTTTACAAATGGACCTATTGAGGGTAGTAATACTTCGGTGTTATCACTGCTTAATCAAGCATTACAGTTAGTCTGTCAAAGGCTAGAATGCAGCGCTGCATTTGTGTTGACGAGTCAATATGATAAATTATTTGCCGTCGATACTGATATTATCGACACTTCAGAGCAACAATGTGTCAGTCATTTTGGTGCTTCACCAGCATCAGAAGCGCTGTTTAACCAGCATTTACAAGATAATTTGTCACTGTGCGAATCATTATTTAACAGCTATCAAGCAATCATTTATCCTCATTCCCCAGAGCAATCATTTACCGCTGACGAAAATCGACTCCTTACACCGCTTTTAGGCATCTTTAATCAACTCGATATTGATTGTAAGCATCTTGCTCTGAGTCCTGTTTTGCATGTTGGCAATGTTAAAGTTGTTTTAGGCACTATGTGTGCATCCGATGCTAACACAGTAGTGAGTCAGCAAGATGATCCTTGTGCGTTTGTGCAAAAGTTACTCGATGATACTGCATATCAATTAGCCTCTTCACTTGAACTTCGTCGTTTATCCGTGCTTTTAGACAGTAAAGATAAACAGTATCAAGAGCTATTTCAGTTACTGCCGATGCCATGTGCGTTGATTGATTTACACAATAATGTTGTATTGCAAAATGATGCGAGTAAACAAAATTTACCCATTACAGTCGGGCAGAGTTTATTTACGTTGCTACGAGAAGATGATCACCCACTATTACTCGATACCTTGCATATCGTTCGAGAAGGTATTTTACGCCAAGCCTGGTGTGAAGTGCCGTTACGAAATGGGGTTCAAATATACTGGTATAAGTTTAGCTTTTGCCATGCACTTAATAAACAGCAACAGTTATTATTAATGATTGAAGATGTCACCGAACGTTATCGACTTGCCGATGAGTTATCGTTTCATTCCAATTATGATGTGCTAACCGGATTACCAAATCGATTACAGTTCGAAAACATGCTTGAAGAGTTATTAAAAGACGACGAACATGCTCCGGCTTGTATTGCCTTTCTCGATCTCGATCAATTTCAAGTGGTAAATGACCTTAGTGGTCATCAAGCGGGTGATGTGTTGCTGCAACAAGTGGCGACTCGCTTAAAACAATTATTACGTAAAGACGATGTGGTTGCGCGTTTAGGCGGCGATGAGTTTGGCTTATTGATGCATTATTCTGATACCGCATCGGCGCAACAAGTGGCAAAACGAATTTGCCAACAGTTGTTTGATCATGAATTTACTTGGAAAGGTATCAAACACAACATTAGTGCCAGCATTGGCATTGCCAAAGTCGATTATGTTGACTCCGATATTTACGGTGTGATGAGCAAAGCTGATGCCGCTTGCCGCTTGGCCAAAGAAGAAGGCCGTAACCGTTGGCATTTTTATAATCCTGACGACCCACAAATGCACATGATGTATAACCAAATGCTGGCATCTGTGGATATTACAGGCGCACTGGCATTAAATCAGTTTGAGCTATTCTATCAATTAATTGAGCCGCTCGATAAACCCGACACTGGCATCCACATGGAAATTCTACTTCGCATGGTGCAGAGTGATGGCCAATATGTATCGCCGGGGGTGTTTTTACCTGCTGCTGAGCGTTATAACTTAGCGCCTCGAGTAGACCGTTGGGTTATCGATAATTTATTGACGTGGGGCGGCAATAATTTAGCTACATGGGAACAGCTTTCTATGGTGTCGGTGAATTTGTCTGCGATGTCACTTGCTGACCAAAAGTTCATGACTTGGCTCGAAATGCGTTTAATGGTTGAACCTGAGCTGGTGAGTAAATTATGTTTTGAAATAACCGAAACTGCAGCGGTAAGCCAATTAGACCAAGCTACCGGATTAATTGAGTTGTTACGACCATTTGGTTGTAAGATTGCATTAGATGATTTTGGTTCTGGTTTTTCTAGCTTTGCATATTTGAAATGTCTTGATGTCGATTACGTTAAAATTGACGGCCAATTTGTAGTGAATTTATGCGAAAACCGCAGTGATAAAGCCATTGTTTCGGCTATTTGTCAGCTCGGAAAAGACATGGGGTTTGAAGTTATCGCAGAGTTTGTTGAAAATACTGATATTGGCGTATATCTTAAAAATATTGGTGTCGATTATGCGCAAGGCTATGCTATTAATAAACCGACACGATTAGCTGAACTACAACACGGTTTACGGACTCCTTGGTTAATCTAAATGAGTAAAATGACTCAATAACTGAGAGCGGTTAATTGCTTTGTTAAAAAGGTAGCCAAATAGGCTTGAAATAGGCAATTAATGACACCTTGATACAATGTGGGTAAAATGAACCGCAGAAAATAGCCGTAAAAGTTAATCGCGTTGACCTCAAAACAAGTATTGCAGCAGCACCCATCATTGATGCCCACGACATTGCCGATTCACGCGGTACTCGACTCGTTGCGTGTGCAGTTTTCGGCCCATTCACACATTATTATCGAAGCGCCAACCGGTGCAGGTAAATCCACAGCATTACCATTAGCGATGTTAGCCTGGCCTGAAATTCATGGCAAAATTCTGATGTTAGAACCCCGTCGAGTCGCGGCCCGCAATGTCGCTAAGTTTATTGCCCAACAATTGGGCCAAAATGTTGGCCAGCAAGTGGGTTATCGTGTCCGTGGCGAATCAAAAGTCAGCGCAGATACTCGATTAGAAATTGTCACCGAAGGTATTCTGACCCGAATGATCCAACAAGACCCAGAGCTTAGTGGGATTGATGTGATTATTTTCGATGAAATACATGAGCGTCATCTTACGACTGATTTAGGCTTGGCTTTAGCACTGGAAGTGCAGCAATCATTACGTGACGATTTACACATTATTGCTATGTCTGCCACCTTGTCTGGCTTACCGCTAGACACGTTAATGCCCGATGCTGCGCAAATACACAGTGATGGTCGCAGTTTTGAGGTTGAGATTGCTTATCAGCCTTGCCCTGGGCAACAGTTGTGGCTAACACACATGTCCCGCGTGGTTATCGATACCATTTCAGATCCCAATCTAGCGCAATATCAACAGGGCAGCGTTTTGGCGTTTTTACCCGGTAAAGGTGAAATTCGTAAATTAGCTGGATTATTGCGTGAGCGTTTAGATGCATCATGGCTTATTTGTCCTATGTATGGCGACTTGTCGTCAGCGGAGCAAGATCAAGCCATTCGTGCAGCAGAACCGGGTAAACGTAAAATCGTCCTCGCGACTAATGTGGCTGAATCGAGTTTAACGATTGAAGGCATCACCCTTGTTATAGACAGCGGTTATCGACGTGAAGCGAGTTTTAACCCTAAAACCGGCGTGACACGCTTAGGGCTTAAGCGCATTAGCCAGGCATCGGCTATTCAACGTAGTGGCCGAGCAGGGCGCTTAGCTGCGGGTTATTGCGTGCGGTTATGGAGCCAAGAAGAACAAGGGCGCATGCGCAAAGTCGATGAGCCAGAAATCACGCAAGCGGAACTGACTTCTATGGCACTTGATTGTGCCAGTTGGGGCGCTAAATCATTTGCTGAATTATCATTGCTCACACCACCGCCGCCGATCCATGAACAAGTCGCATGGCGATTACTTATTCAACTTGAATTAATTGACCCACAACGTAAATTAACGTCACTTGGCCGAGAGGCTTATGCATTAGGTTGTCATCCGCGCTTAGCGCATATGCTGCTCAAAGCTAAGCAACTTGCCTTGCACGACAATCAGCCGCAACTTTGCCTGCTGGCTTGCGTATTAGCAGGCATTATTGAAGCCCGTGGACTACCGAAAAAAGGCGCTGATATTCATCATTATTTGACCGAGGCTTTGCAGGGGCAAATTAAACAGCAAGTTAGGCAATGGCAACAATCTTTGGCGATATCGGGTCAGGTCAATGAGGCAATACGTAATGCATCGACTCGTGATATAAGCTATTTGTTAGCACTTGCTTACCCTGATCGTATTGCCAAAGCTCGTGGCCATGAAGGCTTTTTATTAAGTAATGGTACGGGTGTGGTGATCAATGCCGAAGACAGTTTGGCTCATGAACCTTGGTTAGTGGTTGCTGACTTTCAAGAGACTCAAGGTCGTAATGCTGGCCAAATTTACCTTGCAGCAAGGTTAGATGAACGCTTGTTTACTGCCGAACTTGCCTCGTTAGTAACTACTCATGTTCACGGTGGTTGGGATGAAGCAAAAGGGCGTTTTTTTGCTGAAAAACATACTAAAATCGGTGAGGTTATCATTAAAATCGACACCGGTATTACGCCTGAACGGGCACAAATTACCGCAGCATTATTAGAACAGATCCGTATAAAAGGGTTAACAATCCTTAATCGTGACGAGCTGTTAATCCAGTTACAATATCGGGTTGAATTAGCTCGATACTTTGCGCCAGAGCATGATTGGCCTTGTTTAAGCGATGAGTACTTACTGGCGACGTTAGAAGATTGGCTTGAGCCACATTTGGATAACATTCGTTCATTGGCCGCATTGGCTAAAGTAGCCGCGTATGGATTGGTGAAAAATTTACTCAATTGGCAACAGCAGCAGCTATTAGAGCAACTGGTGCCAACACATTGGCCGATGGCAACTGGCACTCGTGCCCCCATCCGTTACCAGATGCCACTTGATACTGACGGACATTTTTATCATAACAATGACCAACAAGGCCGTGCGTTGCTTAGTGTACGTTTACAAGAAGCATTAGGGATGGCGCAAAGCCCGACAATATTGCACGGCAAAATGACGGTTACTATGGAGTTGTTGTCGCCAGCACAACGACCATTAGCCGCCACGGCAGATTTAGCCAGCTTCTGGCAAGGCCCATATATTGATGTAAAAAAAGAAATGCGTGGTCGTTATCCTAGGCATTTATGGCCTGATGACCCAGTGAATACAGTGGCAACAAAATTTACTAAAAAGAAAACTCCAGGCGTGTAAATAAGTCATCTAGCTTATTAATAACATGCAATTATTTCAGCGTTATATGGAAAACGAAACCATTATTTATGAGTAAAAAAACCAAAAAGTCTTCAGCCAACACAAAAAAAAGTGGCTCATCTTGGTGGCAAAAACTGTGGTCGCTCACATGGAAATTATCAATCGTTGGTATTGCTGTTGTGAGCTTTTACGCTATTTATTTAGACCAAATTATTGCGCAGAAATTTGAAGGCCAAAAGTGGCATTTACCTGCCCAAGTTTTTAGTCGTTCAATGGCATTGTACCCAGGTGCTGCGATAAACCATCCGCAGTTAATGGCTGAGCTTAATTTGTTGGGTTACCGTAAAGTGTCCAATCCGCGGCAAGTTGGCGAGTTTTCTGCTTCAAGTACTCGTATCGAATTATGGCGTCGGCCGTTTTTGCATCCCGAAGGCAACCAAGCCGAGCAGCGAGTGATGATAAGCTTTGACTCTGAAGGCGTTAGCTCAGTTAAGCGGATGTCTGACAAACGTGAATTAGCGGTATTTCATTTAGAACCAGTATTACTTGACCGTATTATTGCCGGCGATGGCGAAGACCGTTTATTTGTGCGAACGCCAGAGATGCCTTCAATGATTATCGATGCGCTTATTTTGGTTGAGGACCGCAGTTTTTATGATCACTTTGGGGTAAACCCATTGGCGATTGCACGCGCTGCGGTGGTCAATATTACTGCCGGTCGTACGGTGCAAGGGGGTTCAACCTTAACTCAGCAGTTAGCCAAAAACTTCTTTTTAAGCAGCGAACGCTCAATTGTGCGTAAAGTGCGTGAAGCCATAATGGCATTGATTATCGATTTTCGTTATAGCAAAGATGATATTTTAGAAGCTTATCTCAATGAAGTGTACATGGGCCAAGACAAGGCCCGTGGTGTGCATGGTATGGGATTAGCCTCACAATTCTATTTTGGTCGCCCCATTGGTGAATTAACCGTGTCGCAGCAAGCCTTTTTAGTTGCGGTCATTAAAGGACCTTCTTATTACAACCCGTGGCGTTATCCTGAACGAGCCCAAGAGCGCCGTGATTTAGTGTTACGTTTGCTTATGGAAAACGATAAATTAACCGTTGCCCAATATAAAGCTGCAGCAGAGTCGCCAATCGGTCTACGCAGTGCTAAAAAATCGGTACATCAGAAGTTACCAGCGTTTTTTGCTGTGGTTAAACAAGAGTTACGCGACCGTTATGGTGATTCGTTACTGAAGCAGTCGGGCGTAAAAGTGTATACCACGCTCGATCCTATGGCCCAAGAAGCCGCAGAAAAAGCCGTGTTGTCTACCATGGCATCACTGGATAAACGGGCTAAAAACGTTCAAGTCGGCATGGTTGTCACCGACAAATATACTGGCGGCATAGCAGCGATGGTGGGTGATAAACAACCGAGTTATGAAGGATTTAACCGCGCGGTTGAAATTAGACGTCCAATTGGGTCGTTAATAAAACCATTCGTGTATGCCAGCGCATTACGCCAAGCAGATAAATTTACTTTAGCCACTCCCGTAGAAGATAAACCCATCACCCTTAAAAATGAGCAAGGAAAAACGTGGTCACCTAAAAACGTCGATAAAAAGTTCAGTGGCCAAGTGCCTTTATTAAGCGCATTTAAAGATTCAATGAACGTTCCAACGGTTAACGTTGGTTTGGCTGTTGGTGTTGAAAAGGTTGCTGCTACATTGAAAAAATCGGGTTGGGAGGATGATATATCCCCTTATCCATCGATGTTGTTGGGTGCGGTGAATGGCTCACCATTAATGGTGGCTCAAGTTTATCAAACCATTGCTGATGAAGGTCGCTATCGTAAGTTATCATCGATTACAGCGGTATTAGACAGTCAAAACCAAGCGTTGGAAGTCACTCGTGTTCCATCGTCGATGGCAATTGATCCGGCAACCGATTACTTAGTTCAATATGCAATGAACCAGGTAGTGCGAAATGGTACGGCTAAGCGTTTAGGCGCTGCATTTCCTGGGGTTCGTTTAGCGGGTAAAACCGGCACCAGTAATGATAGTCGTGACTCGTGGTTTGCTGGATTTGATGAACGTAACGTAGCGGCTATTTGGGTCGGCCAAGACGATAACAGTAAAACGGGCTTGTATGGTAGTAGTGGCGCAATGGCCGTGTATCAGGCCTTTTTACATCAACGTCCACCGCTTAGTTTACGAATGATGCCCGTTAATGGGGTTATTAATGGTTATTTTGATCGTACAACGGGTGTGGCTAAGAAAGGTAATTGTGACAATATTATCGGTCTACCGGCATTAGACGCAAGCTATCATCCGGTTGCCAATTGTGGCGAGTCATTATCTTGGTGGCAGAAGTTGGTGGGAGAGTAACGCGTTAGCTTAGCCATTATGTCGTTGCCAACAATAAGCCCAAAGTAAGTGATTACTTTGGGCTTATTTTTTGGTCTCGCGCAGGATAATCAACATTTTTAAGCAATCTTTTTTCCTGCTGACGATATTGCAGAGCAGAAGCTATTTACCTTGTCCGAGTTGATTACGTAAGGTGGCAATTTCTTCGATCATTTGCTGCTGATTGTGCTCCATGCGCTCTAGCGCTTGTTCTAGCTTGGTATTGATTTCTGCTTTATGCGCTGCTTGAGCCTCTTGCGCTTCGTTACGTTCTTGCTCATCTGGTGCGACGAAAACAGATGCCATATAACCGGATATCACTCCGAAAAAGCTGACACCACTAATGATCACTAATCCACCGATGATATGGCCTACCGTACTGACGGGATAGAAGTCACCGTAACCGACGGTTGATATGGTCACTAATGCCCACCAAATAGCTTGCTCTGCTGTTTGGATATTGGCGTTAGGTTCAGTGCTTTCTACTAGTAAAATAAGTACAGATGCAGTGGCTAAAATTAATACCATCGCCACCAGTAAACTGGCCAATGTAGATTGTTTTCGCTGACGCAATAATGGGATTAATAATGACCGGCTCATGCGGATTAAACGAATAACTCTTAATATTTGGAATATACGTGCGATACGCAGTGCTTCAATGGCTGGAATGCTGGCAACAAAGTCTATCCAATGGTGCCTAACGTAAAAGGCTTTATTACGTGCTTTGAACAAACCATGGAAAAACTTGGTCATAAAAATCATGCAGATTGTAGTGTCTATATACAGCAGTACTTTGTTGGTTTCAGCGTCTAACTTACCAAAGGTAATCGTGAGTACTATCACCACAGAGATCAGTGATAACACCATCATTGCGAGTTCGAATGGACTTGGGCCATCGACATTTTTGACCGACCAACGTTTAGATTCGAGCATATAATAAGTCCGTTTGCATTCGTTCGCCGTGAGGCTTTGTTAAGATGTTGAGTTTATCATAACAAAAAACGCACAAGACAAGTGTCTGGTGCGTTGTTTTTAGTTAATGTACTGTACTGATAACGGTGTTTATTTTGACGATTTAGTATCAACGAAGTGGACCAAATCATCTAATACGCGCTTTTTGATTTCCAGCTGCGACTCAGATTCTAAGCCGTATTTTTGCGCTAAAATCACATAATCTTCAGCATTTAATGACACAGTTAAACGAGGACGCTTTGGACGTTTGGATACAGAGAGTCCAAGTATGGTCCTGATTTGGTCTGAAGGACTGACGCCTTTATCTAAGGCTTCTTTTCGGATTGAGTATTGAAACTTCTCATCCAGATCAAAAGCCACTTGGGTTGCTTTTGCAGCTTGTTGGTTTTTAAGCCATTTCTCTGGTAACGGTTTGCCTGAACTCATTAGAAAATCGTCTCCTACCTGTATCAGCTTGCTGGCCAATACTCTCTAATATCGGTCAGTGGGCGATATAAAGTCAACATCACTTCAGTGTCTCCACTTTCGTAAACTTCAATATCAACCGCGTGAGAGTCATCAGCATTAGTCAAACTGTAACCTTCAAAACCTTCACCGCGAGCATCATCGTCATTTTGAGGAGGCTTTAGGTCGCGATAATCTTGACGATGGAAGTAACCAAAACCGGCAAATTCAACTTGATGATATTCATCACTGAGCCATTTATCGAACTCAGCGGCTAACTCGGCAGGAAGTGCCTGCAATGTCAGCGTTGCTTTACCTGGTTCTTCAAATATTTCAGCAAATGCGTCAAGCTCAAACAATTGTTCAACCACAGCGCGGTTGATTTTGATTGAAATACTTAAGTAAGATTCGTCTTCTTGCACGTAGGATAAATAGATTGCGGTGCCGCTATGGCCACGTAATAAGAATTCACAAAGCTGCGAGCGTTGGTATTCATAGGTATGAATAGCTTCAACCTTAAGCTGTTGCCCGCGCAATTGCGTAGGCAAAGCAAAACTGTCATCAAAGGTGATCATATCACCCTTGAGCAGTTTATTTGGATGGTCAAGCTTACGCTTCGGGGCTTCTTTTTTACCGAATAGGCCACTAAGAAATCCCATAATAGCTTAACCTTTACGTGCTTTAATGCGATCTAGCACAGCATTAGCATTCGACTTTTGCTCACCAATACCTGCTTCAGCTAGCTTGGCATGTAATGACTTATCGCTATTCTCTTCAGCTAATGTTTCTGACGCTTTTAAGCGGTCATCAAACTGTTGTTGACGTGCTTTGATGCGCTCTAGTGAATCTTTAGCGTTAAGCAGTTTTGAATTACTTGACGCAAATGAGTCAGTGATAGTTGCAGTGGCTTTTTGCACGCTTTCAGTGGTTTTAACCATAGTAAGTTGACGTTGGTAATCATTTAACTGACGCTCAGTCTTCTTCACTAAATCTTTTAAACGCACTGCATGTGAGCTAAAGCTATCATTGGCTGTTTGTTGTTCAGCTAATTCTTCGTCTAGCTGAGCGATCTTTTCAGCAATTTCAATTGCTAAAGCTTCGTTGCCTTTGTCTAGCGCTTGGGTGACATAGCCTTCGTGCTCAACAACACTACGCTTTAGGCGATCAATTTCACGACTGGCTTGCATTTCTTTAGCCATAACATCAGTTAATTCACGTTTAGCTCGGGTTAAATGCTTTTCTGCATCACGAATTTCTTGTTCAAAAATTCGGGTTGAGTTTGAGTCAACGATATTTTGGCCAACTTCAGTTGCACCACCACGAAACGCTGTAAGAATCTTGTTTAGAATGCCCATAATTGGCTCCTTAGATTAAAAATTCGACGAGTTCGTCGATGACTTCCAGACAGTTGTCTGACAGTACTGCTAATTCTTGTTCAATTTCTTCCATGCTTGATTGCACAGATAATGCCCCGTAAACCACATATTTATCATCAATTTTAGCAAACGATGATAATGGCATTGGAATGTTGAGCTCTAACATGGTCTCGAACATTTCAGCGCGGCGAGCTTGGTTTACTTCGTTTTCGCCCCACAAGTAACTGATACACAATATTTGGTTGTCAGTTACTGATACAAACACCGGAATTTCTTCTCGGCCGACAATATTGACTTGTAACACTTCAACATCACCGTCAATCGGATAACAATCAAACTGAAAACCGGTTTTGCTGTGATCGCATAGTCCGTTTAGGTGACCTGCAATGGTATGGATGTTCATATTCGTCCTTAATTGACATATTATGTCTGTGAGTAAAGATAGCATCTAGACATAATATGTCAAGCGCTATCTGGTCCAATTAAAAAAGATTAATTACTTCATTTTCTGACCAAGCCGCTAAGTGGTAGTAATACAGCTGTAATGAACCAATTTCGTTTACTTTGATGTTGTCTATATCGGCATAGAAATTCTTTGGGAATTCAAATGAAGCGTGAATAAGTCCTGGGGTTAGCCATTCTTCTGGTACCGGTATATCTGTTAGTGCAGCAAGTCGTTGTTGTGGGTTTTTACCCATTTTACTGCCAATGCTCCAACCCCATTCACCAAAGCTAGGGACATTATGGTGATACTGTTTTACATTAAACCCTGCAGCAGTCAGTGTTTTACCAACCGATATAAACGCTTTTGGCGCATGATAAGGTGAGGTTGATTGCACCGTTATCACGCCATCGGCGCTAAGTAATTCATTAAGCTTACGATAAAATAAGTCTGAATACAGTTTGTTTAAATCAGGATGACTTGGGTCGGGTAAGTCAACAATAATGGCATCAAACATTTTGCCATTTTGAATTAGCTTATCAACCCCGTTAAATGCATCGTCGACCATTAATATTAAGCGTGGATCGTTTAACGCATCGCCGTTTAACGCCAGTAATGCATCCTGTAAGCGTTGTGGCATATCTGCTGGTGGCGATTTAAACAGTGCCAGTAAGTCTTTATCTAAATCCATTAAGGTAACCGTTTTAGGTTGCCATTTGAGTACTTGCTTCAGTCCTAAGCCATCACCACCACCAATAATGAGCACGTTATCGTGCCGTGCGCTGGCAGCCAATGTTGGATGAACCAAAAAGCTATGATAGATGTGCTCGTCGCTGCTTGAAAATTGTAACCGACCATTGATGTATAAATTATAAACGGGAGGTAAACCACCACCGCGCAAACGCTCAGTAAAATTGAGCTGCTGAAAGCGGGTCGCTTTGGCATAAACCACATGATCTTTATACAAAAGATTATTAAAATGCTGTTCCCAGCTCGGGCCTTTAACGGCTAATATGCCAATCACCACACTGGCAATAATATGGCCGATAAGCAGCAATTTTACATGATTTATTTTTGACCAAAAACGCCAAATAAACACCAGTCCAGCGAGTAGGTTAACGCTCGCTGTAAGCGCAGCAGCTAATTGAATATCAATGGCCAGCATAAAACCGACCCAGATTGCGGCGCCTATTCCAGCGCCAATGTAATCGGCACCATATATGGTGCCGGCATTATGCAGTAAGTGCGCTTCAGACAATGATTGTCGAACGCGGGCAATAAGTGGAATTTCCATGCCAATCATTAACCCGAGTAATACACCCCAAACATACGGTAAATATGCACTGAGAGTTTGCAAACTGGCAATAAAGCCACCATTGGGTAAATGATCTGGCGGTAGGCCGAGTGTATTGGCGATGGTTAACGGCAGTTGTTGACCGAATCCGATGACCGCTGCGGTAATGATAATGGCAAAAGAGCCACACAGTGCTACGGTTAATTCAAGCATGGCAAAGCCAGTAAAAGCGCATTTTATTTTACGTGCGGCAAAAGCGCCCACACCCATGGACACAATCATTAGACCAATCATGGTGTAAATGGCGGCTTCTAATGCGCCGAGAATGCGACCAGCATAGTGTGATAATAAGTATTCATAAATAAGACCGCATCCCGCCAACGAGGCCATAATGCCGAGTAACAAGGCATCATCAAACCATGATACTTGACGGGATGGAGGGGAACTTTGCTGCGAGTCCCCCTGTGTAGTGTTAGCGGGAAGATCATCGAGCAAAGGTGTTGTCATAGATTAAGCCATTAACGCCGTGAGAATAAGGGCAACGGCAATACTAATCGCCATTTCAACGGCTGCAATACCGATGTTTTGTTGTTTCTCAACTTCTTCAGCAAGATTGATACCGGCTAACACCATTTTTTTCACTATGGTTATTAATAACGATAATACCACCAGCATGATCAATGAGAATGCGCACCAACCAATAATGTTGCTTACATGGGCTGTTGGGTCATAAGCAATAAAATGACTCGCCGCATTAAAGCTTAGTGCCATGGCAATCATGTAGCCGCTGTGACGAAGTGCTAATGCCGTTTGGCCCTGAGTTAACGCTTGTTGCATTGACGCGCCTTGATTACGTTTGGCATAACGCTTTTCACGTAGTCGGGTGAGTATGACTAACATCAGTTGTGAGATTAAAAAGGCACTAAAAATAGCGATAAAGGTATCTAGAGTAATATCTTCAGCCCACATTAATACCGCGCGGATAATAATGGCAGTGGCTATGGCTGCAGCAGCATCAACCACAGCAACAGAAATATTACCTTTAAGAATCTCATCGTTTTTAGCAAATTCATTTAAGGCGATTTTATCATGTAAAAAACGGCCTAATTTAATCAGTATTAAGCCAAACAAGCCGTATGCCGACATGCCAATCGCTTCAGTTAAATAAGACGGAGCCGCTTCGCCTGTGATAGCGCCAGTTAGCACAATACCTAAAGCCGCCACAGCACCAGCGGTACTGATCCCAAAGGCAAAGTTGTCGCGCTCGGCTAACTCTGCACTGCTGTTGACTTTAACGCTCCACCCCTGCAAATAACGCATTAGCGTCAGCAAAATGATAGCGATGGTTAAATCAATGGCTAAAATAATCGCCAAATGTTGAGTTAAGCCATATTCTTGAAAAAATGTCATGGTGAGTCCTTACCTATTTTCCACGGCTAACACCGCGACTAGTGCGGCTGCTTGAGTTACGGAAACTGCTGTCTTTTGAGTAGCTCGAACGAAATTTTCTACTCGCGCTCTGAGTGGTGCTATTAGCTTTGGGTGCACTGGTACTTTGACGTGACAAGCTAGTAGAGCCTGTTCGAGCTTTTGCATAAGGGCTGTCGAATCGTTTCCCTTGGCTGTTAAAACGTTTCTTGGTTTGTTCAAAGGTTTTGGTTTGCGAAGTTGCTTGTTTTGGTGAAGTGTAACGGTAACGTCCCACATCATTATAATAGCTGTAACCACGGTTACCCGACCAACTACCGTAGCCTATTGGGCGGGAGAAGTTAGAAAACATCGCATACATGCCATACCAAGCCCAAATGGAGGTGCCGCTTGAATTATTTTGCCAGCTACCATATGCAGGATTACCCACAAGTTGGCTGCCTGCACCACTGCCTTCGGTGCCATTTGCTAGGGCTTCAGCCTCACGGCTAATAGCATTAACTCGAGCGAGTTGCCCTTTAGACATATCGGCAACAACATTGACTGGATCAGACAGCATATCGTTATACAAACTGGTGTCAGCGGCTTGATAAATATTCTGTGCTTCAGCTAACTGTTGGTCTAAATCAATAAAATTAGCGCTGTCGTTTAAGTCTTTGTAACGACGCGTTAATGACTTAAACATTGGCCCTTCAGTGCTGGCATCTTTAGCCAATTCTTCTAGTAATGGGGTTAAGTCGGATTGACGCTGAGCGAGAACTCGAGTGTATTGTTTGAGTAACGTCGCATTGCGTAACTGATTGTTATCGAGCGAACTGGCCAACAGATCAAGTCGTTGTTGGGTCAGTTGCTGGTACTTAGCAATTTGTTCCGGTCTATCGTCACCGCAACCGCCAAGGGTTAAGGCAACAAACAATACCGTTATCAATGTGAGTACACGTGGGAGGTGACCTACCATGTTTTCTCCAAAATGTAGATTTTTCATGTGCTAATTCAATATGACACAGGTTATAGTAATCTTAGTGTCAATGATATTAATCTGATCATTTGACTGGCTGATAGATATACCATTCACGACATAATATGTCCAACGTTCATTTTCTTTAGGGATCATTATTGCCATGCAAAACCAAAGTAACAAGGTATTATCTGCAGCGATGCTAGACAGCGCAGATCGTTACTGGTTAAGACTCTGCGACGTTTGGCCAGAAGCTAAAACAGCACTGACAGCCATGCAACAGCAAGAGTTAAAGGCCGTATTTGGCTTAAGTGACTATATGGGTGAGCAACTTTGTCGTCATCCAGAATGGATTGTGCAGTTATTTGATGGCTTATTAAGTGATGTTGTGCGCAGTGAGTTTGATGCGCAGTTACATTCGCTATTAGCTGAGTTAACTCAAGAAGAGCAAGTTAAGTCTGCCTTACGTCGTTATCGTAATCTGCAAATGGTGCGCTTAGCGTGGCGTGACTTTTTAAATTACACCCCAGTTGAAGAGTCATTACTCGATTTATCTGCATTAGCAGAGGCATTGGTAATTGCTGGACGTGATTGGTTATATCAAGAGATGTGTCAACAATACGGCACACCAACAAGTGCTGAAGGTAAGCCACAACCCTTATTGATTTTAGGCATGGGTAAACTGGGTGGTCGTGAACTTAACTTTTCATCAGACATCGACTTAATTTTTACCTTTCCAGAACATGGTGAAACCGTTGGCGGTCGACGGACTCAGGCAAATCAGCAATTTTTTATCCGCATGGGACAACGCTTGGTGAATTTACTCGACCAAGTCACCGTGGATGGATTCGTTTTCCGTGTCGACATGCGTCTACGACCTTATGGTGAAAGTGGTCCTTTGGTGGTCAGTTTTAGCGGTTTAGAAGACTATTACCAAGAGCAAGGCCGTGATTGGGAGCGTTATGCCATGGTCAAAGCGCGCGTACTTGGACCTTGGTCTGGCTATTGCGATGAGTTGCATGACCTACTACGACCATTTGTTTATCGCCGTTATATTGATTTTTCTGCGATTGAATCACTGCGTAAAATGAAGCAATTAATCGCCCAAGAAGTTAGGCGTCGTCAGTTAACCGATAATATTAAGCTTGGCGCCGGCGGGATCCGCGAAGTTGAATTCGTGGTGCAAAGTTTTCAGTTGATCCGTGGTGGCCGCGAGCCTGCATTGCGTCAGCAAAGTTTATTTGGCGCCATTGATACCTTGTACAGCTTAGGGCAATTGGAATACTTAGCGGTTGATGAGCTTAAACACAGTTATATTATATTGCGTCGAGTGGAAAACTTGTTGCAAGCCATTGACGATAAGCAAACGCAAACCCTGCCTAATAATGAGCTCGATTGGCAACGTTTATGTTATCCGCTAGACATGGCCGATGAAGCCGAACTTCGTCAAAAAATTAATCAAGCAATGGTCACCATTCATGGCCATTTTAATGCCACTGTGGGTGGTACTGACAGCCATGAACACAATGATCATTGGACTGCTTTATTTTGGAATGTGCAGCAAGATGAACACGCTAACGCCTTGTTGCAAGAGCAACAAATCGATGATGCCGAATTATGGCCACTATTAAATGAGTGGCATCAAACGGTGTCGAAACGTTCTATCGGACCTCGAGGACGTGAAACGCTAGACAAATTAATGCCTAAGTTGCTTGAAGAGTTAGTCACTCAAACTAAACCGAGCCAGGCGTTTAAACCAGTAGCTAAAGTGCTGGATAAAATTTTAACCCGTACTACCTATCTAGAGCTTTTATGTGAAAACCCAGGCGCTAGACAGCAATTAGTGAGTTTGTGTTGTGCAAGCCCTTGGATTGCCCGCGAACTGGCGAATTTCCCAATGCTGCTCGATGAGTTAATTGATCCGTCGCAGCTGTATGACATTACTTCGATTGATGATTATCCTAGTGAATTACGTCAGTATTTATTACGTGTACCTGAAGATGACATGGAACAGCAAATGGAAGCGTTACGGCAGTTTAAATTGTCTCAGCAGCTTAAGATTGCGGCCGCAGATGTTACTGGGGTATTACCTGTCATGCAGGTTAGCGATCATTTAACCTTTTTAGCTGAAGCCATTATCGAACAAGTTGTACTACAAGCTTGGCATCAGGTGGCATCTCGCCATGGTATACCTGCAGGAACGAGCCCAAGTAACATGGGTTTTGCCGTCATTGGTTACGGTAAGTTAGGTGGAATTGAGCTGGGTTATGGTTCTGATTTAGATTTGGTGTTTCTACACGGCCACACAGGTGCTGGCACAACTGATGGTAAGCGTCCTATTGATATCGGCCATTTCTACCTCAAGCTTGCCCAACGTATTGTGCATTTATTTGCTACCCGGACAACGTCTGGTGAGTTATATGAAGTGGATATGCGCTTACGTCCGTCAGGTGCTTCTGGTTTGTTGGTGAGTGAGATTGAGCATTTTGGTACCTATTTACAACAAGAAGCGTGGACTTGGGAGCATCAAGCATTAGTGCGATCTCGTTTTGTATTTGGTGATTATTCGCTTGCCGGTCGTTTTAGTGATTTACGTGCGAAAATATTGAAAATAGAGCGTGATAAAGAGGTATTAGCCAAAGCGGTCAAAGACATGCGGATAAAAATGCGTGAGCACTTGTTGCAAGTTGAACCAGGGCAATTTGATCTAAAACAGAGTGCTGGTGGTATTGCAGACATAGAGTTTATCGCTCAGTACTTAGTGTTAGCGAATGCTCATCAATATCAGGAATTAACCATTTGGTCTGATAATGTGCGTATCTTTGAAGTGTTGGCGGAGTTGGAGTTATTACCCATCATGCAAGCCCAACATTTAACCCAAACCTATTGCTGGCTGCGTGACGAGAATCATGAACTGACATTACAACAGTTGCCCGGTAAATTACCCATACAAAGTGTGCAACAAAAAATCGACAGTGTAATTGAAATTTATAATGAAATTCTATCGGTTTAAACATTAATCAAAGTAGATTAGGTTGATATTTAGTCACTTAACTGCTTTGATTATAGAACTATTATTTTGATTGAATAGGTTGTTTAATGCTGCTGGCACCGATACCTGACAATGAATACACTCGACTCGAAACGCTTCGAGGGCTGAACGTGCTCGATACGATCGCTGAAGAACGTTTTGATCGTATCACTCGGTTGGCTAAGCGATTGTTTTCAGTGTCAATTAGTGTGGTGAGTTTAATCGACTCCGATCGCCAATGGTTCAAGTCTGTGCAGGGGTTGGATGTATGCGAAACCCGGCGTGATATTTCATTTTGTGGTCATACTATTAATCAACAACATGTTTTAGTTGTGCCAGATACACTAAAAGATGAACGTTTTTCCGACAATCCGCTTGTATTGGCGGCTCCTAAGATTCGATTTTATGCCGGCTATCCGTTGACTATGCCTAATGGTGTGAGGGTAGGTACCTTGTGTATTATCGATGACAAGCCGAGATCTTTCTCTAAAGATGATGAAGATGCCTTGGAAGACCTTGGCAAAATTGTCGCAGAAGAACTGCTGTCGATTCAGCAAAATACCTTAGATGCGCTAACCGGTATTTCTAATCGTCGAGGCTTTGAATTACTCGCTAATAAGACGCTTGCTTATGGTGATAGGCTTGATTTTGCAACGTGCTTAATTTTCTTTGATTTAGATTATTTTAAAGCAATTAACGACAATTTTGGCCATGAAGAAGGTGATACTGCCTTGAGGACTTTTGCTGGCTTATTGATCGACAGCTTCCGCGAATCGGATATTATTGCCCGCTTTGCTGGTGATGAATTTGTGGTAATGCTGAGCCAAAGCGATGAAATTAGTGTTAATAATGTATTACAACGTTTTCAACAGTGCGTTAATCAACATAATTTGCACAGTGGTAAACCATACCAATTAAAGTACAGTAAGGGCGTGGCGCATCGACAAGCTAGGCAGTCATTATCGTTAAATGATTATTTGGTTAAGGTCGATAAAGCCATGTTTGTCGATAAAGAAAAACATCACCAGAGAACTCAAATTGATGTGAAATAGCGATGATTCGGCTGATGATATTGGTGTTTTTATCTGCGCATGTAACTGATTTGATAAGCTACAAACGTTAAACTCGTTGAGCCGCTGCAAATAATACACTTGGCGCAACTATTATTCATTTGCATATTCGCAGCGAAATAAATCAACGTTATTAACGATTGTTAACAACAATCGTTAATAACGTTCGTTAACAACAACTGCTAACATCGATTTATCGGCACGGTTATGAGTGTATCAATGCTCAGCTTAGTATTTGTTCTATCCACATTTTATAGATAGGTAAACCAATTAATACGTTTATTGGGAACGTTATTCCGAGTGATGCTAACATCGCTAAACCAATATTAGCGTCTGGTATTGCTGCCTTAATTGCGGCCGGCGCAGCAATATAAGACGCACTTGCACTTAAGCCTGCAAGTACTAATATGCTGCCAGAAGGTAAATCAAGTAACACGCCTAAGCCGATACCCGCCCAAGCTAAAATAAATGGAATTACCGCAGCAAATACCAATAAACGCCATTGTTTGTAAGGAATAGGGAAGCATACTTTGGCGGTACTAATCCCCATTTCTAATAAGAATAGTGCTAATAACGTTTTAAAACCACCCAATAACATTGGTGTAAGTGGTGCCATGCCACTAGTGCCATATATCCAGCCTATGATCACCCCTCCACAGAGTAATACGACTCCGCGGCTTGTCAGCGCTTCATGTAATACGCTGCCTGCCGAAGAGTGTTGGCTATCGCCTGCTACTTTTGCTTGTAAGTAGCGGTGTAGCCAAAGCATGATAATAATTGCAGGCAATTCGAGTAGCACTAGATACAACGTTGTTTCAGGTCGTAAAGGCCACTGAGATTGATCGACCATGGTCATCACCACGGCAAATGTTCCCGCACTCACAGAGCCGTAATGAGCAGCAATACTTATGGCTTCTTTTTGCGGTAATTGAATTAATTTTCGCAGTAGAGGATAAAGGCTAAGTGGGATAATGAATCCAAGTGCAATAACAGACAGTAATTCGGTGATCGCTAAATTGGCAGTTTCTCCATGCAGTGCCATGCCACCTTTTAGTCCTAGTGTAAGCATAAGTAAGATAGATAGGGTTTCGTAGGTTGCTTTAGGGACTTTTAAATCAGACTTTATCAACCCGGCAAGCAAACCGAGGGCAAAAAAGGCAATCACAATATCAGGCATGGTATAGGTTCTGTCTGTTATAAAGTATCGCGATTCTGCCTTGTTGTGTTAACAAAGGGAAATCTTTTCAGCGAAAAAATACTGCTATAGTAAACTTATCCATTTACGGCTGATCAGTCGTGTTGTACTTTGCGGGTTTATCATGTTTTTCTTCGCTGATCTATTAAGTGCAAATGGCGTATAGTATGCTTAAATGATAATGCAAAACATTAATAGCAGAGCATGATATGAAAAATGAAATTGATATTCACCGCGCGTTGAAAGTGTTTAACAAAGTCACGCAATATGGTGAGAAGCGGGCGCTTGAAGACGGTCATAATGGTCATGATTATTGGTTGTGTGGAATCAGTGCGCAAACGGATCATGATGGTTATACCATTACTTTAGCCGATGCTCAGGTTAGCTTGACAGTATTTTTTCACAATAAATATCAGTTCGATTACCCGACCAATGATGCTCTTGACAACTTTTTACTTCGTTTTAATGATGTTGAAAACTATCAAGCTTCATAATCTACTGCATAGACTCGCCTGTTAAGCGGTTCATTTCAGTGCTGCAGGCTTATTTACACCCATTGTTGCATTTCAATCAGGCGGCTATAAGTGCGTCTAAATTCAAATTGTAATGCCCCGTCGATATATAAATCTTCTAAGTTGCAGTCGCTATTGAGGATTAACATCACTTTTTGATCATACAATTCGTCCACTAAACTAATAAAGCGTCGAGTCGGATCGTCTTCACTGGCATACGCCAGTTGTCGTTCGCCTGTGGTGGTAGCTAATGCGCCATCTTCGGTGCCGCGAGCTTTAATCCAACTACGTACTTCACCGCCTAATGTAGGCACATTACTGAGCAATATATGGCTAAATCGGCTAGCTAATTCAATGTAATCCAATGCCGAACGTGGGCCTTGGCACAAAGCTGAAAATTCAAACCAAGCAAGTTGTCCATATTGAGCCTCAATGGCAATAGTGCGCTGACAAATATCAATTGAGTCAGGTGTATTTATTATGCTGACATTAGCTTGTGGGTATTGTTGACACAAAAGTGTAAACACCGCTTGAGGCGTTATTGCCGACGGCAATGTTAACCAGCGGGCTGATGTTGTAGGCGTTACGGCGCTAAAATGTAAGCGATGATCGATTTGACCGTCTAAGTGGATCGATTGGGTATATTGTAGGAGCAGATCGATTGTGGGTAAAAAACGATCGCGTTGTAAACCATTTTTATACAAGTCGATTATTGGTACATTTGAGGTTGCAACTAAGATGACGCCTGACTGAAATAATGTTTCAAATAATCGACCGAGTAAAATGGCATCACCGATATCAGCGACAAAAAACTCATCAAAACAAATAACAGAATATTTCTCCGCAATCTGCTTGCCTATGTGAGTTAATGGATCACGTATCCCCGAAGTTTGATTTAATTGCTGGTGGACCATGGCCATAAAACGGTGAAAGTGCAGGCGTAATACGGTTTTATCCGTTTTATGTTGTGAGCTATACATGCTCTGGTTGCACTGAATCTGATCGCACTGAATCTGATCGCACTGAATCTGGTCACACAAGCTTTGATAGAATAGGTCCATCAAAAAGGTTTTTCCTCGGCCTACATCGCCCCATAAATATAAGCCTCGGCTGTTTGTATTAACACAGAGACATTGTTGATAAAGCAAATCAAGCGCGAGTATTGCTTGCTGCTGTGCAGGATCATCAACAATATTTTGCTGAAGACGTTGTTGGTAAGCTTGTAATGGCGACATAGCACTTAGGGTAAATTGTTGATCTGGGTATTATACCATTAACGACTTACTTTATTATGAAGTGTATTTCCTTTAAGCTCTTGTGATAAAAATAACAATCTATCAACAAAGACGATTAACCCAGAGTAATAACTAAGAATAATAACCAAGAGTAATAATCCTAACAAGGACCCAAAATGAATAATAAAAATAAGGGCATGACCTATATTGGTGTCGATATGGCGTTGGAAGGTGATATGCATATTCAAGGTCCAGCAATAATCGCGGGCCAAACTAAGGGTAAAATCAGTTCAACCGATCAAATAAAAATAGAACCTAGTGGTGTGGTTGAAGGTGAGGTTTTTTGTCAAGAGCTGCGAGTGTCTGGCTTATTCAAAGGCAAGTTACATTGTAATAAACTCATAATTGTCAGTTCGGGCATTGTCGAGGGTGAAGTATCCAGCCATCAAATGGAAATTTATGATGGCGGTCAATTTATCGGCATGCGCACTAAAGGGCCTGAATCGTCTGGGTTACCCCAGGTTGATAACGAACGTTTTTCCGAACTCAATCAAACTCCTTCAATGCCGGATAAGAAAACGCCAATTTCTATGGGTAAGCTTAGTTTGGTTGCTGTGGCCGCAATCGTGATTATTACCGCTATGGTTATGCAACCGACAATTAGCTCCATGCTAAATCGCGGTCAAGCACCGTCAGCTGATAGTAATCAAGCAAATGCTCAGCAATACCCACAATCAGCATTAAATATAACAGAAGAAAATGCTGCCGCGCTTCTACAAGAAATGGATCAACAGACTTCATTTGCCGAGCAAACCGAAGAGTTAATTAATGCCGGTCAAAGTGACATTAATGTGGCGATGGAAGATTTACATGCATTAGCACAAACCAGTGAAGCGCTGGGTGATAGTCAGAATGTGAGTGAAAGTGATAATGTTGATCAGAATGGGTCGACGATAAGTACACCTGATAAGTAACTTCATTTCTTATCCTGAGTAGGGAGTAACTATCAAGCTGATATAAAAAATGGCTTTGTTAATCACAGTGTTTACTGAATTAACAAAGCCATTTTGTTATGTTTGCAGAAATCCAAACATTTTATGCTTATCGGTTAATGCCTAAGGATTAATCCGAGCTGGCATTCCAGTACGTTGCTCAAGTAATCGTTTTAATGTAAATGAGTCAGTGTCTGGGTGAGCAACAAAGCGAGTCATGGCTTTATCGAATGATAGTGCTACTGGTTCTAACGAATCAAATTCAGCTTGAGTTCGTGACAGTGGCTCATGAACTTCTAAATAGCGGTTACCATCAGGTTCTTCAGTGGCTTTAATCGGTTGGTTAATAAACTCAACACGTGTGCCAACTGGTACGCTATTATATAAATGTTCAATGTCTTCATCGCGTAAACGAACACAGCCAGAACTTACCCGTAAACCAATACCAAACGTGGCGTTAGTACCGTGAACCGCATACAAGTTACCGACATAAAGGGCGAATAACCCCATTGGGTTGTCAGCGCCTGCTGGCCATACAGCTGGTAATGTTATCCCTTTAGCCGCGTATGATTTACGAATATTAACCGTAGGTGTCCAAGTTGGATTAGCGCGTTTACGTTGTACTGTTGTTACCCAATTTTCAGGGGTATCTTTACCAATTTGACCAATACCAATAGGCAATACTTCGACGGTATTTTTACCCTTCGGATAATAATACAAACGCATCTCGGCAGAGTTAATGACCACACCTTCTCTTTTAGCGTTAGGTAGAATTAGCTGATGCGGGATCAGTAATGTGCTACCCGGTTTAGGTAAGAATGGGTCAACACCTGGATTAGCTTCTAATAAATTAGTCAACCCTAGCTGAAATTGTGAAGCAATTTGCTCTAAGGTTAGTTTCCCCTCAGGAACAACATAATATTGATTTTCACCTACTAAATTACTGCCTTCAGCCGGTAGACGATATTCAACAGCAGCACTCGAAAAACTTAATACAATGGCAGTCGCTGCAATTAAAGTAGAACGTAACGAATTTATCATAAGGGTTATATCATTCCAAAACAGACGTTATATTAGTCAGACTACAATATTTTGCCAAGTTTGACTATTTAGTACAAATAATTAGTACAGGTCATTTGTACAGATGGTTAGGGCGCATCGTTACTTATTACGGCTAATATTTCAACTGAAATTTTTTACTTTTTTTATTTTAATCCTAAGCGTTTAGCCAGCCTGTGTAAGTTACCTGAATCTATTTGCAATTGGCGTGCGGTTGCAGCCCAATTACTCCCTTGCTGAGTATATATTTGCTGGATAAATTGATTTTGAAACTGATCTGTTGCATCTCGTAAGCTTGTTTGTGGTAAAGATGTTGCCGACTGTTTAAGCGTCAGGTTTTTGTTTGAATGGATAGCATCAGGCGATGACTGTGCAAATTCAAAATGGCTGTTGTTAATGATGCATAAACCATCTTTTTGGCTTTGTGATTTAGCTAAAACAGCGGCTCGATGAATGGAATGCTCAAGTTCACGTATGTTGCCAGGCCAGTCATATTGCTCCAGTAATTGCAATGATGAAGGCTCTAATCTTAAATGGGCCAAGTGTAATTGCTGTCTATAGCGCTCGATAAAGTAGCCCGCTAATAAATGGATATCTTGTTGACGTTCTCTTAGTGGTGGAACCATAACCGGGAACACGCTTAAACGATGGTATAAATCTGCTCTAAATCGTCCGGCCAATACTTCGCTTTTTAGGTCTTTATTGGTTGCGGCAATAATACGAACATCGACTTTTAAGCTACGATCATCACCGACCTTTTGCACGTCGCCAAATTGCAGTACTCGCAGAAGTTTTGCTTGTAAGTTAAGAGGTAGTTCACCAATTTCATCTAAAAATAATGTGCCTTTATCGGCTACTTGAAATTTGCCGCTACGATGGCTAATAGCGCCAGTAAACGCGCCTTTTACATGACCAAAGAGTTCGCTTTCGGCAACGGATTCAGCAAGTGCAGCACAGTTTAAATACTCCAGTGGTTTATTGGCTCGTGCTGATTGTTGATGGATCTGCTTGGCTATCAGTTCTTTACCGGTACCCGTTTCTCCTAAAATCAACACGTTGAGTTCAGTTTCTGCCACCACATTCACTTCATTAAGCAGCGATAATAGATTATCGGCCTGACCAATTATTTCGGTTTCTGTTTCTGTGTCTAATAGCCTAGAGGGTTGGGTATGGGGGATGGTAAACGTTGACGCTTGTTTTTCAAGTTTATCAATCAGCAATGCGTTGTTTAATGAAGCCGCTGCAATTGCGCTAAAACTGCGCAGTTCATTATTACTGAATTGATCAAACTTATTGGGATCTAATGCATCAATAGTTAATGCGCCAATGAGTTGCTCGTTAGCGAATAATGGTAAACCGATGCAGGCATGCACTTTTAAGTCACCATCTACATTGGGGATTAAGCCATCGTAAGGGTCGGGTAATTCGCTATTGGAAGGGAAACGGACAATATCACCCGCTCGGGCAATGGTTTCAAGTCGCGGATGCTCACTTAAAATAAAGCGCCGTCCTAATACATCCGCACTCAGTCCATCAATCGCTAATGGCTTGAATTGATGCCCGTGGAACGATAACAGTGCAGCAGCATCACAATCGAGGGTTTCTCTTACTGTGGTTAATAAACGAGAGAATCGATCACGTTTAGATAAATTGGACGTGATATCAAGTGCGATACGGGTTAAGTCAGCTTGTCTCAATGCCATGCTAAACTCCAGAAAGGAACATAATAAGTGTCATTATGACAAGTGTGAATATAACAACAAGGGTAAAGCCCAAATTGTTGAAACTAAAGGGGCCACAAAGGCCCCTGATGATGGTTATCAAAGCGTGTTTATTAATGCATACTTAGTTAATCGTTAATGGACTAGCTTGTTTCGCTTTAACGCCTTTGCTAGCAATGGCTTTCTTGATGATGTCAAATAAGAACGCCGCCATCAATAATCCACCAATACTGAAGATAATGTCACCAAACATTCGTGTCCATACAAGGCTTTCCACTAAATCGCTGTGGATCACAGCGGGTGAACGAGCATACCAATAGCCGTGGTCAATGACCGCAAAGAACTGCACAATTCCGACAGGCAATAATGACATAAACAGCATTGCTGCTAAGCCGATATTTAATGTCCAGAATGCCCCTTTAAGGTATTTTTGGTTCCATTGCATATCGCCTGTTAATCCGCGTAAACAGAATAGCATTAGCCCTATACCTAACATACCGTACACGCCCATAAATGCACCATGAGAATGTGTCGCAGTAGTATTTAAACCTTGGATAAAATAAAGCGATATTGGTGGATTAATTAAGAAACCTAATACACCGGCACCAATTAAGTTCCAAAATGAGGTGGCGACAAAGAACATAATGACCCAGTGATAACGTTCCATCCAAGGGCTCGCTTTACGTAAACGATAGGTTCCCACAGCTTCAAAACCAATTAATGCTAACGGCACCACTTCAAGTGCCGAGAATATGGCTCCCCAAGCAATGACTGAGGTTTGGGTACCGGTAAAGTATAAATGATGTAAGGTGCCGATTAAGCCGCCAGTTAAAAACACCACTGTTGTGAATAATACCGCACCGTTGGCACTGCGTGCACGGATAAGGCCTAAGCGAACTAACATTAATGCGATAACGGCTGTTGCAAATGTTTCAAAGAAGCCTTCTACCCATAAGTGGACCACCCACCAACGCCAGTATTCAGCGATGGCAAGGTTTGAGTGTTTGCCCATAAACAGGCCGGCACCATAAAACAAACCGATGGCGACACAAGAGGCGTATAGAATCCAAATTGCCGGCAGTATGTCGCTGTCAACTTTTAATGCTGGGCGCATAGCTGCAGTGATTAACACGGTCCAAATTAATAAGCCCACAAACAATAATATTTGCCATACGCGTCCTAAATCAATGTACTCATATCCTTGATGTCCGAATAAATAGTTCATGTCTAGGTCAAAGTATTGTTGTACGCCAATCCATTCACCAGCCATAGATCCCAATACGATAACGACCAACGCGACCCAAAGAACGTTTACCCCTAAGCGTTGATACTTCGGCTCGTATCCTGATAGTGCAGGGGCAATATATAGCCCTGTGCCTAACCATGCAGTGGCAATCCAAAATACTGCGAGTTGAGTATGCCAAGTACGGGTAACAGAATAAGGCAGAATTTCAGATATTGGGAAACCATAAAATTCTTGGCCTTCAACTGCGTAATGCGCGGTAATTCCGCCAACTAATATTTGCAGTAAAAACAGTCCAATAGCAGTAACAAAATACTTTCCGACGGCTTTTTGCGATGGAGTAGGTTTAGTAAAAAATAATGGATCACCTTTGGCTGGTTCTGGCAATGGTTCCTCTTTGCAGGTGGCGTGATGCCAAGCCAGCATGCCAATACCAAGAAGCAATGTCACTAAGCTTAGTACTGACCAAACAATGTTGTCTGAAGTGGGGACGTTGCCAATTTGTGGATCGTATGGCCAGTTATTGGTATAAGTATAATCATAACCAGGGCGCTCAGTTACCGCAGCCCACGCTCCCCAAAAGAGGAAGGCATTTAACAATTCACGATGTTCAGCATCAGTGATAGTGCCTTCTTTCATGGCATATTGTTCACGTAATGAACTTAATGCAGGATCATCACCAAATAACGATAAATAGTGCTTAGTCACTTCATTAATTGCCGCAATTCGGGTATTTGACAGCGCGACGTGAGTTTCACCCCCAGTACCTTTGATCACTGTGTTATGGCGAATATCATCTCTTAAGCCTTTTTCTAAACCGGCTTGCTGTTCTGAATCGAGTTCAGTGAAATCGCGGTTATAGCGCTCGTTTGCGGTGATAGACAACCAAGCTTGGGCTTCACGATGTAACCAATCTGCAGTCCAATCTGGTGCCACATAAGAACCATGGCCCCAAATTGATCCTAACTGATGCCCGCCCATTGAACGCCATACAAGTTGGCCTTGCTCAATATCATTTTTGGTAAATATGGGTTGGCCACTGGTGTCAGTGAAAGCCGTTGGAATCGGCGGTTTTTCTCGATATATGCCGCTGCCTAAACTGAGTAATACCGTGAAGGAAGCCACTAGCACGATTAGCAGTGCAATGCCGGTGAGTTTATTTTTGCTCATAAGTCCTCTTAGCGCAAAGTCATTTTGATACAGATGACCAGAGCATTACACAAGTCGTGCCAACTTTTTATTGTTATTAAGTTACTGTTATTAATGAATTTTGTTTTTACCTGTCGTTAATATGTTGTCAAAGTGACATATTTAATGAGTGTCAAAAAGACTGTTAATGTCAAAGTGACACTTTGTTTTGGTGATACTGATCATCTTTGTCTAAATAACACTCATGTTCTCTTTTCCAGGTAATGTCATGTGACTAAAGGCCTAATCTTTCTTGTTCGTGTAATCAACGCTAGTCATTTTTAGTCACAGTTATCAATAAATTAGTTTCAACGCTATAGAGGTTTTATGGATTAATTAACATCAGTCATTTACTTAGCATGCTAAGTTGTTATAATGCTTAGCACGCTAACTAAATGGCAATTTATTATGTATAAAGAATTAGAGCGATTAAAAGAACTTTCACTTGCTGAGCACTTAGGGCGATTACATCGTTTATGGCGCACCGCTGCAGACGCGGAGCTCGTACCATTAGGGTTAACTCACCCTCGCTGGACTGCGCTGTGGAAGTTACTGCGCTTGGGCGATAACGTGAGCCAAAAGGTGCTTGCCGATGCTTTAGAGATAGAATTGCCCTCTTTAATGCGCACTTTGAGCCAGTTAGAACAGCAAGGATATATACAGCGCCGCTGCTGCGAGAACGATAAGCGAGCACGAATAGTCAGCTTAACTCCTGAAGGCATCGACATGCTTAAGCAGATGGAAAGCCGCATTATGTTGGTTCGTCGCGATTTACTTGCAGGTATTAGCAGCCAAGAATTAAGTGAATTTGAACGTGTCATTAGTCTTATTAGTGATAATGCTCTTGCTGCGCTGCATAAGAACACTGAACAAGACAACAAAATTCCTGAATGAGAAATAACATGACCCCAGATCAACAATTTGCTCGACTCGTTAAAATCGCTATTTTTATGTTTGTAATGGTGTTTGGTTACTTTATGTTTGCCGATGCAGTAATGCCTATGACGCCGCAAGCCATGGCCACACGAATGGTCACTAAAGTGACGCCACAAGTCAGTGGTAAAATTGCATCTATTGCCGTCGAAAATAACCAACTTGTGGCTAAAGGTGATGTGTTATTTAGCATCGACTCAGCCCCTTACGAGTTAGCGGCTGAGCAAGCTACATTGGCGTTAGAGCAAGCAAAACAAGATAACGCTGAACTTGATGCATCGATACTAGCAGCCAAAGCAGATGTTCAGGCAAATCAAAGTAGTGCACAGCAGAGAAATAGTGAAGCAAAACGCCTTGATGCTCTGTATGCCTCCCGAGGTGTATCGCAGCAGTTAACTGATCAAGCTCAAAGTGAGGCCGTCACGGCGCAGGCCAATTTACTTGCCGCTAAAGCTCGCTTAACTAAGCTAGTGGTAAGTCGTGGACGCAATGGCGAAGATAATTTAAAAGTCCGTCAAGCTCAAAATCGTTTAGCTCAAGCAGAATTAAACCTGTCATACACTCAAATTCGCGCAGACCAAAATGGCGTGGTGACTAACTTACAGTTAGAAGTCGGCAGCTTTGCCACTGTTGGACAGCCGCTATTAGCTGTAGTGTCAGAAAACGTCGATATTATTGCTGATTTTAGAGAAAAAAGTTTACGCGGTATTGAGCCACAATCAACTGCGCTTATTGCATTTGATGGTCAACCTGGACGTTTATATCATGCCAAAGTGAGTACCGTAGATGCCGGTGTGAGTGCCGGGCAATTTGATGCCAATGGCCGTTTAGCTGATCCGCAAGAATCGGTACGTTGGGTACGTGATGCTCAACGCTTACGATTACACCTTGAACTTGACCACCAAGGCGTTAATGCATTACCCGCTGGAGCACGTGCAACGGTGCAATTAGTACCTAATAGCGGTTTACTTGGCTTTCTAGCCAAGGTTCAAATTAAGGTTATCAGCACGCTGCATTATATCTATTAACGCCGCAGTTAAGCCCAATATTGATTGTTAATACTCATTACACCAATTCACACTCAAGGCAATGCTGCAGGTTAATTTATTTGCGTGCAGTATCTTGTATCAATGTCGTAGGTTGTTCATATGTTATTACGCCATAGTCCTTTGACTCAAAACGATTTACGCCAATGTTTACGCATTGCAACAGGCGCCACGCTAGGGTTTGCGATATGCAAGTTTTTCGATCTCAGTTATGGTGTGTTTTTTACCGTCACTCCAATGTTGTTACTGGGTTTAGTCCCTGTGATGAATGCACATGCGATGAGGCAATTATTGGCATCATCTGTAATGTCTGGGATTGAAGTGGGTATTTTAGGCGGTTTATTTGGCTCTCACGCTGGGGTGATATTACCTATCGTGTTTGTGCTATTTTTGTATCGTTTTGCGGCAATGTCACGCGGTAGTTTGTTTTTATTTGGCGCTAACGGGGTTATCAGCTTAAGCATTATGCTGCACTTTGCCAGTTATCCGAGTGTCGATATTAATAATCTCATTTTCAGTAATTTTTGGGCGACAGCGGCCTCTGTTGTAATCGCTTATGCTATGACGGCTTTATGGCCCGATGTTGAACCAAGAGCGCCAGTTGCTGCCGTGGTTAAAGTGCCTAACCGCATGCGACACGAAGCGTTACTCGGTGCATCTATTGCAACTGCATCATTTGTGGTTTTTCAGGTATTTAACTTACGTGATTCTATGTCTGCTCAAGCCACCACCTTGTTATTGTTATTCCCAATGCATTGGAATGGTGCACTCGGTTATGCCCGCAAACGAGCTATCGGTACCTTGTTTGGCGTGACTTTCGGCTTGGTTGGACAAGGGTTACTCTATGATTGGTCTGGATTATTGATTTTTGTGATACCACTATTGTGGATAGGCTTAATGTTGTTTAGCCAAGTACACGTGAGAGAAGCGAGTGGCTCTGGAGTGGGATTCGGTGCTATGATCACCTTAGGGATATTATTCGGTCAATACTTAACCCCAGATAATGACTTAGTTTTTAGTGCTTTGTACCGAATAAGCAGCATATTAGTCGCTATCGTGGCAACATTATTACTGTGTTATGTGGTGCATCGGATATTGAATCGATTTGAAGCTACTCGATTTGGTTGAACATTGGTGTGTGCGGTAAATAAATCTCATTGGAGTATATGAGTTTACTAATATTCGTCAGTTGTGGATTGATTTTAATGGCAGTAGGGAAGTGGCTATTGTTAGAGTATTAGATTACTTTTGAAGAATAATTAGGTAATCGATTGATAATATTAGATATAACGTACGGTTAGTTTTATAGACATAATTACTATAGACATTTTGCATATAAATGCTAATAGTAATGAATCGTATATAAAAAGGACTTAACATGATGAAACAAAATGCTATTATTTTGAGCTTAATATTAAGCTTTCTCGCTTTCGCTCCATTTAAAAGCCAAGCAAACCAATTGCCTGAGTGTAACACGTCTGAATGTATTGAATACTTTAAAGCCTATCGCATTTTAACGAAACGAGGCCACTCCTCAGCAATGGCCATGTTAGCTGAATTCTATTACACCGGTTATGGCACCGATAAAGATTTAGACATGGCGTTAAAATGGTACCGACGTGCAGGTAAATATGGTGTACTGGATGCAAAATATAAAGCGGGTGTCTTGTATTTACAAGATACTCCTCTGAAAGATGTCGACGAAGGTGTTGAGTTTTTACAGTTCGCATCAAAGATGGGCCACTCTCAGTCATCGTATTTATTGGGTAAAATGTATTTAGGTGGTGGCATGGTAGAACAAGATTTGGCACTTGCAGATCAATACCTTGCTATAGCTTATGAAGAAAATAATTTTGCAGCCAGAAATTATGGGCAAATACTTTACCTACATGAATCAACTAAAGATTTACCGCTGAGCAAACTTTACGCTTTAATTTCAAAAGATGTTGTCACGTTAATCCCTGAGAAAACTGTTTCAAACCAGCAAACTGCAGCGATCAATTTTCCTCAAGGTGAAATGGAAACCATTGACGTACAAATGGATACATTTGAAGACATGTTTGGCTCGCATATTACCCAATTGAACCACATGATCCCTGACACTTCAAAAGGCACTGGATCCAATATAGCGGGACAAACATGTGCAAAAATGTGGGGATGTAGTAGTGAAGGTGATGGCCAACGTATTCAGGATGTCATGTTATCTGATTGGGGTTTAGAAACCCTTCAATTTAGGATCGAAGGTTCAATATTTATCATAAAATAATAGCCGAGTTAAATAGAATAATGGGTTTCAATGACAAACTGGTTATTTTTGTTGCAAGGCTAATAACGAAGTTATAGTCAGTTGTTGTAGTCAATACAATAGTAAACAGATAATAAGCGGTTTGATAACCGTTTATTATCTTGAAACTCGTTAGCTAAGGTTATGCTAATGCTAGTATAAAAAAGTGACTCATTGTATTTAAACAAGAGTCACTTTTTTTATTATCAAACGGCATAATAAATGTGTTTTGCAGTAGATTATTGCCAACCAATTTTCCACTGTTGCGGATCCTTAAGAACGCGCCAATTAATAGAGAATTCTTCTGCATTCATTTCTGCACGGATAAGACATTCAACCACGTTTTGTTGCTCGTCATACTCAACTTTAGTCACTGTAAAATGCTTCAATTTTTGAACCACGTTAACTTTGGTCCATTTACTATTCAGTAATTTTTTAGGGTGAATTTGATTCATATTCATGTGGTAGTTCTTATTTATTATTAACGTTAGTACTGGCGTTAATCGCTCGGTGAGTTATTGATTAATAATTGCTGGAGTTGACTCAACTCTTCGATAACAATATCGGCTAAATGTTGATAATCGCGTTCGATGCCATGATTAATTAAACAGGCTATCATTCCCGCGTTATTAGCCGCTTGAATATCGTATAAGTAATCACCAACATAGATAATATGCTGTGGATGTATTTGCCATTGTGTTGCAATGGCCAGTAACGCATCGGGTGCCGGCTTTGCAGGGAAGTGCTCTCGGGTTAACACATGGTCTATGGCGATATTATTTTGTGTTACCTTCATGGCACTGGCTGCAAGGCTATTACGAGTCACTATGGCTGTGGGTAATTTGGCCGCTTCAATAGCGTTAATCAGTTCGGTCATGCCTTTGATTGGTTTGGCACTCATAGCATCTTGATATTCATGCTCAAGAATAATTTTGTTTGCGTTGGCTTGAGTGGCTTTGCAACTTAACTCGTCGACGTATTTAAGAAGGTCTACGCCATTAGGGCAACCAATTTGTTGGCGAATTAAGTCAAAATCTAAACTGGACTCAACTAAGGTGCCGTCTAAATCAAAAATAATGCCTTTTATGTGTATTGGTAAATTCAATGAATACCCTTATGTATTAACATATTTATCGGTCAAACTGTATTGAGTGTAACTCAATTATAAATGGACCTTGTTGTTTTTGTGCCACGAGAAAACCAACACGATCAATATCTTCAAAGTTTAATGTAGGGGCATTCGTGACCGTTCGCCCTCTAAAGCTGACAGTAAAATCTGCCGGGGTAAAAGTATGTTGAGTGAGTGTATCAGCTTGAGTATTAACGTTAGCCACATAGGCTTCACCATAAGATAAATTCGGTGTTTTTAGACGGATTTGATATATTTTCCCGTCACCTTTGGCCGTGATAGTGAGTAATGATGCATCGGCAATTTGATGGATAAAGCTGGATTCTGTCGATGCAAATCCGCCATTATTTGCCAAGGAAACCTGTCCAGAGAATAATAACGCTTGTTGCTCATTAAGCTTCATTTGGCTTTGCGAAATACCGCCCATCACAGTGTCATTATTGATGTTCCACGCTGTGAAGTGGCTTGGGTCAGTAAAGTGAAATAGCATGTTGTCCTCACTGGCACTCCAGACGGGTTGGCCAATTAATAATAAAACCCCAACGGCAGTAGCAATGCCTATTTGTATTGTTTGGCAGACATGCCGATTATTTGCATTGAGTGATCCCATCATATACTCCTATTCATTTTAGTTCGATAAGCACATGTGCTATAGAAACAATGCCGTAAAAAAATGGCTTATCAGGGTGAGGGATAAGCCATAAAGGGTCTTACGGAGGATGATTGTCTTAGAACATCGGGTGTTACTTTATCGGATCAGCTATATCGGGGGATAGTCAATCAGATATCACTTAACGTCTAACTATTATTCATTACGCGTATTTGTGAATGTAGGTTCAGTTTTTTTTAGGTTATTTTGTTTATGTTGCATTATTCCTGGTTGAGGGGAGTTAAATTCGACAAATAACAATGTTGTCAGTACCCTTAATATAAGTTTTACAGAGAGCAAAATATTTTGGACGTAAACGATGTATCAACCGCTCCATCACCCGAGCTTACATTTAGTGTCGTAAGCATTAATTTATTTAACTTTATTGAACCGCCTCACGCCTACTACGACTTTGAAAACATCTATAGTGATAAGCAATGGCAAAAAAAATGTGCATGGTTAGGTGAGTTTATTAACCACAATCAACCTGACATTATTGCTTTTCAGGAAGTGTTTAGTCCTGATGCCTTAGCTAAGTTGACTGAGTCGTTGGGTTATGAATATTTTGTGGCGCTAGATTTACCCGAGGTAGTAAGTGATTATGTGTACCGCAGCCCTGTGGTCGCGATAGCATCAAAGTATCCTATTATTGATTCAGCTAATGTCAGCCCAGATCCGCAATGGGTTAGCCAGTTAGGTTTAGCGGAGTCATTTAGTTTTAGCCGTAAACCGTTACGGGCTACGATACAGTTACCAGTATTTGGTCCATGTGATTGTTATGTCATTCACCTTAAGTCTAAACGCAGTGGCGTGAGTCGTGACGATATCAGTGAAAGTGGCTTACATGGCGGTGCTGATTTTGTTGCACGGCAAGTGCTTGGGCGTTGGGCATCCAGTTTACAGCGCGGCAGTGAATCAGCTCTATTGTGCCATCAAATGCTGATGAGACGACAGCAAACTCAGCAGCCCTTTATGCTGATGGGTGACTTTAATGACACCATGGGCAGTGAACTCTTAGCGGCATTTAATAATCAATTACGAGTGTATCGCAGTGATATTGAAGACCCTGGGCTGGCTAAACTAGGTGAAACCTCATTAATGGCAGAGTTACAGCAAAGCAGTTTGTTTGACAGCTATGAGCTGTTTATCGCCGCGACTAAGTGTAACGCAACATTGGCCCTGGATGAATTTGAGTCAAGCTCACTAGTGGATGAGCAACCGCATCCTGCTAGGCAGCCGACACATTACTATGGCAACAGTGGCTCAGTACTTGATTACATATTAGTCTCAAGTGAGTTTAATCCGACTCAGCAGCAAAACCTCGCTCATATAATTGATTATAAAACGTTTGATCGTCATCTAGTTCGGCCTGACTATGAACGCGACAGCGACAGTACCGATCATGCACCAGTGATGATGAGCTTTTGCGTGCGCACTTAGTGAGTGGCAATGATGATGTTTATAGATGGACTATTGAAAGTGATCGCCACATAACTTGCTAAGTGTCGGCTCCATTTGGTCAAGATAATAAAAAGCGCTGATAAATATCAGCGCTTTTTTAGATTTAACGTAATTGATTTACCGTTGTAATGGGTAAGCTTACTGTAATGTTTGTTTGATTTTTACGCAGCGTTGTTCTTGTTGACGGGTTTCGAGTAGGGCGCGTCTCACCAATGGTGATAAACCCGTTTGTGTATCTAAAACGTGGCTAATAGCATCTATGTTTGTTGCACTACAATCGGTCGGAATTAATTGCGCCGCAAAACTGCGCATAAATACCGGACCTTTATCGTCCATTAGCGGCAAGTTGGCAAAGCGTTGTTCTGCCGTTGCGGCACTTAACAGTTTTTGTTCAGCCGGATAAATATTGTACATTGCGACGCGAATTTTTGAGAACGCCATGCTGTCATTGTTTTCAATAGTATTTAACCACTGACGCTTAAGCGATGACTGTGGGCGGATAACCTCGGCTGCAATCGCGGCTTTTTCACCAGAGTCAGATTGATCAAGGTGTTTTTCTTGGGCGAGTAGCGCCTGAGCATCACCGTAATCATAACGGTTTAATTGGCGGATCATCGCCCAGCGTAAATCTTGATCTATGCTTAACCCTTTAATATGGCTCTTACTTTGCAGTAATGATTGGATATGCTTTAACGCATCGCCATGGCTAGATAAACTAATATAAGCATCGAACCAACGGCGTTGAAAATCACTATTACGGTAGCTTTCCATACTCATCCGCAGGCTCATTTGGCTAAGTGCCTTAGATATTTTACTGTTGTAAGCCGCATTAGCTGGCGCCATTAAATCAAGATAGTTCTTAGCACGCTGCAGATTACCAAGTACTTGACCTAGAATGGTGTAGTCTTTTTCGAGTGGCGCATTAATTAACGCGATATTTAAAAACTGATCCAATGATGTATTACCATCAATCACACTGTCCCACATGCTTTGCCACAACATAGAGCGTAATAGCGGATCGGTTACTTGACCTAAAGACTGTTTGGCGGTGTTAAATGAGCTAGAGTCTAGCGTTACTTTCACAAATCCCCAGTCATCGTAGTTTGGATACACTAAATCAGGACAAACCTCGCCAATTAACTGATCAACTTCGGTATAAGCGCCTTTGTATGTCACCGCAACCACTTGTTGTTTTTCTATGCCATATCGAGTTTTATTGAACAACCCTAGTTGTACTCGTTGTTCACGTAGCGTTGGATGTTGTTCATCATCAGATGTTTGCACTAACCCAAACGAGTCAATTTGACCTCGCTGACAAGTGTACTGAGCTTTGATGGTATTTACACCCGCCGCGTACAACCATTCTTTGGTCCACAAAGACAAATCACGACCACTGGCCTTGGCTAGACTGTTGATAAAGTCATTAAGCTCAGCATTTTGATAACTGTATTGTTGTAAATATTGGCTCACTCCACGGCGGAAGGTTTCTTCACCGAGTAAATGACGTAATTGCTTGATGGTCGATGCGCCTTTTTGATAAGTAATGGCGTCGATATTATCAAAGGCATTTTGGCTGGTGGCCACGGGCACTTCAATTGGGTGAGTCGTGACTAAACTGTCTTGATGGTAAGCAGCTTGTTTACCAGAGGCATAAAAAGTGCGCCATGCATGACTAAATTCAGTGGCTTCACTGGTAGCAAGGGTGCCCATAAATGAGGCAAAGCTTTCATTTAACCATAAGCCATTCCACCACTTCATGGTGACTAAGTCGCCAAACCATTGGTGCGCCATTTCGTGCATGATAACGCCTGCTAAACGTTCTTTTTGTTCGGCAGTCATCTTGGCATTAAATAAGAAACGGTCTTCAGAAAAAGTGATCGCTCCTGCGTTTTCCATTGCGCCATAAAGAAAGTCAGGCACTAATACTTGGTCGTATTTTTTAAACGGATAAGCAATACCAAAGTAGCTATCAAAAAAGTCTAAACCTTGCTTGGTATAGGTGAACCAATCTTGAGGGGTAACTTGGTTGGCCACAGACTGACGCGAAAATAAACGCATCGGATAACGGCCTGAATTATCTTCCCAAACATGGTACGGACCTGCGTGCATAGAAAAGTTATATGGGCTTAATTTTGGGGTAGCAGGGAAGGTCCATAAGTTAGTATCGCCTTGGTCAACCACATTGGTTTCACGCATGGCACTGATCACTTGCCAATCTTTGGGTGCATGGACGTTAATCTGATAACTGGCTTTAAGATCCGGTTGATCAAATACTGCAAACATTTGCTGGGCGGCTGCAGGTTCAAAATGTGAATACAAATAAACTTTACTGTCTACTGGGTCGACAAAACGATGTAAGCCTTCGCCATTGGTACTGTGTTCTCGAGTAAATTCAACCTCTACAGTGTTGTGACCATCAACTAATAGACTTTGATTTAACACAATATAAGCGCCATTGTAATTAGGATATACCTTGGTTCCGTTAACAATAAATTGCTTAATATTGGCTTTGTTAAGATCAAGCGTCAGTGATTTTGGCACGCTGCTTAAGTCAAAGTGAACAATCGATTTTGCACTGAATTGGCTGTGCTCACTTAAAAAGAAAGTTAGCTCATATTGTGCATTTGATACCACGTTGGATCTTGCTTGTGCTTGTACTTGGCTTATGTAGGCAGAGCCATCCCGTTGCAAGGATGATGTTGAAAGTGAGCTGCTGCAGCTGACAAGGCTAGCACAACATAATGCGATGAGACTGGTTTTGATGACCCGAGGACTAAACAATTCAGTGGATAACAATTTCACGTTAGTGTTCCTAACTTTTTATTTGATGTATGAAAAAGCCGACAACAATGTCGGCTTTAGTGCTATGAGTAGTGATTTATAAGCCTAAAAAAGACTTTGATTTCATTTTACGGATTTCTTTTTCATCTGACCATTCAATTAAGCCCGTTTCAAGATCCATTAACCGCATGGTCATT
This sequence comes from Shewanella sp. ALD9, assembly GCF_002836315.1. Taxonomy (NCBI): domain Bacteria; kingdom Pseudomonadati; phylum Pseudomonadota; class Gammaproteobacteria; order Alteromonadales; family Shewanellaceae; genus Shewanella; species Shewanella sp. ALD9. Next base: position 681,777 of record NZ_PJCD01000001.1, read on the forward strand.
TTGTAGTAAACATCTTTGGTGCTGCCATCTTGTTTAACGATGCTTGATAAGTTGCCATAAAGCATATATTGCGCGCCAATTTGACGGCCAAATTTAATTGCCGTAGATGGGTCTACCATGCCAGCATTGTTTTGATAATCAAGTTGTTTGCGTACAGTATCAACCTTAGTCATATCAATAAAACGGAACTTACCAGAGCGTAATAGTTTATTGCTAATGGTGTCGGTCACTGATTCTGTATCGATATGTTCAGAAGTTTTATTTTTAATTTTATCCACAAATACAATCGGGCGGTTGCTCTGTGTCATTACTACAACAGGTGGGAATGCCATCATGCTGTCGACCATTTTTGCTGCGATGACTTGCAGATCAGTTGAACCGAAGTTTTCGTTAACGGTTTCGACTTCCGTCGCGTCACCATACTCTACTTTAGATTGACAGGCGCTCAGCCCCATTACTGCAGCTAATACAAATATCAGTTTCAAATTTTTCATAGTAAATTCCATTGGTGATGAGTGACAGTTGATAAGCAATTATCGTCTATCAGATGATTATCGAATAAAAACGGGTACGATTTCCAGTCTCTATTGCCCAAATTAATGTTGTACGGTTTGGTTTTACGTCAATATTTACATTTTGGCTGCTATTTAAGCGAACATTATAGCTGCCGGCATCGATAAATTGTCGAGCAATTTGAGCCTGACGTGGCAGGGTTAACCAACTTCTACGGTCGGCTTGCTCGGTGATAACATTAAATATTTGCATTACCATCGCAGCAGCATCAACTTGATTATTGGCTCGTTGACTACTGTTTTGTACACTGCGATTCATTTGGTATTTAGCATAAACTCTTGCGGCTTGTCGAAACAACGCAGCGGGTAAATCTTCTTTTAAGGCATTAATGGCTAACGCATCAATGTTAGCAATAGTTTGTGCTGTGAGTGGCGCGTCTAACCCTTGGATTTGGCTGTTATTGACTAACTGACGTTGTGGTTGATAGGTCGCTAATGACGCGGATTGGATATTACCGTTAAGTGGAAAAGGTACCGTAATACTCTGTTTTTCTGGTACAAAATCACGTTCAATAATAAACACAACTTGGCCTTGGTCGGGTGTAGGCATTACCGCCTCTCCCCAGCGACGTTTAAATTCGTCGTATTGAGGCATCCCCAGTTGTTTAGCTAAACGAACTAAATCTTGCTGTAAATACACATTGTCTGGGGTAATTTGTGCTGCTTTGCGATAATCAATAAACGCATCATTAGGCTCGTTGGCGAGCTCGTGCAACAAGCCAGTAGTGTAATAGCTGTAAGCGTTTAGAAATGAACTGGTGACATTGCCGGCTTCTTTGCTTAATTGGGCTACTTGCGCGTCAATGGTGCCATTGGCCATGTCTTGCACTGATTTTTGTGATTTCTGATAGCGTGCTTGTTCCATACTTTGCAATTCATTACTGCGGCGAACTTCTACTAATGCCCCTTGAGCATCACCACTAAATAAATAATTAAGTGCCTGATATTGATGCAACATAATACGCTCATAACCCGGACCTCGATAAGGAATGGCATTATCGTTGAGTAAAAGACTGCTCGCCCCTGCACCTAATTTACTGGCACTCACGATGGCTTTATCATCAAAAACTTGATAATCGTCAATGGCTTGTTGGTAATAGGTTTTACTGCCGCTAAAGTCACCCGCAATTTGCATAATACGCCCAGACTCTTGGGCGTAAAGTAAGCCATCATTGCCGCTAATATTGTCGGCCAAATCAGTAATTTTTGCTGTTGGTGAATCGCTATTGAGTTGTTGCTTGTATGGCGCTATTTGCGATGGATAGTTAACAAATACACTATTAAAGGCACAACCGGATAGGCCAATAATGAGACTCAACCCAATACAGAATGTTCTTAACATTGTGGCACCAGTATCTGAGGTGTCATGAGGTTGACCCGTTCAAGTAAAGTAATACCCTGCAGGTGGTCATATTCATGTTGAAAAATACGCGCAACAAATCCCGTTAATGTTTGTTGATGTAACTGGCCATCAAGCGACTGATACTGAACTTCTATTTCGCTGTGTCGCGCAATAGATAGCCGCTGACCTGGAATGGATAAGCAACCTTCTACATCTGTTTCTGTTGCGGCAGATGCCGATAGAATCTGTGGGTTTATGACTACCGTTGGAGGCATTGATGGCGCATGGGGATAACGTTCGTTAGGATTTGACGCCATGATAAACATTGCTACGTTGCTGAACACTTGCGTTGCCGCAATACCGACGCCATTTGCATTCAGCATAGTGCTGAGCATGTTATCAGCTAAGGTATGTAATGCGTCGTCAAACACCGTCACTGGCTCAGCAATTTGAGTCAGTATCTGTTCGCCTGTGGTAGCAATGCTGAGTAGTGGCTTTAGCTGCATAGGTGACGGCTGTCCTTGTTATTCGCGTTAGATGACGACCTAGGTTAATCTTATTTATGGTTTAAATTGTTATGAGTAAGCAAGGTTATTACTTGCATAGTCTCATTCTATGGTACTGACCATTCACTCGATTTCAATACAGTCTATATCATATTTGCTGAATATCAGCTGACTATAAGCTGACTATAAGCTGACTATGATAGCAGTCAAAGTATCCTAAAATATCTTGTATGGTCGCAAGGCTTTAGTAATGTGGTGGTGGAGTCTCTTCGGCAGAAGACGCCATGTTACTAGGCTCAATAGAATGCAGTTTATTAACCATTAATAGCATTTGCTGTTGCTGTCTGGCAACTAATGCATTGAGTTTTATCACTTCTTGGTTTAACTCTTCAATGGAGATATCTTGAAATGATAATTTCATTTCAAGATCATCAATCTTTTGTAAAACGCTTTCCATGTCGACCTCTTATTACTGAATTATTACATTAGTTATTACTGCCAATATTCAACTAAACCTTGGCTGCTAATACTGACTATCGAGCCAGGTGCTATCATTGCGGCAGAGTATACTACAGCGCCTTTGTTTTGGGTGTTTTTACTCAATTGAACTTGCCAGCGAGAAAGTCGTTTACCTGAGTCTATTTGCCATAAAAAGATTTCTCTTGATGGCGTACCTGTGAGTAATTGCTGGTCATTATTAACAAAGCGAGCACTTGAAAAATTCATTTGGCGTCGATTAATATCGAGATGACTTATTGGTTTACCGGTATCCGACTGCCACAGGGTGGCATTACCAGTGATATCGCTTGCAAAGCTGAGAGTCGCTGAATCGTTAATCGCCACTTTAGTGATGCGGGATGTTAACTGCCATTGTTGTAATGGTTGACCCGTTTGGGCTTGCCAAAGTAATACTTTACCATCATTCCCGCCGCTTAATGCTGTATTGCCATCGGCACTAATAGACACGCTATTCACTTTTTCTTGATGGCCCAAAAATTGAATTAAGCGTGATTTTTCAGGTGACAATGACATCACAGAGCCATCGACTAAACCCACAAGGGTTTGCCCTGTATTAGCGATGGCGACACTTTGCGCATAAGAAGGCAAAGACCACCATCCGACAGATGAACCATCGGTTAATCGCCATATTGCAAGTGAGTGGCTGCTAATTGTTGCAGCATAAAGGCTATTTGCTGATATCGCAGTATCAATGACGTTACTGGTATTTTGTTGTTGGCCTTGGAGCCACTGGTAAGACAACGTTGAGTCAGTAAGATCCCATACCTGTACGCCATTATGAGCCGTGCTAACCAAGGCGATGGTTGCATCATTTGACAAACTTGCACTATAACTGGCATCAGTCGTGATGACCTTAACTTTCGTCGCTGTTGGTTGGCATGCAGATAATAGGCTTACTAAGACTAGAGTTGGCCAAAAAAACAGCATTGGAACGCGTATCATGAACTTGCTCCTTGAATTATTGTCCTAAACCTTGTCATATAAGGTTTACCCAATGGTATAACCGTTTTAACTAGTATAAAGTGGCAAGAGAACATGACCAATTAAACATCTCATTGATTGAATGTATTAAGGTTATTGTAACCACTATAGGATGCTGAGGAAGCTTTAATGAAATCTATTTACAAATTATCGTTAGTTGCATTAGCCGTTGTTGGCCTTACTGCGTGTAATCAGGAACAAGACGTTGCTCAAAAGAAAGTTGAATTGACAACTGACGTTCAAAAAGAAGCATATAGTGTTGGTGGTTCAATTGGTAAGTACATGTCTGGTCACATTAAAGAGCAAGAAGAATTAGGCTTTGCTGTTGACCGCGCTATGGTGATTAAAGGCTTTAGCGATGGCTTAGGCGAAGAAATGCAGTTAACTGAAGAAGAAATGCAGACTGTATTACAAAACCTAGATAAAAAACTAAACGACAAGCGCTTAGAGCAAGCTGAAACGTTAGCTGCTAAATCAATTGCAGATGGCAAAAAATTCTTAGAAGACAATAAAGCCAAAGAAGGCGTAACCACGACTGAGTCTGGTTTGCAGTACGAAGTATTAGAGGCCGGTAGTGGTGAAAAGCCTGCTGCTGAAGATACTGTTGAAGTTCATTACCGTGGCACGTTAATTGATGGCACCGAATTTGACAGTTCATATGCTCGTGGTGAAACGGCTAAGTTCCCACTAAACCGTGTTATTCCTGGTTGGACTGAAGGCGTACAGTTAATGCCTGTAGGCGCTAAGTATAAGTTTGTTATCCCATCAGAATTAGCTTATGGCGAACGTGATACTGGCACTATTCCTGCTAACTCAACATTGGTTTTTGAAGTTGAATTAATGTCAGTAGAGAAAACACCTGCTGCAGTAGAAACTAAGTAATATCAACATTGTTTCAGTCGTTAAAAGACTGATAAATATAAATTAAAAAGGACGCTTCGGTGTCCTTTTTTGTTTACAGTTAAATTTGCTTAGAATGGCCTTGGATAAGTGATTAACTCCGTCGCTTTATATTGCTCAACGTTAGTCGTATCTCGTTAGTCGTTTAACGTTAGGTAATACCAAGTTAACTCCGCTAATCATTACGTGCAAATTAGCCGCTCCTGACGAGTAGTTAACCCTCAGCAGATCAATGTCCATCATGTATATTAGAGACGGATTATAGCCATTTCAAACGGTAGAATAAGTACATTTGCAAACCTATCAGCGCAAACAATCCGCCACAGAATGCGGCAAAAGCCCAATTTGATTCAGCGCCAGGTATTCCGCCAATATTGACGCCCAATAAGCCTGTTAAAAAACCTAATGGTAAAAATACCGCCGAAATCAATGATAAGAAATACAGTCTCTGATTCACTTGTTCTGACTGTTGTGATTGAAGCTCTTCCTGCGTAACGCTGGCTCGATCGCGTATTGCATCAAGATCTTCTATTACTCGAATAAGGGTTTCGTGTATTTCACGTAAGCGGACTTTATCATTGTCGTCAAATAGTTCGCTGGCTTCTTGTAGCATACGAGAAAATGCTTCTCGTTGGGGCGCGAGGTAGCGACGCAATACCACGGTTTGTCTGCGCAGCTCGGCAATGTCAGTACGTAAGGTTTTGTTTACTTGAGTGACAACGCGTTCTTCTAATTCATCGAGCTGCTCTTCCAGTTTGCCAATAAACTCCACTTTACGTTGCGTCAGACGCTCACAAATGGCCATGATAAACGCTGCACTATCAACCGGACCTTTGCCTTGTGTTATCGCATCGGCAACATCAATCACCGATTGTAACTGGCGCTCGCAGGTTGAGATGATCTTGTGCTCTTCAGCGTAGATCCGCACTGCGACCATGTCTTCTGGATCGGAGTTTGGGTTTAAATTAACTCCTCGTAACGCCAGTAAAATTCCTTTGTCGGAACTTAATACTCGTGGACGAGTATCAGTGGCCAACAGAGTATCCATCTCAACCCTCTGTAAGCCGGAGTTGAGGATCCATTTACGAGCTTTAGGTTCACGATATCGCAGATGTAACCACAACAGCCCATCAGCAGGCTGCCATTGTGCTATTTGTTCCGCGGTAAGTGACTGGCCAACATTGGGGCCGGTAAGCAATAAACTGTATATAAAACCATTATTCATTATTAGAGATTCCATGTGATCACTATCGCAATAATTTACGCTATTTTTTTATCTAGCCCAAGTTTAAAACCACCTTATAAAATGAAATCCTTTATTTATCGTGCATTTAACCATCAAGCGCAATATTTGCTGAACTAACGAGCAGCAGAGTGGCCGTTCATCGGTTAAAATAGAAAAAATGCTAATAAAAGAGTACTAGTATGGAATATCAATTTCGTCGAAATCGCCTAGAAGGCACGGTCTTTGCTGAATTTAGCATGGGTCATGAAGTGTTAGGCAGATGGTTTGCTGAAGAGCTTGGTGACGACAAGAGCAAAGCTAATCATATTCTCACCCAGATAGTGTTAATCAAATCTGGGGCGCTTGGCCATTTGCTAGATGTTGGTGGAGAGTTAACTATCGACATTGACTCTGAGCAAGTGAGAGTGTTTGCCAGTGTGATTGATTTTGAGGAAGAGCACTTATTAGAAGACTCCATGAACCTGTATAATGCGGAATCTGAGTGTTATTGTGGTCTGGAAGACTTTGAGTCGGTGCTGCAAAGCTGGTTAGCATTTATTAACGATAAATAGCCATTTCTTATTTCTAGCGGGAGTTAAATAACAACAAAACCACGTTTATGTGGCCTTGTTGTTAAGTGTGGTTTGAACTTTTGCGTGGGGCTAATTGTTAAGGTAGCGTACCGCCATTTCAGTGCGAGATTTAGCATTTGCTTTACGCAGTAAATTCTTCACATGAACTTTAACAGTGCCTTCGCTGATGTGTAAGTCTTCGGCGATCATTCGATTACTTTTACCTTCCGCCAGCTCCTGCAATATTTGTAATTCACGCGGGGTTAAATTCTCTATCCAGCTGTTGTCGTCAATCGTATTTTTCAACTCATAAAGATAAGCTTCTACTTCATCACTAATGACTCGGTGACCCAGCATGGCTTTTTTGAGTTGCTCTAACAGTAAATCAGGCTCAGTGTCTTTGAGTAAATAGCCGTCAGCACCCGCTCGCAGTAGTCTAATGACATCTTGTTTAGCGTCTGAGACGGTTAAAATCACAATTCTTGCTGTTACACCTTCTTGACGCATAGCATTGAGAGTATCAAGCCCAGACATGCCTTTCATATTCAAATCGAGCAAAATAATATCGGGTTCATCTTCGGCTACGGCGGTAAGAGCTTCTAGTCCCGTGCCCGTTTCACCAAAAAGCGAAAAGTCACCGTCGGAGGTGATTAATTGGCAAATACCACGGCGTAATAATGGATGATCATCGACAACAAGTACGGAATACGGCTTACCCATTTAAAGGCTCCTGTTGAGGTGGAAAACTCAGCGTAACAGTAGTACCGCCGAGCTGGTTACTATTGAACGAAACGATACCATTCAGTTTGTTGGCGCGTTCATGCATGATGCCAATACCAAAATGCTGATCTCGTTCAGCTAAATGTGTCACGCCAATGCCATCATCACATATTGTAATAGTAATCATGCCATTATTTGTTAACTGACAATCTACCACTATATGAGCAGGGTTAGCGTGTTTAATTGCATTTAATGTCGCTTCGCGAATTAATTGTAAAATATGAATGTGTTGTTTAGCTTCAAGTAAATGTGCTGATATCTTGTAATTCAATTGGATATTGATATTCGTTTGATGACGTAATTGATCCAACATAACTTCAATAGCTTGACTTAAATTAGGCTCTTTAATGGTTAATCTAAAGGTTGATAACAGTTCACGTAATTGTACATAAGCAGTACTGACACCTTCATTAATCTCTGTCAATTGACCTTCTACTTCAGGGCTACGACAACTGTGAGCAAGACTTTTACGTAATAAACTCACCTGGATTTTCAGAAAAGATAATAATTGCCCAATTGAATCATGTAATTCTCTAGCGATGACCGCACGTTCTTCCAGTAGCGCCAGTTGCTGCCGTTGTTCAGTAGCATTATGGATAGTAATTGAACGGGTTAACATCATGGCGAAGTTTTCAAACAATAATTTATTCAATGGCTTATTAGATATTACATCTAAATAGCCCATTTGGGTCTTTTCTATTAATAGCGGAAACTGTACCGATTCAGTGGCTAACTCATCAGGCCAGCCGCCTTCAGCTTTAATAACGTCTTTAGAGCCATCATCATGCTCAACGACTAAGCGAAGAAAGGTTAAGTCTTCATAATATTTCAGCTGATTGATTGCAGATTGTAATGCTTTATAGTCGAGTTTATCAGCATGTAACATGAGTAGATTGTCGTATAAAAACTTTAGCTCATTGTTTGCTCGGGTTAATGCCAAGGTTTTTTCGTTCACTTGGTTTTCTAAATCTTCATATAAATGGGCTAATTCCGCTGCCGTCTTTTGCAGTGCATTACCTAGAGCCGTCAGTTCTATATAACCCGTTTTAGGCATCTCAACTTTGAAGTTACCTTTCGAAATAGTTGCTGCGCTATCCATCAACAATTGCAATGGTTTAACAACCCGTTTACGTGTGAATACTACGGCAAAGAAAGCGATAACAAGTAAAATAAATAAGCCGATAATCTGCCCAATAACCAATAACTTTAATTTAAAGGCCGCGAACAATTCCATCTTTAATACCAAGGTATCAATGGTGTCGACAAAGTCGGTTAATGAGGCTGAGTAAAGTCGCGTATTCCCTTCTTCAATATACACTCTCATCACTTGCCATTTATCGATAACCAATAAATATTGGTCTCGCAGCTCTTTGGGGCTATACCATTGAAGAGAGCGTTTAAGTGCTTCTGAACTAAGTGTATTTTCGAATGCAGTAATTTTTTCATCGGTATTACTACTGCCGGCATTGGTATACAACAACAGCCTATAACTTTGCATTCGCAGTGAGCCTGAGGCGTTGATGCCTTTGGCATCGCCTAAGCTGAAGGTTAAATTGACGATAGAAAACACCGCTAAGCTTGATGACAACAAAATTAAAATGAGCATTAAACTTAAAATGGTGGAAGTAAGGCTGCCACGAGTAAACATAAAATCCTGCTGTTGATAGCGATTAGTGATTAAAAATAAGTCAAAAGTACTGTTTTATATGATGTCCAATAGTGTGTTCTACATTAGGTATGGGTTGATAACATTAACAAGTTTACAAAACTGTGAAATACATCCTGTTTACATGTTGATCTGGCGCAAACTTTCATCGCTATACCCCATAAGGGGTATATTTAAAGCGGTGTTAAATCGCTAACTTTGACTTTGGAGATGTCGTGATTATTAAATTAAATATAATGTAACACGGAGATAAAGGGTGATGAAGATGAATATGAAATCAATTGCACTGAGTGCAGTGATGGCAGCCAGTTTTTTAGCTGCTGGCGCAATGGCGAGTGATAAAACGGAGCCTCGAAATGAGGTTTATAAAGATAAATTTTCTAAGCAATATGACAGCTGGCATGCAACTGATGAAAGCAAAGAAGTTGTCGATATGTTGGAAAAAGTACCTAGTCTAGTCGTATTGTGGGCAGGCTACGGCTTTGCTAAAGATTACAATGCACCACGAGGTCATATGTATGCGGTTACTGACGTAACGAATTCATTGCGTACCGGTGCGCCAAAAAATGCTGAAGATGGTCCAATGCCAATGGCGTGTTGGAGCTGTAAAAGTCCTGATGTGCCTCGTGTGATTGAAGAGCAGGGCGAAGATGGCTATTTCAGTGGCAAGTGGGCTAAAGGCGGTCCAGAAATTGTCAATGTTCTTGGTTGTGGCGATTGTCATGAAAAAGGCTCATCTAAGTTACGTATGTCTCGTCCGTTTGCAGAACGCGCAATGACAACATTGAATACTCCATTTGATAAAGCTTCTCGTAAAGACAAGCAGTCAATGGTGTGTGCTCAATGTCACGTAGAATATTATTTCGAGAAAACGGCTGAACGTCCTGGTTTCGTTAAATTCCCTTGGGATATGGGTACCACTGTTGAGCAAATGGAAGTGTATTACGACAACATGGAGTTCTCTGATTGGACTCATGCTGTGTCTAAAACTCCTATGCTAAAAGCACAACACCCTGGTTATGAAACTTGGAAAATGGGTGTTCACGGTCAAAATAACGTGAGTTGTGTTGATTGTCATATGCCTAAAGTGACTAATGACAAAGGCCGCAAATTTACAGACCATAAAGTGGGTAACCCATTTGATCGCTTTGAAGAAACATGTGCAACTTGTCACAGTCAAAGCAAAGAGTTTATGGTTAAGCAAGTTAATGAAAGCAAACAGAAAGCACAAGACTTAAAAGCACGTGTTGAAACTCAATTGGTTAAAGCTCACTTTGAAGCTAAAGCTGCGTGGGATGCTGGTGCAACTGAAGTTGAAATGAAGCCAATCCTAATGGATATTCGTCATTCACAGTGGCGTTGGGATTTTGCGACTGCATCTCATGGTGCATCATCACATGCTCCTGCTGAAGTATTACGTATTCTAGGTACTTCATTGGATAAAGCGGCTGATGCTCGCGTTAAACTTGCTCAGTTACTCGGTGCAAAAGGTGTTAAGCAACCAATTGCTTACCCTGACACTTCAACGAAAGCAAAAGCACAAGCAGCATTAGGCATGGACATGAAAACCATGAATGCTGAAAAAGCTGAGTTTAAGAAAACACTGGTGCCTAAGTGGAAAGAAGAAGCTAAAAAGCGCGAAGCGACTTATAAATAAGTTGTACTTAGCATAAAAAATCTCCTCAGGTGTAAGCCTGAAAAATCTAACAAACAGCCCTCATTTGAGGGCTGTTTTTTTATCTGTGTTATGTAGAGATAGTTCACCGGTTTCTTGCTGCTAGGTAGCATGAAAGGTGGATGATTTGCTGCACCAAAACGATGCGTCGATGTTTCTTGTGCACTTGATTGGTGCCTTAATGTTAATAAATAAAAGAGTAAATAAAATAAAAGCTATATATAACAGTATTTTGAAAAAGTGGCCTAATGATTGAATTAACTCATCCAACAAATTAATAACAATTACATTTTTTCACACTTTTGGAGGTCGAGATGAAACTCGTCAGCGCTATCATCAAGCCATTTAAATTGGATGATGTCCGTGAAGCCATTGCAGGCATGGGCATTGAAGGTATGACTGTTACTGAAGTAAAAGGCTTTGGACGCCAAAAAGGTCACACTGAACTTTATCGTGGGGCAGAGTATCAAGTGGACTTTCTTCCTAAAGTAAAATTAGAAATTGCCACCAAAGATGAAAATTTGGACATGCTTATTGAAGCCATTACCAGTGCTGCACATACCGGCAAAATAGGTGATGGAAAAATTTTTGTGACTGATTTAGAACAAGCGATCCGTATTCGTACGGGTGAACTTGATAACGAAGCATTATAAGGAGGCTGCTATGGAAGAATTAACTCAATTAGGCCTGACGGTAACTGAACTACGTTTTGCATTAGACACGTTCTATTTCCTCATTTCAGGTGCGTTAGTTATGTGGATGGCAGCGGGTTTTGCCATGTTAGAAGCCGGCTTAGTTCGCTCAAAAAACACCACTGAAATATTAACTAAAAACGTGTGTTTATATTCAATTGCATGTGTGATGTTTTTATTCGTCGGATACAACATCATGTATGTCGACAATGTAGAAGGTGGTTTCATTCCTTCTTTTGGTTCGTTAATCGGTTCGCAAGCCGATGGTGCAGACCATGCTTTAGAATCAGACTTTTTCTTCCAAGTCGTGTTTGTTGCTACGGCAATGTCGATAGTATCTGGTGCTGTGGCTGAACGGATGAAGTTATGGTCTTTCTTAGCTTTTTCGGTCGTCATGACCGCTGTTATTTACCCTATTGAAGGTTACTGGACATGGGGTGGTGGATTCCTCTCTGAAGCTGGTTTTGTTGACTTTGCTGGTAGTGGCATTGTGCACATGGCTGGTGCTGCAGCTGCAGTATCTGGTGTGCTGCTTCTTGGTGCTCGTAAAGGTAAATATGGTGAAAATGGCCAAGTTCATCCTATTCCAGGCTCTAACTTACCAATGGCTACTTTAGGTATGTTCATTTTATGGATGGGTTGGTTTGGTTTCAACGGTGGTTCACAGCTGTTGGTTTCAGATGCTGAAAACGCCAGTGCTGTCGCTAAAATCTTTGTAAACACTAACTCTGCCGCCGCATTTGGTGCAATCTCAGCGCTTATTGTGTGTAAAGTTGTTTGGGGTAAAGCTGATTTAACCATGATTTTAAACGGTGCGTTAGCGGGTTTAGTGGCAATTACTGCTGATCCTTTATCACCTTCATTGTTAATGGCCGGTGTAATTGGTTTGGTTGCTGGTGCAGTTGTTATCTTCTCAGTGATTGCATTTGACCGAATTAAAATTGATGATCCAGTCGGTGCCATTTCGGTGCACGGTGTTGCGGGATTCCTTGGACTAATGTTAGTACCATTATCAAATGCCGATGCTAGTTTTGGCAGTCAGCTATACGGTGCTGCGGTTATCTTCATTTGGGTATTTACCACATCGTTACTGGTATGGTTTGTATTAAAAATGACTATGGGTATCCGTGTGACAGAAGAAGAAGAGTACAACGGTATGGATGCTTCTGACTGTGGAGTAGATGCTTACCCTGAGTTTGTGAGTGTGAAAACCGCTGGCTAATGAGTTTATTAGCTAACATAGAAAACAGAACCTTAGGGTTCTGTTTTTTTTGTAGATTAATAACGTTATTACTGACTCAATTGAGGTAAATAAAGGGCCATGTGCCAGCTTAACGTATACACTATTAGATGATGAAATCTGTGATGAGGTGATGATGAAACCAATACTGATAAATTTATTAATGGGATCTTTGTTATTAAGCGCAGCAAGCTATGCTGGCACCGTTGTGGTGCGCCAGTCATCAACGCCTTTTGATGCTTTTGCTGTTCGCGACAGTGTATTACAACAGCACGAATGGCAAGAGTTGTTAAGACAGCAACAGCAGATAATGATTTTGCAATCACTGCCTATTGGTTGTTTAGCCGTGACGTCACCATTTCATTATTTTAGCTGTGGCAATCAATTTTATCGTCCCTACGAATATCAAGACACACAACTTTTTATCCAAATAGATCCTCCTGTTAGTGTAAATCCTCCTCAGTAGCTAATAAGCCATTACAAACTTGTAGTGGTTGTTTTGGCCTAATGGGCATCTATTGACTATGCTTTTAGATAGCGTATTCCTATCTGAGGGCTGAATAATGTTTACTCATCACCCAAAAAAGACAGAGGTTAATTCCTTTACCAAGGATGACCACTTACGACTTCAATGGACCCATCTACTGCTTGTTGCTTTACTTTTCAGCATGAGCGCTTGTCAATCAACTCAGCCCCAAAACAAAGCAATCAAGATTACTGACCTATTTCATGATGAAATGTTCATGCCTGTTGAGACTGTGGCTATTGATGATATTTATCGTTTACCTGATAAGTTTGTCGCACAATTTAGGCGACAGTTTCAAGCAGATAGTACTCTTCGCAGTCAAAATATTCTGGCTAATGAATGGTTGGCTCAATATATAGGCGCACAAGATGGTGGTTTTGAGTACCGTGATAATGTTACCCGCTCAGCCAGTGAAACGGTGCTTAATCGTCAAGGTAATTGTATGTCTTTGGTTGTGTTATCGGCGGCGTTGGCTGATGCGTTAAATGTGCCCGTGGAGTTTAATGACATAGATGTAGAACCCGTTTGGGATAGGCGAGGTGGTTTTTATTTAGTTAATGGTCACGTTAATTTACGTTTGTTACCTCCAAGGGCTAATAACACTGTGTTATTTAGAGGTACTGATGTTCTAGTGGACTTTTTGCCTGAACGCTCTGTGCGTGCTTATCATAAAAAAACAGTTAATAAGCGCCAGCTAACCGCGATGTTTTATAATAATATTGCAGCAGAAGCGTTAATTAAAACTGATTTTGATGCGGCTTATGCACTGGTTAAAAAAAGCATTCAATTGGATCCGCAATATGTGGCGGCCATCAATACTCTAGCGGTTATTTATCGACATAAGGGCTACGAAGTTGAGGCTGAATATGCATATCGTTTAGCGTTACAAATTGACTCGCAAGATTTAACCACATTATACAATTTGGCGTTGATTTTAGGTGAACAAGGGCGTTTAGATGAATGGGCGCAAATACATAAAGTGCTTGAACTCGCGAGAATAAATAATCCGTTTTACTATTTTGACATGGCTCAACAAGCGTATTTTGATAAGCAATATCAAGATGCACTCATATGGTATAAACGAGCAGTTGATAAAGCGGATTATCGTCATGAATTTTATTTTGGGTTGTCTAGGGCTTATTGGGCAACAGGTGAAGAGCGTCTGGCTGAGAAAAACCTTAAACGTGCGTTAGCCTTAAGTGATAGCAATAATAAGCAACGTTACCAAATTAAGCTGCAAGCGTTTAAACAAAATTAGTACCTTTAAGGTATTTGATACTGCGGTTGATAATTGTTTTGTTCAGCTAGATCGAGTATCTCTTGGTAGCGATATGACTGTTTGAGTGTCGTAATGGCACTATCTACTCGGTTAGTCGTTTTTTGATCATAACAGGCAATTTTACGTTGAGCAGGGTCAAAGAGTGCCACTTCTGTTACTGGTATGCTGGTATCGAGTTTTGATTTGAGTAAATGACGATAATATTCAAATATTCGTCTTTCTAAAACAATGACCTCCACATATCCATTAAATAACATCACCACTTGGCTTTTCTGATTGGTGATTTCACTGTAGTTAGGGTTGGCATTCGCGATGTCTTTAAACTCATCACCTAAGTATTGTTTTGAATTTTGGAATCCTAAAATAGACAATGCGCTAAGATCGGTAATTTGTTCAATCTTAAGGTTATTTCTAGATAAGTAAAACACGCTATTTTGATATTCAAGCAAGCTCTGTGTATAAAATAGTCCTGCCACGTTATCGGGTGCATTGATCATGCAGTCTATTTTATTGGTTTTGACTAGGCGCTGCGCACGCAAATTAGGCGCATGCACAATCTCTTTTATGTCTATATTTTCACTGTCCAGAGCTGCCTTCAGAAGGTCATACTGCACACCAGTGTTTTCATCGGTAAAGAAGTAGGGTGCAATACTGTTACTGGTAGAGAAACTGATGCTATTAATGATCGGAATCAACGTTGTATGGTAATTTTGCGAGTGGAGTTCGACTAATTCGTGCGTATCATCGATGGGATCTACTGACGTGGCAATCGCAGGATTGCAAAGAGTTAACAATGAACCTAATAAAAAAATATTAAAATATTTCAATCTGTTATCCTCCTCTGGATAGCTTGCCAAGTATTAAGTTGCTCATCTTCCTTGTATTGAGTTAATGATGTTAATCATTAAAGTAAAGCATATTAATATCATCAGAGTGTCTTTTTTATGAGACAGTTTATTTTAGTGATATTTGGTGCTAAAAAATCAATGTATAAGTGTATTTCATACTCGGTTTACGGGGTAGCCAAGTGAGCTCAGTTGCTATTGCTTCCTATTACGTATTCCCAATCACATACTGATAGTCACTACTATCGGCACTGATGAATAATACTTGATTGATTTGTCGATAGATACTGGTTAAATTGATGATTCATGTTCATTTTTTCGATGGTTTTTTATCATTTTTAATGAATCGTATCAGCTGATTTATTTATTGAATCAGACTCATAAGACGTTTTGCCGGAGTTGTAACCACTATGCATTATCAAAATGACGATATTCGTATCGATGAAATAAAAGAATTGCTTCCACCCATTGCGATTCTAGAACGATTTCCGGCAACCGAACATGCATCATCAACTGTTTTCAATGCGCGTAACAGTATTCATCAAATTCTAGCCCGTAAAGATGATCGCTTATTAGTGGTGATTGGCCCTTGTTCAATTCATGATCCTGTTGCCGCCTTAGAGTATGGTCAACGCTTAGTTAAATTGCGGGAACAGTATAAAAATCAGCTTGAAATTGTCATGCGAGTGTATTTTGAAAAGCCGAGAACGACAGTAGGTTGGAAAGGGTTAATTAATGATCCGTATATGGATAACAGTTTTCAATTAAATGATGGTTTACGGACCGCTCGTAAATTACTCGTTGATTTAAATGACTCTGGTATACCAACAGCAGGTGAGTTTTTAGATATGATCACGCCTCAATATGTTGCTGACATGATGTGTTGGGGCGCTATTGGTGCACGTACTACCGAATCTCAAGTACACCGTGAACTATCATCGGGGCTATCTTGTCCAGTAGGATTTAAAAATGGTACCGATGGAACCATTAAAGTGGCTATTGATGCCATTGGAGCTGCGAGCGCTCCACATCATTTCTTGTCGGTCACTAAGTTTGGTCATTCAGCCATAGTGTCAACCAAAGGGAATCCAGATTGTCATATTATTTTACGTGGAGGTCGGGCGCCTAATTATAGTGCCGAACACGTGTCCGATATTGCCAAGCAGCTGGCTAAATCTGGTTTGACAGATAATATTATGATTGATTTTAGCCATGCTAATAGTAGTAAAGATTACAAGAAGCAGATGATGGTTGCCGATGATGTTGCAGGGCAAATATCTCAAGGTAATCATGCTATTTTTGGTGTGATGGTTGAAAGTCATTTAGTTGAAGGACGCCAAGACCTTATTGAAGGTAGTGCATTGTGTTATGGACAGAGCGTAACAGATGCTTGTATCGGCTGGGATGATACAGAGTCACTTTTAGCAACACTAAATAAGAGTGTACTTGACCGTCGTAAAGCTTGATATTTGATTAG
This sequence comes from Shewanella sp. ALD9, assembly GCF_002836315.1. Classification (NCBI taxonomy): domain Bacteria; kingdom Pseudomonadati; phylum Pseudomonadota; class Gammaproteobacteria; order Alteromonadales; family Shewanellaceae; genus Shewanella; species Shewanella sp. ALD9. Next base: position 698,574 of record NZ_PJCD01000001.1, read on the forward strand.
TTACACCTAAAAAAATAAGGCGCACAATGCGCCTTATTTTTTTATATGTTGTACTAAGTATTCATTGGCCTTAGCTAAACTGCCAAACGCTGAAATAAGATTATCACGTCCTTTATCTTGCAGTTCAGGGTTACCTGATTCAATCATCATCCATACCCATGTTTGTATTAGTTGTAATGGTGGGTATTGAATTTTCGAGCTATCCAACATAAAGCATCCTTTAAACTAGTAAATCGTTGTTTGTTTATTATCAAACAGGCGTTTATCTGTGCTTGAAGAGTAACAAATTCTGCTGACAGAAATAACTCTATTTAGCTTAAAAAAGCATAAAATGACTAAAAAAATTTAAAAAGTAGTATTTTAGTCTGTGTGATTTCATTCATTGATAGTTCTAAAGTACTATTTACCTGACGCTCAAATAGCCCTTTTATGATAAACATGAGTGTGGGCTTAATCCATAGTAATGTGACCGATGTCTGATTAGAAAATGACATATAATAAGACAATCAATATTAGGTCGTGGCGAACTGCCTATAGCAGTGGTAATTAATTGGAGCATAAATGAGACCTTCTGCGTATTTCGAAGGCCCGGTAGGGAAGTTAAATTGGCATGTTTTAAGATTATTATGGCCATATTTATTAGAATTTAAAGCACGAGTGTTGTTAGCAATGATTTGCTTAATCGTTGCTAAAATTGCGAGTGTTGCACTGCCATTTATTCTGAAAGAATTAGTCGATACGCTTGATAAGCAATCTTCAGCCCAGCTCATCGCAGTTCCTGTTGGATTGGTGCTAGCTTACGGCATGGTACGTTTGCTGAATGTTATAATTGGCGAGATACGAGATACGTTATTTGGCCGTGTTACCGAACGCGCTATTCGCCGCCTTGGAAGAGCCGTTTTTGAACATTTACATCGGCTCGATCTTGATTTTCATTTAGATCGCCGTACTGGCGGCCTGTCTCGTGATATTGAACGCGGCACAAGTGGCGTCAGTTTTTTAATGCGCTTTATGGTATTTAATATTGTGCCAACCCTGCTTGAGATTGCCTTAGTGATCGGTATTTTCTTTTATAACTATGGCGCCAGTTTTGCACTGATCACTTTATTTTCTGTGGTGGCCTATATTGGTTATTCAATTGTGGCGACAGAGTGGCGCACCGGTTATGTGCGCGATGCTGCGAGAGCTGACTCGCTGGCTAATACGCGTTCAATCGATAGCTTGTTAAATTATGAAACTGTAAAATATTTTAACAATGAAGAATTTGAGTCACAACGGTATGATTCCGCACTTGAACAATGGGAAGTTGCAAAGCGAAAAAACCGTTTATCATTGTTTGCTCTTAACGGTGGACAAGCATTAATTATTGCTGTTGCGATGACGGCTATGATGGCGCTGGCGGCTTATGAAGTGAGCCAAGGCTCGATGACAATTGGTGACTTTGTTCTCATTAATGCTTTTATGATGCAGCTGTTCATTCCATTAAATTTTTTAGGCTTTGTTTACCGTGAGATCCGTGGGGCATTAGCCAATATTGAACGTATGTTTGATATTTTAGACAAACAACCACAAGTGTTAGACCGCGTCGATGCTATTGAAGCCAGTCCAACTGTCGGGGCAATAAAGTTTACTGATGTGAGCTTTCATTACGACCAACGCGCTATTTTAAACAGCGTTAGTTTTGATGTGCCAGCAGGGAAAAAAATTGCCGTAGTGGGCGACAGTGGCGCAGGTAAGTCAACTATCATTAAACTGTTATTCCGCTTTTATGATGTTGACCGTGGGTCTATCACTATTGATGGTATTGATGTGCGTCAACTTAGCCAACAGGCCTTACGAAGAGCCATCGCCGTGGTACCGCAAGATACTGTGTTATTTAATGATTCTATTTATGAAAATATTAGGTATGGTCGCTCAGATGCGACTCACGATGAGATTCTCGCGGCGATTAAATTGGCTCATTTGAGTGACTTTATTGAATCATTGCCGGATAAAGGTAACACCAAGGTCGGTGAGCGAGGATTAAAGCTCTCCGGCGGCGAAAAGCAACGTGTTGCTATTGCACGCGCGGTGTTGAAAGGAGCGCCTATTTTAGTGTTCGATGAAGCCACATCTTCATTAGACTCACGCTCAGAGCAAGCCATTTTGAGCGCCTTGCGAGATGCAGCCAAAGGCCATACAAGTTTAGTGGTCGCCCATCGTTTATCGACCATTATTGATGCTGACCAAATCGTTGTATTGAGTAAAGGTAAGATTGTTGAACATGGAACTCATACCAGTTTGTTAGCTCAACAAGGGCTTTATGCTCGGCTTTGGCATATTCAACATGAACAAAAAGATCTGCCAAATGATTAAGGGTTGGTCAATGGATATCGCGCTATGATGTTGTCGGGTAAAATACTGTCGTTGCCACAAATAAAAATCTCTCTATAGCGTAAACACTCAGTATCTGACTACTTTAACAGCGCTGAGCGGTGTTTAAATCGTCTGGATATATTTAACGCGAATGAATCTTTTGACGACAGTGATCAACGCAGTTAATCTATAGCCTAACTTGTGGGTTATTTATTCCAGATAACTTTATTTTTCAATCAATTGGATTTTATCAAAGGTGCGAATTCGTGTATGGAGGTGACTTGTGCATAATATTGCGTTAATTGCGGCGCTAGAAGGCACCCGACATCAAGTGACAACCGATTGGTTTGCTATTATGGCAATGCTTAAAACGCGTAACATGTCTGATGATGCTATTAAAATAGTTTATAACGACTTATGTGCCGGTTTGAGAGTAACGACTCGAGGACTCACTTTAGCTAAAGCAATGAACAAAGACCTTGATAAAAACATTATTAAACAAAGTGATGATCCGCAGGACATGCTTTCTTAGTTTACATCGCGTTAATCAACTTATGTTGGTTCATTGATTTGCACATTATGCAGATAAAGTGATATCAACGGATGTATTTTGACATGTTCAAATGACTTTAGTCGTTAGTATTTGGCTGGTTTACGGTATCAAATACTTGGAAGAAGATAGGAATTATAGTGAGTTGATTCAATGGTAACGAGTGCTGCTACTAATGATCAAAAGCTTACTTTTTCTGCCAACCAATACAGACCATTTTTATGAGTGCAGCTGGAGAAGGATCTAAAGTTAAGCGTTTGATTTTTCCTTGTTCAAAACACACAAATTCACCTTCGATTTCTGTCATTCGATTACAGTTTTTACAGCTTAAACTTAAGCTTTTGACATTTAGATCTGCTGCATTCGTTTTTATGTTCAACACGAAATCCCCTGAATTGATGCCTCTTTAAAATCACATTAATACTGCTTATTGTGATCGATATCAAAGTATATTGTACACCTATTCTTAAATTCGGCAAAGTAATCCGCTGAGTGCCCCCCAGTAATCCGCTCAGCGCACCCAAGTTATTCACTGGGGTTGAGGTTTAATTTATTGCATATGTCGGTAATGTTTATCGAGAGTGACCGCTACACCCGTTGATTGCACTATTCGGGCATGATGGCGGGTTAAGTATCTTGGGTCGGTTACACCACATGAATGTGCGATCATGGTTAAATCGTAATGTAAGAAATGATTGTAGTTTGCGACGCGTGCAGATTTATCTTTTGGATCCAAGCCTTTTTGCAATCGTATATTATGGGTCGTTATACCGGTTGGGCAGGTGTCTCGGTTGCACTGTAACGATTGAATGCAGCCCAAGGCAAACATGTTTCCGCGAGCTGAAGCAATAAAGTCGGCGCCAGTGGCTAATGCCCATGCCACGTATGACGGCATGATCATTTTACCGGTCGCAATCACTTTAATGCGTTGTTTAAAGCCGCGTTCATTAAGTAAATCAACCAGTAACGGTAAACTTTGGCGCAATGGTAAGCCGACATTATCCATTAAGGCTTGTGGTGCCGCGCCCGTACCACCATCTGAACTGTCTAAGGTAAAAAAGTCTGGCGCATATTCAATACCACGACGTTCAATTTCATCTAGAAATTCTGTAACCCATGACATGTCACCTAATACCGCTTTAATACCGGTTGGTTTACCACTGATATCTCTTACTTGATTGATCATATCGACAATGTCAGCAACATTATGTAATTCAATGTGGCCATTGGGGCTTATGGAGTCTTGTCCTGCTGGGATACCGCGAATGGTTGCGATTTCTTCGGTGACTTTTATCGCCGGTAAAATACCACCTTTGCCAGGCTTAGCACCTTGGCTTAATTTAATTTCGAACATTTTTACTTCAGGATGAGCGGCAATATCGGTCAGTTTTTGTGGGTCTAAATGACCATGCTCGTTACGCACACCATATTTAGCGGTACCTATCTGAAACACTAAATCACAATGTCCTTTTAGATGATAAGGACTTAACCCACCTTCGCCAGTATTGAGCCAACAGCCTGCTTTTGCTGCACCATGGGATAGTGCTGTAATGGCTGGGCGAGACAAGGCACCAAAGCTCATGGCCGAGATATGGCAAATTTTATCGGTTGTGTAAGGGTGTTTACATTCAGGACCAATGATTACTGCGATGGTTTGGTGAGTGTCATGATCACTGACGGGGAATGCTGAGTTCATGAACATTACCGCACCCGGTTTATCCAGAACTTGTGTCGACCCAAACGCAATTGTCCTGTCAACATTTTTAGCTGCGCGATATACCCAACTACGTTCGGCTCGATTAAACGGCAGTTCTTCGCGATCTTGAGAAAAAAAGTATTGTCTAAAAAACTCACCTTGTTTTTCAAATATATATCGAAATCGACCGATAACAGGGTAGTTGTGTCGAATGGCTTGTTTGGTTTGCAGTTTATCAGCGATAAACATGTAAATTACAGCGATCAGTAATAACCAAAATAACACTAAGAAAAGACCAGAAAAAATATCTATTCCCCACATGAACCAATGTTGTTGCGGCATGTTGTTATTCCTATTTGGCTATCAATCTGATTACCATATTAGCAGATGTTCATTTGGGCAAGTTAAATTGATGATGTTAATCAACAGGCTATTCTTTAGTAAAATTGATATAAATAAATTTCTCTTAATTGTTTTAATTTATGACTTTAGAAATGATTTTTTTGGTCGATAATTAAGCTATCGGTCATTGTATGCGAGCTAATATCATGGAAATTAAACAATCAAATAGCAGTAATGCCAGTCCACTGCGTGACAATAAAACAGTTAATACATCGCAAACTTCATCAAGCCACCAAGCTGAGAAAAATTCCCCGGTTGAGCCTAAGTTAACCAGTAATCAGCTAAGTCGACAAATGATGAATAATTCGATTTTAGCGGCGCAAGAAGAAGTCAGTATTGCTGCGGGTGATAAGTCTATGGCATTACTTTACCGTGCCGCGATTGAAGCCATTAATGAAGAGCTTGCGCCAACACTGGGGGAGAACTCAGTCCAAAAGAGTATTGAAAGTGGAGTGGATTACTCTCCTGAAGCGACAGCCGATCGTATTGTCAGCTTTGCCACAAATTTCTTCTCGGTACATCAACAACAAAATAAATCCATGGGGTTTGATGAGCAAGTTAGCAGTTTTATGGTGAAAATTGGTGATGCTATTGATCAAGGTTTTAAAGAGGCTAGCGATATCTTATCTGGGCTCAAAGTATTAGAAGGCGATATTGCAGTAGGAGTCGATCAAACCTATGAGCTCATACAGCAAAAACTTGCTCAGTTTCAACAAGACCGCCTAGATGCCCATTCAGCTAAGCAAGATTCATCAACTACGTAAACTTAGCTCTGTTCTTTTAAGTGAGTTAATCGCGTGTGATTATTCACTATAGATATAAATCGGGGAGGCTTTTAATTAAGCAAATATCTGTATAGATTGGTATTATAGTAAATACATACGCCAGTCTAAAAGGAACAAAGTCATGTGGATTACCGGTACCGTGCTAAAACGCATTGATTGGAATGATAAATTATTCTCGTTGCGTATCAAAGCCGATGTCGAACCTTTTATCGCAGGTCAGTTTATTAAGCTCAGCCAAATGCGTGATGATAAACGTGTCGCGCGTGCGTATTCGCTTGTAAATCCCCCCGGGACTGATTATGTCGAGGTGCTGGCTGTTGCGGTAGAGGATGGTCAGTTATCTCCAGATCTAAAAGCATTAAGCCCAGGTGATACCATTCAAATCACGCCCAAAGCGACCGGTTTTATGACCTTAGATGAGGTGCCTAAAGGGGCATTGCAAGGTAAACACCTATGGCTGTTATCAACAGGCACTGCAGTGGGGCCTTTTATCTCTATGCTTGCAACCGATGAGCCTTGGCAACGCTTTGAAAAAGTCGTGCTAGTTTATGGTGTAAGACTTGGTGAAGATTTAGCTTATTTAGAAACGATTAAACAGTTTATTAGTCAATATCCTCAACAGTTTGTGTTTATTCCCATTGTGACCCGTGAAGAATATCCCGAAGGCTTATCATGTCGTATTCCTGATGGCATTAGCAGCGGATTAATTGAACAGAAAGCAGGCTTAGGGATTAATGCGGAACATTCTCAAGTGATGATTTGTGGTAACCCAGGAATGATAAATGATGCGCAAACCGCTTTAGTTGAAAAAGGCTTAGTAAAAAATCTTCGACGAGCGCCTGGACAAATTACGGTCGAAAAATACTGGTAGTGTTTTGGTCAATCATAATTCCATGATAGTGGCTTAAGCTTGCCATATTGGCTTACAGCATAACAATTTGATGTTTTAGCCTTGGCGTTTTAACCGCTGAATGTGAAACAGCACTTGCTCCTTTTGATATGATCACTTACCCTGTTGCAATTGATAACCATTATCAATTGCGCCGATGGCGGCGGAATATTGATTCAGTTAAGGAGCGTTGATTAATGAAATTGCTAAAAAGTGTCGCATTATTAGGCTTGGCTTGTGTTGCTTCTTCTGTGAGTGCTGCAGATGCATTAACGGTTTATTCTTATCGCCAAGCTTTCCTGATTGAACCTATTCTAGAAAAGTTTACCGAGCAAAGTGGTGTCGACGTAAAGGTTGTTTTTGCTAAAGATGGCATTGCAGAACGTATGGTGCGTGAAGGTCGCCTATCTCCCGCTGACGTGGTGTTAACATCTGACTTCTCTCGCTTAATGGAATTAGTGGAAAAAGATCTTGTTTCTCCCGTCGACAGTGCGGTGATTAATAGCAATATTCCCCCTCAATATCGGTCACAACAGAACAATTGGTATGCGCTGACGATGCGTGTTCGTAATCTGTATTCTTCAAAAGAGCGTAGCGGTAAAATTGACATCGATTACGAAGACTTAGCTTCAGTAGAATACAAAGGTAAAATTTGTACCCGCAGCGGTAAACACCCTTATAACGTCGCATTAGTGGCGTCGATGATTGCCCATGACGGTGAAGCGAAAACGAAAACCTGGTTAGAAGGGGTAAAAGCTAATTTAGCTCGTAAGCCTCAAGGCAATGATCGTGATCAAGTATTAGCAGTTAAAGAAGGCATGTGTGACATTGCTATCGGTAACAGCTACTACTATGGCAACATGCTGATGGATAAAAATCAGAAAAGCTGGGCTGAAGCGGTTGAAATTAACTTTCCTAATCAACAGAACCGTGGTGCTCATGTAAACGTATCAGGTATGGCATTAGCCAAACATTCACCGCATAAAGATAATGCGATTAAGCTAATGGAATTTCTTACTTCAAACGTTGCACAGAAAATGTATGCTGAAGTTAATATGGAATATCCGGTAAAGGCTGATGTCGAACCGTCTGAATTAGTGGCGTCATGGGGTGATTTTAAAGCCGATAGTTTGCCTATCTATAAGTTGGCTGAATACCATCAAGACGCTGTAAAACTGCTTGATGAAGTGAAATTTGATCTTTAATTGAAGCTTGTTTAAACATTATCAGCGCATTATCGATATGATTGATAGATTGATAGATTGATAGATTGATAGATTGATAGATTGATAGATTTATTGATGGTGCGCTAAGTTAACTCGGTATTATTTATGATTTTAGGTTTAACCAGAAGCTGGTCGCTTGCTGGTTATTTTATTACGGCAATATTAATCTTGCCACTGATTGCCTTAATTGTGCAGTCCACTCTTCCTGATCAAGCTGTATTTAGCCATTTATTCAATACAGTGCTACCGACATACATAGTCAATAGTTTATTGCTTATGTTGTTGGTTGGACTCGGAAGCCTACTTTTAGCGATTCCTGCTGCTTGGTTAATTGCCCGTTGTGACTTTCCCTTTCGCCGTTACTTTCAATGGCTACTCCTTCTCCCGTTAGCGATGCCAGCCTACATTGTGGCTTATGTTTATACCGACATGCTTGATTATGCAGGTCCGGTGCAACGTGTATTGAGGGCTTGGTTTGACTGGCAATCTCCCCACGACTATTACTTTCCCGCGATACGCAGTCTTGGCGGAGCAGCGATAATATTATCGTTAGTATTGTTTCCTTATATTTATTTATTAGCGCGTACTGCGTTTATGGAGCAGTCTTCCAGTTTGTTATATGCATCGCGTGTCATGGGATGTAGTCCGTGGCGCAGTTTTTGGCGTCTTGCGCTGCCAATGGCAAGACCCGCTTTGGCTGTCGGCGTTGCACTTGTGGCAATGGAAACCGCAGCAGACTTTGCCACCGTGAGTTATTTTGCTGTACCGACATTAACCACAGCAGTTTACGACACGTGGCTCGGCTATGGCAGTTTAACCGCGGCAGCAAAGCTGTCAGCCATTATGCTGTTAGTGGTATTTTCTATGATTGGGGTTGAGCGTTTTGCCCGGCGGAAACAACAATTATTTCAAAAACAATCTTCTCTTAATGAAGCTGACAGATATGTGTTGTCACCAAAAATGGCTTGGGTCGCATTAGGCTATTGCGCTGTTTTGTTATTTACAGCCTTTTTATTACCTTTCATTGTGTTGTGTGGATATGCTCTCGATTATTTCAATGAAAGTTGGGATGTTCGATTTTGGCAGTATAGCCTAAACAGTTTATATATTGCCGCTATTGTCAGTGGTGTGTGCGTAGTCCTATCATTGATATTAATGTTTGTACGCCGTGTGAGTCCGCGACAAAGTGATCAGCTTCCCGCAAGATTGAGCAGTACTGGTTATGCTTTACCGGGAACGGTGTTGGCGATTGGTGTATTAGTACCTCTGACGTTTATCGACTTTGCGATTAACGATATTTACGATTGGTTTGGCGCCCAAGGCCCAGGTTTATTGCTGACTGGCAGCGTGTTTGCACTGATTTTTGCTTTTTGTGTTCGTTTTATTGCTATATCCATCGGCAGTTTAGAAAACAGTTATAAACGTATTTCCCCTTCTTTAGACATGGCGTGTATTACCTTAGGACGAACGCCTACTCAGCTACTATGGCGAGTACATTTGCCTTTATTACGCAAAGGGATTTTTGCCGGTGCTTTGTTAGTGTTTATTGAAAGCATGAAAGAATTACCCGCAGCGTTATTATTGCGTCCTATAGGATTTGAAAACTTGGCGACTTATGTTTTCCAATTTGTCTCAGATGAAAAACTAGAACATGGCGCATTGGCCGCTATTGTGATTGTGTTAGTTGGGCTTGTACCCTTGATTTATCTTAATCGCTCTATGGAGCAACAAGGCTAATTATGTCAACCTTAACCATTGAAAATGTTTGCAGCGATTATCACGGTCAAGTGGTGTTGCGCCATTTAGATCTTACCTTGGCGCAAGGTGAAATTGTCGCATTATTAGGCCCCAGTGGCTGCGGCAAGACAACACTGCTGCGCGCGATTGCGGGCTTACAAGCCATTAGCAAAGGTTGCATCAGCATCAATGGGCAAACGCTGAGTGGTGATGGTGTGTTTGTTGCGAGCGAGCAACGTGGTGTGGGAATGATTTTTCAAGACTATGCCTTATTTCCGCACTTAACCGTGGCAGACAATATCTTATTTGGGGTTAACGAACTCAATCGTACTGCGCGGTTAGCTCGATTAGAAGAAATGCTCGAGTTGGTTAAATTAACCGGGTTGGCATCGCGTTACCCGCATGAATTATCAGGCGGTCAACAGCAACGAGTGTCGATTGCACGTGCATTGGCATATCAACCAGAATTATTATTGCTAGATGAACCTTTTTCCAATATCGATGCGCAAGTTCGTAACGATATGATGTTAGAAATTCGCGCCATATTGAAACAACGTAATGTCAGTGCCGTGTTTGTGACTCACAGTAAAGATGAAGCATTTGTGTTTGCAGATAAACTGGCTTTATTTAAGGATGGCGCCATTATTCAGCATGGTAAAGCCGAAACCTTATACAGTGCACCAACTGATCGCTACGTTGCCGACTTTTTAGGCGCAGGTAATTATTTACCTGTTACGGTCACCTCCAGCCATCAAGTGCACTATTCTTTGGGCGATCTTAGCAGCACAGAAGCATTGTCTTTACCTGTTGGCAGCCAAGGGCAATTATTATTGAGACCACAGCAAATTGAGTTACATCCTTGTATCAATGGCCGAGGATGCATTGTCGAAAGGCATTTCCTTGGTACGGTATGTCATTATCAGGTCCAAATTGGCGATGATATTTTGGACGTCAGTAGCCAATCAACGACGTTAATGCCCGGTCAACGAGTGGACATAAATATTACAGCGCATCCACTGGTGATTTTTAATTAACTATCAATGCTGTAATTTTAATTGTCCAGCCTGTAGTGAACCTTAGTTCGGGGAAAGTGGTTATCAAATTACCCTTTGTTTGCTAAAAGTGTTGCTAACAGTACGTTATTAACTTGTAATAACGCTGCTTTAAACACCCCAGCAATAAGATACTTACCTCATGCTTGCAAAATAATGGCTAATTTTACGATGACATAGGCTAAATATCTGATTTAGGGCTTACTTTTTGGCCCTTAACTCTAGTGAGTTCGTTAACAATTGTAATGAATGATCAAGCTGTTATCTGCACGAATATGAATACAATATGTATTACAAACGGGCTAAATGTGAGTACACTTCAAGTAATTTAAATTTGATTAAGTTAATCTAATGATTAGCTTAACTGGTAAGAGATGTTAATCGCCGTCGAATAACATCAAAACGTTAAATTATCACCGTTTAGGCCGACATTTAGTATTAAGATGGATGAAGTTAATATGGGTAACCAAGTTATGCCTCGTGAACAGTTAGGAATTTGCGCAGAAGGGAATTTACACAGTGTGTACTTGATGTTTAATGCCAACGATGGTGTTGAAGATCAGTTACGCCCATCTATTGCTAATGTAGCGCAGTATATTTATGAACTCACGGATCAATATGCCGACAGTGCTTTTAATGGCTTTGTGGGTATTGGGGCTAATTTTTGGGATACCTTTTATCCAGAATCTCGCCCTGCATTATTAAAACCTTTTCCGGCCATGAGTGAAGGTAACCGTGATGCACCTGCAATGGAATATGATCTGTTTATTCATATCCGTTGTGATCGCTATGATATTTTGCATCTTGTCGCCAATGAAATTAACCAAATGTTTGAAGATTTGGTCGAGTTAGTCGATGAGGAACGTGGCTTTCGCTTTATGGACAGTCGTGACTTAACTGGTTTTGTTGATGGTACTGAAAACCCTAAAGGACGCCATCGTCAACAAGTTGCACTTGTCGGTGATGAAGATCAAGAATTTGTCTCTGGTAGTTATGTTCATGTTCAAAAATACATGCATAACTTAAGTAAGTGGCATCGTTTACCGCTTAAAAAACAAGAAGATATTTTTGGTCGTACCAAAGTTGATGATATTGAGTATGAATCAGAAGATAAGCCATTAACCAGCCACACAAAACGAGTTAACTTAAAAGATCCACACGGTAACGCATTAGAAATTTTACGTCAAAGCATGCCATATGGTTCGATTAGAGAACAAGGATTGATGTTTATTTCAGTATGTCGTACACCGGATCACTTCGAACAAATGCTCCGCAGTATGGTGCACGGTGATGGTCACGGGAATCATGATCATTTGATGTTGTTTACTAAAGCGCTGACTGGGTCGTCTTTCTTTGTGCCATCATTGGATTTTTTAACTCAATTTGATGATGCGTAAACGCCAGTTTTAGGTAATAAAAAAGCAATGCCATGGCATTGCTTTTTTATTGAAATGGTTTTTTATTCACTATAGTTGAATAAAGATCTAACCGTTTCTAATGTCTCATCAATGGTTTTAATACTTGCTGGACAGATGAAAATAGTATCATCACCGGCAATAGTACCTAATATCCCTTCTGGTTTGCCTATTGAATCGAGCAAACGGGCGATTAATTGCGCAGCACCAGGGCTAGTTCTTACCACGATCATGGCTTGGTTATGATCGACATCCAATACCAAATTTTTAACTGGGCTACCCGCAGTAGGTACGCCTAGCTCGGCAGGGAGGCAATACACCATCTCTTGCTTAGCGTTGCGAGTGCGTACAGCACCAAATTTGCTGAGCATACGTGATACTTTAGATTGATTAATATTACCGAATCCTTCGGCTTGAAGCGCATTAACAATCTCGCTTTGGCTTCCAAAACGTTCTTCTTTGAGAATCGCTTTAAAAGTGCGTACGAGCTCATCCTGATTTCTTGTCGCTGGCATAGTGATAATTCATCTTATAGTTGTTATTCAAAAATCTAGCACATTTTGAATAGATTGACTTATTAAGTCAAGAAAGAATCAGATTTATTGAATAAAAATTCATTTTTTAATGGAACTTTAAACTGACACTAATAACTAATCCGGCGACTCATTTAAACCATAGGCTTTAGGATAAGGGTAACGATTGTTTTGTCAGTACCAATAGCGTATCACCATTTATAGACAATAGATTGAGTTTTCCTTTAGAGAAATCAACTTGTTCTACCAATGAAATCGCTTGCATCAGTTCAGCTTCTTGGGTGATTAAACTATCGATACAGGCTTTCATAGTCGAACCTGATGGTGCAAGTTGAAGCAAGTGACCTTGTTGGGCGTAACGACCAAAAAATTGATTACAGCTATTATTACCTGTCAGTTCACCGTTTGGAGCAAAAACTAAATTTGCTGGGCTATTATTAATGGTAGGAGTGTCGAGGACGACTTCTACATGCCAAGTACCAATTAATTGTTCATTTGAGACAATTTGAGTGTGGCTTTGACAAGCACTAAGGCCTAAAAATATAACAGTGGCGCCGAGAATATGCTTTATCATGTTGAGAGATTTCCATATACCAAAAAATTGCCGTTATTCTACTACTTGAGTGTGAATAAGAGCGTAAATAATTGTAATGTTTTGGATTAATGAACATTATTTAACGTATTAAAGAGTCGCAAATGATCAAATTAGTTAAAGTGTTACATTTCGTCGGTTTAATCATGTTGTTGGTGGGTGTCGGCTTATATTGGCAAAGTGATATCGGTCAACAAGTCAGTGGGATGTTGGTCATTGCTTCACTCATTGGCGTGGGAACACTAATTATGTCTCCGCTGCCCGTTGCGCTAGTGATAGAATGGGCTAAGAAACAATCTCCCAATTCAGGGTCAAAGGAATAATCATTGTCATTTATTATCCGTAAGGCGTTATTAACCGATGTTGCTGCTATTGTGCAGTTAGAACGAGCCCATGTTGATGATGAGTTGGTAGGTTCAAATAGCCAACTTCATGCTCATTCATTTACCAAAGCAGAGGTGAGCCAGTTGATAAATCAACATTGGTTTATCGTAGCTGAAGAGCAAGGGGTGATCATTGGATATGTGATGGCGGCAAAATGGTCATTTTTTTCCTCGCAACCATTGTACCGACATATTATTCAAAAACTTAAGTTTGCCGATTTAAATGGACAAGCTTTATCGACGACTAACACGTGCCAATATGGACCCGTTTGGATACAAGAATCAAAACGCGGCCAGGGAGTTTTTTCGGCGCTGGTTACCGAATTAAAAAAACAAGTGGCAGATACCTTTCCATTTATGGTGACGTATGTTGCCGCTGACAATGCGCGTTCGTTGGCAGCACATCAACAAAAAGCCGCAATGACAGAGATTGATCAATTTCGTTTTGAACAACGTGATTATTGTTTACTGGCCACAGCTAATATTACGTGATCGTTATACTAAGGGGTGTTGATAAAGTGGTTATTTATGAGGAATATTATGAGTACTAACTTTGAAGCACTCTTTTCACCCTATTTGGATTTAAGGTTATCTGCATTTGACAATATGAAGCTAATAGCCGCGGTGTTGACTGATGCGACAGAGTTGTATGAGTGTGTCGAAGCCGATTTACAAAATCCAGATGATCCGCAATTGCAGCAATCGGGGTATTTTGTGCGCTGGCAAGACATGTGGCTATTTTGTGGCGTAACCAATAATTATCAAGCAGCGATTGCGCTATTTACCGATGTCGAGCGGATTAACTTAGCGTCTATCAGTGTCAAAGTAGTGCCCGTAATGACAATGCAACAAGTGTCGTTTATGTGTATTGAAAGTTCACATTTCGATCATTGTTAACGAGTTCGATCACCTTGTACTTATGCTGACTTAGTTTGATTACGCTTAAGTCTATTTGGGCTAAATTTATTGTTGTGCAATAGCCTTGAGAGGCTTTAATACGATCTAGATTTTGTCTGAGTTTGGCTCATTGAGCTTATTGAGTTAGATTATTAATCTAGATTATTTATCGGGATCATTGAGCTGCATCAACACTAGTGGTCGTTGTTCACTGTGATAGCGACGATACAACTGAGTGATGTCTGCTGGTATCGCTGATAAATCATTTTGACCTATCACGACATTTTGATCTATAACGATAAAGTGCTGCTGTTGATATAAGCCAATTAACCACGGATGAGCAAACAAGAAGCAATTTTTAGCGGTTAATTTGGGCGCGATAAATTTCAATAACTGAGTTGAAAGCTGTTGTCCACGGTAGTCAGGGTGAACCAATAATCCATTGATTAATTGATATTGGCCAATAGATTTAACTCTTACCGCAGCGATTATTTTTTGCTGGCTTATATCAACTTCATCAGTAGCTGGTGGGCTTAGATGATGAATGACAGCCACAGACTCTTTCTGAGCTAATCGAGCATAAGGCATATGTTGACGATAGAATAACTTGATTGCAGACCACTGTTTAATGGCTGGCAAGTTAATGGCTGGAATGTTAGTAACAGGGCTGTTTATCGCACAGGGGTTAGTTGCCGTTGATGGCTGGTGGTTTGCTGTTATCTTTGTGTTTAGCCAAGTGGGTTGATACATAATCTGAGCCATTGTTGAGATTAAATGTTGAGATTAAATGTTTAGATCAAATCATTGCATTGCCAATGATAGATAAAATAAAACCGCCAGTTGGCGGTTTTATTTTTTATCGTGTTAGCTTAATACAGACACTAGCTTAAGACGATAATTATGCTGGCTGATTATAAACCTGCATCTGCACGAAGTGCTTCAGCTTTATCGGTCGCTTCCCAAGGGAAGATATCACGGCCAAAGTGGCCATAAGCAGCAGTTTGCTGATAGATTGGGCGTGCCAAATCTAGCATTGCTGTTAAGCCGTATGGACGTAATTCGAAGTGTTGGCGTATTAATTTAATCAATACTTCTTCTGATACTTTACCTGTACCGAATGTTTCAATACTAATAGACGTTGGCTCTGCAACACCAATAGCATATGACACTTGTAGCTCACAACGGTCAGCTAGACCAGCAGCAACGATATTCTTAGCCACGTAACGTGCAGCATAAGCCGCACTACGGTCTACTTTTGATGGGTCTTTACCAGAGAAAGCACCACCACCATGACGAGCCATACCGCCGTAGGTATCTACAATAATTTTACGACCAGTTAAACCACAATCACCAACAGGGCCACCAATCACAAAGCGACCAGTAGGGTTGATAAAGTATTTAGTGTTTTTGTTTAACCATTGAGCAGGTAATACCGGCTTGATGATAGTTTCCATTACCGCTTCAATTAAATCAGCTTGACTCACGTCTTCACGATGTTGAGTTGATAATACAATCGCATCAATACCGATGATTTTGCCATCATCATAAGCAAACGTTACCTGGCTTTTAGCATCTGGGCGTAACCAAGGCAGTGTGCCGTCTTTGCGTACTTCAGACTGACGCTTAACTAATTTGTGCGCGTAAGTAATCGGTGCAGGCATTAATACATCAGTTTCATTGCTGGCATAACCAAACATTAAACCCTGATCACCAGCACCTTGCTCTGCAGGGTCTGAACGATCAACACCTTGATTGATGTCTGGTGACTGTTTGCCTATGGCATTAAGTACCGCACATGAATCAGCATCAAAACCCATATCTGAATTGGTGTAACCGATTTCGCGTACGGTTTTACGGGTAATTTCTTCAATGTCTACCCAAGCAGAAGTGGTGACTTCACCGCCCACTAATACCATACCGGTTTTGACATACGTTTCGCACGCAACACGAGCCTTTGGATCTTGCTCAAGTATTGCGTCTAATACCGCATCAGAAATCTGATCGGCGATTTTATCTGGATGACCTTCTGAGACAGACTCAGAGGTAAACAAGTGCTTTGCCATAATAGGAGAATCTCGTTGGTTGCATTTGAATATACGTCTAGACGTCTATTTTAGTCGAAATCTAATTTGATAACACCCCTTTGTACGAATTTAACTGGAGAATTGTGCAATGGAGCATAATTTTTTTTGTTAATCATAGATATGTTTATACTGGTGAAAAATCAAGTGTTTGATTCATATTGCTTTATTTAAATGCTCATCGACTTGCGCGGTGTATTAATCATAAAAATAGACAATGTTTTTGATAGATTAGAGATTATATTGCCTAATCAGAGCCATAGCTCTGCCAATCACGATACTTTTTATTTATAAGTGGCAATAAATAATTACTCTGTATTTATCTCATGTTATGGTCATGCTGACCATTTGATGCTGTGTTTACGATGTTTATTTATTGGCATTGTATGAAATCACCGTTTATTTGACGGTTAAAAAGAAACCCGAAAAATTTTAATTTGCGTCACATCGCCTTGTAGGGGAAAATATGGCTTCACAATTGCCCGTTAGACCTTACAAACAAGCAGGAGAGAGCATGTCATCTCGTAAAGTACTCGCTAACGCTATTCGCGCCCTAAGTATGGATGCGGTTCAAAAAGCTAACTCTGGTCATCCAGGTGCCCCAATGGGGATGGCAGATATCGCCGAAGTGCTATGGAATGATTTTCTTAAGCACAATCCAACTAATCCTAACTGGGTCGATCGCGATCGTTTTGTTCTGTCAAACGGTCATGGCTCTATGCTTATATACTCTTTATTGCATTTAACTGGCTATGAATTGCCTATTGAAGAGCTAAAGCAATTCCGTCAGCTGCATTCAAAAACGCCTGGTCATCCTGAATATGGTTATACCCCTGGTGTTGAAACTACAACCGGTCCTTTAGGCGCTGGTTTGAGTAATGCTGTTGGTATGGCTATTGCGGAAAAAACCTTGGCGGCTCAGTTTAACCGTCCAGGCCACGACATCGTCGATCACTTCACCTACTGTTTCTTAGGTGATGGCTGTTTAATGGAAGGTATTTCTCACGAAGTCAGTTCATTAGCCGGAACATTAGGCCTTGGAAAGTTAGTCGCATTTTGGGATGACAACGGTATTTCTATCGATGGTCATGTTGAAGGCTGGTTCACTGATGACACTCCTAAGCGTTTTGAAGCCTATGGCTGGCACGTTATTGCCGATGTAGATGGTCATAATCCAGATGCTATCCGCGCCGCGATTGAACAAGCTAAATCTGTAACAGATAAGCCATCGATGATTTGCTGTAAAACCATTATTGGTTTTGGTTCGCCTAACAAGTCGGGTAGCCATGATTGTCATGGTGCACCATTAGGTGATGCTGAAATTGCAGCAGCTCGTGAGTTCTTAAACTGGCCACACGCTCCTTTTGAAATCCCATCTGATGTTTATGCTGGTTGGGATGCTAAACATAAAGGTGTTGCTAACGAGTCATTATGGAATGACAAGTTTGCTGCTTACCAAGTTGCGTTCCCTGAACTGGCTGCAGAATATGAACGTCGCGTATTAAAAGGTGACTTACCTGCAGATTTTGAAGCAAAAGCACAAGCCTTTATCCAAGAAAGCCAAGATAAAGCCGAAGGTATTGCGAGTCGTAAAGCGTCTCAAAATTCAATTGGTTTCTTTGGTGCTATGTTGCCTGAATTACTTGGCGGTAGCGCTGACTTAGCCGGTTCTAATTTAACGCTTTGGTCTGGTTCAAAAGGTATTCAAGACGATCCTGCCGGTAACTACATCTATTACGGTGTACGTGAATTCGGTATGAGCGGTATTATGAACGGCGCGTCGTTACATGGTGGTTTTATTAACTATGGCGCAACTTTCATGATGTTCATGGAGTACGCACGTAACGCGGTACGTATGTCAGCATTAATGGGCATTCAAAACATTTTCGTTTATACCCATGATTCAATCGGTCAAGGCGAAGATGGCCCAACTCACCAACCGGTTGAGCAATTAGCTAACTTACGTTTAACGCCTAATATGGCTGTTTGGCGTCCATGTGATGCTGCGGAAACGGCAGTATCTTGGAAGGCGGCGATTGAACGTCGTGATGCACCAACTTCATTAATCTTTAGCCGTCAGGGTCTTAAGGCACAAGCGCGTACTGCTGAGCAATTAGCTAACGTAGCTAAAGGTGGTTATGTACTGTCTGATTGCCAAGGCACTGCTGATGTGATTTTGATTGCCACAGGTTCAGAAGTGCAGTTGGCGATGGATTCTGCCGCAGAGCTCACCAAACTAGGTCAAAAAGTGCGAGTAGTTTCTATGCCTTCTACGACTGAGTTTGATAAGCAAGATGCTGCTTACAAAGAATCTGTACTACCAAAAGGTGTCACTAAACGTGTTGCGGTTGAAGCGGCACATACTGACTTCTGGTACAAATATATTGGTTTTGATGGTGCTGTAGTGGGTATGACCACCTTTGGTGAGTCTGCTCCTGGTGGTGATTTACTTAAACATTTCGGCTTCACTGTTGATAATGTAGTAAAAACTGTCCAATCTTTAGGATAATCATCTGAGATTAAACACTTATCTATTAGGTGTTTAATCTGTATAATAACGGCCTGCAATACTATTGCAGGCCGTTTTTTTATCTCTTTAATTCACGTGAAATAATATATGCTAAGTCACTTATTAATAGATGTTTTTATCATAATTTGTTGAATAATAAGTGCTTCGGATAATTACTCTGGACCCTAAATGATTCGAGTTGCAATTAATGGTTATGGCCGGATTGGCCGCTCAATACTTCGTGCATTGTACGAATCTGGAAAACGTCAACAAATCCAAATTGTGGCGATCAATGAGTTGGCAAAGCCAGAAGCCATATGTCATTTAACTCAATATGACACGACTCATGGTCGTTTCAAGCATACCGTTAAGCTAAATGGTGATCAGTTGCTTATTGGTGATGACAGCATTTTGTTACTCAATCAACCCGATGCTAATTTATTGCCTTGGGCTGAACTTGATATCGATATCGTTTATGAAGCCACCGGCAGCTTAATTGATCGTCAAGCTTGCGAAGCACATATTCATGCAGGTGCTAAGCAAGTGCTGATAAGCCATCCTTCTTCTGCAGATGTTGATGAGACCATTGTATATGGTGTTAATCATGATTTGTTGCGCGCAGAGCATACCGTTATTTCTAACGCATCTTGCACTACCAATTGTATTGTTCCGGTTATCGATGTATTGGATAAGCATTTTGAAGTCAAGAGTGGCGCCATTACCACGATTCACTCGGCGATGAACGATCAACAAGTGATCGATGCTTATCATGATGATTTACGTCGAACTCGTGCTGCTGGTCAATCTATTATTCCGGTAGACACAAAATTAGCGCGAGGCATTGAGCGTATTTTGCCGCACATGAAAGATAAGTTTGAAGCGATTTCTGTTAGGGTGCCAACCATAAATGTGACCGCGATCGACCTGTCTGTCACGCTAGAGAAAAAAGTCAATATTGAGCAAATTAACCGTGTGTTACAACTTGCGTCAAACGGCAGTTTTAATGGTATTTTAGGCTATACTGACGAGCCTCTGGTATCGTGTGATTTTAACCACGATCCACGTTCAAGTATTGTAGACGGAACCCAAACGCGTGTCAGTGCTGGCCACTTGGTCAAATTATTATTATGGTGCGACAACGAATGGGGTTTTGCCAACCGCATGCTGGATACTAGCTTAGCGATGATTCAAGCAAAGTTAGATCGATAATATCAACAGATTATGTCGCAATGGGTTAAGCCGGTTGCGCAGCAAGACTTTGTATTAACTTAAAAAGGAACTGCTAATTATGGCAATTATTAACATGACAGATTTAGATCTACAAAATAAGCGTGTGCTTATTCGTGAAGATTTAAACGTACCTGTCAGCGACGGTGTTGTAACAAGTGATGCACGTTTACGCGCATCATTACCTACCATTCAACTCGCATTGAAAAAAGGCGCTGCCGTAATGGTGATGTCTCATTTAGGCCGCCCAACAGAAGGCGAGTTTAACGCTGAATATTCAATGCAGCCGGTAGTCGATTATTTAGCTAAAGCGTTAGACTGCCCAGTGCGCTTAGTGAGTGATTATCTTGATGGCGTTGACGTGAATGTTGGCGAAGTTGTGGTATTTGAAAACGTTCGCTTTAATATTGGCGAAGGTAAAAACGATGAAGCTCTGTCTAAAAAAATGGCAGCATTATGTGATGTGTATGTAATGGACGCATTTGGTACGGCTCATCGTGCCCAAGCATCTACTCATGGTGTAGGTGTTTATGCTCCTATTGCTTGTGCTGGCCCATTATTGTCGCAAGAATTAGATGCATTAGGCAAAGCGCTTGATAACCCAGCTCGTCCAATGGTGGCGATAGTAGGTGGTTCTAAAGTGTCGACTAAATTAACTGTGCTTGAAAGCCTATCAACTAAGGTTGACCAGCTTGTTGTGGGTGGCGGTATTGCCAATACCTTTATCGCAGCTGCGGGTTATAACGTCGGTAAATCATTGTATGAAGCTGATTTAGTGGAAGAAGCAAAGCGTCTTGTGGCAAATGCGAGAAGCCGTGGTGGTGATATTCCTGTACCAACAGATGTTGTTGTAGCAAGCGAATTTAGCCCAACTGCAACTGCAACATTAAAGTCAGTAGCAGACGTGACCGACAGCGATATGATTTTTGATATCGGCCCAGATAGCGCAGAAGCACTGGCTAAAATTATTGAACAAGCAGGGACGATCGTCTGGAATGGTCCTGTTGGCGTGTTTGAGTTTGATCAATTCGGCGAAGGTACTAAGCGTATTGCCCAAGCCATTGCTAATTCTAAAGCGTTTTCTATTGCTGGCGGTGGTGACACGCTAGCGGCAGTCGATAAGTATAACATTGCTGACAAAGTGTCTTATATTTCAACCGGCGGTGGTGCTTTCCTTGAGTTTTTAGAAGGTAAAGAATTACCCGCTGTAGCAATGCTTGAAAAGCGTGGCGCTTAGATCACATATCAAGTATTTGTACCGTAAAACCTAATAATAATTATTATAAAAAAATGCTCTGTCATAACCTACAGGATGTAGGTTGTGCCAGAGTTTAAAATCCGTCCAAACGATAGCGACCTAGGTGAGTAATCACCCTATTAATGGAGAACAAAATGGCTCTTATCTCTCTACGACAACTGCTTGATCATGCTGCAGAGCATGGTTATGGCGTCCCTGCATTTAACGTGAACAACCTTGAACAAATGCGTGCAATTATGCAAGCGGCTGAAGCAACTGACAGCCCTGTTATTGTGCAAGCATCTGCTGGTGCACGTAAATATGCTCGCCCACAGTTTTTAAAATATCTTATGGCTGCTGCGCTTGAGCAGTATCCAGATATTCCGGTATGTATTCATCAAGATCACGGTACTGATCCTGACATTTGTCAGCGCTCAATCCAATTAGGCATGTCATCAGTAATGATGGATGGCTCGTTGATGGCCGATGGTAAAACACCCGCGTCATACGAGTATAACGTGGATGTGACTCGTCGTACTGTGGCTTTTGCTCATGCATGTGGTGTGTCAGTTGAAGGTGAAATCGGTTGTTTAGGCAGTTTAGAAACTGGCCAAGCAGGCGAAGAAGATGGTGTGGGTGCTGCGGGTATTCTCAGCATGGACCAAATGCTAACAACTCCAGAAGAAGCAGCGCGTTTTGTTGCCGATACTCATGTTGATGCATTAGCTATTGCGATTGGTACCAGCCATGGAGCTTATAAGTTTAGTCGTAAACCTACTGGTGATGTATTACGTATAGACCGTATTAAAGAAATTCATGCGCGTATCCCTAACACGCATTTAGTGATGCACGGTTCATCTTCTGTACCGCAAGAGTGGCTGAAAATCATCAACCAGTATGGTGGTGAAATTCCAGAAACTTACGGCGTACCATTAGAAGAAATCGTTGAAGGTATTAAGCACGGTGTGCGTAAAGTGAACATTGATACCGATTTACGTTTGGCATCAACGGGTGCAGTGCGTAAATTCTTAGCTGAACATCCTGCAGAATTTGATCCTCGTAAATTCTTAAAAGCATCAATGGAAGCGATGGCTGACATTTGTACGACTCGTTATGAAGCATTTGGTTGTGCGGGTATGGCCTCTAAAATTAAGCCTAAGTCACTACAAGCAATGTATAAAGCTTATCAATCTGGTGAACTTGACCCTAAAATCATGTAAACCTTTTTTATGTTAAAACAGTAAATCAGCTCATTTTTTGAATGAGCTGATTTTTTTGTAAATTAATGACGAAAAACGTTGTTTTTTTAAACGCTATCTAGCATCATCCTCGCCTTAAAAATTGACGCAAAAACGTCATCATTTATTGATATAACCTTATTCCGTTAGCCATCTTTAATAGTTGAACTCATTATATGCTTGTTAAGCCGAATGCACCTTTATCCTTATTTTCACTGACCTGGCCATTGTTCGTCGACTTTGCTTTGCACTTTTTAACGGCAGCAATTAATACTTTTATGATAAGCCATGTGTCGTATCAAGGTGTGGCGGCGCTGTCGGTTGGTAATATGGTGTTTGAACTGGCCATTACGTTATTTAGTTTCGTCAGTATTGGCGCTAGTGTTGTCATTACTCAGTATTTAGGGGCTAATAATAAAGCTGCAGCCAGTGCCGTAGTGTATTCATCTATCGGATTCAATTTTTTAGTTGGTTTGGTCGCAGCGGTAGGTATTTTAACCGGCTCAACCATGATGTTGAATCTAATGAACTTACCTGCGGAGCTTATGGCCGATGGTAAATTGTATTTACAAATTGTCGGTTTGTGTTTAATTCCCGAAGCGATGGCCATGTGCTTAGCGGCCGGAATGCGGGCTCATGGTTTTACCCAGCAAGCTATGTGGGTAACATTATCGATGAATGTGATCACCTTTATCGGCAACTTATTATTGCTCTATGGTTGGTTTGGTTTGCCACAAATGGGTGTAGCAGGGGTTGCGATTAGTACTGTTGTTGGGCGACTAGTGGGTGTGAGCATTATGATGGTGTTGTTTGTACGCTATACCAAAATACCATTACACATTCCGAGTATTTTTCGTCCAGATAAAGTCATGCTAAAAAAAGTGTTTCACATTGGTTTACCTGCCGCCGGCGAAAACGTCTCGTGGATGCTGCAATTTATGGTCGTCACTTCATTTGTTGGCTTAATGGGTGATAAAGCGTTAGCGGCGCAGTCATTATATTTTCAAATTTGTATGTTTATCTTATTGTTCGGGCTATCGATAGGCATAGGTAACGAAATTATTATTGGTCATATGGTGGGTGCTAAGCAATTAAAAGCTGCAGAGCATCAAATGTATCGCGCATTAAAATTGGGTTTGATTGTTACCAGTGTTGTGGCTTTATTCGTTGCAATATGGGGACCTAACCTTGTCGGTCTGTTTACTGA
Organism: Shewanella sp. ALD9; assembly: GCF_002836315.1. Taxonomy (NCBI): domain Bacteria; kingdom Pseudomonadati; phylum Pseudomonadota; class Gammaproteobacteria; order Alteromonadales; family Shewanellaceae; genus Shewanella; species Shewanella sp. ALD9. The sequence goes on from NZ_PJCD01000001.1 coordinate 722,585, forward strand.
TGAACAGGACATTATTGTCCTTGTGGGGCAATTATTTGTACTCACGTTAGTTATGGAGCCCGGTAGAACTTTTAATTTAGTGGTGATTAATGCGTTAAGAGCTAGCGGCGATGCCAAGTTTCCGTTTTTTATGGGCTTATTTTCAATGTGGTGTATCGCGGTACCAGGTGCTTATTATCTCGGGATCCATTTAGAGTATGGTTTATTGGGTATTTGGGCTGCCTTAGCGCTTGATGAGTGGGTTAGAGGGTTGGCGATGTTGTGGCGTTGGCGCAGTGGCCGTTGGCAGGCTAAGAGCCTTGTTGCTTAACGCTTAAGGGGATGACTATTTTTCAATTCTGCGATCAAAGTGTTAGTATGCGTGGGAATTTTAAGCGCATGACCCCCCATTAGATTTTGTAAATCGTAAATAAAGGACGAAATGACATGAAAAAACTGCTACTTACTGCAGCTATTACACTAACCATGCCATTTGCAGCACATGCTGGAAGTGAGTTTGTTGAAGGTGATGCCACTCTTGCTGGTGAAGCAGAATTAGGTGCGACTTTAACCACAGGTAATACCGATACTTCTTCGTTTAAAGCGCGCCTAGCGTTGAAACAAGAATTAGGTGACTGGGAAAACGAGTATGTGTTTGAAGGATTATACAAAGAAGATACCGAAGAAGTGACTGCAAAGCGTTATTTTCTTGGTGTGCAAGGCGACTATCAAATTAATGATTTGAGCTATTTGTTTGCTAACACTAACTATGAAGTTGATCCATTCACTGGTTATGATTTCACTTCAACGACGTCAGCTGGTTATGGTTACCGTTTTATTGATACCGACAGAATGTCTTTAAAAGCGGAGGCGGGTCCTGGTTATATTTACCAACAACTTGATGAAGAATCAGCACTGGCAGAAGGTTATGATAGCGACGACAGCGTTGTTGCTCACGCGGTGATTGATTTCCAAACCAAGATCAGTGATTCATCTAAGTTCCAACAGAAATTTATTGCCGATTGGGGTAGTAAATTAGATGCGCGTTCTGAAACTTCATTAACTGCCAATATCGTAGGTGCTCTAGCGATGAAATTTGCCGTTATTGTGCGTTATAACAGTGAACCGCTTGATGACAAAGAAAGCACTGATACTGAAACAAACATGACATTACTTTACGCATTTTAAGTGACTAATCTAAAGCCTAGTTCACTTGAGTGTAAGTAACAGAAAGCTGGCTTTGCCAGCTTTTTTTATGGGCTGTTAGCCGTAATATTGTCTTACCTATATACCAAAAAACACTGACTATTGAGCCATTGTTAAGCCGTAACTTACTTATTCAATCGGTAGTACATAAGGCATCCACTTGCTTGTCAATATACATCCAACCGTTATTCATCGCTAATTAGGTTGATTTTACTTTTAATCAGCTTGCTATTGATGGCTCAATTTCTGCTATTGCCAGCGCGATCACCAGCACTAATATTAGCTCTGTATTGACTATGGTCTTAACCTTTCCCATTTTAAACTTGGGCGAATCAACAATAATATGAATCTATAATAATATTAATTAGCAATTTCTATATTCAATATCATGCAATTATACCTTGCGCAAATAATCGCTATATTCGCGGACTGGTTCACGAATTAGCAATATTATCCGGAGGATAGCTGGCTTAACATCCATTAAACTCTCACTTTGAGAGTATACTTTTTGAATCAGTCGATACACTGAGACAGGGCGATGCAAATAGGATGTTGTTGGTTCGACAATACACAACGTTTGTTGGTCGATCAGACCACGGCAGCCCAGTGGCATTTAAATGATCACGAGTATTGGATTCTGAGCCAGTTAGTCCTGCATCGTGGTCAAGTCGTTCCCTTATCTATGCTTGAAACAGTGGCCATTTCTGGCGACTGTCCTCATCAATTATCTCATGCTGAACTACTCGATATTATCGGCAAAATTATTAATTACATGTGTAAGCGCCATACCAACCTTATTGAATATGTACCTGAACAGGGGGTGATTTTATATTCAACTGCAACCGCTAAGCGTACTAAAATCTTGGAATTACCTGAACGGCTATTATCTTTAGGTCAGTATCTGTTTATTATTATTATTCTACTATGTGTATTATTATTTGTTTACTCTAAGCTTAGCCCTCCAGAGTTTGCTCAAGCCGATGTATTGCGACAAGTGCTAAGCCCTGATGGACGTATTGTTCAGTTGTTTGTGTTTGGCAATAATAATCAGCAAGATGCCATTTTGCATGCGGACTGCTTATCATCGCAACTACGCCTTTGTCACAATATTCGCTGGGATTCCATTCACGTTGCTTTGTCGGCCAATCAAGATTATATGAGTTTCACTTTAACCGACTCCAGTGAAGCGACACCATTAATTAATAGTATCAAAGTCAGTATCGATAATATGGGTGCGCCATTTATCACCCAGCAATGGCTGCAAAAGGTACACATTTGTGGCTAGATTAAGAACCCTATTATTGCATATTAAAATACGCCGATTACTACAGTCAAAACGCGGCAAACTTTTTTTTGTATTAAGTTTTCTGCTCATTATATTCATTGCTACCAGTGTGCTTAATCGCATTGCAAATACCCATAATGTTTGGTATTTCAATTGCCATGCCGATGGTTATTTCAGTCAACAAGGAGAGTCGTCGTTAACGGTTGATAAAAGCAATTTATGGTTAATGCTAGACATTGATCACCATCAAGCTCAGCTGACTTATAAACTCGAGTCCGCAACAGACGCTACCGAAATTGCTCAACTATTAGGTAAGGTTAAACATGTTGATATTGGCTCATTTACTTATCATTTAGCGTTAACACTGCAACCTATCAGTTGGCAACAAAACGGTCGGCTGCAACCATATTTACGAAATGAATATGGTGTTTCTGCTCACCACTTAATGGCTGGTTCTAGTGTATCTCAGCAGATTCAGGTAATTGACTTAGATAATACATTGACGAGAGCAACGTTAAAATTTCTGCCAAGTAATAACATCTGGTCCTGTCAGTTACTATCAGCCAATACTTCCGATTGATTTTGATTGAATAAATTAACTTTTAGCTTAATATTCCCATTGAGGTATAGTAGTTATGTGTCAATTTTAAAAGGTGTGTGAAATATATAGTGGCAAAAGTTAAAGTAAAACAAGAAGAAGCGTTATCAATAAAGTTCAGTCATCAAATGGGCCCTGGTGATCAACGGGTATTTGATCTGTATTTTTATTTGCCAACAGAAATGGGTATTGGTTCGCATACCTTAGATGAAGAAGATTATTATCACAGTAGTATTCTTGGGCGTCGTTCTTATTATTCTAAAGGGCTGCATTTACCCTTAGTTCAGTCCCGTTTCGTCAGTTTAAATAAACGCACCTTAGAAGAGTTTCGTTTATACCTCAATTTATTCGCTTATCAATTTGCTGTCGCCATTGAAACTGACGTTAAAGAGTTGCACCAAAAACTAGAATTAAATGAATTTTATCCTGCTTTAGATGAGCTTTGTGATGTGGTTGCGCAACTATTGAAAAAGTTTCGACGCAATGAACCGAATGATCCTAAGTGGAAATCTTATTTTGAGCATGCCGATAATTACTTGTCTTGGTTTTGTGAGCAGCAGTTATTAAAGACATTGGCACGTAGTCCTAGAAGTGCTGACTATAGTGATGTTAAAGAAAAAGTGCTCAATTTATGCCGTAACGAGAATCACTACCGCGAGCAAGTATGCAAATATAACTCTATGCAAACCCAGCAAGACGCTAACCGTATTTCAAATAAGATGTTGCTATTGCGTCGACTCATTCAACAAGGCGTAGTATTAAAAGAAGAATTAAAACCGCTTGGAGTAGGGTTAAAGAAATTTGTTACTGGCGTCGCCACTGGGTTGGTGATGTTGGTGGTATCGGCATTGATTATAAAAGCGCAAGGTTTCTTTAATGGCTTAACCTTGACCTTGTTGCTGACGTTAGCGGTTATTTATGGTTTCAGGGAAATCTTTAAAGAGGATTTTCGTAATGCGATGTGGCGGCTTATCCAACGCGGTCGTCCAAGATGGAGCCGTATTTTACGGGATACCACGACTCAAACCGTGGTGGCTAAGCAGTTAGTTTGGCTCGAATTCATGCGCAGCCAAGATATTCCCAAAACGGTGGCAGATATTATGAGGCAACGCCACAGCCAGAATAAAGTGGATTCGGAAGTACTGCATTATCGTATTGCTACTAAGGTGGCAAATAAGCCTTTTGAGGCTGATTATTCACAAATTCAAGAACAAGTGAACTTCAGTTTAGTGCCTTTTGCCCGCCATTTAGAGCGAGGAAAAGCTAAAATATACTCAGAAAGTGAAGGTAATATTAGTAATGAGTCTGTTGAACGTCGTTATCAAGTCAATTTGGTTGCGGTGTTACGTGACGGAAAGCAACAACCTGAATATGCTCGCTTTAAAGTGACCATGAATCGTTCAAGCATTGTTGAAATTACTGAAAGTAAACTACCTGATAATGTTCAGCCTTTCAGGCTCGAATCAGATGAGATCCTTCCTGAAGTGGTGAGTCATCCGAAACCACACGCTTAAGATTAGGTTGGACACCATACTAGCATGTTGATGTTCATCGAGTAGCCCAATGAATGGGCATTATCCATTGATTAAACAACCGTGCAAATTGAATATCACCTGACGTTACACAATACTGCGTCAGGTGATTTAATCTATCAATTTTACGGCGGTTATTACTTTAATTGTTACTTTAAGTGCTACTTTGTTTATTCGTAGGACGAGTAAAGGCTTGGCAAATATTCTGGTCAACAGATTGTTTAGCTCTTTTTAAGGCTATTTCAGCGTTAGCAAGGTATGTATCCAAACTTTGTGGCTGTAAATAGCTGGCGATACCAATGTTAATCCCTTCACCTAAATTCTTTTCTTCAAGACTTTGAAGCATATTAATCGCATATTGATGTGCAGAGTTTGCATTTGTTTCGGTTAGTAAGATAACGAGCTTTCCGAGCTGCCATTGTGCTATTTGGTAATTAAGCGGTAACTCAATCAATAATTGTAGCTCAATGTCTTTTTGGCGCTTTTCAAGCTGGCTCATGTTACCCATGTTACTGAAAATCCCTTCTGGGTTAATGTCCATTACCAGTAAGCTTGAATGTTCTTTAGTGAGCTCGCTAAGTTTGAAAAAATAATTTTCTAGCTCATTTAAACGTAACACTATGGCACTTCTATGGCCAATGACGTTGCTACTACTTTGGGCCGACACCGTTGGGGTTGTCTGTTCAAATGTGCAAATAAGGTATTCAATATCACCTTCAAATGTCAGCTGGCCTGCTAGCGTCGTTTTTAAACAATGCTCATAACGACTGTGGTTAAATGGCATAATTTGCGCAGTCCACTCTCCTTGCAAGCTAATTTGTGCACTAATATTTTGCCATTGATTTTTCAACTCATCGCCGAGTAATTCAGTGATCGAAATATTGGTGTCTCCGTGTAAAGACATCAGGTTATCAAATTGGTTATTACATTTTACTATTAATCCATTGGCATCGGTTAGTGCCGTAGCAACCGCTCCGCTACTCATTAATTGATAGAGATAGGCTTGGCGCTGGCTTTCAAATAATGCGGTAATGTCTTCAAATGTCACTAACCAATAATGCTCATTACTGTTAGGGCATTTTTTACTGCGAATATGGGTTTGCAACATACTACTATTAAGCGTTTCTAAACTGATCTCACCATGCCATTGCTTATTCTCAATTAACGTCTCTTTAATGTGATTGAAGCGATCATCATCAAGGTGTAACACTCGTTGTAAACTGCGGTCTTTAAGAGCGTCAACTGGCAAAGATAATGCCGCAGCTGCTTTGGCATTAATGCTCTGGATTCGACCGTTATCATTAACGATTAAGCAGCTTAATTCGCTGTTAAACAAACCGTTGCTCAATTGAACGCTATTTTGCTTTGCGCGTCGCTCGAGTACAAATCGATGTCTTAGTATAATCAATAAACTGGCTAACAGTGCGATGAGACATCCAGCGATAATGACTACAATTCGCCATTGTGCATAACGAGTGGCAATGTCGTCATGGCGAATATAAGACAATAAAAAGTATTCTCTTTTAGTCTCATATTGACTGGTTAACTCGACTTTTAAATACACGAAAGTGGCATCATGGCTGTGAAACTGGCCAAAGTTATTCATGGCCATCACTCGCCACAATTCTGGGTAAGACTGCTTTAAACTTGCTCCAAGTGCATCGGGCATATTGTCTAGAGGTGCAGGTTGGTTGGCTCCTGCATAGAGGAAGCCTTGAGTATCCAGCATGAGCAATGGTGAATTTTGATTAAAAAAAGCCGGTTTTATAGTTTCAAGTAATTTAACGATCGAATTGTAAGTGACTAAATACCCTTTGATACTTTGGTCTGGATTTTCTATCCATGATAACTGATAAAAATAGGGCTCTAAGATGCCATTAATGGGAGTAAATGCCATGGGTGAAGTGTAAATGTCGTCGCCGCCCATATTTCTGCCCGAGCCTAATAATGCCGCGGGAAGTTGCATGTTATTGAAACTACCGGTGGTGGCAAACTGGAGTTTTCCTTGAGGGTTAAACAATGCCAACCCAAGCAGTTCTGGAATATTGTTAGTTAATGAATCCCAGTTTTCGATGGTTTTTAATTGTAGCTTTTCTGATGGGTTTTGCAGATATTGGCGCAGTAACTCACCTTTGGCGATGATTTGGGTTCTAAACTGCAAAAATGACACTTTGTCAGACGCTAAGGACGCGACAGTTTGTAATTCACTATAGCGTTGGTCTGCCCAATCTTCTTGTAGGCGACGCTCGCCTAAATTGACTACCATACTAGTGACAATAAACACTGCTATTAATAAAATAATCAATTGGCTTAGCAGCGAAAGAATATGCTGTTGCGACCAATGAGTTGCCTGTGAAGAAATTAATAACGAGTTTGAAGAACTCACTGCTTTGTGTTTAGACATGGTGCCACTTTTTTAGCATTCTCTTGATGGCAATACTAGCATGAAGCCGGCAGTGGCGAAAACGTCTAGCTGCGATTAGGCGCTATTTGTTTAACCAATGTTATCGAGTTCCCGTTGTTTAAATACTACGCCATTTTGTTGTGCGATATCGCGGCAGCGGTCAATGTTGACATTTGCGAGTCCGTTAATGGCACTTACTTGAACGAGAGGGATGTAATGAGGTGCAAGCTTAATAAAATCCAGTAATGCAGTGTACGAATTGGCAAGCTTAGGGCGGCAATGCTGTTGATAGCTTTCAGGTGTATCGGCGTTAAGCGAAATAGACAAACTGTCGATGCATTGACTGAGCTCTGGCAAAATATTGCGTCGATGAAAGTGATTACCCAGGCCATCAGTGTTTAGGCGTACTTTACCGCCTTGTGCTTTTATTGCATGAGCAACTTGCAGTAAGCAGTCAAGGTTTAGAGTTGGTTCACCAAAGCCGCAAAAGACATATTCTTCAACCTCATGAACATCGCCTAACAAGGGCAACAGGTCCTCAGCAGTAATACGTCGGGTGAGTGATAAGTCATAGTCGTGTACTTGATTTGAGCCATTATGTTTGGGGCAAAATTGGCATCTTAAAGTGCACCTGGCGGTAATGTTGAGATAACGGTGCTTGCCGATATCGTAAACTAAGGTTGGTATAGGTGAGGTGGGTATCGGTAAAGTTGTGTCGCTCATGTCAGGTTTTCTTTCATAGATATTATAGCGGTCATTTTAGCTGAATTTTAATGGTGACTATGTTGCTCAGCTCGCAGATTTTACTGCAAAAAAAACAGAGCTGAGTTAGCTCTGTTTTTTGTTAACAATTGGGATTAATTCGATTAATGGTGCTCGTCAGATCTGAATTCACTTTCAGCAGGTTTAGGTTGCCACCACCAAATGAAAAATCGTTGCCACAAGCGTTTTATATCATCCAAAATGATGTACAAAATTGGCACCAAAATTAACGTCACTACGGTCGAAAATAAAATACCAAATGCGAGCGATGTGGCCATTGGGATAACAATTTTAGCCTGTAAGCTTTTTTCCATAATAATCGGCACTAAGCCAACAAAGGTGGTGAGCGAGGTTAATATAATGGCTCTAAAACGGTAACAACCAGAATCGATAGCCGATTGCATTATCGATTTGCCCTCTTCGCGAGCGCGGTTAACAAAGTCGACCAAAATCAACGAGTCATTTACCACAACCCCGGCTAATGCCACAATTCCGCATAAACTTAACACGCTCATGGATAAACCAAGAATATAGTGGCCAAACAAGGCGCCAATCATGCCAAACGGAATCACCGACATAATGATTAACGGTTGTGTGTACGATTTTAAAGGGATAGCCATTAAAGCATAAATGGTGAACATGGCAAAAAAGAAGCCTTGGGCTAAACCCAGCATGGCATTTTGCTCATCTAAACTGCCACCATCTAAAGCTGAAGCCACTTTTGGGAAGCGCGCGGTGAGTTCAGGTAAAAAGTCTTCCTGAATTTCGGCGACCACTTTAGATGGCTCAACATTGTTTTTATTCACATTGGCACTAATGGTAATTGCTCGGCGACCATCAACTCGGGTGATCGATGCATATGACTCACCCAGTTCTATATTGGCTACCGTTGAAAACGGTACCGCTGCGCCTGACTGGGTGCGGATAAGCATGTTTTCAAGATCGCCCACAGTGCGGCGCTGCTCAAGTGGGTAACGTACCATGACTTTCACTTCTTCTTTATTACGCAAAATACGTTGGGCTTCATAACCATAAAAACCGTAACGGACTTGGCGAGCTAAATCTGACAGTGTTAATCCTTGCGCTTCGGCTTCTGGACGAATGTTTAAGCGGATCTCGTGTGAACCCGATGAGAAGTTATCGGTAATATCATACACGCCTTCGTAAGTGGCTAGTTTTGCTTTAAGTACCTTAGCGGCCTCAGATAACTGGTCTAAGTCGGTTGCGGTTAAGCGAAAAGATAAATCGCCGCCGGCATCGTTGGTACTGGCATTGATGTTAAGCTTTTTAACTGACAATAACTCAGGTAATTGATTACGCCACTCTTCCGCAATTGCGACGCCGTCGATTTCACGGTCTTCGCCTTTAGTCAGTTCAGTAAACACAAACGCACTGCTGCGTGAACTAAGTTCGATATAGCTGTGTTTTACCATTGGGTAACCGTATTGCTCTTCAAGCTTGGCGTTCATCTTATATAACGCATCCTCAACTTGTTGCAGTACTTTTAGGGTGTTCTGCTCAGAGCTACCTTCTTCCATTTCAAGCTGGACTTGAATAAAATCTGATGGAATATCAGGGAAGAAAACCCAGCGTACTTTGCCACTTTGCACTAATGCAAGCGACAAAATTAGTACCCCAATAAACACCGCCACCACGCTATATCGTCGCGTAATACAACGTTCTAAAAAGTGACGATAGGTATTATGAATAAAGTGTTGTAACCATTCATTAAGGGCAAATTTAAAGCGCGAGAAAATGTTAGTCGGTGTAGTGCGTTTTTTGATTTTCATGTGGGCCAAATGCGCAGGTAGAATCAGTTTTGATTCGATCAGCGAAAACGCTAAACACAAAATCACCACCATACCGATGGATTTCCAAATAATCCCCATGGGCCCAGACACCATAATCATCGGGATAAAGGCCGCAATAGTGGTGAGTACCCCAAATGTGGCGGGCATGGCTACTTTTTGCACACCTTTTACGACGTTATCCAACGAGTGGCCGTTTTCTTCTAATTCGGTATAGGCACTTTCGCCGATGACAATGGCATCGTCGACGACTATCCCCAGCACCAGAATAAACGCGAATAAGGTCAACATGTTAATCGACATGTTAAACGGTTCAATTGGCATTAATAACATGGTGCCCAAAAAGCACACCGGTAAGCCCATCATTACCCAAAAAGCGAGTTTAAGGTCTAAGAACAAAGCCAGAATAATAAACACCAGCAGGGCGCCATAAAACATGTTCGACAACATCATGTTTAAACGACCTTGCAAGTAGTGAGTTAAATCACCCCAGGTATCAAGTTGAATATTGCTTGGTAAGCTTTTTTTACGTTCAGCAACGTAGGCTTTAACTTGAGATGAAATATCTAACGCATTTTGATCATCAATACTGGTAATTTCAATGACGGCAGCAGGTTTACCGTTAAAGCGGGTGTACTCTAAACGCTCTTCAAAATCATCATTAATGGTAGCGACTTGCGGTAACATAATTCGGCTGCCATCTGCGCGAGTCTCTACCACAATTTGGGCAAAGTCATCAGCAGTATAAGCTTGGCCTTTAGTACGCAGCAAGATGTCACCGTCTTGGGCCCGAATAGAACCGCCGGGTAAATCAATCGATGAGTTTTGTACCGCTAAAGCGACTTGAGTAAATGTAATGCCATATTCGCGTAACTTGTCTTCAGACAGTTCAATGCCAATTTCATAGTCTCGAACACCAGTGACTTTTGCACGAGTGACGGCAGGTAAATCGGTGATGTCGTCTCTGATCGCTTTAGCCATTTCTTTCATGTCATGTAGCGTCATGTCGCCATAGACAGACACCCAAATGACATTGTTTTCTGGCTTTATTTGATAAATGTTGGGTTTTTCGATGTTATCTGGGAAGGTCGCAATGGCATCAATACGCAGTTTTGCTTCATCTAGTACTTGCTGCACTTCGTAGCCGTCTTCGACTTCAATCGTCACCGAGCCAACACTATCACTGGCAACAGACGTCACTTTTTTAATGCCGCTAATATCTTGAATAGCTTCTTCGATTTTTATATTAATCCCTTCTTCAATTTCTTGTGGCGCAGCGCCAGGATAGGCCACATTGATATTGATGAGATTTAATTCAAACGTTGGAAAAATTTCTTTATTAATAAGCACAGCACTAAACAAACCGCCAATAAGCAAGGCTGCCATCAGTAAGTTGGCGGCGACACTGTTGCGAGCAAACCAGGCGATAATTCCTTTATTAGTATCCATTATTATTCACCTGCAGTCGTAGCGGCTTGGGTGTCAGTATCGACTGGTTCAGTTTTGGTTTCTTCACCAAGTACTTTAATGGCTTGTCCAGAGTTTAAGCTGTTGATGCTAGTGGTTGATACGCGCTCATTCGCTTTGAAACTGCCTTGAATATAAATGGAGTCAACGTCTGAGCGAATAATATTGACTGGGCGTATTTCGATAATATTGTCGGCACTTACTACAGCAACTTGACCATTTCGTACTACATGGCGAGGCAGTTTTACCACATCATTAACGGTTCGACCTGTGATCACGGCATTAACAAAACTGCCGTATTTTAAAGGTAGTTGGCCTTCGGTTTTGTTGTTACGCAAATAGGGATCATGAATTTCTGCTACCAAATAGACCATGCGAGTTTGTTCGTCGATGACATTTTCGCTGCGCACTATATTGCCTTGCCAAGAGACTTGTTTACCCGCCAGCAATGCTGTGAGTGTGACTGCTGTTTCAGGATTATCGACCGACTCTAAATAAGCGAGATCTTCATTTGCTAACGGCAATCTGATTTCGGCGATACTGGTGTCGTATAGTTCACCTAAATTTGTGCCTAACGTGACATATTGGCCTAAGTCGACATTGCGGGCCTTAATGATGCCGTCAAATGGCGCGCGAATAACGGTGCGGGCTAAGTTACGTTGTGCACGGGCTAATGCCGCTTCTGCATACTTGACGTTGGCTTGTTCTTTTTTCAGTTGTGGAATACGTAATCCAAGTTCTGGCGGTAAGCCTTTACCAAAATCTTTAAATTCAATTTTAGCCACAACACCGCGGGCTTTCTCTTCATTTAATGCAGCAGTGGCCTGTGCGACAGTCGCTTCGGCCTGAATAAGGTCAGCTTCGTAATCAGATGGTTCGATAATGGCTAGTTGCTCGCCTTTTTTAACTACGCCACCGGCAACAAAATTGGCTGAAATACTTAGCATGCGCCCTTGAACTTCGGTGACAAGTTGAGTTTTATATTTAGGGTTAACCACACCATAGGAGGGTAAGTTAAGCGATAAGGTTTGCGGCGTAACGGTTTGCACATCAATTATCGGTACACTGATGGCTTCATCTTTTTGCTCGGGTGTCTCTTGGGTGCTAATAAGTGCCAGGGCTAGCCCAACAAATACAATAATGATCAAGAGTGGTGACAATCTTCTTAGTATGATTTTTATCATTTCTTTTGCGTATCCATGCTGAAATAATGCTAAAGACAGTTAACTTCGTTGGCTAACATGTTCATTCAGATTCATTTTATTACTCATTGCATCTAAATTAACAGAGTATGACGTTTATCTAAATAGCCTGATGTAAATAAAATGTTTCAAAAAATTGTGTTTTTTATGATTCTACGATTAACGCTTAATAAGTTGGTTTTTTTGATATGTTTTAGCAAGAATAAAATACAGTATGAAAGTATTAATCCATAGCCATTAATGGTTTAGAGTCTATTTTGTTGGTGGGTGTTTTTTGTGCATAAATTGACATATCTTGACACTTTGTGGCGGTATTCGGTCTAGTTAATGATGATATATAGCGCTTTAGGGATAAAAAAAGCGAATCACTGGGTAATTCGCTTTAATACTAGTTGGTCAATGTGTTTTAGGACACTGCAAAAAAGCTGCCTAAAAGTTACTTTTTCTTATATTTTTTCGATTTAACTCGAGCATCTTTTGCATTGGCTTTTTTCTTACCAGGCACTTTAGCTTCTTTGTGTTTAGGACGAAGTTCTTCAATCACACGACGTTTCAGTGGGATCTCAATGTATCGTTCAATTTTAGACACAATACGCATATCGTGCGCTTCAACTAGTGATATTGCGGTTCCTTTTGCGCCAGCGCGAGCGGTACGGCCAATTCGATGAACATAGGCGTCAGCAGAACGTGGCATGTCAAAGTTAATCACATGAGTAATGTCATCAACATCGATTCCTCGAGCTGCAACATCTGTCGCCAAAAGCACATTAACTTCGCCTTTAGAAAAACGACCCAATGCTTGGAAACGTTTTTTCTGTTCCATATCGCCGCGCATAAATGCACATGGGATATTGGCTTTTAGTAATAAGCCTTCAAGGCTGGCGACCATTTCGCGAGTTTTAACAAACACAATGGTGCGCGTAACATTTTCTTGTTGAAGAATATGGCATAACAATGCAAATTTATGTGCTTGATCGTCGGCCAAGTGAACCCACTGGTGTACTTTAGCTTTTTCACTGCGTGGCGCTTCAACATCGACCATTACGGGATCGGTTAATAAGTCGCGAGCGAAACGGTTAACCCCATTACCTTCAAGCGTGGCAGAAAACAGCATGTTCTGTTTGCGGCCTTGAGCTTCAATGGCAATTGATTGCACTACTGATGAGAAACCCATATCAAGCATGCGGTCAGCTTCATCAATAATTAAAATTTCAACTTCAGTGGCGTCAAATTTGTCTTTATCTAGGTATTCCATTAATCGACCTGGGGTGGCGATTAATAAATCAACATTGTCTGCAAGTGCTTCTTCTTGTGGGCCATATGGAACACCACCAGTAATAATGACGATATTAAGCTCAAGCCCAGTGGCTAAATGACTTGCATAACGATGAATTTGACTGGCTAATTCACGCGTTGGCGTTAGCACCAAAATACGTGCTTGGCCTTCAAAACGACGAGGGAAGTCAATAAGGTGCTGTAAAGCAGGCAGTAAAAAACTGGCCGTCTTACCGGTGCCAGTTGGCGCACGCGCTAAAATATCCCGCTGATCCATGGCCAATGGAATAGTTTGCTGCTGAATGGTGGTAGGGGTGTTGTGTCCCATGGCCTTGAGTGACTCTAATAAGCTAGGGTCGAGCTGGAAATCTTCAAATTGCATGCGCTGGTCTCGCTGAAAAATAGTTGAGTATTATAGCTGACCTATTGAGCAGGCTAAAGCTTTAAGTAGAATGGGCGGCATAAATCTATCATCGTTTCGCTATATCGCTCTTGTTTGTCGCGGATCGTCATTTGATGATACTGAGTTTCAACAGCAGGATGAGTGAGTGTTTGTGGCTCCGTTGTTGTTGGGTAGTGCTGGATTGCCAATATTGATCGGTTAGCTACCTTTCCTTCAATGCTAATGATATCAAGCTGCTTAGCAACGAATAGACCATAAGTGTTAAGTTGTTGAGTAAAACTGGCTAAACTTTGCAGTGGCAAAATAACACTTGCCGTGCCTTGCGGAGCAAGTAATTGGCTAATCACGCTCTGCAATTCGGCAAAGGGCAAGGTATTAGTGTGCCTGGCGTCAGCTCGTGCGCTATTTTTGGCTTGTGTGCCCTGTTCAAAGTAGGGTGGATTACAAATAATATGGTCGAATAATGGCTCATCATTCTTTTTGTGCAGTTGTTGAAAGTCTTGAATAGCACCGTGAAAGAGTTGCACCGTCTCTGACCAAGGGCTTTGTTTAATATTAAATTGGCAAGCCTTCGCGGCTGCATTGTCTATTTCTACTGCAATAATACTCGTGTGGCGAGGACTACGTTGTGCTGCCATTAAACTGAGCAAACCGCTTCCTGCACCAATATCCAGAATATGCCTTGATTGAGTTAGCTCAGCCCAAGCACCGAGTAAAACTGCATCAGTACTGACGGCCATACCACACTGTTGATCATCGATATGAAATTGCTTAAACGTAAAAGACATAGATAATTGATTACTCTTTCGATTGTATGAACTACTCGAATAAGATCATAACCGCTTTGATTTTTACTGTCGCGTGTTAATTCCCTCTGACCTGTACCGTTGACTTTTTGTTACGAAAAATTAACTTTAAAATCATAGATGTGGTGGATATGTACACAAGTCTTGCCATAAATCGTAACTAAATAGTTTTTTTTAATTGTTTAGGGGGCTGGTGCTTGAGTATTAAGGCGATATTTGATATTAGTTTGCGCGCTTTTTTACTCGTAAAATCGAGTGAAAAGTCTAATTAAGGCTATTTGACAGGGATGTCATGCTGAATACTGAGCTAGCGAGTCATTTTCGTTACTCTCTTAACAAAGTTTACTATTTTCTAAGTGTATTTTTAACTTTACAATTTATTGTTCGTTCAGCTCAGCAGTAGCTAATTATGGCGTAATCAATTAGGTTTGTTAAAAAACATAACAATAAAACGAGGCTAGTAGTGCAAACAACTAAAATGAGTGTGACTGATACGCTAGGGTTAGGGTTTATGACCTTTGCGTTTTTTTTAGGTGCGGGTAACTTAATTTTCCCACCTTTTGCTGGCATGCTTGCTGGCGAGAATATGTCTTTTGCGATGTTCGGTTTCTTAATTACCGCAGTGGGTATGCCACTGATAGGGTTAATTGCCGTTGCGAAAGCTAACGGTAAAGTGATGGCGCTATTACCTGCGTTTGCTGCCACAGCATTAGCCATTGCGATTTATATTATCATTGGCCCAGCATTTGCGGCCCCACGTACTGCGTTGGTGGCGTTCGAAATTGGCGCTAGACCTTTTATTAGTAATCCTGATGCGTTAATGATGCTTGGCGGCAAAGAGTTTAGTATTGCGCAACTTATTTATACTTTAGTGTTTTTCTCCATTGTGATGTTTTTATCTTTATTTCCAGGAAAATTACTCGATAGCGTAGGTAAAATACTTACGCCAGTATTGATTTTACTCTTGGTGGGGTTAGCCAGTTCAGTGATTATTCTTCCTGGCGCAGAGGTGAACCTTCCGGTCGGTGAATATATTAATAGTCCATTAACCAAAGGAATTATTGAAGGTTATAACACCATGGATACCTTGGCATCATTGATGTTTGGTATGTTAATCATCGATTTGTTACGCAAAAAAGGCGTAAACGATGCCGCCGATCAAACTAAGTATTTAGTTCGTGCAGCATTTATTGCTGCTGGTGGTTTAGCGTTTGTGTATGTGTCGTTGTTTTATCTTGGTGCTTCAGCAGGCGATTTTGCTATTGGTGCAGACAATGGCGGCCAAATTTTAACAAACTATGTGACTCATCATTTTGGTAATATTGGTACCTTAATGCTGTCAACGGTTGTAACGCTTGCTTGCTTAACGACGGCCGTTGGCTTAGTTACAGCCTGCTCTGAATTCTTCAATGAATTAATGCCAAAATTATCGTACCAGTTACTAGTGGTTTTATTAAGTGTGATATGTGCCACTGTCGCTAACGTAGGTTTATCGCAATTAATAAGCATCAGTATTCCTGTGTTAATGACTATTTATCCCGTTGCGATAGCATTGGTATTGGTAACCTTTTTGACAGAACGCTTTGCTAGACCTGCTTTTTCGCATCGAGTCGTGCTGAGTGTTGCACTGTTTTTCGGTATCTTTGATGGGTTACAAACGGCAGGCATGGACATGAGCTTCCTTGACTTTATGCCACTGCATGCAGAGGGGATGGCTTGGTTGCTACCTACTGCGTTAACAGCAATTGTGTGTTTGTTTTTACCTCAAAATCAGGCTCAAAAAGCGGATGCTTAATTGTTAAATAGATCATAATTAACAGATCAATATAACGACGTTATGATAGATTATCTAACGTCGTTTTTTATTATTTATTGGATACCGCTTTGGCCAAACCTGCTTATCAACCCGATCCCTTAATTAACCAGTTTCTTGATGACTTGTGGTCAACTAACGGGCTAAGTGATAATACCTTGGTATCTTATCGTACAGATTTACAAAATGCTGAACGTTATGTTTTGACCAAAGGTAAGGATTTGCTGCAAGTTGACCAGGCCTTACTGCGTGACTATCTTGCTGAACGTTTTGATAAACAATTTGCTAAAAGTAGCACAGCGAGACTTCTCAGTAGTTTACGACGTTTTTATGCTTACTTATTAGTTAAACAGAAAATAAGCCAAGACCCTACAGCATTAATCAAGTCGCCCAAGTTAGTTCGTCAATTACCGGATACATTGTCTGAGGCGCAAATAGATAATTTATTATCAGAGCCAAATATTGATGATCCTATCGAGTACCGAGATAAAGCCATGTTAGAGCTGTTGTATGCTACAGGGCTGCGGGTAACCGAATTGGTGAGTTTAACGATGGAGCAAATTAGTTTACGCCAAGGTTTGGTGAGGGTGATGGGTAAAGGAGGCAAAGAGCGTTTGGTCCCTTTAGGTGAGCTGGCCATTACAGCTGTTGAGCAGTACATCAAGTTTGCTCGTGCCGAGCTATTAAGTATGAAGCAGTCAGATGTATTGTTTCCCTCACGTCGTGGGCAAATGATGACCAGACAAACCTTTTGGCATCGGATTAAATTGTATGCGGCCAGGGCGGGTATTCAATGTCATTTATCACCACATACGTTACGCCATGCTTTTGCTACCCATTTACTTAACCATGGCGCGGATTTGCGTGTGGTACAATTATTACTCGGTCACAGTGATTTATCGACCACTCAAATTTATACACATGTTGCTAAAGTGCGCTTACAGCAACTGCATAGCCAACATCATCCACGCGGTTAGCTTAGTGTGATTTGTATCTGTGTAGGTTTCAAATCCTTACATTTAAGATTATGAGTATTTGTTGCGCTAGCGAAATTAAATCTGTAAGTTTTGCTTACGAAGTCGGGTCTATTGATTATGAACCCGTGTAATATAGGAATTACCATGAAGTTAACTAAAGCATTCGCCCTTGTTGCCAGCCTTATTATTGCCCCTATTGTGTCAGCGGCACCTGCGACCGATGTGTCCAATGAATCAGCGTTAAAGCAAAAACTCACTGAAACCTTGGGTGTCAACGTGATGCTCATTCAACAATCTCCAATCGACGGTTTATATCAAGCACTAACAGACCGCGGTGTATTATACGTCACCAAAGATGGCACAAAACTCATTCATGGCAATTTGTATGACATGGATAAAGGCATGAAAAACTTAACCGAGGCTGCATTGGCTGGACCTCGCATAGAGTTACTTAAGCCATTTGAAGATGAGATGTTGGTTTACAAAGCGAAAAATGAGAAACATGTTGTCACGGTATTTACCGATGTAGACTGTGGTTATTGCCGCAAGCTACACAATCAAATGCAAGGCTATAATGATTTAGGTATTACTATTCGTTATTTAGCTTATCCTCGTGCAGGTATTCCTTCTGCTAATGCAGACGAGATGCAAGCGGTATGGTGTGCTAAAGATCCTTTAAAAGCGATGTCAGAAGCTAAAGCGGGTGGTAATGTTAAAGCGGCAAGTTGTGATATTGATATTGCAGCCCAGTATAAATTAGGTATGTCGTTCGGGATTAACGGTACACCAGCACTGATTTTAGAAAATGGTGTGATGGTACCTGGCTATCAAGCTCCGGCAGATTTATTACGTACGATTGAATCGAATTTATAAATCAGACTAGTAAATCAACGTCGTAAAGCGTGTGCTAAAAACGTAAAATCAAGGTGAGCTTAGGCTCACCTTTTTGTTATGCTCTATTCTCTAATTACCCGTTTAAGGTTGCCTTTTGTCTCATAAAATAGTCCGTCGTCCTCAGGTTGATGATAGTCATTTACCCGCTTCTTTATCGCCATTATTGAAACAGCTCTATGCTCGCCGTGGCGTCAATGAAGATAACTGCGAATTAATGCTAAGTAAGTTATTACGCCCAGATAGTATGAAAGGGCTAGCAGAAGCCGCCGTGATTATTGCGGATGCTATTGCTGCGCAGCAATCAATTTTGATTGTTGGGGATTTTGATGCTGATGGTGCTACGTCGACTAGTGTATGTATGCTGGCGCTGAAAATGATGGGGGCAAAACATGTTGATTACCTTATTCCTAATCGGTTTGATTATGGTTATGGCTTAAGCCCTGAAATTGTTGCGGTGGCTTTTACTAAAAATGCTGATGTACTCATTACCGTTGATAATGGAATATCTTCAATTGAAGGGGTGGCAGCTGCAAAATTGTTAGGAATGACTGTTGTCGTGACAGATCATCATTTACCTGGCAGCACCTTGCCCAATGCTGATGTTATTGTTAATCCTAATCAACCTGGTTGCCAGTTTGCCAGTAAGTCAATTGCCGGTGTTGGGGTGGCGTTTTATCTAATGTCTGCTTTACGTGCGCAATTAAGGCAGCGTAATTGGTATCAACAACAGCAAATCACTGAGCCTAATCTGGGCACATTGCTTGATATTGTCGCTTTAGGTACTGTCGCTGATGTTGTGTCGTTAGACACTAATAACCGTATTCTCGTTAATGCTGGTTTGCAGCGAGTCAGAAGTGGCCGCTGTCGTGTTGGCATTACAGCATTGCTTGAAGTGGCGAAACGGAGTCCTGAAAAGATTGTTGCTGCTGATTTTGGTTTTGCGGTAGGGCCTCGACTCAATGCAGCTGGGCGTTTAGATGAAATGGCGCTAGGGGTTGAAACCTTACTGTGTGAAGACATCATGTTAGCCAGAAGAATGGCAGCGGAATTAGATGGATTAAACCAAGAGCGCCGCGAACTTGAAACGGGCATGCAACAAGAGGCATTAAAAAGTTTATCGAAAGTGTCACTCAATGAAGCTGATTTACCGTGGGGCATCGCCATTTTTCAGGATGATTGGCATCAAGGTGTTATTGGTATTTTGGCCTCACGGATTAAGGATCGTTATCATCGTCCGGTTATTGCTTTTGCCGATGCGGGTGATGGTGTAATAAAAGGTTCTGCCCGTTCGATTAAAGGCCTGCATATGCGAGATTTACTCGAACGCATTAATGGTCGCTGTCCTGGAATGATAACCAAGTTTGGTGGTCACGCTATGGCAGCAGGGCTATCGTTAAAAGCAAATGTGTTTGAGCAGTTTAAGCAAGCTTATGATGATGCGGTAAGAGAAGTATTAGATTATGAACAGCTGACGGGGGAGCTACTCTCTGATGGTGAGTTATCGAGCCAGTTAATGACGCTTGATACTGCCTTTTTATTACGAAATGCAGGGCCATGGGGGCAGTCGTTTGAAGAACCACTATTTGATGGTGTATTCAAGGTAGTACAGCAGCGTATAGTGGGTGAAAAACACTTAAAATTATTACTTGAAACGGAATGTGGCAGCGCGATGTTAGACGGTATTGCTTTTAATGTGGATTTAGCAATATGGCCTGATGCAACCATTAAACATGCTCGTGTGGTCTATAAGCTTGATGTGAACGAGTTTAGAGGTAATCAAACTGTGCAGTTAATGGTGGATTATATTGAGCCGATGTAATCGCTGTTTTATGTTGTCGCAGATTTTTCTGGCGAGTTGATAGACTCGTCAGTGAACAAACTGTTTGATAGAGCGTAACGAGATAGCGATATTGTAGCGTTAACGTTCAACTGATTTTATAGCCAACGAGCTGAACATTAACTATACAGTAGAGCAATCCAGTTGATAGGCTACCTGAGCCGCTAAATAATATGTGGCTTTAACACTCGTCAAAGTGATACCGGCAACAAAAACAAAAAGGCCTCGCAATGCGAGGCCTTTTTGTTAAAACTGATAAAGTTATTTGGTACAGGTGAGAGGACTTGAACCTCCACGCCCTTACGAGCATCAGCACCTGAAGCTGACGTGTCTACCAATTCCACCACACCTGCAAAACATGTATCGAGAAATAACTTTATTCTATTAGTCGCTGTCGCCACCAATATAAATATGGTGCCCGAACCCGGAATCGAACCAGGGACACGAGGATTTTCAATCCTCTGCTCTACCGACTGAGCTATTCGGGCGACGGACGCAATTTAAAGGATTTTGACCCATTGAGTCAACCTGTTTTTTATATTTATATCAAAAATCGATTTGTTTGGATGTATTTTGGGCGTATCGAATGTTATTCAGCCGAAGTACCATAGTGTAATAAATACTTCACTCCTATGATGGTAACTAGAGTAAATGGTGTTATGGTGCCTCTTTTACTGGTGTGGTTACCATAACAAGTAAAAAATATTGAATATATAGAGACTCAAATTGCCAAGGCAGATAAATCAGGTATAAAAAAACGCTCCAAGGAGCGTTTAATGTGAAACAATAATTAACAGTCGTAGAGTATGAATGATGACTAGTTAGATAATATTTCATTAGCTGGAAAGTTTGCTTTCATTACAGTTTTAACGTTTTGCTGTAATTTTTCCTGACCTAATTCGTCATACGCTTTAGCCATAATTTCTAATGCCCGTTCAGTTGAAGGTGTTCCTGGAAACTTCTCCATAACTGATTGAGCACGAACAGCAGCTGCACTCCATGCGTTCATTTTGATATAATATTCTGCAACTTGAATTGAATATTTAGCCAAACGGTTCTTTAAGAACTGCATACGTTGTTGTGCATCAGCAGAATACTTGCTATTTGGATACGATTTAATCAATCGATCAAAATCTTTAAATGCATCTTGAGCATTTTTGGGATCACGATCGGTACGATCAATATTCATTAAATCGTGAAATAAGTAATTATCTGCCTGCATATTGGTTAAACCACGCATATAATAGACGTAATCTATATTAGGATGCGTTGGATTGAGGCGTAAAAAGCGATCAATATTGGCAACTCCTGAGGCAGCATCATCCATTTTGTAATACGCATAAATCAAGTCTAATTGAACTTGAGTTTTGTGCGGACCAAATGGAAAACGAGAGTCCAATGCTTCAAGTGAACGAACGGCTTTAGAGTAATTACCTAATTCCATTGACGTTCTTGCTTGAGAGTACAGGACATCAGGTGATGCTTTACTGGCAACATCATCGTCTTCTGGACTGCTACTACAGGCTGTTATAGCCAGTGAAAGTAATACTAGGGCGGCACCTTGGGCAATTTTATACATACTTGAATTCAATTCTTTTTAAGTTGTTGTTAAGAATTTTTCCATTTCACGGTAAAATAGAAAACATCCGATTGTAACAGATAGCACATTCACTTTGGACCCCTAAACTGGGGTACGGTTCCTATGACACAAGAGATTAATCTAAAAAGCGAGATCACAGCAACACAAACCGGTCTGAGATTAGACCAAGCATTAGCTGGTTTGTTCCCTGACTACTCGCGTACACGCATCAAGGAATGGATCCTATCTGGTGCAATTACTATTGACGGTATCACAGTCGACAAGCCACGGGAAAAGGTTTTCGAGTCTCAGTTGATAGAAGTGACGGCAACACTTGAAGAAGAAGTGAGTGCTAAAGCGCAAAATATCGACTTAAATATTATTTATGAAGACGACCATATTATTGTCATTAACAAGCAAGCTGGTTTAGTTGTTCATCCTGGCGCTGGTAATGCAGACGGTACGTTGATGAATGCTTTATTATACCATTGTCCAGATATTGAACATGTACCAAGAGCAGGTATTGTTCATCGTTTAGATAAAGACACTACAGGGCTAATGGTTGTTGCTAAAACAGTTGAAGCACAAACGCATTTGGTTGCCGCATTACAGGCTCGTGATATTGTTCGCGAGTATGAAGCGATTGTATTAGGCACTATGACGGCAGGTGGCACGGTTGATGAACCTATTGAACGTCACGCAACTAGACGTACTCAAATGGCCGTTATCCATGGTGGTCGCCCATCGGTGACTCATTATCGTGTGTCTGAAAAGTTCCGAGCTCATACGCGTTTACGTTTGCGTCTGGAATCTGGTCGTACTCACCAAATTCGTGTTCATATGGCGCATATTGGTCATGAGTTAGTTGGCGATCCGGTTTATGGTGGTCGTCCTCGTCCGCCTAAATCAGCGAGCCCAGAGTTTTTTGAATTACTCAAAAACTTTAAGCGCCAAGCTTTACATGCAGTGCGTTTAGAACTTGCTCATCCATTTACCTGTGAAATCATGACTTGGCATGCGCCGATCCCTGATGACATGGTTGAGCTGACAAAAGCACTACGAGTCGATACTGAGCTTAATCCGATAGTGTATTTATAATGCTTGAGCACGATTGGCCAATACCTGTTAACGTTGCCATAGCGATGACAAATCGTTTTGGTGGCGTCAGTGTTAGCCCGTTTGATAGTTTAAATTTAGGGCTACATGTTGGTGATAAGCCTCAAGATGTATTCGCTAATCGTGCAATATTAACTCAGCAATTATCATTACCTGCTGAGCCAATCTGGCTTGAGCAAGTTCATGGTACTAAGGTTGTTGATGTACAAACATTGATGCCAGGTAGCGCGATAGCATTAGCTGATGGTAGTTACAGTAATCAGTTTGGCCATGTATGTACGGTAATGACGGCCGATTGCTTACCAATATTATTATGTAATCAACAAGGCACTGAAGTTGCCGCAGTTCATGCCGGGTGGCGCGGTTTGTGTGAGGGCATCATCGAGCAAGCATTGGCGATGTTTCATTCTCCACCGTCAGCATTAATCGCATACTTAGGGCCTGCAATAGGTCCTTGTGCATTTGAAGTTGGTAGTGAAGTTCGTGATGCTTTTATCAATAAAAATCCGCAAGCTGCAACTCATTTTGTTCAGAATAATGCTAAATATTTAGCTGATTTAGTCGGCTTAGCTAAGTTGCGTTTATCTACAGCAGGCGTTACTCAAATTTATAGCGCAGATGTGTGTACCTTTTCTGAACCTGATTACTTTTCTTACCGTCGTGACAAGCAAACGGGTCGAATGGCTTCTCTCATTTGGCTTAAATCTTAAGTTATTATTGGTAACAACTTTCAAGTATAAAAAATCAACAATTTTTTGATCCAGATTAAGTTTTAACCTTGAGTTTACATTAAATGCCCCCATCTTTAAGTTAACAAATTATTCATTTCTGAATTAATTTCCCATTCCACATGTATCAGATCCTAGGAGGTTGTATGAGACTCGATCGTATGACTAATAAGTTTCAAATTGCCATTTCTGATGCCCAATCATTAGCATTGGGACGCGATCATCAATTTATTGAACCTATTCATTTAATGATGGCGCTGTTAAATCAAGATTCTGGTTCTATTCATTCTTTACTAACGCAAGCGGGCATTCGTGTTAGTGCGCTTCGCTCAGCGGTTAGCCAAGAGTTAGAACGTTTACCGCAAGTTGAAGGTACTGGTGGTGATGTTCAGTTATCACAAGGGTTAATTCGTTTACTAAACCTATGCGATAAGTTAGCGCAAAAGCGCAAAGACAAATACATTTCATCTGAATTGTTTGTCTTGGCTGCATTAGAAAATAATGACCCCCTTGCCAAAGCATTAAAAGATTCAGGTGCAAGCAAAGAGTTAATGGAAAAAACCATTGAAGACATGCGTGGCGGGCAGAAAGTTGATGATCCCAATGCTGAAGATCAACGCCAAGCATTGAAAAAATTTACCGTAGATTTAACCGAGCGGGCAGAGCAAGGTAAGTTAGACCCTGTTATTGGTCGTGATGAGGAAATTCGTCGCACGATTCAAGTGCTACAACGCCGTACTAAAAATAATCCGGTATTAATTGGTGAACCTGGTGTCGGTAAAACCGCCATTGTTGAAGGTTTAGCTCAGCGTATTGTGAATGGTGAAGTCCCTGAAGGGATTAAAAATAAACGGGTATTGTCATTAGACATGGGCTCGTTAATTGCGGGAGCCAAATATCGTGGTGAGTTTGAAGAACGCTTGAAAGCAGTATTGAATGAGCTATCCCAAGAGGAAGGTCAGGTCATTCTGTTTATTGATGAGCTGCATACCATGGTCGGCGCAGGTAAGGGCGAGGGCGCAATGGATGCTGGTAATATGCTTAAGCCTGCTTTAGCACGTGGTGATTTGCATTGTGTCGGCGCAACAACACTTGATGAATATCGTCAATATATTGAGAAAGATGCTGCACTTGAACGCCGTTTTCAAAAAGTAATTGTTGATGAACCGAGCGTTGAAGACACCATTGCCATTTTACGTGGTCTAAAAGAGCGTTACGAATTACATCATCATGTTGAAATAACTGATCCTGCAATAGTTGCAGCAGCAACCATGTCGCATCGTTATATTTCAGACCGTAAATTGCCGGACAAAGCTATCGACTTAATCGATGAAGCGGCATCTAGTATCAGAATGCAGATTGATTCTAAGCCAGAAGTACTTGACCGCTTAGAACGCCGCGCTATTCAGCTTAAGCTGGAAGAACAAGCGTTAAGTAAAGAGTCAGACGAGGCCAGTCGTAAACGTCTTGAGTTTTTACAACATGAACTGAGGGATGTCGAAAGTAAAGCTTCTGAGATGAATGAGATTTGGCATACCGAGAAAGCAGCATTAGCAGGCACACAACATATTAAAGCCGATCTCGAACAGGCGAGAATGGATTTAGAAGTAGCTCGTCGTGCGGGTGACTTAACGCGGATGTCTGAATTACAGTATGGGCGTATTCCTGAGCTCGAAAAGCAACTAGATTTAGCATCGCAAGCAGAAATGCAAGATATGACACTGTTACGTAATAAAGTGACTGAGGTCGAGATTGCTGAAGTACTATCAAAAGCCACCGGTATCCCTGTTTCAAAAATGCTCGAAGGTGAGCGTGAAAAACTATTGCATATGGAAGATGCATTGCATGAGCGTGTAATCGGCCAAAATGAGGCTGTAGAGGCAGTATCTAATGCCATTCGTCGTAGTCGGGCAGGTCTTGCCGATCCACAACGTCCAATAGGTTCGTTCTTGTTCCTTGGGCCTACCGGTGTGGGTAAAACTGAGCTGTGTAAATCGCTAGCTAAGTTTTTGTTTGATTCAGAATCAGCTCTTGTGCGCATAGACATGTCTGAATTTATGGAAAAACACACCGTTTCGCGTTTAGTTGGTGCCCCTCCCGGATATGTGGGTTATGAAGAAGGCGGTTACTTAACTGAGGCGGTTCGCCGTAAGCCCTATTCCGTGATCTTGTTAGACGAAGTTGAGAAAGCTCATCCAGATGTATTTAATGTGTTGCTGCAAGTATTAGATGATGGCCGTTTAACTGATGGTCAAGGCAGAACGGTTGATTTTAAAAACACTGTCATCATCATGACCTCTAACCTTGGCTCAGATATTATTCAAGAGGGCTTTGGTCATACGAGTTATGAAGATATGAAAGCTGGAGTCATGAATGTTGTGACGCAAAGCTTCCGTCCAGAGTTTTTAAATCGAATTGATGAGTCTGTGGTATTCCATCCCTTAGACGCCGAAAATATCAAACACATTGCCAGTATTCAATTTGAATTATTGCGCAAACGTTTGATCGAGAAAGAGTTCGATATTGAATTATCTGATGAGGCTTTATCATTAATTGCTGAAGCTGGATTCGATCCTGTTTATGGTGCAAGACCCTTAAAACGAGCATTGCAGCAAGAAGTAGAGAATCCTTTAGCCCAAAAATTGCTGCGAGGTCAATTATTGCCAGGTAAAATGATTAAAGTCGTAGTAGAAGATGGCAAGCTAGCCTTCAATCAATAATGTTATCTAGCATTATCAGCTAACGTTTTTGAACAAAGGGAGCATTAGCTCCCTTTGTTATTATTTACTTTGACAAAATAACCTGACCCGTTCGGTATTTTCAGTAATAGCTGCTTGCCTCTGTTCTTCTGTCATTGAGACAGTTTCACCAGTAGTTTTATCTTGTTGATTTAATTTGCTGTGAGTATTCAATACACTCAGGCTGTGCTTAGCACTTTCACAGATGTCTTTGGCTTGTTGTTTGTCTTTTTCATTAATGATTTTTGCTGATTGTTCTAATTGAGATTCCACGTTAACAGCGGTTTTTTTTTGTGGTGTGTAAGTGCCAATTTTAGCGGGTTCCATATCCTCACTATAAATCTTGCTTGCATCTACATTTAGGGGCTGTTGTTGGCTGTAATGTACAACGCCAGCATCATCCACCCAAGTGTAAATGGTCGCGGCAAATAAACATGTACTAAATGCAAAAGTGACTAAACCAAAAACTAAACGCGTAATTTCCATGTGAGTTTCCCAGAGCTAATTGACGTTATGCTTGAATATTTCAAAATATGCTATCTTTGAGTATAAATCCAACAACTAAAACGATAATGTGTAAAGTGTATGCAAAATTCACCTAATCACCCAGTAAAAAATAAAGGTATTTACCTATTACCTAACTTATTTACTACCGCAGGGCTATTTTCTGGTTTTTATGCTGTCATTTCATCAATGAACGGTCATTTTGAGTTAGCGTCAATTGCTATCTTTATCGCTATGATTTGTGACGGACTAGATGGCAGAGTCGCAAGGTTAACCAATACTCAAAGTGATTTTGGGGCTGAATATGATAGTTTGGCCGATATGGTTTCTTTTGGCATGGCTCCAGCGATCCTTGCTTATAATTGGGCATTGCAAGATTTAGGTAAAGTAGGCTGGTTAGCTGCTTTTATCTACTGTGCTTGTGCAGCATTGAGATTAGCTCGTTTCAATACCCAAGTTGGTGTTGCCGATAAACGTTATTTTCAAGGTCTAGCTAGTCCCGCTGCAGCAGCCTTAATCGCTGGAAGTATTTGGAGTGGTTCTAAATATGAGCTTGACCCTACCGATATAAATTACCTTGCCGCATTGATTACTGCATTAACAGGACTACTCATGGTCAGTAACTTTCGCTATCACTCCTTTAAGGAAGTAGATTGGCGAGGGAAAGTAAATTTCGTGGTGATGTTATTGCTCGTAGGTGTGTTCGTTATTATTTCTGTAGAACCAGCCATCATTCTTTGTCTTGGTTTCTACATATATGCACTATCTGGACCTGTTATCACGATTAACGCTATTAAGAAGTTAAAAGTGGCCCACATCGTTGGCGATGAATTGAATAAAACAGAGACACAACAACACTCAACCATCGATGACATCAATAATACTGATATTACCAACGAGAAAAATGAAAGTTAACTATAGAGTGATTTTCTTCAATAGCATCTAACAATAGAGTTTACGTAGTTAGTTCCTCTACTATATAGATAGCTGAGGTAATCGTTGTGACTTGCCAACATATTCATTAAATCATATCTTTTTTATCTAAATCTTAAATATGTACTATAATTATTATCCGGTTTTATATTAGTTAATCTACTCCTTTGTATTATCTGAAGCTTAATTGAGCAAAATCGAACACGGTTGTGTGTTTTTAGTACCGAGTTGTTTGATTAGTATTCGGTTGATTGCTTTTTTGCTAAAAGCTTTAAAAAAGGCCTTGCGCAAAACCGTGTGGTGCCTATAATGCGCATCCACTGACACGGCAGACAGCGCAAGCGGTTACC
>NZ_PJCD01000023.1:0-616 GCF_002836315.1 Shewanella sp. ALD9
TTCAGTGGTGATTTTAAGCCAATTATCTGCGGGGATGTTGAGTCTATTCAGTATGTCCTGGCTGCTTGAGCTAATGGCACCACGCTTATCTTCTCGAATTATCCGACCGGTATCTTCAACCAATACAATGTAGTCTTTTACACTGAACATGAGCCCGTTAGGCATATTGAGCCTTTCATTTCCCACAAACGGTAATAGCTCTGCTGGTTGTTCTCCTTTCATTGCTGAATTGATACGGCGCTGAATACTGGTGTAATCTGAGGTTTCGGGGGTTGCTGCCATTTTAGCGCGGATAGGGTTTAAATCGACATAGGCCATACAGGCTAATACTGCAGCTTCATCAAGCAATGCCTGTGATTTGAATCTACCCTCCCAAAATCGCCCTGTGCATTTATCTTCTTTGTTGGCCATTCTGGCGATGGGCTCACTGAGTGAGCGCATAAACCAACTGATATCAATTAAGCGTTTACGGTATTCGGTAATGCATTGATTGACGGTTTGCAGTTCAAACTGGTTAAGGTCTTCCTCTTTTAGGTATTTGTGCGTGAGTAACGTACCTTTAAAGCCCTTGTGCCATTGAATTAGCACTTCTTTATCTGACCACTTTTTTGCTTTG
>NZ_PJCD01000024.1:0-616 GCF_002836315.1 Shewanella sp. ALD9
TAAAGCAAAAAAGTGGTCAGATAAAGAAGTGCTAATTCAATGGCACAAGGGCTTTAAAGGTACGTTACTCACGCACAAATACCTAAAAGAGGAAGACCTTAACCAGTTTGAACTGCAAACCGTCAATGAATGCATTACCGAATACCGTAAACGCTTAATTGATATCAGTTGGTTTATGCGCTCACTCAGTGAGCCCATCGCCAGAATGGCCAACAAAGAAGATAAATGCACAGGGCGATTTTGGGAAGGCTGGTTTAAATCTCAGGCTTTGCTTGATGAAGCAGCAGTTTTAGCCTGTATGGCTTACGTTGATTTAAACCCTGTCAGAGCCAAAATGGCTGCAACCCCTGAAACCTCAGATTACACCAGTATTCAACGCCGTATCAATTCAGCGATGAAAAGCGAACAACCATCAGAGCTATTACCGTTTGTGGGTAATGAGCGCTTAAACATGCCTAACGGGCTCATGTTCAGCGTAAAAGACTACATCGTCTTAGTTGAAGATACCGGTCGGATAATTCGAGAAGATAAGCGTGGATCCATTAGTTCAAGCAGCCTGGACATACTGAATAGACTAAACATCCCCGCAGAGAATTGGCTTAAAATCACTACAGAG
>NZ_PJCD01000025.1:0-468 GCF_002836315.1 Shewanella sp. ALD9
TTACGTTGGGTCTGTAGCTCAGCTGGTTAGAGCGCACCCCTGATAAGGGTGAGGTCGGTGGTTCAAGTCCACTCTGACCCACCAATCTTTCCTACTCTGCGTTGGATGATAACTCGTTTAGTGTACTAAACGTCGCTATCAACCGCTTTGATTAGAAACGATTGGCAAGCCAATTTTTTTGGTAAGACCTTCATTGAAGGTAAACGTAAAATCTCAACTGCATGTAAATGGGGCTATAGCTCAGCTGGGAGAGCGCCTGCCTTGCACGCAGGAGGTCTGCGGTTCGATCCCGCATAGCTCCACCATTTACACTTATCATGACGATAAGCATATGCATAGGTTAGAGATGCCAAAGATAAACGAAATTTTATCTTTGGCTTTTTTAAGCCCGCTCTTTAACAATTTGGAAAGCTGATAGTACTAACTAAAGGCGCATGAATGACGATTCGTTGTTATTGATGTGATGAC
>NZ_PJCD01000026.1:0-345 GCF_002836315.1 Shewanella sp. ALD9
ATTAGGGGCTATTTTAGATTCATCATTGGCTATCTTGTAACGATGCTTTCTGGGTTGGTTACTGATTAGCCCTGCATCTCTCATTAAACTCGCGGCCTTATAACGGCCAACATTTTCACCCAGTTGATTAAGCTGGCCTGCTATCGTTCTCGCGCCAGCAGAGCCTCGGCTATCACGGTGGATAGCAATTGCTTGCTGGCGCAATTTCTCACGTTCAGGCTTCACTAATCCACGATGTTTGAGATGATAATGGTAGCTATTACGCGGTATTTCAAACAAATGACAAAGCTGTTTGACGATGTTCTGCTCTCTCGATAACAATTCAATTAATGCTATCGTTTGATA
>NZ_PJCD01000027.1:0-343 GCF_002836315.1 Shewanella sp. ALD9
TCAGCATCGACTTTTATAACCACATGTAAGTGATTACTCATCACGGCATAAGCACAGATATCAATAGCAAAGATGGTCGCTAACTCTAGAATGCGTGAATCGACCCACTCACGCCGATGCTCAAAGTTCTCTCCTGTTGAGTGATCAATTCCACACAGAAAAGCCTTACGTACCACACGAGAACAGCAGTGATAGTAAGGTGTATCTTCCAGGCTAACGATTGTCTGTCTTGGTCTGGCCATCTTAGATTACCTGTCTGAGTTAAAGGTAACTAAGCCTAGTTGAGTGCTTGCTATTTAACCAGTTGGGTTGGGTGGCCATGTTTAGTTATGATGTTTAGTTA
>NZ_PJCD01000028.1:0-341 GCF_002836315.1 Shewanella sp. ALD9
TAGTATGTAATTCAACGCATCCAGCTTCGCTTCATCAAAATTGTTGTAACCATACTTCGGCATCCATTCTGTTTTAAAACTTCTAAAAAAACGTTCCATTACCGCGTTATCCCAGCAGTTTCCTCGTCGACTCATACTCTGCGTTATTTGATATTTCCACAGCATTTGTCGATATTGAAGACTACTGTAATGGCAACCCTGGTCAGAATGAAACATCAGGTTTTGGGGCCGTCCACGACTTTCAAATGCCATTCTTAATGCTGCACAAGTCAAATCGGTATTCGGGCTGTCAGAGCAAGCCCAACCCACCACTTTTCTCGCATACAAATCCATTACCACGG
>NZ_PJCD01000029.1:0-330 GCF_002836315.1 Shewanella sp. ALD9
GCCACCCATTTCTTGAACAAATAACATAACTCGTTTTCATGGCTTTGGCGAGGGTTACGATCGATGTGATCAACTCATCAATTTTTATCGATATGGCTAAAATATTATCGTTAAATGAGTGATTTATGGTCATCTAAGAAATTCAGCACAGCAGAAAATCTTGATATCAATCAAGTATAAGGAAGATGGTGGTTTTTCAAGAATTAATGCTTAAGCGCACAGCCAGCGCTGACAATTTGCAGCGCCTTGTCGTCGTTTTCGCTCTAAATGCTCACAATATTCGGTTAATGCGGGTAATGCTCCGACAGCGCCTTTAAATAATGCACCAAA
>NZ_PJCD01000030.1:0-304 GCF_002836315.1 Shewanella sp. ALD9
AAGCACTACAATACAAAACGTGGTCATAGTTATAACAATTATATGACGCCAGCGGCTGCCGAAATGGCTGCATAAAACGCCCCCTGTTTGTGTACAGTTTTACTTGACCACATCACTGGGGACCTCATCCTTACCAAGGATGCGCTCTACCAACTGAGCCATATCAGCAAAAGCTACTACTTGAAGCTTATTAGGCGCCAGGAAATGACCTACTCACACATGGGCATATTCGACAAACTGCTGCCATGTTTTGACCAATAACAAACTCTACACTATAAATTGCAGACGAAAAAAAGCCCGCTAC
>NZ_PJCD01000031.1:0-291 GCF_002836315.1 Shewanella sp. ALD9
TTGTCTTGCATTAAGAGAGCGGTAGCCTTTTTTAAGATATCTTTCTCCCATTCAATTTTCTTAATTTGCGCTTCAAGCTCTTGAATTCGTTTTTGTTCGGGAGTGATGGCATTAGCTGATGGAGTAATACCTTCAAATTCTTGTCTTAGCTGAGTTACCCAACGTCTAATCGCTGTCGGGCCTACGCCGGTTGCTTCACAAGCTTCTCGGATGGTGTAACCTTGTTTAATCACAAGGTTAGCGGTATCTATTCTAAATTCTGTTGAGTAAGTTGGTTGAGTCTTCATTACT
>NZ_PJCD01000032.1:0-282 GCF_002836315.1 Shewanella sp. ALD9
CTTTGATGAAGACGGTGATTTACTGACCGTGGACTTCACCCCAGGCAGCAATGACGACGGTTACTACGCGTTAGTCAACGGCGAAGTGGTATTAACCCAAGCCGGTGCTGACTTGGTTAACAACGAAGGTACCTTACCGCCCGTTGATTTAACCGTCTCTGATGGCAGCCTAACCGGTCAAGACAGTGACACTCCGGTGATCACTCCAATAAATGATACTCCTGTTTCTGACAGCTACAGCTTTAGCTACAATGAAAACAGCACTGACAGCACCGTGATTGG